>NZ_FQZV01000063.1 GCF_900142145.1 Geosporobacter subterraneus DSM 17957 | reverse complement strand
TTAGGTAGATAAAACTCAACTCTTTAGAGAAGCCATTGTTCGGCTTTTACCAATGGTTAGCTTTGCTGTACACTTTTTAGAAAAACTACTTTTTTAAAAAAATTAAACTAACCTATTGACTTTTATTAGCTGGTCTTATTATGCTGCTGCTGGCAACTCTCTTTATTATGGTTGGATTTCTATGCCTCTATCTTACCCAAATCAGCAGCCTTGTATTATATCGGATGTTTTTGAATATAATACTAATAGCAATGTTTTTAGTGGGGCTGTATGTACTGGCCAGTATGGTTTTTATTATTCAGATTTTAAAGGGAAAGAAAATGAATGCTTTTCAGAGCAGAATGATAAAGAGCTCTATGACAATGATTTACCCGAATATCCTGAATGTTTGTGGAATGATGGGCATAGATAAGGACAAGGTAAGAAAGGTTTTTTCAGATATTAACAACCAGCTTATTTTATCAAAGACCTATCATATTGATCCGCAGCACATTCTAATTTTAATACCGCATTGCCTGCAGAAAAAAGAATGCCCTCACAAGATCACTGCTGAGATAACCAACTGTAAAAGGTGTGGCCTGTGTGATATAGACAACTTGATTAGACTACAGGAAAAGTATCCTGTAAAGTTATTTGTTGCAACTGGAGGGACGATCGCAAGAAAGATTGTACGGGAAACACAGCCTAAGGCCGTTATTGCAGTAGCCTGTGAGAGAGATTTAAGCAGCGGCATACAGGAAATAAGGGGAATACCTGTGATCGGTATTGTAAATGAAAGACCGGAAGGCCCTTGTATCAATGCACGGGTCAGTACTGGAAGAATTGAAGCTTGTATCCAATATTTACAAGGCGAGGGGGAATCATGATGGGTTTGTTTTATTCACCATACTATGGATTTGGTCCAGGAATGATATTTTTACTACCTGCTATTATTTTAGCCATGTATGCACAGGCTAAAGTAAGAGGGACCTTTAATAAGTATTTACAGGTGAGCAACCGTAAAGGTTATACCGGTGCTCAAGTAGCTAGGGCGATTTTGGATAGAAATGGATTAAGAGATGTTGATGTAGAATATATCGGAGGTTATTTATCAGATCACTATGACCCTAGGGTGAAGGTATTAAGGCTATCTCCTCAAGTATTTAACGGGACCTCTATTGCATCTATCAGTGTTGCAGCCCATGAAGCCGGACATGCAATTCAGCACGGTGTAGGTTATGTGCCATTAACCATGAGAAATACATTAGCTCCGATTGCAAGCTTCGGATCGCAGGCAGTCTGGATGCTTGTTCTGGGTGGTTTTATACTTGGCTGGACCGGATTAATCGATCTTGGGATTTTGTTGTACATGGCAGCTGTAGCCTTTCAAATAATAACACTGCCAGTTGAGTTCAATGCCAGCAGTCGGGCAATAGAACAGTTGGAAATAGGAGGGTTTATTACTTCAGAGGAAATCCGGCCATCCCGGAAGGTTCTAAATGCTGCCGCTTTAACTTATGTTGCTGCTATGGCGGTTTCTATTGCACAGCTTATAAGACTGCTGCTATTAAGAAATAGAAGAGACTAAACAATGCACCCTGAATAGGGTGCTTTCATTTATGGAACAGAGGAGAGAAGATCATGGAGACAGTTAACGCAAGAAGAATCGCTTTAGATGTATTAGTGGATATTGAGAAAAATAATGCTTTTTCAAATATTGCCCTGCAAAGAGCTATGAAGAATAGAGAAATAGAGGACCGTGATCGTAGATTTGTAACGGAGCTGGTCTATGGTGTTATTGAAAATAAAATCTATTTAGATTATATTATAAATAGATTGTCGAAAGTTAAACATAGTAAGATAAAAGTTGAAGTATTAAATCTATTAAGGATGGCTTTATATCAAATTATTTTTTTAGATAGGATTCCTTCAGCTGCAGCAGTCAATGAGAGTGTGAAGATCGTTAAAAAAATTGAATTTGGAGCTGCAGGATACGTAAATGGTTTATTAAGAAACTTTTTAAGGAGGAGAGAGGAACTAAAGCTCGATAGGCAAAACATGGATGTTTCTGAATATCTGTCTATTCGATACTCTCATCCAAAATGGCTGGTAGAAAAATGGCTGAAAGATTTTGGAGAAGATTTTACAGAGGGTTTACTTGGCGGAAATAATGAAAGGCCTTCCTTAACCGTCAGAGTCAATACCTTGAGGACAAATAAAAGGGATTTAATAAAAATACTATCGGCTCAGGGATTGGAGATTACAGAAGGAAAGTATTCTCCTGAAGCCCTTTATATTAGCAATGCAACGAATATAGAAAAATTGAAAGCATTTCAGGAAGGATTATTTCAAATTCAGGATGAAAGCTCGATGCTGGTAGCTCATGTTGTGAATCCGGAGCCAGGAGATTTTGTAATGGACCTATGTGCCGCTCCAGGGGGGAAAACTACCCATATGGCACAATTAATGAAAAACCAAGGCAGAATAATAGCCTGGGATATCTATGATCATAAGATTAAATTAATTCGAGACACAGCCCGCCGATTGGGAATTAGCATTATAGACACCCAATGCAATGATGCTAGGGAGTTGAAACAAGAATACCTGGGGAAGGCAGATCGTGTGTTGGTAGATGCTCCATGCTCAGGATTGGGAATTATTCGGAAAAAACCGGAAATTAAATATAATAAAAATTTGGAAGATATTTCAAAAATTGTTAGTATTCAAGTTGATATCTTGAAAAACGGAGCCCGGTATGTTAAGAAAAGCGGTTTCTTAGTATATAGTACCTGTACGATTGAAAAAAAAGAAAACATAGGAGTCATGGAGCAGTTTCTTAAGGAAAATGAGGACTTTGAACTGGTAAATATTAATGAAAACCTGCCTGCAGCTTTAAGGAGCGACAGCAAGCACTTGCAGTTATATCCACACATACACGGGATCGACGGATTCTTTATATGCAAATTTAGAAGAGTAAGGTAGGCCAAAGACTGCAAAGGCCCTTTAAGTATGGTATAATATGGTTTGTATATATAAATAATATTACTATCTTTGGATAGAATCGGGGGTAAAGATTGGTGAGGTGATATAATGGAAATCGGAGCATGTTCTCATATTGGGAAAATAAGAGAAATCAATGAGGATGCTTTTTTTATAGCAAAAAATCATGAAAATCTTTTTATCGTTGCCGATGGAATGGGTGGGCATAACGCTGGAGAAGTAGCAAGCAATATTGCCATAGACGTCATCTCGGAATATATTCAAAAAAACCTGAACACCCAGGAGGATCATGAGGAGCTGTTGATCTTTCAAGAGATACGAAAGGCAGTTATGGAGGCTAATTTAAAAATCCTAGAACGATCGAAAAGGGATGATCATTGTCAGGGAATGGGAACCACGTTAACCCTTGCACTGATACTGAAGAAGGTATATATTGGTCATATCGGTGATAGCAGAGCTTACCGAATTAATAAGCAATGCATGACGCAGATTACAGAGGATCACTCATTAGTAGCAGAACTTGTAAAAAATGGAAGTATCACAGAAATGGAAGCCAAAACTCATCCCCAGCGGAATATTATTACGAGAGCCCTGGGAACAGATGAAAAGATAAAGATTGATGTTTGCAGCGTCCCTTTCGATCAGGATGACATTATCATATTATGTACGGATGGACTGACCAATTTAGTAGAACCATCAGAAATAATGGAATATATGCTCTATAGCGAGAGTATTCAAAAAGGCTGTGAGCAACTAGTGGCGTTGGCCAATGAAAGAGGCGGGTTTGATAATATTACAATTCTAGCTATTAAAAATAACTGACAATTAGAATCGAGGTGAGAGAATGAAGGGAAGACTATTAGGAAATAGGTATGAGATTATAGAAAAGATCGGTGGCGGCGGCATGGCTTTAGTATATAAAGCGAGGTGTCAGCTCTTAAATAGATTTGTGGCAGTAAAAATATTAAGACCGGAGTTTACTAGTGATGAAGATTTTATCAGCAAATTTAAGCGGGAATCCCAGGCGGCTGCTAGCTTATCCCATCCCAATATTGTAAATATATATGATGTGGGAAATGAAGATAATGATGTATATTATATTGTTATGGAGTATGTTAAGGGAAGAACATTAAAACAGGTTATCAAAGAAAGAGGAGCTTTAGAAGCTGACGAATGCATTAATATCGGCAAACAGATTGCCCTTGCATTGCAGCATGCTCATACAAATCATATCGTACACCGTGATATCAAACCACATAATATTTTAATTACCGATGACAGCCGTGTAAAGGTTACAGATTTTGGTATTGCTAGAGCAGCAACTGCCTCAACTGTAACCAATACAGGGAGCGTTATCGGCTCAGTTCATTATTTTTCTCCGGAGCAGGCTAGGGGCGGATATACCGATGAAAAATCCGATCTCTATTCTTTGGGGATTGTCTTATATGAAATGGCTACAGGAAGGGTGCCTTTCGAAGGAGAAAGTCCTATTGCTATTGCACTAAAGCATATTCATGAAGATGTAACGCCTCCTTCCGTGATTAACAAGCATATCCCAAAGGCGCTGGAAGATATCATTATGAAATTAATACAAAAAGATCAGTCTAAAAGATACAATAATGCAAAAGAAATTTTGGAAGATTTCAATCAAGCCTTAAAGCAGCCAATGGGAGATTTTGTAAAGATCGACGAAGATGATGACAGTCCTACACAAGTAATCCCTGCTATAAAAGACGAGGATATTAAAACAACTCGAAATACTCTAAGGAATACAGGAAAAGAAAAGGAAAAAGATCATAAAAATCGTTGGATTATTTGGGGTGCAATTGCTACAGCATTCATTTTAGCACTTATATTTATAGGAAGCATGTTTTACTTCAATGATATTTTTACCGGGCAAGAAAAGGAGGTACCTGACGTTGTGGGGATTCCCTATGAAAAGGCAAAGGAAAATCTGGAGAATATAGGACTGAAAGCAGAGTATGTAGAACAGTTTAGTTCTGAATTTGAAGAAGGATATGTGATAGCCCAAGATCCTAAAAGTGGAGAGCTTGTGAAGGCCGGTTACCCGATTAAGCTGACGATCAGTAAAGGATCAAAGATGGTGGAGGTGCCTAACTTAGTAAATCGAAATGTCAATGAAATTGATGCCATACTATTTAACGCCAATCTGAAAGAAGGATTTGTAAAGTATGAATACAATCCTCTTCCCATAGGCGTGGTTATCAGCCAGAGTCCGGAGGCTAAAAGCAAGGTGCCGGAAGGATCTGAAATTAGTGTTGTGGTAAGCCAGGGGCCTGAAACGAAAACCATATTGATGCCAAATCTAGTTGGAAAAGATATTAACACAGCAAAGAAAACAATAGAAACTTCAGGTTTAATATGGGGAAATATTGAGTATAAATTCGATGATAATGTGGCAAAAGACCTTGTTATCGCTCAGAGCATTGCACCAGAAACAGAAGTGGAAGAGAAAAGAGTTGTAGATTTAATTGTCAGCAAAGGGCCGGAGGATGTGACCCCACCGGGAGACGGCAATGCCTTGAAATCAATTGATCTAACCATATATTTTTCCACCGCTAAGCAGGAGGAGTTTAAGCTTCGTATTGTGAAGGAACAGGAGGGCTCCTTAGTAGAGGTTTATAACGGAATTGAAAATAGATCTAAAGGGGAGAAAAAAATAACCATTCAAGGAAGGGGAAAGGCCACGTTGTATATTTATTTTGATGATGTACAGGCTACTACGCCCAAGCAGATTGATTTTGAAACCGGGAAGTTAATCAAAAATGATTAAGGGAACGATTATAAAAGGAATAGGCGGGTTTTATTATGTTAAGACTGATGAGAAAATTTATGAATGCAAAGCCCGCGGAAGGTTCCGCAAGGAAAAAATATCACCCCTTGTAGGAGATCATGTGCATATTTCCGTAAATGCCGTATCACAGCAAGGGGTTATTGAAGAAATTTTAGATAGAAAAACGGAGCTGATTCGGCCACCGGTGGCCAATGTAGATCAGGCAGTCATTGTTTTTGCTATCCAGCAGCCGGATCCCAAACTGTCTTTACTGGATCGTTTTCTTGTGTTGGCAGAAAATGAGGATCTTGATGCACTCATTTGTTTCAACAAAATTGATCTTGGAGCTCAGTCAGAACTAAAGCGGCTAAAGGAGCTTTATGAACAAATCGGTTATCCGGTCATTGCTACTAGTACGAAAGCACAAATTGGGATAGATGTCTTAAAAGCGAGGTTAAAAGATCAAACTACCGTTTTTGCCGGACCTTCCGGTGTAGGAAAATCTTCTCTTTTAAATAGCCTACAGCCAAATCTGGCATTGGAGACTGGAGAAATAAGCCAAAAAATTGAAAGAGGAAAACATACAACCCGGCATGTTGAGCTGCTGTATCTTGATCTTGGGGGTTGGGTTTTAGACACGCCTGGATTTAGTTCCTTGCAGATAGATTTTATAGAAAAAGAAGATCTACAATACCTCTTTAAAGAGTTTAATGCTTGTTTACATGATTGTAAGTTTCAACCTTGCAATCATGTTAATGAACCTGGGTGTGCTGTAAAAAGAGCTCTAGAAGAAGGCGTTATTCAACAAAGCCGTTATGACAGTTATCTACAGCTATTAGAAGAAATAGAACAAGCAAGGAGGTATTAGTATGATAAAAATTGCACCTTCCATACTCTCTGCTGACTTTTCAAATTTGATACAGGATATTCATCAAGTTGAGGAAGCTGGTGCCGATTTACTGCATATAGATGTGATGGATGGTCATTTTGTTCCGAACATTACCATCGGGCCCCTCGTGATGCATAGTATCCGTAATAAGACAAAATTACCATTCGATGTGCATTTGATGATCGAAAGTCCTGATCGATATATTGAGGACTTTGTAAAGGCGGGAGCAGACATTATAACTGTTCACGCAGAAGCTGCTACCCATCTTCATCGTACCATACAGAATATAAAATCTTTTGGGGTAAAGGCAGCAGTATCTTTAAATCCTGCCACCCCTTTGAGTGCTCTGGATTTTGTATTGCCAGAATTGGACATGGTGTTGCTGATGTCAGTAAATCCTGGATTTGGAGGACAGAAGTTTATACCGATCATATTGGAAAAGATAAAATCCTTAAGGCAGATGTTAAAAGAAAGAGGTCTGGATACGGATATCCAAGTTGATGGAGGCATAAACCTGGAGAATGCAAAGGAGATTGTCCAAGCAGGTGCCAATGTTTTGGTAGCAGGATCAGCTATATTTAACAGTAAGGATATAAGGGAAAGAGTAGCTGCATTTAGACAAATCATAAAGTGATAAGAGGAGTTTTTTATGAGATGTGCAATTGTTACAAATGGAAATATTACCGAATATGACAGAACGAGAGCCCTTCTCTTAGAACATGATTTTATCATATGTGCAGATGGAGGAATGCGCCATTTGTTTCAAATGAACCTATTACCCGATATGATTGTGGGAGATTTTGATTCTATTGAGGAAAAATATTTGGAATATTTACAGGCTCATCATGTAGAGCGGTGCCAATACTCTAAAAGAAAGGATTTTACAGATACCGAATTGGCAGTAAAGTATGCTGCAAACCATGGTGCAACAGAGATCAATTTCTTCGGAGCCATTGGAAGCCGTATGGACCATACACTGGCAAATATCATGCTTATGGTTCCATTGTTGCAGGGAGGCCTTCGGGTGAGTATTCAAGATGAGCACAATCAGATCTGGATTACATCAGAACAGTTGAGCATAGAAGGAGAAGTGGGGGACTATATATCGATCCTACCCCTAACGCTACGGGTAGAAGGAATTACTTTACAGGGTTTGGAGTATCCTCTAAAAGATGCAACCATAGAAATGGGTCAGACCATTGGTATAAGCAACCGTTTAGCTCAACCGCAGGCGGTTATTACTATAAAGCAGGGGATGATTCTTGTGATAAAGGCAAAAGACTAACTGTTTAAAAACCATCATTGATGGTTTTTTTTGTGGCAATAAAAAAATATATTGAATAATATATATAAATATAGTTTTTTAATGGAAATAGTTCTTTTATGGTACAGCCTTAAGCGGGGTGATCCTTTGAGAAGAATAAGAATTATGAGGAGAGTTTTTGGGATTTTATTGGCACTCATTGGAGCCATTATTCTCATAGAAATGATTCCATTGTGGATTTGGTATAGTATATTAGGCGGTTTGTGTTTGCTGTTTATTTTGTTTTTAATAAAGGTGTTTTAGGAGGAAATACGATGAGAAGGAGATGGATTGAACGAAGAATACTGGGCCTGATATTATTAATCACTGGGCTAGTAATCATCGCAGTGATTACTCTGCCATATAGAGTTTGGATGGTTTTATTAGGGTGCTGTATGCTGTATCTAGGATATAAACTATTTATTTGCTAAAAGGGAAGGGATATCAAGAAACTAAATAAAGCCTACCCTTAGGGTAGGCTTTTCCAGGCTAGATTGCTCTTTCAACTTTGTTTGATCTTAAACATCTTGTACATACGCTGATTCTTTTTGGGGAACCATTTACAACAGCTTTTACTTTTTTTATGTTTGCACTCCAAACTCTTCTTGTATGACGGTTTGAGTGGCTCACGTTATTTCCGGACAATCTACCTTTTCCACATACGTCACAGGATCTTGACATATATTACACCTCCTTCGAGACAGTATACCATTATTAAAAACATTATTATTTTACCATACTACACGTATTTTGTGCAACATTTAGGAAAAAATATTCCAATTAAATAAGGACATAGATGATGTACATATTATTTGAGTTGAATATAGATATTAATTAATATAAAATATATATATAAATTTTAAGGACTCACTTAATAATCGGAACATATTCTATTATAGGGAGGGTAAGCAATGGCGGCGAAATTAGAAAATGAATTAGGAAATATTTTTATAGATAATGAAGTGATAGCCTCCATAGCAGGCATTTCTGCTATGGAATGTTATGGTCTTGTGGGTATGGCCACGAAGTCAGCAGCAGGAGGCTTATTTGAGCTGTTAAGAAAAGAAAATATGAGCAAAGGGGTAAAGGTATATACAGATAATAATGAGATTGTCATTGATCTTTTTATTGTAGTAGAATTTGGCACCAGAATTTCTGTGGTTGCCAACAATATTATTGATAAGGTAAAGTATAATATAGAAAGTTTGACAGGAATGGAAGTAAAGAAAGTAAATATAAACGTACAAGGCGTTCGGGTTGAAAAGTAATTTAAGGAGGTACATGTTTTGAAAATTAAATATATAGATGGTCCATTGCTTAAGAAAATGATGATTCATGCTGCTAATTTATTGGAAAACAATAAGAGTACTGTAGATGCTTTAAACGTATTTCCAGTTCCCGATGGAGACACTGGCACCAATATGTCTTTAACAATGAATTCAGCAGCAAAAGAGATCAAAGGGATAAAAAATGATAGTATAGAAACCATAGCGGATGCGGCTGCAAACGGATCTTTAATGGGCGCAAGGGGCAACTCGGGAGTTATTTTGTCTCAGCTCTTCAGAGGCTTTGCTAAGTATTGTAAGGGAAAGAAGCAACTGAGTACACTGGATTTGGCTAGTGCATTAAAAAGCGCCTCAGATACAGCTTATAAAGCAGTTATGAAACCTATTGAGGGAACCATACTTACAGTGGCTAGAGAAACAGCAGAAAGGGCTGTTGAAATAGCAAAAAGAGAAGAGGATTTAGAATTATTCTTGCATCAAATGATAGAATATGCTGAAAAGGTATTAGATAAAACACCGGACTTGCTAAAAGTGTTGAAGCAGGCTGGCGTTGTTGATGCCGGCGGAAAGGGACTTATTTACATATATAAGGGTTTTTATGAGGCATTAACCGGCAAAGAGGTTGAAGTAAGTGAAACGGTATCACTAAACACCGTTGAATTTCATGGGGACGAAGAATTAGGTGAGATTACCTTTGGTTATTGTACCGAGTTTATCATCAAAGGGAATCAGATTGATATAGAAGATTTTAAACGAAAAATAGGACCTTACGGTGACTGTATGCTAGTGGTAGGAGATGAGAATCTTGCCAAGGTACATATCCATACCAATAATCCAGGAAGCGTTTTAGAACGTGGGCTAAAGCTTGGTGAACTCATCAATATTAAAATAGATAATATGAGACAACAGCATAGAAATAAAATATTCGAAGAAGAAAAAACGGAAAAACCTCAGCAGCTCAAGGAATATGGAATGATTGCTGTTACTATGGGGGAAGGATTAACTAACATTTTTAAGGATCTGCATGTGGATGAGATCATTACAGGCGGACAAACCATGAACCCAAGCACAGAAGAAATCAAGAAATCTATCGATGCGATCAACGCCAAGAATATTTTTGTATTTCCAAACAACGGCAATATCATACTGGCTGCCAATCAAGCAAAACAGTTAAGCGATAAAAATGTAATCGTAATTCCTACAAAGTCTGTTCCACAGGGAATTGCATCGATTTTATCCTTCAATGGCGAAGCTGATCCTGAAGTAAACGAAAGGGTAATGACAGAAGCCATAAAAAATGTTAAAACCGGGCAAGTTACTTTTTCTGTCCGAGATACTCAGTTTAATGATATTGCCATCAAAAAGGATGACATACTAGGCATATATGATGGAAATATAAAGGCCGTGGGTACAGGAGTAGAGGAGGTTTCCATGAAGCTTTTGCAGGAAATGATTACGGATGAGGATGAAATCCTAACCATTTTCTATGGAGAAGAACAAAGCGAAAGCAGTGCACAAGCACTTGCAGACTTCGTTGGAGAAAAATATAAAGATATTGATGTCGAAGTATATTACGGAGGGCAACCGCTCTACCATTATATTTTCTCTGTAGAATAGGAAATGACCAGGGTCGTTTCCTATTTTTCGTATAGGATCAAGCCAGAAGGGAGGAGTTTGATGGAGCCGTTAAGACAATCTGTTCAGTACTTAAAAGGCGTAGGGCCTAAAAAACAAAAACTGCTGCAGCGGCTGTCTGTTTTCACTGTGGAGGATCTTGTTTATACTTTTCCGAGAGAATATGAGGATAGGAGATCCGTAAAAACCGTCCAAGGACTGGTTGACGGAGAGAAAACTTCACTATATTTAGAGGTATGTGGAAATATTCAGGAGAAAAACATTCGAAAGAGATTAAAGATTTATAATCTTCCGGTTAAGGATGCAACAGGGAATGCCCAACTGGTATTTTATAATACTCCCTATATTAAACAGGTGTTTCATATAGGAGATAAAGTATTTGTACATGGCAAGGTAAAAATTGATTTTTTTACTGTTCAGATTTTGCATCCTGAGTACCATATCATAAAAGAGGAACAGCCACAAGACTTTCAACAGATTATGCCAATATACCGTCTTACAGATGGATTGACACAAAAGGACTTTTATTCACTTCAAAAGTATGTTTTGGAACATTACATAGAACAAATAGAAGAATTTTTGCCAGAGGATCTTTTGAAAAACAATAGGCTTTGCGATTTAGTCTTTGCTCTTCGCAATATTCATTTTCCCACCTCATCCCAGAATTTACGCATTGCAAAATATCGTCTCATCTTTGAAGAATTACTGATTCTTCAGCTTGGGCTTTTATTAACAAAAGGACAGTTAGACCGAAATAAAGAAGGGATTGCCTTTAATAAGATGCCTCAGTTGGAGGATTTTATTAACCAGCTCCCTTTTCGACTGACGGAAGCACAGAAAAAGGTTCTGGATGAGATTGAGGAGGATATGGAAAGTAATATGGTTATGAACCGACTGGTTCAAGGAGATGTTGGATCGGGTAAAACCATAATTGCCATTATCGCGCTATACAAGGCTATATTAAATAATTATCAAGGCGCCTTTATGGCTCCTACGGAAATATTAGCAGAGCAGCATTACGAAACAATCCGAAGCTTATTAGGACCCTTTGGAGTGCGTGTTGCATTATTATCCGGTAGTATAACAAAAAAAAATAAAGAAAAGCTATTAACAGAAATAGAGACTGGACAGATCAATATTGTTGTGGGGACCCATGCAATCATACAGGAGAATGTTCGGTTCCACAGGTTAGGATTAGCAATAACCGATGAGCAGCATCGATTTGGTGTAAGGCAGCGGGTGATGTTATCCAATAAAGGATATAACCCGGATATATTGGTCATGACTGCCACACCAATCCCAAGAACCCTAGCATTAATACTGTATGGAGATTTGGATATATCAATTATTGATCAATTGCCTCCAGGGAGAAAGGTCATTGAGACATACTGTGTGGATCAACACAAAAGAAAAAGGATATATGCCTTTGTAAGAAAGCAAATTCAAGAAGGCAGACAAGCCTACATTGTATGTCCTCTGATTGAAGAATCAGAAAGTATTGAAGCAAAATCAGCAATAGAGCTTTATGAAGAATTGACAAATGAATATTTTCAAGATATGAGGGTAGGATTGCTTCACGGCAAAATGAAGAGTAACGAAAAAGAAAAACTGATGAAGGCGTTCAAAGCGGGGGATATAGACATCCTTGTATCAACTACTGTTATTGAAGTAGGTGTGAATGTGCCCAATGCATCAGTCATGGTTATTGAAAACAGTGAGCGGTTTGGACTGGCACAGCTTCATCAGCTTCGGGGCCGAGTTGGGCGGGGAAGCTATCAATCCTTTTGTATATTAATTAATTACGGAAAAAATTCTGTTACCCTAGAAAGAATGAAAATTATGGAGTCAAGCACCGATGGATTTGTTATCGCAGAAAAGGATTTGTCGCTGCGCGGACCTGGAGAGTTTTTTGGGACTAGACAGCATGGATTGCCTGAATTAAAAATTGCTAATCTGTTTAAGCATATTAAAATTCTACAACAGGTTCAAACTGAGGCCAAAAAGATACTTTCAGAAGACCCCGAGCTATTGTTGGAAAAAAATAAGGGCTTAAAGAAAAAGCTGTTGGACACATTTCAAGAAAAAATACAAGAGATTGGCATATAATCAAACCTTCCATTCTGTTACTCAATAGTTAAAATGTTCTAGATATAATTCAAATGATACTGGTTACATTAATATTAGAAGGCAACAGGAGGTGATAAAGAAAATGACAACTAACAACAATAACCAAAAGGTAGTGCCTGAAGCAAAAGCAGCATTAAATTCTATGAAATATGAAATTGCTAGCGAATTAGGATTAAGCAACTATCAAACAGTTGATAAGGGAAACCTTACAGCAAGACAAAATGGTTATGTAGGCGGTTACATGACAAAAAGATTAGTAGAAATGGCTGAAAGACAACTTTCTGGTAAATAATTAGTTTATATAATACAAAGAAGAGATGCGTGCATCTCTTCTTTGTATTTTAAAACAGAAAAAATGCCTCAAATAAAAATACTGGCGTGTTTACACCAGTATTGGGAGAGGAGAAATGAAGGAAGAGCTCTAAGGGGAATTTTATTTTGCTATGCTTATATATAATATGTGTATTCGGAAAGAATATTATTCAGATAGGAAGACAACATTTCTGAAATATTTCTTTTCATTTTGTCAATATATGCTAAAATATAGTTATCGAAAGGAGAGATGGACAGTTGAGGGTTATTGCCGGGTTAGCAAAAGGCAGACGACTAAAATCGCCTGTAGGCCTTGTAACAAGACCTACATCAGATCGCATTAAGGAATCCATATTTAGTATATTAAGTCCCTATTTACCGGGCAGTTATGTATTAGATCTGTTCTCCGGCACGGGGAATCTTGGCATAGAAGCACTAAGCAGAGGTGCAGAAAAAGCAATTTTTGTCGATAATAATAGAAACAGCATTAGAGTAATCCGTGAAAATACTGAAACAACTGGATTTAAAGAAAAAAGCAAAATCCTTCAACTGGAAGCCCTTAAGGCGATTTCAGAGCTGGCAAAATCGGGAGAAAAATATGATATTATTTTTATGGACCCACCCTATTTGAAGGGATTTATCGTGCCCTGCATTCAAGCCATAGAAGAGGGCGGTTTACTTACAGATGAGGGTATCATTGTAATAGAACACGACAGCAAAGATACAATACCAGATCAATTTATTAAGCTAAAAAGAATTAAAAACAGAAAATACGGAAACACAACTATATCGATTTATTCTGAGGAGGCATAATAATGAAAGTCGCAGTATATCCAGGAAGCTTTGACCCAGTAACCAATGGACATTTGGATATCATCAAAAGATCAGCTAAATTATTTGATAGAGTTATTGTAGCAGTACTTCAGAATCAAAGTAAAAGTCCGCTTTTTGATGTTGAGGAGCGATTGGAGTTATTAAGAGTTGTAACGAGAGATGTTCAAAATGTAGAGGTGGATAGTTTTTCTGGATTATTGGTTGATTATGTTCGGGATAAAGGTATCCATAGCATTGTTAAGGGCCTAAGGGCCGTATCAGATTTTGAATATGAGTTTCAAATGGCACTGATGAACAGAAAACTAAATACAGATGTAGAAACGGTTTTTATGATGACCAGCAGCGAATATTCTTATTTGAGTTCTAGCTTGGTAAAAGAGGTTTTTAAGTTTAAGGGATGTATTAAGGGTTTGGTTCCAGAAGAAGTTTTAGGGGCAATGGTAAAGAAGTACAGGGACTAAAGAATAAAAAGGGGGAACTTGATTCATGAATGTACTGAAACTGATTGATGAACTGGAAGATATTATTGACAATAGTTCTTCGATTCCTTTTGCCGGCAAAGTATTTATTGACAAGGGAGACATTTTAGATATCATTAAAGAAATCAGAATTCAGCTGCCCGATGAAATTAAACAAGCCCAATGGATCAAAGAAGAAAGACAGAGAATTCTTATTGAGGCTCAGCAGGAAGCAGATTCAATTTTACAGGATGCTAAGCGGCATATAGAAGAAATGGTTGAACGGGACGAGATCACTAAGCTGGCACAAAAAAGAGGTGAAGAAATCATCTCCCAAGCTCAAGTTAATGCCAAAGAAATCCGAATTGGAGCCAGACAATATGCGGACGAGCTATTGGGGGGATTAGAACAAAATTTTATTGATATGATTGATACGATTAAACAGAATCGAAAAGAGCTTAAAGGAATGAAGGGATAAAAACCTTCATTTTTTTATGGTCAATCGGTTTTCCTGTACATAGTAAACCCAACATAATACAAATGCAATGATAAAAACGGTCAGTGTAATAGAGAAAAAGAGCTGGAAAGAAAAAAACAGATTATGTACCCAGCTTTGGAATCGTGAGGTTTGGGGGGCGATGAAAAATACTGGGAACAGGATGTGCTTTGAGGCAGCAGCAACAAGAGGAGATACTAAAAAAACCATAGCACTTGATAATATGGCATGTAATAGCTTTGAGAGTATATATACGTTGCTGCTAATATCGGTTTTGCTAAGCAGACTGACAGCCTGAGCATGAATAGAAAGGCCGCTCCAAGAAATTATCATCGTGGTAAATACTGCTTGTTGAAGAAATGATATATTTTGTATTTCGGAGGCCAATTTACATCCAATGGTAATCTCAAAGATTCCGCTTATAAAAGCTGGATGGAGGCTTTGTTGCAGTCCTAATAGGGACAAGGGAGCGGATAGTATATGTGAAAGCCATTGAATGATACCAGTAAGCTGAAAGATTCTTATGATTACAGAGAAAATAATGATAAAGCCTCCTACAGCAAGCATGGTTTCAATAGAGTTTCTTACCGCTTCCCCCATCAAAATGCCAAAGGACTTGTTGCTGTTTTTATAGGTAGCAGACATTTTTCGAAGGGCTCTTGTCAAATATCCTTTAACCACTGATTTCTTTGTTGTATCTCTTTCATTGAAGTAATAAAAACGAAAAAGTAAGCCAGTAGCGATTGCTCCCAGATAATGGGCGATAGATATGGTTGCACCAAGCTGTGGATTTTGAAACATGCCTACTGCTACCGCTCCAATTAGAAATAGAGGGCCTGAGGTGCTGCAGAAGGACAGAATTCTTTGTGCTTCAATTCTACTGATCACTCCTTGCTCCCGAAGCTTAGAGGTAAGTTTTACACCTACGGGATATCCAGAAGTAATACTCATGGAAAAAATAAAAGAAGCCTCGCCAGGGACATTAAACAAAGGGTGAATAATAGGTTCGAGCAGTATGCCCATGAAACTGACAACGCCTAAACCCACCATTAATTCCGCGCCAATGAAAAAAGGGAGCAGAGAGGGAAACACAATATTAAACCAAGTATCTAGTCCACTCCGTGCAGCTTCTACAGCATCCTTAGGGTAGAAGATCATGCATATAGTGATCGCAGTGACTAGAATGACCAAAAGAGCATAGTTTATATTTTGTTGTATTTTCAGTTTTTTGGATATATAAAAAATGAAGAATATGATGACGAGTGCTACCAGCTTCATGTTCTTCCCCCCATGCGTTAATATCTACCATATGTATATGGGCCAGGAGTATTTTTATTACTGATTTCATGACCTTTGATTTTTATTAAGGAAGGTATTTACACTTCTGTATAGAAAATACTATTCATAAATAGCTCAAAGGGCGAATTGAAAATGGAGGCGGATAGCTAATGGAACTGAAGAAAATCACTAATCGGGTTTACTATATACCCAATGTAGTAAACATAGGCTGTATTATGCATGAAGGAAAGGCTATTCTGATCGACACCGGTTTAGAGGACCATACGGGAAAAAAAATCTTAAATACTTTAAAACAGGAGGGCTTGAAGGTAGAAGCAATAATTAATACGCATTCCCATGCAGATCACTGTGGGGGAAATGCTTATATACAGCATCAGACCAGCGCGAAGATCTATGCGCCGGAAATTGAAGAAGCGATTATCCGATATCCATATCTGGAGCCCCTCTATCTGTTTTCTGGAGCCCATCCTGTCAGAGCCTTGCTAAACAAGTTTCTTATGGCTAAACCTTCAAAAATAGACTATGTAATCAAGGCAGATGAAAGGATTTTAGAAATTTGCGGTTTAAAATTGCAGGTTATACCATTACAGGGACATTCACCGGGACAAATCGGCATTGCTATTGATAATGTGCTCTTTTGTGCTGATGCCTTTGTATCCAATGAGGTGTTGGAAAAGCACAAACTCCCCTTCAATGTAGATATTATAAAACAGCGAGAAACACTAAATTATTTAGAAAACAGCACCTATGACTATTATGTTCCCTGTCACAGTATGCCGATGTCCAATATAAGAGAAGTGGTACAAAATAACCTTGAAAGGTTAGATGAGATCGACAGACAAATCACAGAAGGGTTGGAATCTCACAAAAGTACAGAACAGATATTTCAGTCTGTTTGCAGCTACTATGATATAAAAATTAATCAGCTAAGCCAGTTTTATCTGCTGCAAACTGCTGTAGCTGCGCACTTGAGTGGATTAGAGGCACTGGGTTATATCACTGCCCTCATAAAAGATAATTTGATATTTTGGGAAAGAACAGGGAAATAATGTAATTCACTACATTTTTATCGATGATAGTAGGGCTGTACGAAGTGGTCCCAACCACCATAACGATGTTCCGTACCAGGATATCCTAAGCTGTAAATATCTGTTGCCAGGAGATCAAAGGAAAGCATTTTTTGTGCAGCACAATCCTTTATATTTGCTTTATTAATATTCGTAATGAGCGGTATAGAGGAAGTAGATTTCACCAATCGGATAAGCTCAGCCCCTTTGTGAGTAAAAGCCAGTATACGTGCATAGGAGGGACCTTTTTCATGGGCCATTGATGATAAAGCTTGACCTGAAAGACCTAAAAGGCTGTGGATCAGTATTCTTTGAATACGGGTCATGGTGTATCGCTTGGTTTTGATTAAATCCAGCAGTTCGCTGTAATTTTTAGCCCGGCCGGCTGCCTCCTTGATTCGGTTTTCCAGGCCCTCACCCACATCGGGTAAATCCTTTAGAGTCGATTCCGAAAGATATCTCAAACGGTATAGCATCATTTGATCAAAGGAAGAAGGGAACACAGGGGCTAACCTGCTTTTAATGCTGTTCATAAGCAATGAATAGCTTTTTTCAGGCATAAACGTAGATAAAAGAAGGGTTTCTTCATTAGTGCTAAGAAATTTTCTGATAGCTGTAGCGCTGCAAATCGTACCTTCCAGCTGATGAGAGTGATAATCAGCCTGAACTCTCTGTATTGTGAATGGGGTGATCGAGCTGCCCAATTGATACAAGGCTTTTAAATACTCTATGCCGAGGATATTGTTGGGGGAGGATATGGTATTGTCGATGTTTTCATAACCTAAAAAATCCTTCAGCGCCAATGCCCGTGCTTTAGGATAAGGAAGGCCTTCCTTGATTTTGTTGTGCAAGTGGGTTTTATATTCTAAAGGCTCTTGGCAAAGTGTTTTGGCAATTTTTTTTAAGGGTTCCAGTTTGCCCTCTTCACTACCAAAGCATATGGCATCAACGATTCCTAATTTATGCAGCAAGGCAATGGCACCAAAGGCAAAATATTCCGCGCTGTGACAGGCATAAACCACAGGAAGCTCAATAACCAGATCAATACCCTCTTGAACGGCCATCTCTGCACGAATCCATTTATGGGTTAAGGCCGGTTCCCCTCTTTGTAAAAAATTCCCACTCATAACAGCAATGGTATGGGTGGCGCCAACTGTAGCTTTTGAAACTGTAAGGTGATATTTATGTCCATTATGAAAAGGATTATATTCCGTGATCAGCCCTAGAACCTTCATACAAAAACCTCCAATGATTTAAACCTTAAACTAAAAGAAACAATAAAGTTTCCAATTAATTGTAAGAATATACTCTAACAATAATATTACTAAATTTGACGAATAATATCAAAAGAAAGAAGTAATAAATTTATATTTTAAAAAAATGGATTTTATTTTATAATATAATAGGTTTTAAAAAAGGATAAATTAAATTTTTATAGAATTTAAATTTGTTAAAATTTTAATAAGGAGGCTATACAAATGAATGTATTGGTAATTAACTGTGGCAGTTCATCACTAAAATATCAGTTGGTGGATATGAGGGATGAAAGTGTATTAGCAAAAGGATTGGTTGAGAGAATCGGTATCGAAGGCTCAGTGCTTAAGCATGAAACCACTGGCAAAGAAAAGGCTGTAATCGAACAGCCGATGGAAAACCATAAGGTTGCCCTTGAACTGGTAATTGCAGCATTAACAGACGAAAACCATGGTGCAATTAAGGGAATGGATGAAATCAATGCTGTAGGGCATAGAGTTGTTCATGGGGGAGAAAAGTTCTCCGGTTCAGTAGTTATTGATGAAAATGTTATCAAGGCAATGGAGGAGTGTATTGATTTAGCACCTTTACATAATCCACCAAACTTAATGGGTATTAATGCGTGTAGAGAAATAATGCCTAATGTACCAATGGTAGGGGTATTTGACACAGCTTTCCATTCAACAATGCCTAAATCTTCTTATATCTATCCACTGCCATATGAGCTGTATGAAAAATATGGTATTAGAAGGTATGGATTCCATGGTACTAGCCATAAATATGTAGCTCAAAGAACAGCTGCATTACTAGAAAGACCATTAGAGGATCTAAAAATTGTTACTTGCCATTTAGGCAATGGTGCAAGTGTAACAGCGATCTCTGGCGGAAAATCTGTTGGTACAAGTATGGGCTTTACACCACTGGAAGGCTTGGCTATGGGAACAAGATGCGGAGATATCGACCCTGCCATTGTAACCTTCATCATGGAAAAAGAAAATCTTGATATTGAGGGAATTAATAACCTTTTAAATAAAAAATCAGGCGTTCTTGGCATCTCAGGGGTGAGCAGCGATTTTAGAGATATTGAAAATGCAGCAAAAGAAGGTAATGAAAGAGCACAGCTGGCACTAGACATATTTGACCTTCGTGTTAGAAAGTATATTGCAGCCTACGCTGCAGTAATGGGCGGAGTAGACGCTATTGTATTTACCGCAGGATTGGGAGAGAACTCTGCATTAAACCGGGAAGCCATTGTAAATGGATTGGAATTTATGGGTGTTAAGATTTGTCCTGAGAGAAATAAGACAAGAGGAAAAGAAGTTGTTGTAAGTACCGATGATTCACAAGTAAAAGTATTGGTTATTCCAACCAATGAAGAGCTGATGATTGCCAGAGATACGCAGGAATTGTTGAAATAGGTCTTGTTAGGGGCATCTATGCAGTAGTCTTTGAGCGTTTTATTGAAAACAGATAAATTTATTGATAAAGGTAGGATGAAATTCCTACCTTTTATCAATACTATAAGCATATCTAAGGAATAAACCGTATTGCTATCAAGTAATTTTGCTTGACAAATGATGATTCCGTTTGTATAATAAAATCTGTCAACACGTCGAGGTGTAGTGTTATGAAAGTTAATTTGCAAGAATTATTTGAAGGACAGAAAAATACGATTGATATTGAAGTCCAGGAGCCTTACAAAAACTTCAACTGCTATAATGAAGAAATAAGCTTCAAGGAACCTGTGGTATTCAGAGGACAGGCATATCGAGTGAATCATGAAGTATTTCTAAAGGCAACTGTAGAAGGAGTAGCGCTGCTGAAGTGTCATCGCTGTTTAACCCCATTCGAACAAAGGATTGTACATCATATCCAAGAGAGAGTGACTGTCGGGAATCATGAACAAGATGAGGAAGATGAATTATTTTCCGTCCAAGACTATCTGTTAGATGTCTCGGATATAATAGAGAATAGTTTGGTATTAGCGTTTCCTATGAAAGTTGTTTGTGATGAGAATTGTAAAGGCTTATGTTTGGTCTGTGGAACAGATCTTAATGAAAATCCATGTGAATGTGAAAAAAGCGAGATTGATCCCAGATTATTAAAACTAAAGGATTTGTTACAAAAAGATTAAGGAGGTGGGAAGAATGGCAGTACCTAAGCGGAAGACGTCTAAAGCAAGAAGAGACAAAAGAAGAGCAGAAAATATTAAAATGACAGCTCCTAATATTATAAAGTGTCCACAATGTCATGAACCGAAACTACCACATAGAGTATGTAAATCTTGTGGATTCTATCATGACAAAGAGGTCGTAAAAGCTCAGTAATCCCAAATAGTAATGATGAATTGCATCATTACTATTTTTTATTGTATAAGAAAGTATAAATTTTTTTGATATAATAATAGGCATGTAAGAGAGTAAAATCAGGACATAGAAGAATTAACCATTTATTAACAGTAAAAATATGTAAGCGGAGTTTTGATATGGGAAAAGGGATTCTAAGACAAATATTTATTGATCATTGGGATGATTTTGTCAAATTGTATGGTCATAAGATTAGAAAAAATGTGCTAAGTGAAGTCAAAAAGATGATGCATTGTGGGTCGATTGCAAATGGATACATAGAATATAAGTGCCCAGACTGTGAGAATTC
>NZ_FQZV01000076.1 GCF_900142145.1 Geosporobacter subterraneus DSM 17957 | reverse complement strand
ATAATGCCCCTGCAATCATATAGATCAGCAGAATATTTCTTACAATATTCACTCCGGATACGGCTGCCGCTTCAGGGTTTCCACCAATGGCATAGATGTTTTTTCCCAACCGGGTCTTGTTCCATAAAATCCAAATCAGTCCCGTAACAATGGCGGCATAGATCACCAGGTAGGGCAGCATGAAGCCTCCGATGTTGATGCTGCCCTGGGCAAATCGCATGTATCTTGGATCCAATCCGCCGATGGGCTGGGCACCATAGGGCGGCCGGTCGAAGTAGATGGAGTTAAGTCCATAGACAATGATCATCATCCCTAAGGTAGCAATAAAAGGGGTTACTTTAAGCTTGGAAATGATAAATCCGTTAATGAGTCCGAAAATCCCTGTTATCACCGCTACCAGCAGGATCGGCAGGAAAATGGGCAAGGACTGAAGATCGGGATACATCCGATAAGCATAGGTTGGCGACTGTAAGAGGGAGGCAGATATAACCGCTGCAATCCCTACCTGGCGCCCTGCTGAAAGGTCTGTTCCCTGGGTAATGATCAAGCCCCCTACACCCAGGGCAATGATAATACGGGTAGAGGCCTGAGCCAGGATATTGCGGAAGTTATTCACAGATAAAAAATCGGGAGAGTAGGCAATGATCACCAGCAGTAAAACCAATAAAACGATAAAAATGGCATTGTTCATCATCCACGTTGCTACATCTTTGGGCCTTATTCTTTTTATTTTATCAGAAATAGATTCAAACACCTTTCTCACTCCTCATCCTATAGAAACTTAGCTGATAAGCGTAAAATCTCTTCTTGACTGGTATTTTTAGTCTCTACGATGCCTGCAAGACGGCCGTTGCTCATGACCAGTATGCGATCGGTAACCCCTAAGAGTTCCGGCATTTCTGATGAGATCATGATAATGCCTTTTCCGATCTTTGCCAGTTCTATCATGAGCTGGTAGATTTCATATTTTGCTCCCACATCGATGCCTCGGGTCGGTTCATCCAGCATAAGTATTTCCGGCTGGGTCAAAAGCCATCGGCCTAGGATTACCTTTTGCTGGTTTCCTCCCGAGAGGGAATTGATGGCAGTCTTTTGGGTAGGGGTTTTTACGCTCATGCTGTCAATTACCCATTTGGTATCCTCTTTTGATTTTTCATCGTCCAAGAGTCCAAATCGGTTCACATATTTATCCATATTGGCAATGGTGGCATTGAAAAGAATGCTCAGCATGCCAAATATCCCCGTTGCACGGCGTTCTTCGGTTACCAGTGCAAATCCATTTTTGATGGCTGCCTCCGGCGAATAGTTTTTGATCTCTTTGCCGTGTAAGTAGATGGCACCTGATTTTACCTGTCTAACACCAAAGAGTGACTCTACGATATCTGTACGCTTAGAGCCTACTAAGCCGGCTACGCCTAAAATCTCTCCTTTTCTAAGCTCGAAGGATACCTCCTGGATAGATGGCTGGTAGGTAGCCGTCAGTTTTTCTACCTTGAGGATGGCTTCTCCCGGTTCATTGACCTTTTCCGGAAAACGATGGGTCAGATCCCGGCCCACCATTAAGCTGATGATCTTATCGGTGGTCAATTCTTTGGCAGGCTTGGTGGCTATCCATTTGCCATCACGCATGACGGTGACTTCGTCGGATATTTTTAAGATTTCTTCCATTTTATGAGAGATATAGATGATGCCAACCCCTTTTTCCTTTAATGCACCAATAATTTTAAACAGATGGTTTACCTCTTTTTCTGTTAAGGAGGAGGTAGGTTCATCCATAACAATAATTTTCGAATGATAGGATACTGCTTTTGCGATTTCTACCATTTGCATTTCAGAAACCGAAAGTTTTTCTACCTTTTCCCGAGGATCTAGATGAATGTCTAACTCCTCAAAGATTTTTTTTGTGTCCTCATACATTTTCTCTTCATCTATGAATAGTCCTTTTTTGGGATATCGTCCCAGCCAGATATTATCGCTGATACTGCGCTGGCGTACTTGGTTTAGCTCCTGGTGCACCATGGATACACCCTTGTCTAATGCCTGCTTGGCCGATAGAAAGTTTACCTTCTGTCCTTCAAAGTAGATCTCCCCTGCATCTGCATGGTAAATGCCAAAGAGGCACTTCATCAGGGTAGATTTCCCTGCACCGTTTTCTCCCATCAAGGCATGCACCGTCCCACGCCTTACGCGCAGCTGTACACGATCCAATGCCTTTACCCCCGGAAATTCTTTAGAAATATCGATCATTTCCAATAGATACTTTTCTGTGTCTTTTTCACTTTCTTGATTGCTCTGCACAGGTTTCACCCCATTCTCTATCTATATCTGAAAAACAAGGATGCATGCACATGCATCCTTGTTTCACATAGTAATGTTTATTTGTAGGCTTCCTCAGCAATGGCAATGTTCTCTAATGTAATGCCAACATACGGCACACGAACGGCCTTTTTGTCATCTAATTTCCACTTTGTTCCATCCAGAGGATCTTTGCCGTTGGCTACATTTAATGCTAAGTCAAGGGTTGCTTGGCCTTGGTTTTTCGCGTCGTTTAATACGGTTCCTACCAGGATGCCCGCCTTGATTTGCTCTAATGCATCAGGAATGGCATCTACTCCAACAACCGGCATGAATTTGTCATTTGTAAAGTATCCGTTGGCTTGCAGCGATGAAAGGGCACCTAATGCCATGGCATCGTTGTTGGCAATCACATACTCGATCTTATCCCCATGCTTGGCTAACCATGCGTCTACTAATTCTTTCCCTTTTACGCTGTCCCACATACCGGTTTGAAGCTCTAATTCTTCTACTTCAATACCAGCATTCTTTATTTCTTCGATCACGTATTTTGTACGTGCTTCAGCATCCGGATGTCCAGGCTCACCCTTTAACAGTACATACTGGATCTTTCCGTCTCCGTTTTTATCCCAAGCCGGATTGGCTTTCCAAGAATCGGCAACGATTTTCCCTTGCATAACTCCCGATTCGGAAGAGGTTGTTCCCACGTACCATGTTTTGTCATAGCTTGCCAATGCAGCAGCATCAGGCTCTTTGTTAAAGAATACTACAGGCAGATTGGCTGCTTTCGCCTTTTCAATGATAGAAGGTGCAGCTTGTGGGTCAACCAAGTTGATGGCTAAGGATTTTACGCCCTTAGAGATCATCATGTCAACTTGCTCGTTTTGTGTTGCCTGATTGTTTTGTGAGTCGTTTAGGATCAACTCTGCCTTATCCTTAGCGCCGGTTTCAATAGCACGGCGTACGAAGGACATAAAGTTGTCGTCAAACTTATAGATGGTTACCCCAATCTTTGGTGCTCCTGCATCTGTACCGGCAGCGGGAGCCTCAGCAGGTTTCTGACCGCAGGCAGCCAATGCAAATACCATTGTCATTGCCACCAATAAAGCTAATATTTTTTTCACACACACTTCCCCCTTTATTTTTCTTTATTTTAGCCCATTGTAGAATTCTACAATTTGCATAAAATCTAGGCTTTTTCTTCAAAGCTAATCCCTTAGGTTTAGGAAACGTTTGCCGATACCATTGAACAAAATTGACGCTCGTCAATTATTGTTCTCCCAACTTTCAAGCTTGTTCCTTGCTTTCTTTGACACCTTGCTAAACTCTATTAGTTTAATTCGCCTTTCATTCTGAATAACCTCTGTAGCTTTTTGCTTTTATCTTTTCTATTTTATCTGTTAGTGTTTTTGTATCGGTTCCTATAGTATTTTTTTAACGCAAAAAAATATAGTCTCCTATATTTTTTATAAGGAAACTATATTTTTTATACTAGGTTTCTGGATGCCTAATTTGTATATTCGCTTTCAGGTAAATTTCTGTAGACCTCATCACGCATATGAAATCCATCCTTAATGATGGTATCATCTATATTTGTTTTATCTACAGCAATAGGTTCTAATATATAATAGGGTACATTATACTTTCCATCGTATATAGTAGCTTGAATATTATTTAAAGGCTCGCCTTTGGCCAGCTGAATCGCCGTTCTGGCAGCAGCATCTGCCAGTTTTTCTATGGGTTTGTACACAGTCATGAGTTGTGTCCCTTCAACGATTCTCTGACAAGCGGCTAAATCAGCATCCTGCCCGACTACAATGGTTTTTCCTGCGGTTCGGTGCTCTGACAGCGCTTCAATAACCCCGTCTGCCAGACCATCATTTCCCGCAATAATGCCATCAATTTTCCTTTTACTTTGAAGCAGTTCGTCGGTAACCCTATAGGCATACTCCTTCATCCAATTGGGGGCCCAATATTCTTCCATCACGCTAGTGCCCTGTTTCTCACCGATTGTCTGTAGTACCTGATCATAACCGTACTTAATTAACTGTGTATTGTGATCGGATGTAGCTCCGTTTATAATCAGTACATTACCGCTTTGAACATTATCTACAACATATTTTGCCATGAGCGATCCAACTTTTATATTATCGAAGGATATATAAATATCTACATTGGAATTGAGTACCAGCCTGTCATAAGAAATGACTCTTACACCTTGCTTCTTGGCCAGTTCAACAGCAGATGCCGCCTTCTTTAAATCATTGGGTACAATAATGAGCACATCAATATTTTGCTCCAGCAGATATTTCACCTGCTTTAATTGATCCTGATCATCATTGTTAGCGTTTTGCACAATAATTTCTGCTCCCAGCTCTTCGACCTTGGCCATAATAATATCCCGATCCTTAATCCATCTTTCCTCCTTCAGGGTTCCTAACGAAAAGCCTATTTTTATTTTGCTGCTCTCCTGTACTGCTGCTCCGTAGTTCTGATTTTTCTTGATATAATTGGCATATATATTTTTGCCTAATAAATAGGTAAGAAATATAAATATGATTAGGAGTATGATTAATATTCCCAGCTTTAATACTTCTTTTGGCTTCATCCTTATATCACCTCTTGTGACAAAGAATTGGATCTAAATTCCGTGGGTGTCATACCCGTTACTTTTTTAAATATCTTGCAGAAATAATTGGGATCGCTGTATCCTATTTCGTGGCAAATTTCTTTTATACTGGCGGATAAATCCTGCAACAGTTCCTTTGATCTTTCAATTCTTACTTCCGTTAGATAATCCACAAAGTTCTTTCCCGTTGTTTCTTTAAAAAACTTACTAAAATAGTGATAGCTCATATTCACTTCTTTTGCTACATCGTCTAAGCTAATATTTTTGTGATAGCTGCTATTGATGTATTTTAATGACTTTAGTATCAGACCATTTAGTTCTTTTTCCCGATTTTCCCCGATGGCCAGGGTTATATCTTTTAGAAAATTTGAATAACTGGCCTTAAGCTCGCTGATATTCTCAATTCTCAACAGCTGAATAAACTGTCCCTGCTCAGAAATATCGTTTTCCTTCACTTCATAGGGAATGGACCGTTTAATAACCACCAAAAGCTCCAGCAGCTTTGATTTGATTTTATCCATATCTTCTTTATAATTTACAGTAAGCCACCAGAAAATCTCTTCAAAGCTTTCCAATACGCCATCTAGGTCTCCCGTGAGCATTTTATGAATCAGCATTTTTTCTTTATTGACGGGATAAGTGTCTACTGTATTTACCGATAGAATTACATCTTCGTAATGAATCACTGAGTCCTTATTGGCTACAGCTGCTGCCATATAAGCTTCATTCGATGACTTCAAAAAATCACCGATATCATATCTTCTTCCTATTCCAATTTTATAGCGAATATTGATGTGTTTTTTGACTCGGTTGACAAGCCTTTGAGCCGTTTCGATAGCCATATTTCTGGCAGTATAGCTGTCTTCGTCCATATTCACCGGAATATAGGCTACTGTTCGGTCTAGCATAGGAGGACCGATCAGGCAAGGTATCAAGCTTTTTAGCTCCAGGCTGAAAATATCATAGAAACGCTGCTTATCAAGGCTGTTTTTCAAGGTTTCCTCTCGTCCATAGCTTTCGGACTCCTCAACAATGGCCAGCATTACATATCCATGGGCTAAACCCATGCCAAAAACATCTTCATAAAATGCTATATCATTGATCATTCTACCGCTTAGCAGCTGAGAATAGATAAACTGCCCTTCCATGTGGGGAATGATTTTATTCATTTTTTCCTTTAATAACATTTCCCTTTGGATGGCTCTTCTTTTCGTAAGTATGCTCTGTGACGCAGTATGGATTGTTTCCACTACCCGGTGCTTATTTACAGGCTTTAACAGGTATTCATGAACCCCAAGATTTACAGCATCCTTTGCATAATTAAAATATTCGTAGGCTGTGACAATTACAAATAATACCTCTCCGTTTGTAGCCTTTATTTGGCGAATTGCCTCAATTCCATCAATTCCAGGCATGCGTATATCCATGAATATAATATCGGGTTTTAGCTCCAGGGCTTTTTCAATTGCCTCCCTTCCTGATCTGGCTATGCCAGCGATCTCTACCCCTTCCGTATATTTTTCAATGATAAATCGAATAGATTCTGCTACCAGGTGCTCATCATCAGCAATTAAAAGCTTTATCATCTTCTTCCACCTCCTCGGGATATGGTATTTTCAAGGTGATCTTCGTCCCCTCTCCCAATCTGCTGTCTATTTCTATAACATCATGAATATCTGCAATATTATAGAATAGTCTCAAGCGGTCTATTACATTATGGATACCAATTCCAGTAACGTGCTTCCTTGTTAAGTCCTCTTGTCCGTCCATGAAAAGTATCATTTTTACCCGATCCTTATCCATCCCCATACCATTATCGATCACCTCAATATGAATCTCCGCGGATTGTTTTTTAACATTTAAGTAGATGACCCCATTTCTCTCCATGTTCTCTAGTCCGTGGATGTATGCATTTTCAACAATGGGCTGCAAAATCGTACAGGGAATCTTTACATCCATAACATCCTCTTCCAGTTCTGCAAAGAATTGAATCTTTTCCCCAAATCTTGTTTTTAAGATATGCATGTAGTTTTTCACATATCTGATTTCGTCTGCTAAGGTAACCGGCTCATCCAATCTTCTCAAGTTATACCGAAACAGCTCTGCCATATTTTCTATAAACTCAGAAGCTCGATCTGCTCCCTCCATTAAAGAAAGCTGTGATGCTGCATTGAGGGTATTAAATAAGAAATGTGGATTAATCTGTGACTGAAGGGATTTCAACTCTGCATCCTTCAAAAGACTCTTCATCTTAAAATTTTGCATCTCCTGTTCTTTCAGCCTATTTTCAAATTCTGCCTGTTTTTTTATCTCATCGATATAATTCTTAATACTGACAACCATTTTGTCAAAGGCGGCTGCCAGGATACTTACCTCGTCCTTTGTATCAATCTTCGTGGGCGGTATATCAAAATCTCCTTTTGATATACGCTCTGCCGAATGAGATAACTCAACAATTGGCTTTGTGAGCCGATAGGTGAAGAAAATTGCTAGAAAAACATTGGTAAATATGGATAAAATAATAATCGCTAAATTAATATAATTAACAACGGTCAAGTTTTTTGTTATTTCATCATATCTTAGAGAACCCTTCTGAAGTTTTCGATTCAATAGGGTATTAATATAAAACTTTATATGTTCACTAATCTGATTTGCTCTGGAAAAATGTGCGATGTATTCGCTGCTGATTCTTCCCCTTTTTGCCCTGACTGCATGGTCTGTTTCGCTTAAAAGCTCATCGATCATGTTTCCGATATCCTTAAGCATCAGACTGTCAAGATCATATACTGCTCTTCTGGGGATCTTCCTCGCTTTTTCCTGAAGCTCATTTAAAGTTGTGTAATAGTTTAGTATAGAATCAGAGGATTTTGTGGTAAGGTATTCTTCCACCTCGGTCATGAGTGCATTTACACCATTATTTAAACTGTTGAGATATACATAGTCCTGTATAATGGTTTTTAGTCCTGTTAATACAATCCTTGCATTATAATAAGAAAAAAAACTGGTGACACCCAGTAAAATGGTGGTAATCAAATAATAGATGATCAGCTTTTTTCTGATACCAGTAAAATGAAAAATTTCTCTATTCATATATTCACCAACTATTCAACCATGTCTGCTTTCATCTCGTATTCCTCCATATTGCTCTTTCTAATAACCTTCACACCTGTATCAATAAAGGTTGAAACATTATTCCTTTCCTTAATATCCAATAGGGCTTTTACCCCTTCATAGCCCATCTTGTAGGGATCGCTCATTACTGTACCATAAATAATATTGTTCTTGATGTATCTTAAAATATTGACTGTATCTCCGTAACCGATCAATGTAATAGCTCCGACCTTATTTTGATCTACAATGAGCTGGGCTGCGCCGAAGGTATCTACCGTATTGGTTGTAAGAATGGCATTGATGTCTAATTGGCTGTTGATAATGGATTGAGTGATTTCTTCAGCACTGAGAATTCCCATTTTTGATATATAGGTTTGTACCACCTTCATTTCTGAATACTCCTTGATGGTACTTAAAAACCCGTTAATTTTCAAATTTTGACTTGCACTGTCCATCTCATAGTCGTTACTTACAATGATTGCAATATTTGCTTTTCCGTTTGTCGCATCAATCATTAGCTTTGCAGCCTCTTTACCCAAAACAAAGCTGTTGGTTCCAACAAAGGCACTTCGATTGCTGTTTTTTGCGTCATTTTCTATGGTAACAACAGGAATACCTAAATCATAAGCCCTATCAATTAACTCTCTAAAGCTCTGTCCATTAGAAACATGGGTAATAATGCCGTCCACCTTTGCCGTAACGGCTATATCCAGATACATCCGTTCCTCTTGGGGATTATTAAATCTTGGTGCATTAAACTCTACGACAACATTATAATCCTTTGCTGCATCTTCTGCCCCTTGCCGGACTTCCTTCCAAAAAGGGTCTACGGAGTTTTGCCCCACAAGGTAGAAGTGATAGGTGGGCTTCACCGATGGGATCACTGTGTCTTCCTGCTGAAGCCAGAGTAACATGGTACTGATAATAGAGATTAAAATCATTAAAATGAGAATGATATGCTTTTTATTAATCAGATAGAGAATTTTTTTTAAGATGTTCATGAATAACGCTTATCCTCCCAGCTACTTTTCAACAAAAGGATCATGGCCCCTCCATGAATCCTATTTTACTATCTATTCTATTTATTCAATCAATATCCTTCTATGTTTCTTGACTCCTATCCTGCCATTTTTTCCATGTCTTTTCAAAAATCTAATACGCACCTATTTTTTAGCAAGCTGCTTTTTATTGGTTTCTTAAGAAATTCGTAAGAAAATGGATTTTGATGTAGAGGAGATTTTTGAAAGGTTTAAGCGGGCAGATACCTCCAGAAATACAGAAGGCTCCGGACTGGGCCTGGCCATTGCTAAGAGCATTGTAGACCTGCAGGGCGGCAAACTGGATATTGAAGTCGATGGAGATCTCTTCAAGGTGATTGTGGCATTTAATAAACAAAAACCGGGCGAACACTGTTCGCCCCTACCTTTTTCATTAAGCATTCTAAAATGCAAAATTTCCCTTCTCAAAAATGGGAATCTCTTCCTCTTTTAGTCCAGCAAATACTTTTTTTGCCCAGGCCTCTGTAGGTATGGAGATCACGCACCAGGCATTCTCATTGCTCATCAGTTTTTCCCGGTACTCCTCAAGGGCTGTGCTACTGGCTTTTCTGGCTTTTGCAAGCCTTTCAGGCTTCACATCCTTCGTCAGCTCAGGATCTGAGGCTGAGATAATTAAAAATGCAGCTCCCTGGTGTACATGGGATAAGTAGAATTCTTTCTGCCACTCTGGAAACTCCTCAAAAATTTCCTCCGGTCCATGGATATATCGAATCTTGGAAAACAGCTCATCCTTCCAGCTGATCACCACATCCCTTGCACCTTCTACGTAAGCCTGTTCTGCAATGATCCGGGTAAAGGATGCACATTCAATAGGGAAAAAAATGACCAGGGTTTGATTTTTTTTGAATATTGATGCCGGTTTTTACAATCAAACGAGCATGTTTTTCTAGCATATGTTGATTCATATTACAGCTCCCTTCAACAGTCTTTCTCATATTTTAGTATGCTCTTGATTCCGAGTATTATAGGAATAATATACCATGATACCCAAGAATAGTTCAAAAGCATAACATTCTTACAACAAAAAATCCCTCATTCATCGAGGGACAGATTGTGCATTTGGGCCAAAGTATTTACTACAGAAAAAATCAGTACTGAGGCGAGATTGGCTGTGGTATTATCTTGATCAAACCTGGGAGCAACTTCAGCGATATCAAAACCAATAACCTTGTTGCTTCTAAGTAGATATTTTAAGAACTTCAAAACCCGCTCCGGGTCCAGGCCCAGCGGCTGGGCAGCGCTGACTCCCGGTGCAAAGGCCGAAGAAAACACATCAGAGCAAATGGTGATATAAATATGCTCGTTGCTCTTCATAAAGGCATCAAACTTTTCTAAAACACTCCAATTATCGCTGTCAATGATATCCTTTGCCAATATGTATTTGGCCCCTAATCGGTCTGCTGTCTTAAACAATTCGATGGTATTGCTGTGTTTTTGGATTCCAAGACAAAGGTAGGAATATTTTAGTTCTCTTTCACTGCACTGATCTGCTATCTGACGAAACATTGTTCCGGAGCTTCCCCCGTTGGGATAGGGTCTAAGGTCAAAGTGGGCATCAAAATTGACAATGCCGATCCTGGGCTTCTCTTTTTGCTTCATCAGATGTTCTAAAATACCATTGTAATGCCCAAGGGCTACCTCATGGCCTCCTCCCAATACAATAGGAAACAGATTTAAAGCCAATAACTTTTCAACGGCCTTTGCTAAAGCTGCCTGGCTTTCTTCTAACGTACAATCTTCGCATAATATATCTCCTGCATCAAATAGTTTTACTACAGGATCAAATCTGCAAGGAAGATTTGTCATTTCTTTGCGGATGGCTTGAGGTCCATTGGCAGCTCCTGTTCTTCCCCTGTTTCGACCAACTCCTGCATCGCAGCAGAAGCCTATAAAGGCAATCCCAAGCTCTCCTTCAAATGGAAACAGGTTTTCCTTTGTCAAGTCTATCAGCTGGATCCATTGGTGCCACCGAAAGGCATCATAGTTGCTGTCGCTGTCAATTCTACCCTGCCATGTATTGCTTCCTATTGCTCTATAGTTTGCTTCAAACATTACGTCCCCCCACTGTCTATCATTGATTTACTTTTACATTAATAGAATATCCTTGGATTTGTCAATAGGATATTGTGGAAAACTTATCTGAAGAAAAGATTTATTGGTCATGCTAGCCTAGATGATTTGAATTCCTCTTAATACTGACTTATTCTCCAGATAAAGCATATATGCTTCCATCATAACAACCGAAGTAGACTACTCCATTGCCAACAGCAGCGGCAGCCCCTATGGCTTTTGGAGCAGCATATTTCCCGATTAACTCTCCCCGGTCTAAATCAAATATATATAGATGATTGTCCCAACTTCCTATATACATTCTATTACCCGCAATAACAGGAGATGCTGTAAAACCATACTTCTCATTATCCCAGCTGCCGATTCTGAATCCTTCATCAGGCTTTATGCTTTCCAGCTCCCTTCGAAAGGCCCACTGCTTCTCACCTTTGGTATTAAGGGCATATACCCTGGGATTGTGGAAACCATAGGTTCCATAATAAAGCATTCCTTCTCTGTAGGCGGGTGTTGAATATGCAGGGTTATCCGCCATATAATAGTGCCATTTTTCTTTTCCTGTTCTTGCATCTATAGCATATAGATTGTAATCAAGACTTCCAATATAAATGATACTATCGACGGCCACCGGAGAAGACTGGATTTGTCCCTGAATAGCATGGGGATGCCCCATAGTTTTAAATTTCCAGACCAGCGTTCCGTCAGCATACTGTAGGATTCGTCATAGCAAGCTGATTTCCTGCTTCTTCCAAACTACCAATAAAATGCCCTTTTTCCTATAGAACGCATTTCATTATCCATTAACATTCCGGAATAAGACGGCTTTTTTGCCCTTGCCAGAACAGTATCAATCGGTGTAAAGCCCTTGTGCATGCTATATAGAGTAGCTTTTGATCTATCAAGCTGCTATAGCGCTCCTTAGATACATCATAGACGATCACCCCATCAAATTCCAATCCCTTTTCCAGATATATAGGGAGGATCACGATATTGTTAGACTGCAGTCAAAATAATACTGCAGTTCTCCCCGGAGAATTTTGTATTGTCTTTTTAGAAGCACACGACCTTGGACAATTCTCTTGTTTGCCCGATAATATGGATTTTAAACAGCCTATGAAACAAAAAAAGTCAACAGAATTTCTCCTGATGACTCACAGCGCTAGTGTTGCTTTCTATCTATAAAATTTTGGTAAGATTGACCGCTATTTTCTATAATGCTTCAAGAAAACAGGAAAAGGTACCATTATCTATCCCTATAAAGTTCCGTCTCTATAAGTAATTAAGTTTCATCTACGTATATAATAACTTATTGGTTTATGTCTGCAAGAATCTGCCCCATCAGTACACCCATCACCGATGCCATCATGAGCCCCCTGGTCCAGCCACTGGAATCTCCCAGGCAGTAAAGTCCCTTGATATTGGTTGCAAACTGCTCATTGATGCCGATTTTATTGCTGTAAAACTTGATTTCAGGCCCGTACAGCAGTGTCTCCCTGCTGGCAAAGCCAGGAACTACGGTATTCATGGCCTTAATAAAGTTTAGAATATTGACCATTGGTCTGTAAGGGATAGCTGAGGTAATATCTCCGGCTACTGCGTCAGGCAGCGTCGGCTCCACATTAGACTGTGCCAGTTCATGCTGCCAGGTTCTCTTCCCCTCCAATATATCTCCATATCGCTGTACGAGAATCTTTCCGTTCCCCAACATATTCATCAGCTCGGCTACCTTTTTCCCATACTGTATGGGCTGATTAAAAGGCTCTGAGAAATTGTGGGAGCTCAGTATGGCCAGGTTTGTATTTTCCGATTTTTTATCCTTATAGGAATGTCCATTGACAATGGCCAGATCGTTATCATAGTTTTCCTGAGATACAAATCCGCCGGGATTCTGACAGAAGGTTCTCACCTTGTTTCTAAAGGGCTCAGGATATCCAATCAGCTTAGATTCGTAAAGCACATTGTTCACCTTTTCCATAACCTCATTACGTACTTCTACCCGCACCCCAATATCTACGGTTCCCGCATAATGATGGATGTCATGCTGCAGGCACATTTCCTTTAACCAGTCTGCTCCTTTTCTGCCTGAAGCCACAATGATTCGATCTCCGAACAGAACCTCTTCGTTTTTCTTCGTTCTGGAATCAACGATCTGAACGCCCTTTGCTGCTTTGTCCTCGATCATTAAGTCTCGAACAAGGGTATTAAACCTAATCTCTACCCCTGCATCCAACAGATATTTTTGTATTTTGAGATAGATTTCCTGTGCCTTTTCAGTACCTAAGTGACGAATAGGACAATCTACCAGCTTTAATCCGGCTTCTATGGCTTTCCTTCTGATTTCTTTAATTTGTTCGTTATTCTCTAACCCCTCTATTTTTGTATCTGCACCAAATTCCAGGTAAATCTTATCGGTATATTCAATCGTTTCCTGGGCTTTACGGCTTCCAATCAATGTTGGTAAATCTCCTCCCACCTCATAGCTAAGAGAAAGCTTTCCGTCAGAAAAAGCTCCCGCTCCTGAAAAACCGGTTGTAATATGGCAGTAAGGCTTGCAGGAGACACACTTTTTCGTCTGTTCCTTCGGACAAGAGCGTTTATCAATGCTGCTCCCCTTTTCTAAAATGATTATTTTACTGGATGGTTTCTGCCGAATTAATTCTAAAGCTGTAAAAATTCCTGAAGGGCCTGCTCCTACAATAATTACTTCATACCGCAAAATCATCATCTCCTCTGAAAAATTATATTTTTCTTCCTAAACTTTCAGACAAAAATAAAGCTGTACTGCTCATAAGAAAAACACTTATAGCCTACAACTTTTTACGGTAGCTCGGTAGATACATCCAGCCCATATTGCCAGATTTATATAAGTGAACTTTTTGTTTTATATTTTAGATATCGTTCGCATTTCAATGTAATTATATCTTATTTTTTCGAATTATTCAATGGATTTTCGTAAATTTTACGTTATTATTCGAACAATATCTACACTTCTCTTATTGTTGTTCGTCTTGTGCCATTCATATATCTATAAAATCCTGCAGAAACTATCTATTATCATTTTTTCTTTTTGATGATGCTTGTCTTTTGTTTATGGTACCTAAGAAGGAAGTATACATGGATACCTTTTCTCATCAAAAGAGTATCCTCAAGAAGTCTACTCCAATCAATCTCAAACTGCTATTTCCACCTTACGGCAAAACAATTGATCCCATAAGAAAGCATCTTCGATGCTTTCGCTAGGAAACCCTAGGTTTCCTTCGACGGCTGCGCGGCAGCCTGAGCACCTTCCTGAATGCGGGCAGGGGATTTCATCCCCTACAACCCCTCTTTTTATATAATAGGAAAGCAGAACTTTCCTGTTATATAAAAATGCTGATACGATAACGTATCAGCTTACAGTTTTCTCCAAATTATTTCCTGACCTTACACATTTCCCGGGAAATATAACAAAATTTTACACAAAAAAGGTTTAGTTAAACGACTAGACCTTTTTGAATATTATGGAAGACTAAATCTCCATGCTTTGCTTCTTATATTTTAC
>NZ_FQZV01000023.1 GCF_900142145.1 Geosporobacter subterraneus DSM 17957 | reverse complement strand
ATTAAGTAAAGCCTCAAAAGAGAAACCCTTAGGACCACGTTTACAGGGTTGAATTTGAAAAGCTTGTAGTAAAATGGAATAGTCAATGAAAGTCAAAATAGCCTGTAATTTTGTTAATGGTTGAAGTTCAATAATTTGATCTAAAGTAAATAAAGTTGTTTGCCGATACATAATTTGCAGTCGCCCCTTTCTGTGGATTTTTTTTACAAATTATTTATCGGATTGGGGTAGACTGTTTTTTTATATTTTTGAAACATTGTTATTTCAAGGCTTAAAAATTATGAAATTTACTCAATATAGATAAACGCCATTAAAATGAAAGATAAATGCAGGGGACGACTTATGTGTCGACCCGAAAAAGCGGGCAGACACATAGGTTGTCCCCTACAAAATAGCATCTTGTTGTAGAGGCGTTTATCTATAATGAAGTCCAACATTGAAAATCAATATTTAGGGAACGGCCACTATGCCGTTCCCTACAATTTTTTTGTTATATACCTCTATATAATCATTTTCTAATTTTTTCTGCGGATGATTTTATCGGCTAAATCCATCAGAGTTTGCTTATTGGGAGAATTCTTGATTTGTCCCAGTGCGGCCTTAGCCTTTTCTACACAAACAACAGCCTCCTGATAGGTTTCCTCTAAAGCATAACTATCCTTTAACAGTCTTAAAATTTCAAAGTATTGGCTTTTGCTTACATTCCCCTGAAAAAAAATACTCTGAAGCCATTTTTTATATTCTTCCTGCTTAATAAGCTTTAATATGGGCAGGGTAATATTGCCTTCCCGTAAATCGCAGCCAACAGGTTTCCCCAAATCCTTTTCTTTTCCTGTAAAATCTAACAGATCATCAATAATCTGAAAGGCATATCCAATATTCATCCCATATTCTCTAAAAGCTTCTATTTCTTGCTCCCCTGCACCGCCAACAATGGCCCCTGCCTGGCAGCAGGCAGCGATCAATATGCCTGTTTTCTTATAAATTCTGCTGTAATAATCCTCTACCTTTTGATCCAGATTAAATTTATTAGAGGCCTGTACAATTTCTCCGTCGCACATTTCTCCAATGGCTTCTACCACTAAATTCATACTGGCCAGCAGTTTGTTGGTAGACAAAATCTCAAATGCCTTTGCAAATAAGTAATCCCCTACTAGCACGGAAGCATGATTACCGATCTGTACATTGAGCGTAGGTCTATTTCTTCTTGTTTTAGACAAATCGATCACATCATCATGTACCAAAGAAGCCATATGGATCAGTTCACAGGCTACTGCAGTATAAATGGTTTCTTGATTAAGAGAGCCGAAGCATTGCGCTGCGCTCAGTACCAGCAGAGGCCTTACCCTTTTTCCTCCTGCTTCAATGAGCTCTGTACAAATCCTATTGGTAAAATGGTGACTGTCGGAAACAGCCTGATGCAGTGCCTGCTCCACGGCTTCCATTCCTTGAACCGGATCTGCATGAAATATCTCCTTCTGTTGACCCAGAGTATCTTTCTTTGTTAGATTCGCCAAATTACTCTTCCTTTCTTTACAAACCTTATCTACTAGTATGGTCTGCATAAAGGATTTTAAAACGATAAAAAAAAAGTCTGATTCATATTATCAGACTTAGACTGTATCTTTATTTTCTATGGAACATATTAATTAGCACAACACTTCATACATATCCTTTATTTAGCTTCGCCTAAATAGGCCTTCTTTACTTCTTCGTTAGTGAGCAAATCTTTCCCCTTGCCTTCCAGTACGATAGATCCTGTCTCCAGTACATATCCATAGTCGGCAATCTCCAGGGAGGCTTTGGCATTTTGCTCAATGAGCAGAATCGTAACTCCCTGTCGATGGATTTCCTTGATGATGCTAAAAATCTCCTTTACCAACAGGGGTGCCAATCCAAGAGAAGGTTCATCCATCATCAAGAGCTTTGGCTTCGACATGAGTCCCCGCCCTACGGCCAGCATTTGCTGTTCACCACCAGACATAGTACCGGCTTTCTGCCAGGATCTCTCCTTAAGCCTTGGAAACAATTCATAAACCCTTTCCATATCCTTAGCAATACCTGCCTTGTCCTTTCGGCTGTAAGCCCCTAAAATAAGATTTTCCTCTACCGTTAGGTTTGGGAAAATTCTTCTGCCCTCAGGTACTAATACAATTCCCTTTTCCACGATATCCTTTGTTTTATACTTTAGCAAGCTCTCTCCCTGATATTGGATGCTGCCTTCACTGCTTTTCGTCAAACCCATAATACTGCGCAGGGTAGTACTTTTCCCGGCACCGTTAGCACCGATTAAAGTAATAATCTTATTTTCAGGAATGTCGATATGAATTCCCCTCAGGGCATGGATTCCTCCATAATGTACATTCAGATTCTTAATCTCCAACATCTAATCCACCCCCAAATATGCTTCAATAACTTTTTCATTGTTTTGTATTTCACTGGGGGTTCCTTGGGCAATGGTTACCCCATGGTCCAGTACGAAAATTCGCTCGCAAATTCCCATAACCACCTGCATATGATGTTCTATCATGAATATGGTCAGTTTAAAACGATCTCTGATTTCCCCCACAAAATCCATTAATTCCAGCGATTCTTTAGGGTTCATACCTGCTGCCGGTTCATCTAAAAGCAATACCTTAGGATTTGTAGCCAATGCCCTTGCGATTTCCAATCTCCTTTGTTTTCCATAAGGAAGAGAGGATGACTTTTCATGCATCACGCCCTCTAAACCAACTTCCTCCAACAGATGTATCGATTTCTCAATCATTGCCTTTTCTTCTCTTGTATAGTTTGGCAGTCTTAGTATGGAAGAAATGACGTCGGATTTAATTCGTAAATGATTGGCTATAATTACGTTATCCAATACAGATAATTCCTTAAACAGCCGGATGTTCTGAAAAGTTCTGGCTACGCCCAGCTTCGTAATCTGATCTGGCCGATATTGGGTGATATTGATTTCATGGCTGCTGGGATTACCCTGAGAATCCTTTATTTCCTCTGTAAAGTAAATCTGTCCCTCCGTTGGTGTGTATACCCCTGTAATCATATTAAATGCGGTGGTTTTTCCTGCTCCGTTAGGCCCTATTAATCCTACGATTTCACCCTCCTGCAGCGCCATTTGAAAATTGGATACAGCAACCAGCCCGCCAAATTTCATTGTGATATTATCTGCCCTTAATATACTCATTGTTTCACTTCCTTCTTTCCCGACTTTTTCAGGAATTTTTTCTCTAAAAACCAGTCCCAGGTAAATTCATTACTCCCCATTAATCCATTTTGGTAGAATAAGATGACAATCATCAGAAGGAGTGAGAATACAACCATACGCATGCCCGGTATTCCTTCGATTCGTATAAATCCAAGATTAATAGCTTCATCCAAAACTCTAAGATATTCCATAGCTACTGTAACTACTACAGCAGAGATTACTGTACCTGTAATGCTTCCAATACCGCCTAAAACGACGATTAGAAGGATATTGAAGGTTAATGTGAAACGGAACATATTCGGGTCAATGGTTCCCAGCAGGTTGCCTAATAGTGCCCCTCCGACACCGGCCAAGAAGGCTCCCATGGTAAAGGCCATTACCTTATGCTTAAATAGACTGATTCCCATGGCTTCTGCAGCAATTTCATCCTCACGAATGGCCTTAAAAGCCTTTCCATAGCTTCCCTTTATTAAAAATACCATGAACAATATAGTAATAAATGCAATTCCCCAAGTCCACCAAATATTGGTATGAGTTGGCAATCCTTTAAGCCCGAGGGCACCATTGGTTAAGCTTTGGGTATTGGTAAATACTACACGGATGATTTCTCCAAAGCCCAGTGTTGCAATGGCCAGATAATCATCCCTAAGCTTTAATGCCGGTGCACCGATCAGAAATCCTATCAAAGCTGTAACAAGTCCTGCCATAATCAAAGCCGGTAAAAATGACCATTCCACCTCTGCTAGAAAAGGGACAATTGGCTTCATAAAGAAATTCATCTGTTTCATTGCCGGTGACAGGGTTAGAAGTCCTGCGGTATAGGCTCCTACAGCCATAAATCCCGCATGTCCAAGGGAGAATAAACCTGTAAAACCGTTAATCAAATTTAAGCTTAAGCCCAGAATGACATAAATACCACATAGATTTACAATTCTCATCTTATAGGAATCGAAGGTTTGTTCAAAGATGAAGAGTAAACCTATCAAAGCGATGATTGAAATAATGTTTAATATTCTTTTTGTATTTTTCATCTTTTACACCTTCTCTGTCAATTTTTGACCCATCAAACCTGTGGGTTTTACCAAAAGAATTAGGATTAGGAGAATGAATGCAAAGGCATCTCTGTATCCTGTTAATGCAGGCAGCAGCGCCACCAGCATAATTTCACCCAGTCCCAGTATAAAACCGCCAAGAACAGCTCCCTTAATATCGCCGATACCACCGATTACCGCAGCAATAAAGCACTTTAATCCCGGCATAACACCCATTAGGGGCACCAGCTGGGGAAATTTTAATCCCCACATAATTCCTCCCACTGCCGCCAGTAAGGAGCCTATTCCAAAGGTTAGAGATATGATTTTGTCTACATCAATAGCCATCAGCCTGGCCGCCTCATAGTCTTTAGATACGGCACGCATGGCCATTCCTGTTTTCGTATGATGAATAAAGTACACTAGTCCCATTAGAAGAAGTAAGGTGATAACAGGAATGTAGAAGGTGAGGCTGACAATGGAAACACCGCCGATATTGATAATTTTGTTAAACATCGGTGGAATAGGGAAGGCTTTCGGCCTTCCTCCAAAAACTACAATGGCAAGGTTTTCAATAAAAAAAGAAACGCCGATAGCCGAAATCAGAACCGATATTTTAGGAGAGTTTCTTAAAGGCCTATAGGCGGCTCTTTCTACCGTCATTCCAAAGAAACATGTAAAAATGATTGCAACAATAAAAGAAAGCCACCATGGCAAAGCCAATAGAGTAACACCATAAAAAGCTACATAAGTACCAATCATGAAAATATCCCCGTGGGCAAAGTTGATTAAGCGCAAAATTCCATAAACCATTGTGTAGCCTATGGCGATCAACGCATACAAGCTGCCTAAGGATATGCCGTTTGTTAAGTGCTGCATAAAGACCTGAAATGTCATAGATGCCATCCTTATATCCCCCATATCTAATAGATTTGTTTTTCCTTTAACAAGGTAGACTTCCACATCCATGGAAGTCTACCGTTATTCACGTCTCATTCTGCTTCAACAAAAGTTACATAACTCAATTTCTTATTCTCTACCTTCATGATAACTGCACTTTTTTGTGCATCTCCATTTTTATCTAGCGTGATTTTTCCTGTGGCTCCTTCGAAATTCTCTGTCTCTGCTAAAGCCCCTCGTATTTTTTCTGAATCATCAGTTCCTGCTCTTTTGATGGCATCTAACAATACAAGATAAGCATCAAAACCCAGAGCACCGAAAGCATTTGCCTCCCGTTGATGCTTCTTCTCATATTCTTCTAAAAATAATTGGGTCCGCCTGGTTACCTGAGCTTCTTCAGAAAAATGACTGCTAAATATTACACCTTCTACAGCCTCACCGCCAATTTCTCTAAAATCCGGAGCCTCCCAGGTATCGCCTCCCAGAAAGGGGATTTGTATGCCCATTTCTCGTGCTTGCTTAATCAATAATGCAGATTCTATGTAATTACCAGGTGCAAAAACTACGTCCCCACTGTTTTTCTTTATTTCACCTAGGATATTGCTAAAATCCTGCTGGCCGGAGTGATAATTATAAACCCCTAAAATACTATCTTCATTCCCTGTACTTTCTTGAAAAGCCTCCATAAAATAGCGGCTAAGTCCTAAAGAATATTCCTGAACCTCATCTTGTACAATGATCGCTTTTTGGGCCCCTAGATCTCTTACAGCATAGTTTGCCATAACCGTTCCTTGAAAAGGATCTGCAAAACAAACTCTAAAGTAATAGTCATTATTTAAAGTAACCATTGGGTTAGTGGGAGAACATCCTACAGCCGGCATTTTTTCTTTTTTAATGATTTCTCCCGCGGCAATAGATAAAGAACTTCCATAGCTGCCAATGATTGCTTTAACCTTTTCCTCCTGAATTAACCTTCTTACCGCATTTACTGCCTCGGTCCGATCACTTTGATTATCTATAACAACCAATTCCACCCTTTTCCCCAATACTTCAGGAAAAAGGTGATTTGCCAGTTGTATTCCCTCAAGTGTCATTCTGCCGCCGGCTGCTGCAGCCCCTGTTAAAGGTTGAAATACACCAATTCGTATCCTTGGATTCCCTTTAGTACTTTCCTCTTCCCTTTCCTTTGATGTTTTCATTTCCATAGAGCCGGTACACCCTGTAGAAATCATCCCTGCTAGTATAAAACTTAATATGATTCCCTTGTATCTCATGGATATGATCATTCCCCCTTATGTACCCCCGCTGCATGCAGTCTTTATGAACTAAATCCTCCTCTTGTTTCCGTAGATTTCCTATACATTTGGACCATGTATATTAAGTATATTTTAAATTTTTGTAATATATTTGTCAATAACCATTCCTTTGCACCCTCAATTCACATGCTGTAAAATACTAGCTTCTAGAGAACAGGGCTTTTTATGGGGAAGTTATCTTTTCCTGTCTTGTTTTTTATTGGATTTGGTTATATTATAATTTAAAGTCTATTATTTAGCCGGAGGTGTTCGAGATGAAAAGAGTTTTCTCGGGGGTCCAACCCACAGGAAATATACATATAGGCAACTATATTGGCGCAATTAAACAATTTGTAGAGCTGCAGGAAACCATGGACTGCTTTTTTTGCGTAGTAGATTTGCATTCCATAACCCTTCCACAAAACCCTGAAGAGCTTCACAAGCATACTTTAGATGTGGCAGCCCTATATATGGCCGTTGGTATTGATCCTAAAAAAGCCACCATCTTTGTACAATCCCATGTACCCGCCCATTCAGAGCTGAATTGGCTGCTGGTCTGCAATAGTTATATGGGTGAGTTGAGCCGCATGACCCAGTTTAAGGATAAGAGCTCTGGTAAGGATGCAGTTCCTACAGGTTTATTTGTATATCCCACATTGATGGCAGCAGATATACTCCTTTATGATACCCATATCGTACCTGTAGGCAGTGATCAAAAACAACATTTAGAGCTGACAAGAGATATTGCTATCCGATTCAATAACCGCTTTGGAGAAACCTTTGTAGTTCCTGATGTAAAGATCAAAGAAGTAGGGGCAAGAATTATGGCGCTTGATGAACCTACGAAAAAAATGAGTAAAAGTGCGGAGAATCCACTCAGTCGAATTTCCTTGTTAGATCCTCCGGCACAGATTAAAAAATCTATTATGAAATCCACTACAGATTCCGATAATGAAATTCGCTACGATGTAGAGAATAAACCGGGCATCAGCAATCTGTTAACCATCTACAGCCTATTTTCCGGTTTAACTGTTCCTGAGGTTGAAAAGAAGTATCACGGCGCTGGTTATGGTACTTTTAAAAAGGATTTAGTGGAAGTTGTAACTGATTCTTTAACAGTAATACAGGACAAGTTTTATGCCGTCCGTGAATCTGAAGAATTACGGATTGTACTTAAAGAAGGAGCTGCAAAAGCTAACGAGATTGCAAATGAAACCTTAAGTAGAGCAAAAAAGAAATTAGGCTTTGTAATGCTTTAACCTCAATAAAAATAGGACTGGATTTTTTCCGGCCCTATTTTTATTGTTTTCTTTAAATAATTATTGTTTTGTAACAAAAATCGGACATAAAACATAATCTATATTAGACAAAAGAAAAAAAAACTAATATCTTTTGCATCAAATTAAATCGAAAAGGAGGTTATATTATGGCAGAAGCTGCAAGAAAACCAGGCGGTTGGTTTGGTCAAGGCAACGAAAGCCTATTATTTTTCTTCTTATTGCTAGTTATCCTTTTTGGAGGAGGATTTGGCGGTTGCGGTAAGGGAATCGGCGGATTTGGCGACAACCCAAGTCTATTATTCTTCTTCCTATTGCTAGTAGTTTTGTTTGGCGGAGGATTTGGAGGGTTTTTCGGATACTAGATCATCCTTTTCAATATAGGAACGGGAGGAGCCTCCCGTTCCTATACATATTTTTATAGTGTTAAATCCTTCTCCATCTTCTCCCAGGTAACCCGTTCAATCATATCCGATAATCGCTCCCCCGGAGCTGCATTTTCATGATAATAGAGAATGATTTTATCCACCATTGAATTCATTTCTTCGGTTGTAATCATTTTTTTCATTCGATCGCCAATACGATAATCTCTCCCAAACTTTCCTCCTACAAAAACTGCCACTCCTTCTTTTTCAACTGTAACAGCCTTAAATGGACAGACTTTAGTACATGCACCGCAGCTTTTACATTTTTCAACCTCAAATTGTATTTTTTCCTCTACTTTTGCCAATGCCTTTACTTTACAAACAGAAAGACACAGACCGCAGTTTTTGCAGAGAGATTCATCAAAAGCAATCACTCTTTGACCCATAAAGCCAATGTCATTTAAAGAAGCCTTTGCACAGTTATTAGGACATCCTACAATACCTATTTTAAACTTGGCTGGTGTAGCCCTTGCAAAATGTTTTTCATGAAGAAGACGACAACTTTCCTGCGTATCTATAATCCCATGGATACATACCGTACCTTTGCAGGCCAAAAGAGGTCTTACCCGCTTACCTGTTCCGCCATAGGATAACCCGCTTTTTATGATGGCATCCTTTACCGGTTGAATATTTTCATAGGAGATCCATGGAATTTCAGCGCTAAGTCTTACGGTTATACCTACATAGCCTCTGGCATATTGTTTCGAAATTTGACCTATGGCAGCAAGCTCTTCTGCTGTAAAATTGCCGGCACGGCTAAGAATTCTTACAGAAAAATAGCCCTTCTGTTTTTGTGCAATAAACCCTTCTGCCTTCAATCGCACTAACTCTTCCTTTGTCATCACTAGACCTCCCTGTTCCTATATAAACATGATCAATTATTGTCAACCATAGGTTATTATAGCATAGATAATAGGCATAAAAAATAGAGTCATGGAAAAATTCCTAGACTCTATTTTTTACATATAAATAAAAAGGTTAAATTCTTCGTTCCATTTAACCCTTTTATAAATCCTTAATTCTTGTCAATTCTTTTCTAAATTTTTCAATAATCTTTTTTTCCATTCTTGAGATAGTCATCTGGGAAACCCCTAATTCATCAGCCACTTGAATCTGCGTCCGATTCTTGAAGAAGCGATCCTTAATGATCTTTATCTCTACCTCATTTAGTTTATCCATACACTTCGCTATAAAATCACGATTTTCAATGATATCAAAATGTCGATCATCTTCGCCAATTAAATCCATTAGCTGTAAATCCTTATCTTCACCATTGGTATCGTAGCTAAGATCCAAAGATTTTGGCGTATAGACCTGACTGGCTTCCATAGCCTCTAAAACCTGTTCTGCTGTACACCCTAAGTACTCTGCAATATCCTCAATTTTAGGGCTTTTCTGCAGCGTCTGATTCAGTACTATTCTTGCAGCGTTGACTTTTTTAGATAGCTCCTGAATTCTTCTCGGTACCCTGATAGACCAGCCCTTATCTCGGAAGTGCTTTTTTATTTCTCCAATAATGGTTGGTGTGGCGAAGCTAGAAAATTCGAATCCCCTATTCAGATCAAAACGTTCAATGGCATAAATAAGACCTAAGGAAGCAACCTGGTAAATATCCTCGTATTCAATACCTCGATTTACATATTTTTTAGATAAGATCTCTGCTATATACAGATAACGGTTTACCAGCTCATTTCTAATGGTTTTATCTTTAGTAGCTGCGTATAATTTAAATAATTCCTTCTCGTTATACTGCTTTAGGGAATTTAAATCTCTGTTCATGGTAGCAGGCGCTACATTCTTCATTAAATATCATCCCCTAAATATTTAGTCATTTTTATCGTTGTGCCCTTGCCAATATCTGATTCTAGTACAACTTCGTCCATTAGAGACTTAATAATGAATATCCCCAATCCTCCCTCCTTTGGACTTGTCAAATCCGGCTCCTCTACAGCCTCACAGTAAAAACCGTTTCCCTGATCCTGAACTTGTATTACAATCTTTTTCTCATCCATCCCAAAATGAATGTTGAAGTTATCGTCCTGTTTGCAATTACTATGAATAATCGCATTGGTACAGGCTTCCGCAACTGCTACCTTAATATCTTCAATTTCTTCAACATTAAAACCCATTCTGCTGGCGATAGCAGAAGTTGTTAAACGAACAACGCTGACATACTCCGGTTTACTTGGTATGGATATAGATAAACTATCACCCATTTGATATTCCACCTTCTCTATTATTTTTATGTTGCTCATAATTCATTCATTCACCCTTCTATGATAAATATTTTGTTAAGGCCTGTAATATTAAGCAGCTTTGAAATATTTGGCTTCGGATTTGCTATAATAATATTTTTATTATCTTGCTTTAAGCGCTTCAATGCACCTATTAACACACCTAAACCTGTACTATCTATATAATCTAATTCTTCACAGTTAATTCTAATATCTGTATTTTGTTCATTTAACAAATTAATTAACGTTTCTTTTAGCCTGTTTGCAGTGTAAATATCTATTTCACCAACCACTTCTACATACCACATATTCTTTTCAGCTAAATACTGCGTATTCATTTTTAATGACACAAAAAAACCCCCCTAACTTTCTTTTTTTGATTTTACCCAATCTGAGACAGCTTAAACATGTTTATGAACAATAAAAAGCTTTTTAATGTTCGTTGTAAGAATATGAAAAGTTTTGTTCTTTTTTCCCTTTATTGTAATAAAAAAAATACGCAAAAGCAACTATGCCTTTGCGCAAAATATCAAATAAGGGGGTTGTTTTAAGTCCAATGTATGCCAATGAAAGTATGATGAGCCGATCCTACTTTCCGACATAAACAAAAGGTAATATAAAACCTTTTGCTGGTATATATATTTCCCTTTTCTGATTGATTAAACAGTTTTCTAAAATATTTTTATTTATTTTTAGTTAATAATTTTTATTCATTATCTTCCTCAATTTCTTGGGCTACCTTTGCAATCGATACGATATTCGTATCCTGTCTCACCTTCATGAGTGTAACCCCTTGAGTATTTCTTCCCATTCTTGAAATATCCTTCACCTGAAGACGAATAATTACACCATCGGTACTGATCAGCATCACTTCATCCTGATCAGTTACAACCTTTGCACCAACTACCATGCCGGTCTTATCCTTTGTATTGTAGGTGATTAGACCCTTTCCTCCCCTGGATTGGATACGATACTCATCCAGTGAAGTTCTCTTTCCAAATCCATATTCGCTGACGATCAGCAGATCACTGTCCTTTTCCACCAGTTCCATGGCCACTACATAATCTCCTTCACTAAGGCTCATCCCCTTAACACCCATGGCAGAACGACCCATATCTCTTACATCCTTTTCATCGAATCGAATAGCCATACCGTCTCTGGTAGCCATGATAATTTCCTTTTCGCCATCCGTCAGCTTTACGCTGATCAGCTCATCATCATTTCTTAAGCTGATCGCTACAATACCGGATTTTCTGGAGGTATCAAACTGAGACAGTTCCGTTTTTTTGATAATACCTGTCTTCGTGGCTAAGATCAGGAACTTATTATCCTCAAATTCTTTTATCGGGATTACTGCCGTTACCTTTTCATCAGGCTGCAGTTGCAGCAAATTTACGATAGCTGTTCCCTTGGCCTGTCTTTTCGCCTCAGGAATATCGTAAGCCTTTAACCGGTAAGCTCTTCCTAAATTCGTAAAGAATACAATATAGTTATGGGTAGAAGTAATAAAGAGATGTTCTACAAAATCCTCTTCCCGGGTAGCATGACCAGCTACCCCTTTTCCACCTCTGCGTTGGCTTTTATAGGTATTGGATGGAAGTCTCTTTACATATCCAAAGTGGGTTAAAGTAATGGCTACTTCTTCCTCATCAATCAAGTCTTCCATATCAATTTCATCAGCAGCTGCAGCAATCATTGTTCTTCTATCATCATCATACTTATCTCTAATTTCCAGTAATTCTTCTTTGATGATACTTAATAAAAGTCTTTCATTCGCTAATATTTCACGATAGTGATTAATCAGCTTGATTAATTCTTCGTATTCTTCATCAATCTTTTCTCTTTCTAAACCTGTCAATCTTTGAAGACGCATATCCAGTATAGCTTGAGCCTGCTTTTCAGAAAGCTTAAACCGGCTCATCAAGCCTTCCTTAGCAGTCTGTACGTTGGAAGAGCTTCGAATTAACTGAATGACCTCGTCGATATGATCTAAAGCAATCTTTAATCCCTCTAATATATGGGCACGATCCTCCGCCTTGGCCAGATCATATTCTGTCCTTCTTCGAATAACATCCTTCTGATGTCCTAAATAGTGATAAATCATATCATACAGGTTCAGCAGCTTTGGCTGTCCATCTACCAAAGCAATCATAATAATGCTGAAGGTATCCTGAAGCTGGGTATGCTTATAAAGCTTATTTAATACTACATTGACATTGGCATCTCTTTTAATTTCAATGACAATACGCATGCCATTGCGGTCACTTTCATCCCTTAAATCAGAAATACCCTCGATTTTTTTATCACGTACCAATTCTGCAATTTTCTCAATTAATCTGGCTTTATTTACCTGATAAGGAATTTCATTTACAATGATCTGGGTTTTTCCCTTGGCAGTCTGTTCAATGTCCACTTTCGCCCGGACTATAACTCTTCCCTGACCGGTTCGATAGGCTTCGCGAATAGATTCTTTGCCCATAATGGTAGCTCCTGTAGGAAAATCAGGACCTTTCACGATCTTGATTAAATCCTCTACAGTAGCTTCCTCATCATCAATCAGCTTAACTGTTGCATCAATCACTTCCCCTAAATTATGAGGCGGAATAGATGTAGCCATTCCAACGGCAATACCATTAGACCCGTTTACCAACAGGTTTGGATATCTGCTTGGAAGCACAACAGGTTCCTTTAATGTCTCATCAAAGTTCGGTGCATAATCCACGGTTTCCTTCCCAATATCTCTCAGCAATTCTACCGCCAGCTTAGAAAGTCTTGCTTCCGTATAACGCATGGCCGCTGCCCCATCTCCGTCAACAGATCCAAAGTTTCCATGGCCGTCAACCAGCAGGTAGCGGGTGGAAAAATCCTGGGCCATTCTAACCATGGCTTCATATACAGAGCTATCACCATGAGGATGATACTTACCTAGTACATCCCCTACGATACGGGCAGATTTTCTATGAGGTTTATCAGGGCTTAATCCCAATTCATTCATTGCATACAATATTCTTCTATGAACAGGCTTTAGCCCGTCCCTTACATCTGGCAGTGCTCTCCCTACGATTACACTCATGGCATAATCGATATAAGACTTTTTCATCTCTTCTTCAATATCAATTTGTACGATATTACCAATATGCTCTAACATCTTTCAGCCCCCTTACTACACATCTAGATTGCTTACGTACTTTGCATTTTCTTCGATGAAATCTCTGCGTGGTTTAACTTTATCTCCCATAAGTGTAGTAAAAATCTCGTCTGCCGCTACTGCATCATCCACCGTTACCTGAATAATCGTTCTCTTTTCAGGGTCCATGGTAGTATCCCACAGCTGCTCCGGATTCATTTCCCCTAACCCTTTGTAACGTTGTATACTAATGCCTACCCTGCCGATATTATTCAATAAAGCATCTAACTCCTTATCTGAATATACATAATGCTCTTCTTTCCCCTTTTTAACCTTGTACAAAGGAGGTTGTGCAATATAGACATGACCGTAGTCCACCAAGGGTTTCATATATCGGTAAAAGAAGGTTAACAGCAAGGTTCGTATATGGGCACCGTCTACATCGGCATCGGTCATAATCACAATCTTATGATAACGAAGTTTTTCCAGATCAAATTCATCATCAATGCCGCAGCCAAAGGCTGTAATCATGGCACGAATTTCATTGTAATTAAGAATCTTATCTAATCTGGCTTTTTCAACGTTCATGATTTTACCACGAAGAGGTAAAATGGCTTGTGTTCTTCGATCTCTGCCCTGCTTTGCAGATCCGCCCGCAGAATCACCCTCCACCAGGAATATCTCGCTCAGTTTTGGATCTCTTTCAGAGCAGTCTGCCAGCTTCCCTGGCAGCGCCATGCTGTCTAGAATTCCCTTTCTTCGGGTAAGTTCTCTGGCCTTTCTTGCAGCCTCTCTTGCCCTGGCTGCACGAATAGTCTTCTCTATGATAATCTTTGCTTCTCCCGGATTCTCCTCTAAAAAGGCCTGTAAAGCCTCTGTGGTAATATTTTCTACGATTCCCCGCATTTCGCTGTTACCAAGCTTTGTTTTTGTCTGTCCTTCAAATTGGGGTTCTGTCAGCTTGACAGAGATAATCGCTGTTAAGCCTTCTCGGATATCCTCTCCCGTGAGATTTTCTTCTTTTTCCTTTAGAATATTGCTCTTTCTGGCATAATCGTTTATCACTCTGGTAAGGGCAGACTTAAAGCCTATTAAATGGCTTCCACCCTCGTGGGTATTGATATTGTTGGCAAAGGAAAATATATTTTCTGTATAGGTATCTGTATACTGCATGGCAACCTCAGCATAGGAGCCCTCTTTGCTGCCTTCAAAATAGACAATGGTATTGTTGACGATATCCTTGTTCTTATTTAAATATTTTACGAACTCTTTAATACCGCCTTCATAATGGAAAACAACTTTTTTGGGTGTTTCTCCCCTTTCATCGGTTAAACTAATACGAATACCCTTATTTAAAAAGGCCATTTCTCTTAGCCTATGCTCTAAAGTGTCAAATTTGTAGAACACCTCTTCAAAAATCTCGGAGTCTGCAAGAAAAGTTGTACTTGAACCGGTTTCTTCTGTCTCTCCGATCACTTCCAGCTCTGTTTTGGTATGGCCACGCTCATATCGCTGACGATAGATTTTACCCTCTCTTTTAACGGTAACCTCCATCCACTCCGATAAGGCATTTACAACAGAAGCCCCTACTCCATGAAGACCTCCCGATACTTTATAGCCTCCGCCCCCAAATTTTCCTCCAGCATGGAGAACCGTATGAATAACTTCTACAGCAGGCTTACCCATCTTAGGGTGAATATCTACGGGCATCCCTCTCCCATCATCGGTAACCGTAATCGTGTTATCCTTTCCGATGTTTATGACGATGTTTTTGCAGTAACCTGCTAAAGCCTCATCTATACTATTGTCTACAATTTCATATACCAGATGGTGAAGTCCCTTAGGTCCTGTGGAACCAATATACATCCCTGGTCTTTTTCGAACCGGTTCTAATCCTTCCAATACTTGAATCTGTTCGGCGCCATATTCTTGATTTATTTTTTCCATGTGTTTTTACCCCCTACGATTTACTTCTTGTGAATACGACTGAATTTCACAAAAAAACTACAGATTCAATGAATCTCTTATATTTTCCTATCTTCCGAATCAGTAGCTGTACTTACCTCTGCAAAATAAATCTATTAAGCCACTTTATATTGTGTATTAAAGAAAATACGTGACACTACGTGAGCGTCTCTTTGATCCTTTTGACATCGGTCTTAGCAACTGTATATAAAGAAAGCCTATAAAAACTTGTATATTTGAACGCAGTGAGTTTGCAAGTTTTAGCTTTCTTTGTTGGAAGGAGGTTTAGAACGACCAAAAGGACAAACCTAGCGAATCTGTGTCTGTATTTTCTAATTCTTCTACTAAATTATACAATCTGTTAAATATGAATCTCATCTATAAATCCGGCCCTTTTTTGAAGTGTTGTTGATGAAATGGGTGAATAATAGATCACAGATTTTACCGTATGCTTCTCACCTTTTTTCCCTGCCTCTATTCTTTCCGTAATCACGCAAGACTTCGGTACTTCTGCTGTAATACGGCAAACAAATCCTTCTTCCTCTGCAATCCTAAAGAATTCCTTATTATCCTTTGATTTTGCAACCGTGCCCATATCAATAATGGAAACGATATCACTGATCGGTATCACCATATCTCCACCCAAATGAAGAAACATCTCAACGCCTCCCTACAAAATTTATCCAAATTATATTATAACCTTTTATGGGTCTATATAAAAGAAATATTCGTTTTATTTGACGGAACCCCTACTTTAGTCCTTAGCATAAGGTTTTACATGAGCATTCTCGACGTAAAATATCTCTTTTTCATTAAACTCCATGGTTTCCAGATTATTTAGTTCCGTTGTGGTTACAAAGGTTTGAATGTCCCGAAGGCTTTTAATCAAAAACTGCTGCCGCTTCGGATCCAATTCTGACATCACGTCATCCAATAATAGAATTGGGTATTCGCCGGTCTCACCCTTCACCAGCTCAATTTCTGCCAGCTTCAAAGCTAAGGCAGTAGTACGCTGCTGACCCTGGGAACCAAAAATTCTGATATCAATGCCGTTCACATAAAGCCCCAGATCATCCCTGTGGGGGCCAATGGTTGTGCTGCCTCTGTTTATATCCTTTTCCAGGGTCTCCTGTAGTTTTTTAATAAAAAAATCCTTCATTTCTGCATCATTATTCTTCATAGGGATACTGCTCTGATACTTAAGCTCCAGGGTTTCCCTATTATCTGTAATCTTACGATGAACCAATTTGCTCAGCATGCTCAATCGGCTGACAAAGCTCATTTTTTCAAACATTAGCTTTGTCCCCAGCTCTGCCAGTTTTTCATCCCAAATCTCCAGGGTTTCCATATATCCTCTGTTCTGTTGTATTTTCTTTAATAAATTGTTTCGCTGCATTAGAACCTTATGATATTGGTGTAAATGATGAAAATACTTTGGTTTAATATTGGAAAGCTCCTGATCAATGAATCTTCTCCGCTCAGCAGGTCCCTCCTTCACCAACCTCAGATCCTCCGGTGAAAAAATGACCACATATACATTTCCCAGTAAATCTGCACGTTTTGTGGAAGTTAAACCATTTACTTTAACTTGTTTTTTCTTTTCTTCTTCTAGCTTTAACTCCACTGTAACCTTACCATACCTTTTTTCACCCTCTATTTTTATATAGCCCTGCTGCTTATCCATTCTAATGATTTCTCGATCCTTAGTAGTACGAAAGGATTTGCCCGCTGCAGTCATATAGATGGCTTCCAGAATATTGGTTTTTCCTTGAGCATTATCTCCAACAAAAATATTCACCTTAGGGTGAAGGGATAATTCTAACTGATGATAATTTCTAAAGTTAATTAACTTTAAATTTCTTATATACACAAAAGCACCCCACAACGCGATGGAAGTAACAAATCTGCTGTTTTAACGGAACCCAGCAAATCTGTGTCCCTGCTTTATAGATTATTTTTTTCTATATACTGCCTTTTTAGCGTCTATTTAACCACTGTAATAACTTGTCCTTCTACACTTACCTGATCTCCCGGCTTAATTTTTTTGCCCCGTTGATACTCAACATTTCCATTTACCTTTATCAAACCATCCTGGATCATGATCTTTGCATGGCCGCCTGTTTGGGCAAAATCAGCCAGCTTTAACAGTGAATCCAGTTTAATCATATCTTCTTCGATCCTTATCTTTCTCATCATCAACATCCTTCCGCTAAAAACATTTTCTACGCCTTAGTTTGTACAAAAAGCCTGTCTTCAAACATAAATAAATACCTTTTTTACCTTGAAAAGGAGTTTTCTATACAAAGGTATAGAAAACTCCTTTTATTAGTTAGCCAATCTCACCGGTAAAATGAGGTATGTATAATTCTGCGTATCTGTTGGTTTTACAATACAAGGACTTACATTTGTTGTAAATTCCAAATAGATTTCCTCACTATCAATGATCTTTAAAACATCTAAGAAGTATTTTGAGTTAAATCCAATATCGAGATCCTGACCTTCCAATTCTATGTTTAAGGTTTCATATACCCTTCCAATTTCTGCATTGGAGGTAATCGTCATCGTTTCATCCTTTATAGAGAATCTTACTAAGTTATTTTTACCTTCTTTGGCCAGCAGCGATGCTCTTTCCATGCTATCCAGCAAATTTCTCGTATTTACCTTAACTCTGGATTTATATTCATTTGGAAGGATCTGTTTATAGTTGATGAATTCTCCTTCCAGCAATCTGGAAATCACCTTAATATCCTTCATCTGAAATAATACATGCTTGTCTGTAAAGAATATTTCAACATCTGCAGTATCCTCATCTGAAATAATCCGGTGAATTTCACTAAGGGTCTTACCTGGAATAACAGCCTTACTATTTTCATAACTTTTAATGGTTCCTTGTCTAAAGGCCAATCGATAGCCATCTAGAGCTACCATATTAATATTGCTTTCGGCAATTTCCATTAACACCCCGGTCAGTATGGGTCTCGTTTCGTCTAAGGCTGTAGCGAAAATAGTTTGGCGAATCATGTTTTTAAAAAGATCCTGAGAAATTTGGTAGGAATATTCTTCTTCCACTACAGGCAGCTCCGGGAATTCTACTGAAGGTTGCCCAATCAATGCAAATTCAGAATTTTCACACCTTATAACCATATTATGATCTTGGTCGATTTGAAATTCTATCTCTGCATCGGGCAATTTTCTGATGATATCCCCCAGTATTCTTGAAGAAATAACAATGGATCCCTCTGATAGAATTTCCGCATCAATAGTTTGTTCGATGCCTAATTCTAGATCTGTACCCACCAGTTTTAGTTTTTGTCCTACGGTTTCTAATAATATGCCCTTTAAAATAGGCAGTGTGGTCTTTGCTGAAACAGCTTTTTGAACAATGGTAATAGCTGAAGCCAGTTGTTTTTGGCTGCAAATAAATTTCATCTGTGGATAACCTCCTTTGTTCTAAAAGGTATCTAAAAATATAAATTTTTAGTAGTAATAGTAGTAGGGGTTGTAGATTTGTGGATAACCCTGTCTGATAAAGAAAATAACTTTATTTAAAAAATTTTTAAGTTGTGAGTAGTTTATGAAAAGTTATCCACATATACAGTTGTTCAAAAACTCTTCAGACTTATACACAACTTATTCGATAGATGCCAACATGTTATTGTGTATTACTTTCCTTTTATATCCTTAATAATATTATCTATCTTTATTTTGATATCCATATCGTTTTCTATGTCTTGAGAGATCTTCTCATGGGCGTGAATTACCGTGGTATGATCCCTGCCGCCAAATTCATCGCCAATCTTAGGCAGAGACAGGTCTGTGAGCTCCCGACAGAGATACATAGCGATTTGTCTCGGATAAGAAATGGAACGAGTTCTCCTTTTGGAATTAAAGTCATCCAGTTTCAAGCCGCAGTGTTCGGAAACCACTTCTTTAATTAAAGGAACTGTAATTTGTTTTGGTTTAGAGGAAATAATATCCTTTAGCGCTTCACTGGCCAATTCAACGGTGACTTCTTTATTGGTTAAGGAGGAATAGGCAACGATCCGGATCAAGGCACCTTCCAGTTCACGAATATTGGATTGGATTTTTTTAGCAATATGAAGCATGACTTCGTTTGGCACATCGATGCCCTCTACCTCTGCTTTTTTTCTAAGGATAGCGATACGGGTTTCCAGATCAGGAGGCTGAATATCTGTAATTAAACCCCATTCAAAACGGGAACGCAAACGATCCTCTAATGTTGGAATTTCTTTTGGAGGACGGTCACTGGAGATAATGATTTGCTTATTGGCTTCATGGAGTGCATTAAAGGTATGGAAAAACTCTTCTTGCGTTCTTTCTTTACCGGCGATAAATTGAATATCGTCTACTAATAGGACATCTACATTTCTATATTTATTTCTAAACTCCACGTTTTTATCGTCACGGATGGAGTTGATCAGCTCATTGGTAAATTTTTCTGAGGAAACATAAACTACCTTAGCGTTTGGATTCTGGCCTAGGATGTAATGACCAATGGCATGCATCAAGTGGGTTTTTCCTAGTCCTACGCCCCCATAGATAAAAAGAGGGTTGTAAGCTTTAGCCGGTGCTTCTGCAACCGCTAAGGAAGCTGCGTGGGCAAAGCGGTTACTATTTCCGATTACAAAGGTATCGAAAACATATTTTGGATTTAAGTTTAAAGTATCAAAGGTATCGTTGTTTTTTGGCTGATGGCTTGCTTGAGAATACCGGATATATTTTTCGCTGCCAGGTACAATAAATTCCAGTTTGTACTCTGTAGCGGCGATTTGTTTTAAGGCATTAATAATCAAGCTGGCATATCTTGCTTCCAGAATACCCTTGGAAAAGTCATTAGCCACGGCAAGAATGATGACATTGCCATTCATACTCATTGGTTCGATTGGTTTTAACCAGGTATTAAAGCTAACCTCAGTAAGTTCTGTCTTAATGAGATTTAATGACTTTTCCCACATTTCATGCAAATTTTTACTCATGTTACAGCCCCCTACTTAATAGTAAATGAAAAACAACCCCATCCAATAGAAAATTTTTTTGAAATAGGAGTTGAATAAAATTCAATATCCACAGATTATCAACAGATTTTGTGGATATTTTGTATTCGCTGTATAATTTTTGATGTATAAATTTATAGATCTAGGAAATGAATAACGTTGTGGATATTTTTGTCACAGCAAATATATTCTGAAGCACAAAAAGGCTTGTACACATTAAAGGTAAAGAAAATTTATAATCCATTCACAGGATTTTATGGGAAAAAATCAAGAAATAGAAGTGAAACATTAAAGTTATACACACTTTTATCCACAGTTTGTGTATAAAAGTGAATATGTGAAAGGGCTTTTCCACATATCAACAGTTTTATACTATCATATCAAAATATGCGGGGAAATTCAATCGCAATCCAAAAATTATCCACAATAAATATAGCTGGGTATATTTTTATCCACAAAAAAAGAACTTTCTTGACAGATAGGGACGACAAAGGTATAATTATTTAGTAAATGCTCATTTTTAGGAGTATATAATCTTTTCAATATATAGACAGATTTTGAAGGGGGTGTTTTCGATGAAAAGAACTTATCAGCCAAAGACTAGACAAAGAAAGAAAGAACATGGATTTAGAAAGAGAATGAGTTCCAAGTCTGGAAGAAATATATTAAAGAGAAGAAGATTAAAAGGCAGAAAGAGATTGACTGCATAAGGCCGCATACAGTGGCCTTTTTCTATAACATGTTGTTTCCCGAAGATCAAGGATAACCCTTCTAGTATATACGGCCTTAATAGTGTTAGACCAGCTGAAGGATAAACGTTTCCAGATCTTTTCCCCATTGAAAGAAGGCATATTAGATGAAGGACGCTATGCGATTAAAAAAGAATACGGAATTTAAAAAGGTTTATGCCAAGGGATCTTCCATGGCAAATCGATACTTAGTACTTTTTATAATGCAAAATGGGCAGACTTTTAATAGGGTAGGCTTTTCTGCTAGTAAAAAGGTTGGAAAAAGTGTTGTGCGCAATCGTGTCAGAAGGTTAATGAAGGAAAGTTTCCATTCTGTAGAAGGTAAGCTGGAGCCAGGATACGACCTTGTGTTCATTGCTAGAGTAAATAGCAAGGAGGCTTCTTACATAGAAATTGAAAGAGCGATGATACACCTTTTGAAAAAATCCAAGCTGTTGAAATAGGTGAAGAAGCTTGAAATACATCTTTATTCTATTGATTAAGTTTTATCGTAAATATATTTCACCTTTAAAGGCGCCGAGCTGCAGGTTTTATCCTACCTGCTCTCAATATGCACTGCAAGCCTTTGAGAAGTACGGTGTTGTAAAAGGCGGTTATTTAAGTATTAAGCGCATTTTGAAATGTCATCCCTTTCATACCGGTGGGTATGATCCTTTAAAATAGTGTCGATAGGGGGTAAACGTATTGATCGCAAAACCGTTAGGAACGCTGCTGAATTTTTTATATGGATTAATTGGTAATTATGGGATATCTATTATATTCTTTACGATTATCGTTAAGCTGCTGATGCTGCCATTGACCTTTCAACAGCTAAAACAGACGAAAATGATGGCCGACATGCAGCCAAAGTTAAAGGAACTGCAGAATAAATACAAAAATGATAAAGAAACCTTAAATGTAAAAACCATGGAACTTTATAAAGAATATAAAGTGAATCCCCTGGGCGGATGCTTGCCGTTGCTGATCCAAATGCCGATCATCTTCGGTTTATTTGCTGTATTAAGAGAACCGATCAAATATATTGCAGATCCAAATTTTGCACAAGCTGTAAACGAGTCCTTCCTTTGGATTCCTAATTTAAGTGAACCGGATAAGATTATATTACCAGTACTGGCTGGTATTACAACATATTTTTCTATGAATACGGCTTCCAATCCAAGTGCTGCACAAAATCCTAGTATGAAGACCATGAATACCATATTCCCCGTAATGATTTTATGGTGGGGTAGAAGCTTCCCAGCAGGATTAACGTTATATTGGGTTGTAAGTAACTTGTTCCAAATGGCACAACAGTATGTAATACCGAAGGCTGGAACCCTTAAGGAGGAGTCAAATTAGTATGAAGTTCGTAGAAAAAACAGGAAAAACCGTAGCGGAAGCGGTAATTGCCGCTCTTGAGGAGCTTAAGGTTACAAGGGATCAGGTAGAGGTAGAGGTATTAGAAGAAGCGAGCAGAGGAATATTCGGATTAATCGGTACGAAGCAGGCAAAGGTTAAGGTAACAGTTAAAGACAATCCGGAAGAAACCGCAGTAAATTTCTTAAGAGAAGTGCTCAAAACCATGGGACTGAAAGCGGAGTTTAAAACGAAGTTAAAAGGGGACAATCTGTACATCGATGTATTTGGACCGGATATGGGTGTATTAATTGGTCGGAGAGGACAAACTTTGGATTCTATCCAATACTTAGTGAGCCTTGTAGTGAATAAGGATCGAGAAAACTATCTGCGGGTACTGGTAGATACAGAGGATTATCGGAGAAAAAGAGAGCAGACCCTTATTCGTCTTGCCAACCGACTGGCTCATAACGTGAAGACAAATCGAAAAGAAATTGTTCTAGAGCCGATGAACCCTTATGAGCGAAGAATTATCCATGCGGCTCTGCAAAATCACTCCGGTATTGTTACCAGAAGTGAAGGGGAAGAGCCTTATCGTAAGGTAGTCATTTCATTGAAGTAAACTTAAAGTTCAGGTAATTTTTCATGAAAACCCAGTAGCCATACTGGGTTTTGTTATCCTTTTAAATAAAAATTGGTATAATATATAGAAGCAATAAAGAATATGAGGTGATTTTATGATAGATGATACCATTGCTGCCATAGGAACTGCACCAGGAGAAGCTGGCATAGGGATTGTTCGTATGAGCGGGCCTGATGCAGTATCCATTTTAGATAAGCTCTTTGTGCCTACCCGGGGAAACAGCATACTGGAATATGGGGGAAGAAGACTAACCCATGGGCATATTGTAGACCCGGACACGAAAAACAGGGTTGATGAGGTATTGGTTACCTATATGAAGGCGCCCTATACCTATACAGCGGAGGACGTTACGGAAATAGATTGTCATGGTGGTATTGTGCCTGTAAGGAAAATCCTGGAGTTGGTCCTGCGTCATGGGGCTAGAATTGCAGAACCCGGTGAATTTACAAAGAGAGCCTTCTTGAATGGCCGAATCGATTTAGCCCAGGCAGAAGCGGTGATGGATTTGATACGAGCGAAGACAGATGTAGGATTCGATGTGGCGCTAGGGCAATTGGAGGGAAGCCTGTCGAAAGAGGTTAAAAGGATACGGGACAAGTTATTGGAAATGCTGGCTCATATAACAGTGAATATAGACTTTCCCGATGAGGATATTGAAGAAATTACATATCGTACGTTAAAAGAACAAGCAGAAGAGATCATCGGGGATATAGAAGGGCTGTTAAAGACTGCCCATACGGGAAAAATCATAAGGGAAGGGCTCAGTACCGTAATCATTGGGAAGCCCAACGTGGGAAAATCTTCATTAATGAATGCATTATTGAGGGAGTCAAGGGCTATTGTTACCGACATTCCTGGGACTACCCGGGATGTTATAGAAGAATATGTGAATATTCAGGGAATTCCCTTAAGAATCATAGATACCGCAGGAATAAGGGAAACGGAAGACTTTATCGAGAAAATTGGCGTAGAGAGAAGTAAGGAGTTTTTCAATCGGGCCGACCTGATCATTTTCGTACTAAATGCTGCAGAGCCCTTATCCTCGGAGGATGAACAAATTATGAAGCTGGTGGAGCATCGGGATGCTATTGTATTGATTAACAAAATAGATCTGCCGGCGAAGCTGGAAGAAAGCAAGATTCAAGAGCTGCTGCCTGGAAAAAGGATTATTCCTATATCTGTGCTGGAAGGAAAAGGACTTCAAGAACTGGAGGAGGCCATCGTAAAAATGGTCTATGGAGGAGAGGTAAAGCATCAGGACCACTCTTTTGTAACCAATGCCCGTCATAAAAATGCATTGGAGCGGAGCAAGAAAAGCATGGAGGATGCAGTTGGAGCTATTGGTCAGGGAATGCCCCTTGATTTTATCGAGGTGGACGTAAAGAATACATGGGAGTACCTAGGTGAAATCACGGGAGATACGGTTGGCGAGGATCTAATTGATAAAATATTTGCCAACTTCTGTTTAGGAAAATAAGGAGGAAAAGCATTATGCGGGAACAATTTGAGGCAGGAACCTATGAGGTGATAGTAGTCGGTGCAGGTCACGCAGGCTGTGAAGCTGCACTGGCAGCAGCAAGGATGGGATGTAAAACCCTGCTCTTGTGTATAAATCTGGATTCCATTGCTATGATGCCCTGCAATCCTGCCATTGGGGGCACTGGAAAGGGCCATTTAGTACGGGAAATTGACGCATTGGGCGGAGAAATGGGCCGCAATATTGACAAGGCCTTTATACAAAGCAGGATGCTTAACACTGCCAAGGGACCGGCAGTACATTCTTTACGAGCCCAGGCAGACAAGCTTCGTTATCATGTGGAAATGAAGAAGGTTATTGAAAATGAGGAAAACCTGGACCTAAAGCAGGGAGAGGTAATATCCCTGATAACAGATGATAAGGGAGTTACCGGAGTATTGACGAGGACCGGTGCCATCTATCATACAAAGGCAGTAATACTGGCTACAGGCACTTATTTAGGGGGCAAGATATTTATTGGCAGTGTAAACTATGAAAGCGGCCCTAACGGTTTGGCCCCTTCTAAGGAACTGACACAAAATCTAAAGCAGTTAAAGCTGCAAATGAGAAGATTTAAGACGGGAACCCCAGCCAGAGTAGATAAAAAAACTTTAGATTTCAGCAAAATGGAGATACAGCCCGGGGATGAAAAAATTGTACCCTTTTCCTTTATGAGCGAGGACCTTGAAAGAGAGCAAGAGCCTTGCTGGCTGACCTATACCAATCAAAATACCCATGATGTGATCCGTCAAAATATACACCGGTCAGCTATGTACGGCGGTGATATAGAGGGCACGGGACCGAGATACTGCCCGTCAATAGAAGATAAAGTGGTGCGGTTTGCGGATAAGGAAAGACATCAGCTCTTTGTGGAACCGGAGGGCTTAGATACTAACGAAATGTATGTTCAGGGAATGTCCACCAGTTTGCCGGAAGATGTACAAATTCGTTTTCTAAGGACGATTCCTGGATTAGAAAGAGTAAAAATACTGCGGCCGGCCTATGCCATCGAGTATGACTGTGTAGATCCTACTCAGCTGAAGCTTACGCTGGAGTGCAAGAATATTCCCTGCCTTTTTTCTGCGGGACAGTTTAACGGCAGCTCTGGGTATGAGGAAGCAGCTGCCCAAGGACTGATTGCGGGTATCAATGCCGCTTTAAAAATACAGAACAAGGAGCCTTTTGTACTGGATCGGTCAGAGGCTTATATCGGTGTTTTAATTGATGATCTGGTTACCAAAGGAACCAATGAACCTTACCGCATGATGACTTCACGGGCAGAATACCGGCTGGTGCTACGGCAGGATAATGCAGACTTAAGATTGACCGAGAAGGGGTATCAGATAGGACTGGTGAAAGAAGACCGATATCGGGTTTATTTAGAGAGAAAGCAGATGATCGAAGAGGAATTGGAACGCTTAAGAAGGGTGTTTATTACTCCGGAGCAGGGAAATGAATTTTTAGAGTCCATGCAGAGTGCCACCATTAAGAGCAGTATATCTTTATATGATTTGTTGAAGCGTCCGGAGCTGACCTATGATAATATCCATATTATTGACAGAGAAAGAAAACCGCTCCCTGATCATGTAATCAATCAGTGTGAAATACAAACCAAGTATGAAGGCTACATTGATAAGCAGCTGAAGCAGATTGAGCAATTTAGGAAAATGGAAAGCAAGCGCTTAGATCCTGAGATTGATTATCATAAGATTGAGGGATTGCGGTTGGAGGCAAGACAGAAGCTAAGTACCATAAAACCACTGTCTATTGGGCAGGCGTCAAGAATTTCCGGAGTATCTCCTGCAGATGTTTCTGTACTGCTGGTCTATCTGGAACAGCAGCGAAGAAAGAAGGTTGATGAAATTGAATAGCGTGTATATTCTAAAAGAGGGAGCAAAGCAAATAGGGATTGATTTATCAGAACAGCAGATTCAACAGCTGATCCAGTATAAGGAACTGCTTTTAGAGTGGAATGAGAAAATAAATCTTACTGCCATTACGGAGGAAAGGGATGTAATGATCAAGCATTTCTTAGACTCTTTATCCTGTGTGAAGGTTTCTCGATTAAAAAATGGCGTAAAGATGATAGATGTTGGTACGGGAGCAGGATTTCCGGGAATTCCTTTAAAGGTATATTATCAAGATATTCAATTAACCCTCTTGGATTCTCTGAACAAACGGATCAATTTCCTGCAAACCGTATGTGATAGCCTGGGATTAAAAGCTGTGGAGTTTTTACACGGCAGGGCAGAGGACTATGGCAATCATAAAAACTACCGGGAAAAATATGATTTTGCTGTGGCCCGGGCCGTGGCAGAGTTGAATATTCTGTTGGAATATTGCATGCCCTTTGTTAAAGTAGGAGGGTATTTCATTGCACAAAAAGGTCCCAACATTGAAGAGGAAATGAACCGGGGACAAAAGGCCATTGAAATTCTAGGGGGAAAGCTTGTGGAAAAAATAGATATCCCACTGCCTTTCAGTGAGATTAACCATAATATCGTGATTATAAAAAAAATAAAACAAACACCGACAAAATATCCTAGAAAAGCGGGTACTCCGACAAAAAGCCCCCTTATTTAGCTCGTTTCCTTGGTTTATTTGTAGAGCGATCGTGGAAGGAATTTCAAAGGAATAGAAGGAAGTGAGGCTTTTTTGACGAAATAATAAGTAGTATTGAGAGTATTTGTGAAATCAAAGGGGAAGATAACATGATCAGAGAGCAGGAACAAAATATTTTGCAAATCCCTGTGGGTTCAATACGTCCCAATCCTTATCAACCAAGAAAGGTTTTTACGAAAACAGCCTTGGATGAATTGTGTGAGTCCATTAAGGTATATGGTATACTACAGCCGATTAATGTGAGAAAAATCGGTCAGGACAGCTATGAGCTAGTGGCGGGAGAAAGAAGGCTGCGGGCTGCGAAGCTGGCGGAGATGGAGACGATACCGGCTATTGTAGTGAATATTGATGATCAGGACTCAGCTGTTTTGGCATTGATAGAAAATCTCCAACGGGAAGATCTGAATTTTATTGAGGAAGCGGAAGGCTTTGCCCATTTGCTTCATGATCACAACTTTACACAGCAGGATATCGCAGAGAAGGTTGGAAAGAATCAATCAACCATAGCTAATAAATTGAGAATACTAAAGTTAACACCTGAAATAAAAGCCATGCTCTTAGAGCATAAGCTAACGGAAAGACATGCCAGAGCCCTTTTAAAGCTCCCCGACGAAAAGCTCCAGATGGACATTCTACAGCAGGTGATCAAGAAGGATCTTAATGTTAAGAAAACAGAAAAGCTGATCGCAGAAGTTTTAGACAAGCTTTCACGACCTAAGGAACCCGAACGGCGGCAAAACATTAAAAGTGCTTTTAACTTTAAAATCTATTTAAATACCTTAAAAAATGCTTTTAATGCAATTAAAGAAACTGGTTTAAATGCAGAATATAAGCAATTGGACAAAGGCGACTATGTAGAAGTTATCGTAAAAATTCCAAAAACATAATGAACTCAGGACCTCTGGTCCTGAGTTTTAAATTTTTCCCAGTAACGTAAGAAGGCCAATGATGATGAAAGCAGCACCAGCTCCTAATTGAAGATAATGGGGAGAAATATATTTTGTAATATGGGTTCCTGCAACAACACCCAATAATGCACTTAAGCTAAGGGCTAAGGATGCTCCGATAAATACACCCAGCCTGGATTTTGATTGTGTAGCCAAAAGCATGGTCTGGAGCTGTGTCTTATCTCCTAACTCTGCGAGAAATACCATCCAAAAAGCGGTCATTATGACTCTCAACATATGTTTGTTCCCCCTTATATACACAGAGACCTTTTATATTATATTCAGAAGTTTTCAATGTATTATTTGAATATTTTTTGAGTTCCTTAATTTTCAAGAAGGAATCAAAGGGGTTGTAACGAAATCTATACATACCAAGAAATGTGAGGTGATTTGGTTGGGGAAGGTTATTGCTATATTTAATCAAAAAGGTGGTGTTGGAAAAACAACAACCAATGTAAATATTAGTGCTTGTCTTGCAGCAAAGGGAAAGAAGACCTTAGTGATCGATATAGATCCACAGGGAAATACCACCAGCGGATTTGGAATTGATAAGACCAGTCTGGAGTATTCCATGTACGATTTAATTATCGGCAGTGCAAATGCAAAACAATGTATCCTGGAGACCAACCGTGAAAATTTATATATTATTCCTTCCAGCGTACAACTGGCGGGGGCGGAAATAGAGCTGACGGAGATGGATGAGCGGGAAAAGATCTTAAAAATGGCCATTATGGATATTAAACAGGAATATGATTATATTTTCGTAGATTGCCCTCCCTCTCTTGGCTTGCTGACCATCAATGCGTTGACGGCCGTTGACAGTGTATTGATTCCCATCCAGTGTGAGTATTATGCCTTAGAAGGTGTAAGTCAATTGATGAATACCATAGAGCTGGTAAGAAATAACTTAAACCCGGATCTTATGATCCAGGGCGTAGTATTAAGTATGTTTGACGGCAGAACCAATCTATCGATTCAGGTAGTTGATGAGGTAAAAAAATATTTCCGGGGAAAGGTTTATACGACTGTGATTCCACGAAATGTTCGATTGGCTGAAGCACCTAGCTACGGTTTGTCCATCGTTGAATATGATCCAAAATCTAAGGGAGCGGAAGCCTACATGGAGCTGACGGAAGAGTTTTTAGATTTAGAAGAGGATGTGATATAATTGGCCAAAGTAAAGGGTGGTTTAGGTAAGGGCTTAAACGCTTTAATACCAGCAAATAAAGAACCTCTGACAGCCAGCAACCCCCAAAAGGGTGAACCATATAAAATATCGATTCAAGAAATTCGTCCCAATAAAGACCAGCCTAGAAAGCACTTCGACAAGGAAAAGCTGGAAACCCTGATAGATTCCATCAAAACCCATGGATTGATACAGCCCATCGTTGTAAGGCCCGTTGACCAGGGGTATGAGATTGTAGCGGGAGAACGCCGATGGAAGGCCTCAATAGAAGCCGGCCTTAAGGAAGTCCCTTGTATTATTAAGGAAATGGATCAAAGAACGGGACTTGAGATTGCACTGATCGAAAACCTCCAAAGAGAGGATTTAAATGCCATTGAAGAAGCCGGTGCTTATAGACAGCTGATGGAGCTCTATGGATTAACTCAGGAGGAATTAGCCCAGGTGGTGGGGAAAAGCAGACCCCACATTGCCAATACCTTAAGGCTTTTAAATCTAGGTGAAAAGCTAAAGCAAATGGTTGTAGAGGATAAGATTACCAGCGGTCATGCAAGGGCACTGCTGCGTATAGAGGACAAGCAGCAGCAGTTGGAGACAGCACAAAAAATCGTTGAAAACCAGCTTTCTGTTCGGGAAACAGAAATTTTAGTTGATAACATAATAACGGTAAAAGAAAAAAAGAAGGCAAATAATAAAATGAAGGATTATCATCTGGTTTCCTTAGAGGATGCATTAAAGAGCCTTTTAGGCACGAAGGTAAACATTGTTAAAGGAAAGAAAAAAGGAAAAATTGAAATAGAATATTACAGCGATGAAGAGCTGGAGCGTTTAATCGAGCTGTTTCAACGGGTATAAGGTTTCACTGTTTCACGTGAAACCTTTCATGCTGTCTGGGAAATTATTGAAAAAAGTGACCTCGTCAAAGTCCCTGTTCGGAAGCTTAGGAGGGGCTTATTGAGCAACAATAATTTGTCAACAACTTGAATAATTGACGAGAGTCAATTTTATTCTTTTAAGGAATAATTTTACTGTGCTTCCTGAAGTGAAAAATCTTTTTCCATTTATAAGATGTGGACAGAAAAAGGGCTTTATACTATGATAAAAGAGTAATTATGTGTCTAATTCTATCCTCTATTTAAATAGATCAAGAGAAATGGGTGATGCCAATGGAGAAAATTATCTATCAAGTAGATGCATTTACAGATATACCCTTCGGCGGGAATCCTGCTGGAGTGGTTCCTGACGCTGCAGGACTTACAGACAGACAAATGCAGCAAATTGCCAGAGAGATGAATGTTTCCGAGACTGCTTTTGTGACAAAGCAAAAGGGTGGCACGGCTGATTTTCATGTACGTTTTTTTACTCCTACGCAAGAGGTGGATCTATGTGGACATGCAACCATAGGAGCCTTCTTTGTGTTGGCGAAAAAAGGGTATATTGAAGGGGATGGAGCAGTAAAGATTGTAAAGCAAAAAACCGGTGCAGGGATATTACCTGTAGAGATTTATTTTGAAACCCATGAGGTTGCCCATATTTATATGACCCAGGCAAAGCCCCAATTTGTTTTTTCTGTGCAAAATAAAAAAGAACTGGCAGAAATTATGGGCATAAAGGAAACAGATATTGGTTTGGAGGGAATAGAGGCAACCCCCCAGGGAATCTCTACGGGACTCCCGGATATAATTTTGCCTGTAAAAAGCCTTGATGTATTGAAGAACATTCGTCCGGACTGGAATGCTCTGGCCGCCTATAGCAATCGGTTAGGTGTAGTAGGGGTACATGCTTTTTCTTTAGAAACAGAAGATAAAGGTTCAAGCCTTGCCTGTAGAAATTTTGCGCCTGCTGCCGGAATCAATGAGGAGGCGGCAACAGGAACTTCCAATGGAGCCTTAGGAGCCTACTTGATCCAAAATGACATCATCCTGTGGGCGGGAGAACACACACTGCTTTGCGAACAAGGCTACTATATGGACAGACCAAGCAAGATCATGGTGAAGCTGGAAGGAAGCAAAGAAGATCTGATTGTAAAGGTTGGAGGAAAAGCTGTAATTACACTGGAAGGTGTTATGATGGTATAAACCGCTGAAATAGGCGGTTTTTATTTTTACAAAAAAATATGGGAACAAATTGAGAATCTATAGTATCCTATAAGTAAGGTCTTTTACGATCTTTATATAGATAGCACCAGGAGGAGTAAAATAGAGGAAACTTTTACAACGTAGATTATAATTTTTTAATAGCACTATAGTCTTGGAACTCTTTGTGGCTGGAACTTCTGAATAAAAGTTAAACTGGCTTTGAAAAGAAATTGAAAAGCAGCATTTGAGGGAAGGAGATATATAAATGAGAGAAATAAAATGGACCTTTAGCATACATATCATTGCTTCTTTTATTATCTGGAGTCTTCTGCAGATTTTTAACATGCTTTTTAATATCAATAAGCAGGCGGCCAGTATCGGTATCATTGGCGGTGCTGACGGGCCTACAGCTATATTCATTTCTGGAAAAATTATCGACTGGTTATTTTGGATAAACCCCTATAACCTGATCTTATTTGCAGTTTTGCTGTTTCTATTTAAACCTGCAAAGCAGCTGATAGAAAAGAAATTACAAAAATAAGCCAGGAGGGAATAAATTGAAAAATTTAATTCTTTTTCTTGTGAGTTTCATTGTAGCCTATGCGTTTTTAGGTCTTTTGTCTACTTTTTTTATGACTGTTAAGCGGACACCGGATGCAACTGTTTGGGATATTATAAGAATTAAATTTTATATTGTTCTTAACTTTGGGTGGATTCCGAAAGCTGTGCTCGCAGCAGTTTATGCAACGGTTATAGGAAGATACTTTTATGAGAGGGCCGAGGATCTTGAATAGGAGGGGTATGCACCTAAATGAAATATGGGAGTAGAAAGACCTTTGATGAATACCTTAAAGCATATAACCGAAAGAGGAAATTCTATAACATTGTGCTGAGCATAGTGCTCTTTGCTTTATCCCTTTATATGATTTTTCAAGTAAAGGGAAGTTTCCTGTTGCTGTTTTAGTTAGCCGTTTGATTATCTATATTCTTTCTTCGAAATAGTAGGGGAGGTGTTATCAGTGAACAAAAAAATACAAAATCTGCTTTATATTAATAATATGGTTCTGTTGATCCTTATTATATCAATGAACGTTCTTCATATTAGAGTTCCAAAGCTTCTTTCATATTATCTGTTGGTAACGGCATCTTTCTATCTGATACTATTCTTTAAAAGCCGCTTCAAGTAAGCTATATGGACAAAAAATGGATACAGGAATGTGAAAAAGACCAATTGTAAAATAGGAGATCGTGAGAAATGTTAGGTTGTATTGTCATATTTATTATCGTGATGTTTACTGGATGGTTCATTGGCACCTTAAATGATATACAGGTGAAGGTGACAAATATAGAAGCTATCTTAAAGGATAAAGAGAAGGGAGGAGGAAGCAATGACTAGATATGGAATCTTTACAATGGGTTATTCATTTTCCAGTTGATTAATTCGATACTGATTATTGGAATTATATATATCTTTTATTATTTGGCTTTTAAGCTGCCAAAGCAAATGAAAATGAATATGGAGCGGCTGCAGAGAATAGAACGCCTCCTGGAGGATATCCGGGAAAAACAGATTGGAAGCAGTAAAGATAGAATGTGTTTCACGTGAAACAATTATGAAAAGGAAATCGGAACAAAAGAGAAAGAGGATTTAAGAAATTATATAGAGAATAAGTATATCCAACGGAGGAGTCTATGAATATTGGTATTGGCTTTGATATTAATCATGTAGACCGGTCACTGATCAAGCAGATCAATATATTAAATATAGAAAACCCGCAATATCCCGGATTTTTAAATTGTATAGACATAGAGTCCAAAAACAAAATAAGGGAACTAGGTTTTCGCGGAAGTATAATAGTAGATGGTCCATATATAGACTTAAATCCGGGAACACCAGAACCTGCTATAAGAGAAGTAGTTAGAAGAAAGGTGTTGGAAGCCATTGATTATGCAAAATCTATAGACGCTAAGGAAATTATTTTCTTGTCTACCTATTTACCCATTATTCAGGTTGAATTCTATGACAGGGGATGGATAGAGGGGTCCATCCAATTCTGGAAAGAGATAACCTGTAGGGAAAAAGTGCTGCGGATTTCTCTATGCAACACCTTTGAATATCATCCAGACCATATGATAGAGATCATAGAGCAGGTAAATGAAGACAACTTAGGATTGGCCCTAGATATTGGTCATGTGCTGGCCTATGGGAAAATTGGAATCGATGAGTGGTATGAGAGGGTAGAGAAATATATCCATACCCTTTATATTCACAGTAATGAAAGAGCTGGGGATCTGCACATGAATATTATGGAGGGACAACTCCTAAAGGATCAGGGTTTTATGAGAATAAGACATAGGATGAAGGAAAAGAATCTAATTCTAAAACCTTTTCATAAGAATAGGTTAGTAGAAAACATTAGCACATTGAAGGCGTTTACAACAGGTTAAAGGGTATTTTTTCAATTGCAATATAAAGGCAAATAAGAAGTAGGGGAGGGTCTCTGTGTCCTCCGAGAAAAGATAAGAAAAAAAGGATTGGCGGGCATGGAAACCTGCCACTACAAGGCACAGTGGCATGAATGAAATAGTAGGGGAGGGTCTCTGCGCCCTCCCGAGAAGAATAAATAATTAACCAAGGTGTGGCATGAAATCTCTCATTGAGCTATCTAAATTCTATTACTTATGGGAGGTATTAGTAATGGAAGAGACTCCACAAAGAAAAACTATGAGATTAAAGGATTATGACTATTCTCAAAATGGGTACTACTTCGTAATAATATGCACTCATGATCGACAGAATATATTAGGCAATATAGTAGGGGAGGGTCTCTGTGCCCTCCCAATGATAGAGTTAACAGACCTTGGTCAATATGTGGAGGAAGCGGTTATCCATTTGCCTAAGATCTTTCCTCAGGTTTTGATAGATCAATACTGCATAATGCCTAATCATATCCATGGAGTTTTAATACTGCAGAATGCTGGCGGGCATGGAAACCCGCCACTACAGGAGATCATCGGAAGATTTAAATCTTATACTACCTACGTGTATAATAAAAATCAAAAGAACAAGCCCTTATGGCAGCGAAGTTTCTACGACCATATTATTAGAAATCAGAAAGAATTAGATGAAATCAGAAAATATATTCAGGAAAACCAAATGAAATGGTATGAAGATAAATATTATACAGAGTCAGGCAAGGTGTAGAATGTGAGGTGTTAAGAAGGCAAGGGAAGAAACCTTTGTTCTCCTAAAAAAAATAAAAACAGAAACGAACTGGCGGGTATGGAAACCGCCACTACGAAGCACTGGGGTATAAATGAAGTAGTAGAGGAGGGTCTCTGTGCCCTCCCGAAAATAAACAACATGGGAAAGAAAATATTTCGCTTTCAATGAGTGGTACCAGGAGGAGCACAATGGAAGTAATAAAAATCAGTCTGCTTCAGGAAACAGACACAGAAGAGCTCTATCAATTCGAATTGGAGAACAGGACTTTTTTTGAAAGAATGGTATTGACCAGAAGAAATGAATACTATGACCCGACAGTTTTTAAAAGTATCATGAAAGAACTAGTGGAAGACCAGGAAGAAGGCTGCCACTATATGTATTTAAACAAGGATTCCATGGAAAACATTATAGGTCGGGTGAATCTAGTATCCATTGCAAGAGGCTGTTTCAATAAGGCGGAATTAGGCTATAGAATCGGCGAGGTTTACAATGGTAAAGGGTATGCTACAAGGGCTGTAGGAATGGTTTTGGAGGAGGCCCAATATATTCATAAGTTGCTCCGTATCGAAGCCGGCATATCTCCCGAGAATATCGGTTCACAAATCCTACTGATCAAAAATGGCTTTCAATTTTTCGGGCGTAATCATCAGTACATCTACCAGAATAGAAGGTGGCACGACAGCATAAACTTTGAAAAGATTTTAGTGTAAGAGTTAAGGTGAGAAGCAGTAAAGATCATGAATAATAATGGAGGAGGAATTTGATGGATCATTTAGAGTTTATACAGGGCGATAAAGAATTGCTGGACTTAGTGCAACCACTATGGGAAAAGCTGAATAATCACCACCAGCTTCATTCCAGCTATTTTCCTGATAAGTTCCGGCAGCAGACCTTTAATGCAAGGAAGCGTAAATTTATAAATGATAGTAACCTAGATTTGAAGATAGATTTGGTAAGAGACAAGGAGATCAATGCTTATATTGGTTACTGTATCAGTACGGTGAATAAGAATGGGATCGGAGAAATCGATTCTCTCTTTATTGAGAAAGCGTACAGGAAATATGGGTTGGGAGACCAGCTTATGAAAAGGGCTTTGGAGTGGCTGGACCGAATGGAGGTAAAAACGAGAATAATCGGTGTAGCGGAAGGGAATGAAGCGGCTGTGGAGTTCTATAAGCGTTATGGTTTTTTTACGAGAAGAATTATCTTAGAACAAAAAAACAGTAATTAGCACTCTTCCGGAAAATATTTTTTCTCATTGCTCTTCCATAAGGAGTTAGCTCGTATTAAGCCAAAAATAGAGAAAATGACCATCGAGGAAGAGCCATTAAATAAAAAACTTCAGTCAAAAAAGTTCCAATTTCAACCTATTTTTAAATACAGTGGAGATTACTGCTGCAATACCGGGTAAAATGCCCCGGTGAAAATATGTCATTCCAAAACACAAAGGAGAATCTGCCTTTTTCCCGTTTCAGATCCCATTCTACCTTCTCCTTCTGGAATTTTTCAAAGTAGTCCTGAATTTCCCCTGTTTCTACCGACCGATTGTCAATGATTAACACATATTTCATATTTAAAAATTTTTGCTTGGCATAAATAAGAAACTGGTGATCATCAATAGTAAACCAAATCATATCTCCATCTTTTGTCATTTCTATACCTTCTAGGATCTTCCGGTCATTAGTATAAACGATGACCTTTCCTGAAAAGCCGCCATGAAACATCTCTATACAATAGGACCTGTTACCCGCCTGGGTTTGCCAGTATTGTTTTGCCATAGGATTTTCCTCGCTTCTAATGATATAAAAATACTTGTTAAATATAGTATAGAAAAAGGATTGGGAATATGTTAAATATTGGTAAACTTTATTACAGGGAGATTCATATAAATGGTTTCTATTTCAACTATAAATAAATCTCTGTTATAATAAGAAGGTGAAAACGTATAACTGTTTCACGTGAAACAAATTTTTCCACTGAGCGAATATTATAGTAATACCATATACTATAATATGTTGAAGGATAAAATCGAATAGAGCTATATTAAAGAGGTGAAATCATGGTATATTTAGATAATGCTGCCACTACCTATCCAAAGCCGGAAACGGTATATCAGGCTATGGACCGATGTATGCGGGAGTACAACGCAAATCCTGGAAGATCAGGGCATAAGATGGCTTTAGCATCGGGGCGAAGCATATATAAAACGAGAGATTTATTGTGTCAGTTGTTTCATATCGACAATCCTATGCAGATTATTTTTACTCAGAATGCTACAGATTCACTAAACCTGGCTTTAAAAGGTCTCTTAAAATCTGGGGATCATGTTGTGACCACAAGCATGGAGCATAATTCTATGCTGCGGCCGATTATGGCCTTAGAGGAGTTAGGTGTAGAAAACACGATTGTACAGTGTGATCCTACAGGGGCATTAGATCCAAAACAGATTGAAGCTGCCATTAAACCGAATACAAAGTTGATTGCCATGACCCATGCCTCCAACGTAGTAGGGACTTTGATGCCCGTAGAAGAGGTAGGAGCCATTGCCAGGGAAAGAAAGATATTGCTGTTGGTAGACGCTGCCCAGACTGCAGGTGTATATCCTATTGATGTACAGAAAATGAATATAGATTTGCTGGCAGCACCGGGACATAAAGGGCTCATGGGACCTCAGGGAACGGGAATTCTTTATATTCGGGAAGGTATTGCATTAAGACATATGAAAGAGGGCGGAACAGGCAGCAAGTCAGAGTATTTGACCCAGCCGGAGATTCTGCCGGACAGGTATGAAAGCGGCACCCCCAATACACCAGGAATAGTAGGTTTGGGAGCGGGAGTAGCATTTATATTAGAGGAAGGCATCGAAAAAATCCGGGCCCATGAAGAGGAATTAACAGAATACTTTCTAAAACAGTTAAAAAAGATTCAGGGAATCGTCTTATATGGTCCTCAGGATCATCGAAAGCAGGCAGCGGTTATTTCTCTTAACCTAGGAGAGGAAGATTCTTCGGAGGTAAGCTATGTTTTGGATCAGGTATTTGACATCGCTGTTCGTTCCGGCCTTCACTGTGCACCCATGGCCCACAAAACCATTGGAACCTTTGAACAGGGAACCGTTCGATTCAGTATTGGATACTTCAACACAAGGGAAGACATCGATAAAGCAGTAGAAGCCCTGATGCGGATCAAAGAAGAGCTGGAAGCATAAACGAATAAACTAGTAAAAAATAGCATGTTCATTCCTTCGACATGCTATTTATTTTTTTTGCTTTCCATGAGATAATAGAGTCGGAATCAATATAAAATCTGGTTGGATAGAGGGGAATTTAATGAATATTGTGTTTGATTTTGTTAAGGAATACAGCGAACTCATATTATTGTACAGCGGAATCTTTAATGTCCTGGCATTAGCGATGATTCTAATCCAGGGAAGCAAATTATCCAAGCTGGATAAGAAATGCAGCAGTCTGGCCCGTGGTGTAGACAACCAAAGTCTAGAAGAAATTATTCATAAATACTATGAAAAAGTAGATCAGGCAGACATCCGTGTAAATCAAATGAACAAGAAGCTAGAGGTTATGGATGAGAGACTTTTAAAATGTGTGCAAAAAGTGGGGGTTGTCCGGTACAATGCCTTTGACGATACTGGAGGAGAATTAAGCTTTTCCATTGCTCTTCTGGATGATCAGCATAATGGCTTTATTATTACCAGTATCTATGGCAGAAGCAATAGTGCCATGTATGCAAAGCCAGTGAAGAAAGGGAAGGCAAGCTATGCTTTGTCCGCTGAGGAAATGCAGGCTTTAGACCGTGCAAAAAGCAATACCTTGGACGAGTATGCCAAGATGATTTCATAGGAGTGACGTATGGGGATACTATTTATTGTCAATCCTGTTGCTGGGAAAGGCAAAAGCTTAGAATATGCAGCCTATATCGAACAGACTTTAAAAGAGAAGGCTGTGGACTATGCATTGAAATTCACCAGCTGTAAGGGAGAGGCAGAGCAGATTGCGAGAGAGGCTGCTTATGGCATCTATGAAAAGATTGTAGCCGTAGGTGGAGATGGTACTGTTTATGAGGTAATCAACGGGCTAGTGGGGGGAACAGCTGCTCTGGGTGTTATTCCAGCAGGTACGGGAAATGACTTTGTAAAAACCATAGGGATTTCTCAAAATCTGGAGGAAGCACTGGAGACAATTCTAGATGGGAAAAGCATTTCTATTGACTGTGGAAAAGTAAATGATCGTTATTTTATCAATGTAGCCAGCGTGGGATTAGATGCAGAGATTGCTAGAAAAACAGAGGAAATCAAACGCTATATTTCGGGCCCCACAGCTTATGTAGCCGGTGTCTTTAAAACTTTATTTCAGTATGAGCTGCAGCCTGTAGAAATTACGATAGATGATTGGAGCTACAAGGGAAAAATAACCCTCGTTGCAGTGGGAAACGGTAAGTACTATGGCGGTGGCATGAAGATAGTACCTACTGCAGAAGTAGACGATGGATATTTTACCATATGCCTGGTCAAGCCTATGTCAAAGTTGAAAATGCTCCGGTTATTCCCTACGATTTTTACGGGAGATCATACGAAGGAGCCGGAGGTAGAAATACTGAAAGGAAAGAAAGTAAAGGTTCACAGCAGAGAACCTATGATTTTAAATACCGATGGAGATATTATCGGCACAACGCCTGTAACCTTTGAAGTGATAGAAAATAGAATTGCTGTTATTGTTGCTGGAAAAGATACATAAAAAATTGTGGTTTTAAGAAATCTGCTTTTGTCAACAGCCAAGAAATATAAGAACCTGTATAAACAAAGGAAATGAAAGGTATAAAGAACCATCCTTCTAGTCATAATACTGCTAGGAGGTGGTATGGATGCCGAAGATCGTAGCAATTCAGAGCGGCCTAGAAAACGTTGGAAGAGAGCTGGAAGCCAGAGGTTATGAAGTAGTCCATGAAAACTTTGATGGATTTGTAGATGCCATACTATACGACAGTGACAGGAGCCGCTTAAGCTACCTGAATAATTTTGACAATGTAATTGACATGGATCGAGGTGCCCTGGTAATTAATGCGAAGGGAAAGGGCATCGATGACATCATATATTCTATCGAGAGAAGAAGCTACGAATCTCTATTTTAATTGCTCAAATATAAAGGAACAGTCAAGATTAATGAAATCCAGACTGTTCCTTTTCTGTGGTTTTTGAGAATTTCCATAATGCATACTGAAAGGCTTCCGAAACCGTATCTGCCATTTTCATCACCAGATTGAGCCGCGTATTTTGGAGGATAATGTATTCCATAAAACCACCCAGATTGACGATACCTGTGATATGCAAATCTCCTACGGCGGGAAGCTCCTTATTGACTCCAGCGCCGGGTTTTAATGGACCATGGCCTACGGTTACATAGCCAATCCTTTCCAGCTTACCCAGACAGGCATCAATGGCAATCACAAAGGGATCCCGGTAAGTGCTATATACATATTCGATAGAATCCTTCAAGTTTTTAGCATGTACAGGCTCGTCCAGTGTTCCATGGACAAAAACGTTATTATAGCGTCGAAGGCCCTTATCCAGCTTATATCCAATCAAGGGACCGAGGGAATCTCCCGTGGATCGATCAGTACCAATACACATAATAATAAGGTCTCTTTCTGGATTACGGTAATAGGTTTGCAGATAATCTATGAGAATCCTGCTAAAGGTAGAAGTGGCTAGGGGGGAATTCACATTGATGGAAGAATCTTTTATGACAGCCGTCGTGTTCATAGGTGGTAAGTCACTCCTTTTTGCCTGTTATAATTTAAGTTTCTCCGAAACTGATCTATAAAATACATTATGAAGTATGTCCAAGAAATAGAACTAGAACAATCCTATTCCAATAAAATATCTGAGTAAGGTATCAGGAAAACTAAAAAATTATATCAAACCAAGCAGACAAAACAACTTTATTACCGTAAAAGGAAATGCAAGGAAAGAAAAATGAAACTTTTTTGATAAAAAAGTGTATAGTAAGAGAGCATTTATTTTTTCGAAAGAAACACTTTAGTCTCTATATAAGAGATATGGAAAGAAAGGAGACAGTATGGAAGAAAAAAGAAATGAAAGACATATCCCTGAACTGGAAGAGAAGATAAATATTCTTGGCAGATGGTCCAGCTTTTTTATTGACCGCTATAGAATTGTATATCTGCTGATAACAGTGATCCTTGTTTGGGGAATCACAGCTTATTTTGAAATGAAAAGAGAACTTCAGCCTGAAATTGTGCTGCCCTATGGATATGTTCTGACCACTTATCCGGGAGCTGCACCGGAGGAAGTAGAAAAGCTGTTGACCGACAAGATCGAAAAGAAAATGGACGAAATGAACAGGGTAAAGCAAATTCTGTCTACCTCGGGGTACGGGTATTCCATGGTATTTGTAGAATTTGAAACCGGTGTGGATATCGACGATGCAGTACAAAAAATGCGAGAAAAAGTATCCAGTATACAAAATGAACTGCCTGCGGATGCAGAGACACCAGAAGTAAATAGCTTTGAGACCAATAACGCACCGATCATGATTATTAACGTCAGTGGTGATTATGATCTGGTATCGCTGAAGAGCTACGCAGAAAAAATAAAGTCCGACCTGGAACGGCTGAAAGAAGTTTCCAGCGTACAGATTATAGGGGGATTGGAAAGGGAAATCAAGATCATTGTAGACCCTCAGAAATTGTCAGCCTATAACCTTTCATTGGAGCAAATCAAAAATGCAATTATGCTTTCTAATGTGAATTTTCCGGGAGGCAATATAAAGCTGGATAATAAAAACTATAATATTCGTACCGTCGGAGAGATGAAACAGGCGGCGGAGTTAGAAAATGTAGTACTGACCTATATGAATAACAGCCCCCTTTATTTAAAGGATGTGGCTGTGGTAGAGGATGGCCACCGGGAACCGGAATCATACTCCAGAATGTCTTATGGCTTAGACACGGAACAGCCTGCAGTAAAACAATCGGTTGCCATCGCCGTAAAGAAAAAAGAATGGGCAGATATTATTAGAACCAGTCAAAAAATACATGATCTTTTAAAGGAACAAAAAGGACGCTTATATCCGGAAAGCTTGCAGGTAGAGGTAAGCGGCGATACGGCAGTTTATGTAAAGGATGAGCTGGGCACTGTTATTAATAACTCTAAGTCAGGCTTGCTGCTGGTTATAACCGTATTGTTTCTATTTATCGGCTTTGCAGAATCCTTAGTAGTATCCTTCGTTATTCCCCTATCTATATTTATCGCCTTTGGTCTGATGAATGCTACGGGAATGACCTTCAACAGTATAACATTATTCTCATTGATTCTGGCAGTGGGGATGCTGGTGGATAATGGGATCGTCATCATGGAAAACATTGATCGCCTTCGGTTCCTTGGTTTATCCTCTGAACAGGCGGCAAAGGTAGGCACCAACCAAATAGCTCCAGCTATTGCATCTTCCACGTTGACCACACTGGCGGCATTTTTTCCGATTATGCTGACCCCGGGGATTATGGGTGCTTTTATCAAACCAATCCCCCAAACGGTTATGTTCGCACTGACGGCATCCTTTCTAGTAGCCGTTACCATAACCCCAGCCCTATGTACCATGGCACTAAAAGGACATCGCAGCAATGGACAGGGAAAATTAAGCAAAGCGAAAAAACTCTTTCAGAAGGTTGGTTCTGTATTGCTGGTCTTGATTTTGACCATGTTTGCTTTCAAGGATAGTGAAGGCGGCTTGATGGGTTTCGGTACCCTATCCTTTGTTTTTGGATTTTTATTTGCAGGGGGTATGGCCCTAAAGGTCATTCGAAAAGGAAAATCGGAAAAAGAGAGCTTTATTATAAAAACCTATGGAGACCGGCTCTATAAGATCATTCAGAACAAATGGAGAAGAAGAGGCGTAATCGCTATTATCGTAGGGGCCTTTGTGCTCAGTATGTCATTGATTCCCTTAGGAATTTTGAAGGTAGAAATGTTTGCCACCACAGACTATACCCGCATATATGTAGATATTAAAACACCTAACGGCACCAGCTTAGAAAGGACTTCCGCTGTTGCGGAAGAGGTTGAAAGGCGATTGTTCCGGTTTAAAGAAATCAAAAGCTTTGTAAGCAATATCGGGATGATTGGTGCAGATAGTATTGATGAATTTCAGGTGGGTTCCGGTGGCACGCCTAATATTGCAAGGGTAATTATTGATTTGGTAGAAGAAAAGGAACGGCAGCGCTCCAGTATGGAAGTTGCTGCAGAGATGCGACAGGTGCTGAAAGACATTCCCGGTGCGGAAATCAATGTCCGGGAGCTGGAAAGCGGTCCCCCTAGCGGAAATGCCATCACTATCCGTATTAAGGGCGAGAAACTGGAAGATATCCGGAAAGCGGGAGATGATTTTGTAGAGATTCTAAAAGGTATACCGGGTACCATAGATGTGAAAAATAGTATGGCAGAAGGAACACCGGAAATTCAGATTCATGTAAATAAAGACAGGGCTGCCCTTTATGGTTTAGACAATATGACTGTGGCAATGGGCATCCGAAATGCGGTTCACGGGCTAAAGGCAACAACCTTCCGCAATAACCAAGAGGAAATTGATGTAATGATTCGTACATCCAGGGATAAATTAGAAACCGTAAAAGATTTGGAAAAAATATATTTTTACTCTAGATTTGGATATCCCGTTGCATTTTCCCAGGTTGCTTCTATTGCAGAGGGAACCAGTATCCTGACCATTGGTCATGAAAACTTGAAAAGGCAGACCAATATTACAGCGGACCTAGCTACCGGTTATATTGCAACGGAGGTTACCAAAGAGTTTCAAGCAGCTATAGCCAACTATGCTTTTCCAGAGGGAGTAACCATAGAGTATGGCGGAGAAGTAGAGGATATGCAGGAGTCCTTTACGGATATGTTTAGAAACATGATTATTGCTGCCATATTGGTATTCTTAATATTAGCCATACAGTTTAACTCCCTGACACAGCCATTGATTATTTTATTTACAGTACCAATGGCTCTCATCGGTGTAATGCCGGGACATGTGATTACAGGCAACAACTTTGGCTTTGTATCCTTTATTGGTGTGGTTGCACTGGTTGGAATTGCGGTTAATGATGCCATCGTACTGGTAGACTATATTAACTATTTAAGAAAAAATGGTTATGGACTCTATGATGCAGTAAAAGAAACAGGAATGACACGGTTTATACCGGTTATGGCCACAACCATTACGACGGTAGGCGGAATTTTACCGATTACCCTCAGACAGCCATTCTTTGCACCACTGGGTTATTCATTAGTCTTTGGATTATGTGTTGCAACGGTGCTTACTTTAGTGGTGATCCCAGTGCTTTATGTAATGCTGGAAGAATTTAAGGGATGGAGAAAAAATAGAAAAAATCGTCGGTTACTGAAAGGAGTCGGTAGACATGAAGAAACTTCTGATATTACTCCTGCTTAGTAGTGTCTTTGCTGGGGGCTGCAGCAAGGAGACAGGAGTCAAAGCAGAATCAGATAATAGTGAACAGTCGCCCCAGCAGGAAATTACCTATGTTAAAACTATGCCTGCAGGGTTAATGGATTTTACAGGAAAATTGTCTTTACCTGGAGTATTGAAGCCAAGGGAAGAAGTAATGGTTTCAGCAAAAGCCAGCGGAGCTGTTGGATCCCTCTACGGTGAAGTAGGGAGTAATGTAAAAAAGGATCAATTGTTATGTAAAATAGATGATACCCTGTTTCAGCTCCAATTCAATAAGGCTGCTACTGCATTGAACATGGAAAAAATCAAGGTGGAAAATGCAGAAAAAGCTTATCAGCGTATGAAAGCCCTATATGAAAGCCAAGCCATCTCACAAACAGAATACGAAGGGGCAGAGACCCAGTATCGTATGGCCAAGGAGTTATTCGATCTGGCACAAAATGACTATAACCTGGCTAAGGAGAACCTTGCCTATACCAATATTTATGCACCCATATCAGGAACCATCAGTATGAGGGATGTGGCTATAGGCGAAAATATCGGTCCGGGAAAAACGCTCTTTACCATTGTAGATGTCAGCAGTCTCTATGTGGAGGCGGGGATCTCAGAAAAGGATATTGGACTGGTGAAGGTAGGTCAACAGGTAATGATGAAAATGGATGCCCTAGGGGGGCGGGAGCTTCAGGGTAAAATTACAAGTATTGGTCCAGTACCCATGGAGCCGGCTAAAACTTACCCCATAAAAATACTGGTGGATAACCGAAATCAGCAGCTAAAAGCAGGAATGTTCACCACCATAGAGATTGTAACTGAAAGCAGAAAAGAAGTATTAGGTGTGCCAAAGGAAATCATTATTGTAGAGAATGGGAAGCAATATCTTTTCGTAAAACAGGGTGACCAAGCGGTAAAAAAAGAAGTAACTACAGGAATGGCCATGGACGGATATGTAGAAGTTACGGGAGGGCTACAGTCAGGAGAAGAGATAGTTGTGGTAGGACATGAAAAACTGGTGGATGGCGCATTGGTAGAAGTAAAGCAATAAAAAACAGAAGGAATAGCTATTATTAAAAGAGCATCTTATTGTAAAATGGATGCTCTTTTGCTTAGTGCAAAAAAAGAAAGCATGTGCTTCAGAAGAAAGGGAAAACTAAAAGAATAAATGCATAATTTCTGTGCCGTTCCGCTGAATGTAAAATTTCTCAGTCACACAGCTAATAGGATATGAATTAAGAAGCTACAATTTTTCACTATATAAAAAAGCCTTAGGGGTGAAGGAAAAGCTATGACAGCAAATCGTGAATGCTATGATGTTATCGTGGTGGGGGCTGGCCCTGCCGGATCTACTGCAGCAAGGAAGCTGGCAATGGCAGGCTGCAGCGTACTATTGATAGATCAAGCAACTTTTCCGAGAGACAAGCACTGCGGCGGTCTTATTCCAATAAAAGCTTTGAGATTGCTGGATTTTGAAATACCAAAAAGATCTACTTTGAATGATATATACAGCATTACGCTTTATAGTCATAGTATGAAGGCCTCTACCCATCAAGATTATCAGCTGCTGGGCAAGACAGTACACCGAAAAGACTTTGATCACATATTGCTTAATCAGGCGATTGCCCAAAGGGTGAGATTTTACCAAGGCACGAGGCTCCAGCATATTGTGGAGGAAAAGGGATATATTCGGGTAATTACCTCCACCGATGAGTATCTATGCAGTAAGGTACTGGGGTGTGACGGAAGCGGGAGTATTGTAAAAGGATTTGTGGAGGGGGAGCTCCCCTTAGACCGGTACAAAATGGGCTTTGCAGTGAATGGGCTGCTTTCCGTAAACCAGCGTGAAGCTTTTGAGGATTTTAAGCTATTCAGTGTACCCTTAGCGTTTTCAATGGGCTGGGCTATTCCACAAGGAAACTGCATAAACGTAGGAATTGGAGGACCCTCCTATCAAAAAAAACAACTGGCAGACCACTTTAAAGAACATATTGCAAAAGTAGCAAGGCTGTATCCCAGCAGCGGGGAACCTAAGAACTTCAGAGGGTCTTTTTTGCCTGCCGGCGGCTTTCGGAGGAAGGTTCAAAAAGGAAATATATTATTGGCGGGAGATGCGGCGGGTTTAGTAGACTCCTTTACCGGAGAAGGAATCTATTATGCAATGCAAAGCGGCAGTCTGGCAGCGGAAAAAATTATTCAAGGGAAAACATCAGAGTTTGAAGCCGCTTGTAAACAGGTATTTCATCGTCAGCTTCAGAAGTCGCTGATTTTTAGCTTATTATGCTATAAAAAACGCTATACGGAGCTGTCTTTTTTAAGAAACCTTCAGTGCAGCAAATTTTGTAAAACCATAAAAAGTAAATAATTTTATGAAATTTGAAGGGATTATGGAGACCTAAATCGAAAAATATTATAATAATACTTTAATTTTTTGGAGGGCCTCACTGAATGGAGATTCTTAGCTTAGGACAAAAGGTAAAGCTGTATCGGAAAAAGATGAACCTAACCTTAAAGGAATTGGCAGGAGATCGAATTACTGCTGCCCAGATCAGTCATATTGAAAGAGATAAATCCTATCCAAGTCAGGATTTACTGGAATACTTTGCGAAAAAGCTGGGCGTGACGGTAGAGTATCTTGTAGAATCAAAAGAGGCTCAGGTGAAAAAAATATGTGAGGTTAGGCTTTTAGAGGTAGAGACTCTGATTTACAATGAGGAATATCATAAAGCCGGTAAAATCGTTGAGTGGGTCATAAAATTAGTAGAGGAGCATGGGATTGTAGACCTGGAGGGACTTGCCAAACATTTAATGGGTCAAATCTATATTCGGCTGAAGAATTATAAAGAAGCCGCCCATTATTTAGAAGAGAGCATTCGGGCCTATTCCAGCTTTGGTGATCATGAAGGGGTTATTAAGAGCTATTTGCAGCTTGGTCTGGTGTACTATCATAAGAATTATTTCCATTCTGCGTTAGATAAATATAACCAAGCAGAGCTCATTTTGAAAAAAAATAATATTTATAATCTGGAGCTCAGCTATAAGACCTTTTTTAATATTTCCCTATGTTATGTTGGCTTAGGTCAGGGAAATAGTGCGCTGGATTATGCCTTAAAGGTAAAGGAAGTCCAGGAAAAAATGGAAAACCACCAGGATCAGGGAAAAACCTTGACCCTACTGGCTACCGGATATATGGAAAGCGGAGATCTCCAGGCAGCAAAGGAATGTTTGCAGCAGGCATTGAGCATATACAGAAAAGAAAATGAAAAGAAAGAGATTGCCTTTATCGAAAATAATCTGGGACATATTTACCGAAAAACAGGAAAATATGAAGAGGCATTACATCATCTGGAGAAAGCCTATAGACTAAAGAAGGAAATAGGGGATACAACCCTTCCAAATACTATTTTTGAATATGTGCAGTACTATATGGAGCAAAAGGATTATGAGAAAGCAGAGGCTTTGATTCAGGAAGCCCTTTCCTATGCAAAAGGATACCAACGGGAATTGCATAGAGTAGATGCCCTTCGCCACTTAGCACAAATTCAAAGGCGTAAACAGGATTATGACAAAGCCATTGCTGCAGTAGAAGAGGGTGTAGAAATACTGCAGAAAATGCAGCTGCCAAAACAACTGGCTGCCAGCTATCTGGACTTGGCGGAGTTATATGGAGAGGTAGGAGAAGAAAAAAGGAGCGTGGCTTTTTATCAAAAAGGGATAGAAATTTTTAAGAAGACAGGTGTAATCAATATGTAGATATGAATAAAGGGGGCATTGATCATGGGATATCCAAGACTGGAAATCAATTTAGAAAAAATTCGTCACAATGTTAGCAGACTGACTGCCCAATGCAGTGAGAAAGGAATTGAAATCGCAGCAGTAACGAAGGTTTTCTGTGGTGATCCTAAAATTGCAAAAGTTTTGGTGGAAGCAGGAGCAACGATGCTGGCCGATTCCAGGATACAAAATATAAAAAAAATGAAGGAGCTTCCCGTTCCCAAGATGCTGTTGAGAATACCAATGCTTAGTGAACTTGAGGATTTAGTGGAATATGTAGATGTTAGCCTTCAATCAGAAGTTGAGTGCATTCGCAGGGTATCTGAGGAGGCCCTCAAAAAAAATAAAGTTCATGATATATTGCTGATGGTAGATTTAGGTGATCTTAGGGAAGGCTGCTGGGAGGATGAAGTAGAAGACATCTTAGAAGCAGTGGTGGAGCTTCAAGGTGTTCGTTTAGCAGGGATTGGTGCGAATTTTGGCTGTTATGGCGGCGTGATTCCTGAGCGCCATACCTTAGAAAAGCTGTTAGGCATCAAGGACAAAATAGAAAGCAGATGGGGCTTGCAGCTGGGGATTATCTCCGGGGGAAACTCCAATAGCCTCCACCTGTTGTGGGAAGATCAGATTCCTGAAGGCATTAATCAATTGAGATTAGGAGAGCCCATCGTTTTGGGAATAGAAGATGTCTATAATGTACCTATCGATGGTCTATATCAGGATGCCTTCCGTCTGTTCGGGCAGGTAGTGGAAGTGAAGGAAAAGCCTTCTGTACCCATTGGGAAAAGAGGGATTGACGCTTTTGGAAAGGTGCCCACTTTTGTGGATCGGGGTATCCGTAAAAGAGCGATTGTAGCGATGGGAAGACAGGATATTTTACTGGATGGTATACAACCTAAAGAGAAAGAGCTGATATTACTAGGGGCAAGCAGTGACCATTTGCTGGTAGATGTGACCGATGCCAAAACTGCGGTGAAGCTAGGAGATATTCTGGAGTTTACCATGAGCTATGGAGGACTTTTATCAGCTATGACCTCGGCCTATGTCCATAAGATCATGATAGAGTAAAACAGACTTTTTCATTCATAGGACGTATATTGAGTGAGAGATTCGGAGGGGTGTTATGGATGAAAAAGCAGATTATATTATATTATTTCACGGGGACTGGTAATTCGCTGCGGATCGCCCAGGTGATGCAAAGCATGTTTCAAAAAGAGGGGCTAAAAGTGAGTCTGTTAAATATAGCGGAAGAAAAGACCCTGCTCTTAGATCTAAATCATGCCATAGTAGGTTTTTGCTATCCCGTATATAGCTTTGGTATGCCGAGAATCGTAAAAAATTTCATGGAAAAAATGCCAAAGGCCAGTGGTACCGAGGTCTTCTTAGGGGCTACCAATGGCGGAGGAATCGGAAGCGCTGTAATTCAAGGCTGGAAGCTGCTGGAGAAAAAGGGTTATGTGCTCTTAGACAGCGAATCCATTGAAATGCCAAATAATTATGTGGTAGGCCGCATCCCGGAGGAAGAGGAGTGCAGAAAACAGGTCCGGGCAGGAGAAGCTAAGGCAGAAGCCTTTGTTCAAAGACTGTTGGCTGGAGGAACAAAACATATTGCAAAAACAGGAGGGCTTAAGGGCCTGCTGATGGCTGCAGCCAGCCGCGGTTTTACCCGATATTTGCCATCCATGGCAAAAAAATTTCATACAGATGAGAACTGTAATGAGTGTGGATATTGTGAAACCATTTGCCCAACGAAGAGTATTATTCTCATGGAAGGTGAGCCAAAGTGGCTGGATACCTGTGAACAGTGCTTCCGATGTATCAATTATTGTCCCCGGGAGTCGATTCAAACCTATGGGAAAACAAAAGGAAAAAGAAGATATAAGCTGCTGCCCTTTCAAGAGGGGCAAAAGTAGAAATTAGAAGCATAATAAATATATCATGCATAAAATATTTTTTTTACTGTTGACAAAGAAATATTTCTTGCATACAATTGTATAAACTTAGAAAAAATAAAATTAGGGTGATGAAGATGTTAGAGAAAATTAGAAAGGGATGCAAACTTTATATCGGTTTTTATTTTTACTGGGGCTTTTACTTTTTTAGCGCTGGGTTTTTTGCATGGAATAAAAATCGATATGAAACCGCCTTTCTAAGAAAATCTTTGTACCCTATGGGTGCATGCAGCTACACTTAAAAGTATACCCTTATACTTTTTTAAAAGAGACTCTTAGAATAGAGTCTCTTTTTTTATCGAAAATGCGGAAAAGCATGTAAAAATTAAGGAGGTATTGGAGATGGTAATTGTGATGAAATCAAAAGCACCAAAAGAAGAGATTGAAAGAATCAAAAAAAAGATGGAAAGCCTGGGTTGTCAGGTTCAGCTCACGGAAGGAGAAAATCAAAGTATTTTAGGCCTGATTGGAGATACCCGAAAGATTGACCCCAGTCAGATTCAGGCCAATGAGCATGTTGAAAAGGTCCTGCGGGTGCAGCACCCCTTCAAGCTGGCCAGCCGGATGTTCCATCCTGAAGATACAATTGTAAAGGTCGGAAACCAACAGATCGGCGGAGGCAACATCGTTGTCATGGCAGGACCCTGTGCCGTAGAAAGTGAAGAACAGCTGATGACCATTGCCAGAATCGTAAAGGAGCACGGGGCCCATATGCTGAGAGGCGGTGCCTTCAAGCCTAGAACATCACCCTACAGCTTCCAGGGGTTGGGGGAAGAGGGCTTAAAGCTTTTGAGGAAGGCAAAAGAGGAAACAGGAATGCCCATTGTAACAGAGGTCATGTGTCTGGAAACCTTTGATGTGGTAGCAGAGTATACAGATATTCTACAAATCGGAGCGAGAAACATGCAGAATTTTGCCCTGCTAAAAAAAGCAGGAAAATCAAAAATACCAGTATTGTTAAAAAGAGGATTAAGCGCAACCATAGAAGAATTCTTAATGTCGGCAGAATACATTATGTCTGAGGGAAATCCTAACGTAATTCTTTGTGAAAGAGGGATCAGAACCTTTGAGACTTACACCCGCAATACCCTGGACTTAAGTGCTATTCCGGTTATTAAAGAAGTAAGCCACTTGCCGATCATTGTAGACCCCAGCCATGCTACAGGAAAGTGGGCCATGGTGGAACCATTATCCAGAGCGGCTATAGCCGTAGGAGCAGACGGATTAATCATAGAAGTACATCATCAGCCAGAGCTGGCTTTATCTGACGGAGCCCAATCCTTAAAGCCTGAGAAATTCGGAAAACTAATGCATGCAGTCAAGAGAATTGCTGCTTTAGTATAAGCAGTTCAGAAAGGAAGCAGAGGCGATGGACTTTTTTAATAAAATTACTTTTATTGGCTTAGGATTGATTGGCGGATCTATGGCAGCGGCACTGAAAAGACGAGGATATAAGGGTGAGATCTGTGGCTATGATGCTTTGCCGGATAGCAGAGAAGAAGCAAAAAAAATGGGCATTATAGATCATGGGGCAAATACACTGCAGGAGGCTGTAGCTGAAGCAGAGCTGGTGGTGCTGTGTACTCCCATTGCCGCCTATCCTCAAATTCTTAGAAAAACAGCTCCCTTTCTAAGGAGAGAAGCGATCTTAACGGACGTAGGGAGTGTAAAAGGCTGTGTAGGAGAGCTGGTAAACCAACATGTCCACCGGGACATTCAGTTTATTGGAGGACATCCCATGGCAGGGTCAGAAAAAGGAGGCTTAAAGGCTGCCAGCGCAACGCTGTTTGAAAACGCCTATTACTTTTTAACCCCTGGGCAGCATACAGCGAGAGAAACGGTAACGAAGCTGGAATCCTTCGTAAAGGCTATAGGGGCATATCCTGTAGTAGTAGGACAGCGGGAGCATGATAAAATTACTGCTAGAATCAGTCATATTCCCCATTTGGCTGCAGTACTGCTGACCAATCTTTTGGATCATGAGGGAGGCATCAACAGCGTTGCCTTTGCGGGAGGCGGCTTCCGTGATACTACACGGATTGCATCAGGGAATCCCGCCATGTGGAAGGATATATTTTTTTATAATAAGGAGGAGATCCTATTAGGGATTGAAAGCCTGGAAAGCATGCTGAAGGAATTCAGAGAACTGCTGAAGGAAAAACAAGAGGGAAAGGTATTAGACCTTTTAAATAAAGCAAAATTTATCCGGGATGGGGTTCCAAAAGGGATGCCGGACTACATGCCTCCCTTGTTTGATATCGTGGTGGATGTAGAAGACCGCCCCGGGGTGCTGGGAGAATTAACCCGTCTTATAGGTGAAAATCATATGAATATCAAAGAAATAGAAATCCTCCATGCCAGGGAAGGAGAGCAAGGGGCCGTAAGAATGGGCTTTGCCACAGCCATGGAACAGAAACAGGCTTTCTCGGTGTTGAGAGGAGGCGGCTTTCCAAGGACATATATGAAAGGGGAAAAAAATGATGCTTACAGTGAATCCTGTTGATAGAATACAGGGAAAGATAAAAGTTCCCGGAGACAAATCCATATCTCATAGAGCCGTAATGCTGGCAAGTATTGCTAAGGGGAAAAGCACCATCGAGGGTTTTCTGCCCGGTGAAGACTGTCTGAGTACAGTGGAATGCTGCAGGGGGCTAGGAGTGGAGATCCGAAGAGAGGGTACATCCCTGGAGGTTGATGGAAAAGGACTGGATGGGCTAAGGGAACCGGAAAACCTATTGGATGCGGGTAATTCGGGCACTACCATGCGACTCTTATCTGGGATACTGGCGGGGCAGCCCTTCCTATCGGTGATTACGGGAGACGGATCCCTAAGAAAGCGTCCCATGGCAAGAATTGCAAATCCATTACGGCAAATGGGAGCAAAGATAGACGGCCGTGCCGATGGAAAGCTGGCTCCGCTGATTATTCGGGGTGGTAGTTTAACCGCCATCGACTATACTTTACCCGTTCCCAGTGCCCAAGTAAAATCTGCTGTTCTATTGGCTGGACTCTATGCATCGGGAGAAACCATTGTACGGGAAGAGTTTTTATCCAGGGACCACACAGAAAGGATGCTGCAATTCTTTGGCGGAAATCTGGAACGTAGGGCAGGCAGTGTCATTTTAAGAAAGTCAGAGCTCTTTGGACAGCCAGTGAAGGTACCGGGGGATATCTCCTCAGCGGCCTTCTTCATGGCAGCGGCAGCAGCCATGCCGGGAGCCCATCTGATCATCGAAGATGTGGGATTAAATCCAACTCGAACAGGGATCATAGATGTGCTCAGAGAAATGGGGGCCAGTATCCAGATCGATAACCTCTACAGTAGTGGAGGAGAAGACATAGGCCGAGTAATCATTGAAGGCAGAAAGCTGAGAGGCATTACTATAACAAAGGAAATCATGCCCCGCTTGATTGATGAGGTACCGGTTATAGCAGCTATTGCAGCTCTGGCAGAAGGAACCATGCGCATTACGGGAGCAGAAGAATTAAAGGTGAAGGAATCTAACCGAATTGCAGCTATGGTTACAGAATTGAATAAGTTAGGCATTCAGGCGGAAGAACTGGAAGATGGGATGGAAATCACAGGATCCGGTAAAATCAGCGGAGGCTTAGTAGAAAGCTACGGAGATCACCGAATAGCCATGGCCATGGCTATCTGCGGATTATTTGCTGAAGGACCTGTAAAAATACAGAACAGTGAATGTATTGCAGTATCCTTTCCCGGCTTTGAAAAAACACTGGCAGCAATTACGGTTTAATTAGGGGGATCATTATGGAAATGGGATACTTGGGGCCAGAAGGCTCCTATAGTCACGGAGCCGCGCTGGCCTATGGATCAGAAGTTACAGGGATTCCTATGCAGAGCTTCTCAGAAATATTTGAAGCTGTGGAAGCTGGTAAAATAAAAATGGGTATACTGCCCATCGAAAATTCTACAGAAGGGGCCGTCACCATGGTGATGGATGGCCTGATTCATACAAAAAGGATTCAGATCATTGGGGAGCTGGTATTTGAAATTCGGCATCATTTATTAAGTATAGGAAAAAATACGGAGGAGCTTCAGGTTGTATTATCCCACCCTCAGGCATTGGAACAATGCCGTGAGTTTTTCCGCAAGAACTATCCAAACATCCGGCTTTTAGCCTGTGAGAGCTCTTCCCAGGCATGTATTGCAGCAAAAAATAAGGGTCCATCTTACGGCGCCATCGGAAATAAGCTGGCGGGGGAAAGATATGGGCTAAATATTCTTTCCGATCAGGTGCAGGATAATCTAATGAATCAAACCCGATTTATTGTGATAGGCAGAGAGGATACAAAGGCCACGGGGAGAGATAAAACCTCTATCGCCTTCTCCTTTCACGATGATCATCCCGGAAGCCTGTACGAGGTTTTGCGGGAATTTGCCAAAGATAATATTAACCTCACACGGATTGAATCCCGTCCGGCAAAGGCGGAACTGGGAAAGTATGTCTTTTACATTGATTTTCACGGACATAAAAATGATCCCAAAATCCAAGGGATATTAAAAAGTATTGAAAAAATCACCAGATGGGTAAAAATATTAGGATCATATCCTCTTGGTGATGAAGAGGGAATGCAGCAGAAGACAAGAGTAGGGGTGGTATAGTTGCTAAGGATTTTAACGGCAGGGGAATCTCATGGAAAAAGCCTGGCAGGCATCATAGAAGGATTTCCTTCTAATGTAGCCATCAATATTGATGAAATTCATCAGGATTTGGCAAGAAGGCAGCAGGGTTACGGCCGGGGTGGACGGATGAAAATAGAACAAGATCGAATAGAGATCCTATCAGGCGTCCGTGACGGGAAAACACTGGGAAGTCCTATTGCATTTCTGATTAGAAACAAGGATTATGAGAACTGGGAGTCCTACATGGACCCTATGGAGGCTGACACAGAAACAAAAAAGGTTACCAATCCAAGGCCAGGCCATGCGGATCTAATAGGAGCATTAAAATATGGGTTTGAAGATGTTCGAAATGTGTTGGAGCGCAGCAGCGCCAGAGAGACGGCTGTAAGGGTAGCTGCAGGCAGCTTTGTAAAACAGCTGCTAAAGAATTTCCAAATCCAATCAGCAGTCCATGTTACTGCCATTGGAGAGATCGCTGTTAATGAAAAGCCTCGAAGCTTTGAGGAAATCTGGGAAGCGGAGGACTCTCCTGTAAGGTGTGTTGATCCGGTCATCGGACAGCGCATGATGGAAACCATAGATGCAGCAAAGAAAGAGGGGGATTCCTTAGGGGGAATTTTCGAAATTTATATTCAAGGGCTTCCTGTGGGCTTGGGCAGTTACGTACAGTGGGATCGAAAGCTGGATGCCAAGCTGGCCTATGCCCTTATGAGTATACAGGCCATCAAGGGTGTGGAATTTGGATATGGCTTTAAGAATGCACAGAAGCCAGGTTCCCAAGTCCACGATGAAATTTTTTACGAAAAAGAAAAGGGCATTTACCGGGTTACCAACCATGCGGGGGGTATTGAAGGGGGTATGACCAATGGACAACCCATCGTGATCCGCTGTGCTATGAAGCCTATACCAACATTATGTAAACCACTAAGAACCATAGATATTCAGACAGGGGAAGCCGTTGAAGCGTCAGTGGAGCGAAGCGATACCTGTGCAGTACCCGCAGCTTCCGTAGTAGGAGAGATGGCAGCCTTAACGGTGATCGGAGAAGAGTTTATTCGGAAGTTTGGCGGAGATTCACTAGAGGAGATGAGGCAGAGATGGAAAGACTGCAAATCAATTTAGGAGAGAGAAGCTATCCTATTTATATCGGCGAAGGATTATTCTCGAGGCTTCAGGAAATCAAACCCACTGGGGACCGATATCTGCTGCTGACGGACCAAAATGTGGATGTTTATTATGGTGATCTGGTGATGACTGCCATAGGCAGAGAAAAGTGCCATAAGTATATCATAGCACCGGGAGAAAGCAGCAAGACCATGGAAACCGTGATCCAAATCCTTTCCTATATGCTGGACTGTCAGTTTACCCGAAAATCAGTGATCATTGCCCTCGGCGGGGGAGTAGTAGGGGATATTGCAGGCTTTTGTGCATCTATCTATATGCGGGGAATTCATTGGATACAACTTCCTACCACACTTCTCGCCCAGGTAGACAGCAGTGTAGGCGGTAAAACCGGGGTCAATATGCCCCAAGGGAAGAATGTGATCGGCAGCTTTTACCAGCCTCAGGTGGTTGTCATCGATACCGATGTTTTAAAAACCTTGCCTAGACGGGAATTGATCAGCGGTATCGGAGAAGTGATCAAATATGGTATTATTTGTGATTATAATTTTTTTTCTTACATTCACAACCATCTCCCGTCCCTCTTAACCTTGGAAAAGGATATTTTAGAAAAAGTTATTTACCGTTGCTGCAAAATGAAGGCGGAGGTGGTTGCAGCCGATGAACGGGAAGGTGGATTGCGAAAAATATTAAACTTCGGACATACTTTTGGCCATGGCCTTGAAGCGGCTGCCAACTATGAGTACTATACTCACGGAGAAGCGGTATTGATCGGGATGATGGTGGAATCAAAGATAGCATTAGGTATGGATTGGATCGATGAAACTTACTATAAAGAAATAACAGAGGCTATTGAAAAAACAGGGATTTCCCTTGATATAAGCCATATGGACAGGGAGCTGCTGCTGGAAAAAATGCTGAGAGACAAGAAGAATCAAGAAAATAAGATTTCCTTTATCCTTCCCAAAGGAAAGGGAAAAGTACAGGAAGTGCTGCTGCCAAAGGAGGCAGTAGTATGGTAGAAGGAACAGGGGGAAGGAATGTGATCAATACAAAAATCAAAGGAAGCACCTGTCTATATGCTGTGATTGGTGACCCTATTTCTCATAGTATATCACCGGAGCTTCATAACCAAATCTTTGAGCGAATGGGTGTAAATAAAGCCTATATACCCATACGAATCAGACCGCAGGATTTGCAGAATGGAATTCCTTTACTTCGGGATAATATTAAGGGCTTTAACGTAACCATTCCCCATAAACAGGAAATTATGAAATATCTAGATGATTTAGACGAACGGGCCAGGGCTTATGGTGCAGTGAATACGGTAAAGATTGAAGATGGCAAACTGAAAGGTTATAATACGGATGGATTAGGCTTTATGATGAGCCTTGAAAGAGAAAATATTGACCTTGAGCATAAAAGAATATTGTTGGCAGGTGCAGGGGGATCGGCCAGGGTGGTAGCCTATGAGCTGCTCCACAAGGGATGCAGCCTTACCATTGCCAACCGCAGCGAAAAAAGAGGGCAGCAGTTAGCCGCTGAACTGGAGAAGAGTACCGGAAGCGGGAAGGTAAAGTCTTGTAGAATAGAGGATATACAACCCGGCTATGACATTATCATCAATGCAACACCGGTGGGGATGCATCCCTTTATAGACGAAATGCCCATAAAGGAAGAACTCTTAGAGGGTGCGTCTTTGGTATATGATTTGGTTTACAATCCGGATCAAACCAAGCTGTTGAGAACTGCTGCAGAGAAGAGGATCAAAACCATCAACGGTTTTCCTATGTTATTTTATCAAGCGATCAAGGCACAGGAGATCTGGCTGGGAGAAACGCTTAGGGATGATATTACCGATGGGGTTTTTATAGAGATGAAAGAATATTTATTGAAAAAAAGATAATGGAGGGTTTACATTGAAAATAATTCAGGAGATTCGAAAGGAGATTGATCAGTGCGACGAAATACTGATTGAAGCCTTTGAAAAAAGAATGGAACTGGTACTAAAGGTACTTCAGTATAAAACGAGAGAAGGTATGCCTATATTAGACAGCTCTAGGGAAGAAGAAATCATTTCCCATGCGGTAAAGAGCCTAAAAAATAAAGAGTTTGAAAAAGAAATCGAAGAGTTTATGAAAAGCATGCTGACCATCAGCCGCAAAATGCAATCCATAAGATTGTTTCCTTATAATATTGTGCTGATCGGTTTCATGGGAACAGGAAAAACTGCTATTGGAGACAGATTATCACAGCTTTTGAGAATGGATACCATTGACACCGATGTCTTAATTGAACGACAGATGAAAACCTCAATTTCCAAGATGTTTGAAGAGCATGGTGAAAAGTATTTCAGACAAATTGAAAAGGATATGGTAAAAAGGGTAAGCCTCAGAAAAAATACCATTATTTCCTGTGGCGGCGGGGTGGTGCTGGATTCGGAGAATGTAGAACATTTAAAGGAAACAGGAAAGATTGTTTTGCTCAGTGCACAGCCGGAGATTATTTATGAAAGGGTAAAGAATGATCAAAATCTGCCGGTTTTAAAGGGGAATATGACGGTTGAATTTATTACAAAGAAAATGGAGGAGAGAAAGGATAAGTATGAATCCGCTGCAGATATTATCGTAGATACCTCCCATAAGGATAAGGAAGAGATTTGCCAGGAAATTGTCTACAAGCTTTTAAAAAGCTAAAAAACTAAACTTCTAAGTATAAGGAGGCATCCATAAATGAGTAAGTCCGTAAGAGTTATTGAAGTTAAAGGCAGAAGGATTGGCGGCGACCGGCTTCAAATCTGTGTACCCCTGGTGGCCAAGACTGAAGCTGAGCTGCTTAAGGAAGCTTCATCGATTGCGGCCTTAAAACCGGATTTGGTTGAATGGAGAGTAGATTTTTTAGAGGTTGTTGAAAGTATACCTGATGTTTTGGATATCCTTTTGCAACTGAGAAATAGGCTATTGGAGTATCCAATTATTTTTACCTGTAGAACCCATCTAGAGGGTGGATATCGGAGTATTGATGAAAATATACGGCTTCAACTGATCAAAAAGGCAATAAAAAGTGGACGAATAGATATGGTAGATATTGAATTGATCAGCGGAGAGAAAGTAATTCAGGATATTATAGATACAGCCAGGCTTAATCATGTTTATGTAATTCTATCGAATCATGACTTTCAAAAAACCCCGCCCATTAACACCATGGTGGAAAGACTAAAAAAAGCTCAAGATCTAGGGGCAGATATTGCGAAAATTGCTGTGATGCCCAACTCCATGGAGGATGTTCTGAATCTATTGTATGCAACTAACAGTATGAAGGAACAGTATGCTCATATACCTATCATTACCATGGCGATGTCAGGAAAAGGTCTGATAACAAGAATTGGAGGAGGCATCTTTGGTTCAGCCGTTACCTTTGGCGCTGGAAAAGCAGCATCTGCTCCCGGGCAGATTGCCAAGGAAGAATTAGAAACAGCCATCGAGATATTGTATAAAAACTTGTAAATTACTTTAGGCAAGGATCAGCTTGGATTGAAAACTGTACAAGGACTATGAAATAAAGAAATAAGTTAACCCGAGAACGATGTATTTATACAAGTAGTCTCGGGTTTTTCTTACCTGTTATTTTGCCGCTGAGCTTTAATATTTGTTAGATCCTCACAGCGACCCGCTTTTAAAACATAACTGGCTACTTCATGGCCAACCATTTCCTTAGCACGCCTCGCTGTGGCAATTGCCTTCGATAAATCTACACCTGTATTAATATTCATCTCATGGAGCATGTGTATTACATCCTCTGTTGGAACATTGCCAGTTGCATCAGGGATATAAGGACACCCTCCAAGACCTGCAAAAGCACCATCAAAGATGGTGATACCTGCCTGAATACCGGCCAAAATATTGCTTAAGGCCATATCCCGAGTATTGTGAAAATGTAAAATCCACTTTACTTCAGGAAAGGTTTTGACCATATAGCTTCCAACTTCATACACCTGACGTGGATTTGCCATGCCTGTAGCATCCGATAAGGACAATTCCGTAATACCCAGTTTCAAATACTCTCTTACGATCTTTTCAATTTGTGCTGCAGGTATTCTGCCTTCAAAGGAGCAACCCCAAGCAGAGGATAATGCACCGGACAGACTTAGGTTGTGCTTTGCAGCATATTCTACACAAGGGATAAAGCCCGCCATCATTTCCAATGGGGTTTGGTTAAAGTTATTGATACAGTGGGATTCGCTTACGGATAGGGTGAGCTTTGCCTTCGTCAGTCCAGCAGCATGGGCTCGTTCTAAGCCCTTGAGATTAGGGACCAAGGCTCTATACTCTACCCCGTCAACCTTTTTCATTCGTTGTATAAGCTTTTCTGTATCTGCCATTTGGGGGATGGCTTTCGGATGAACAAAAGAACCTACTTCAATAATCTTAATACCCGATGCAACCACCATATCCAATAACTCTAATTTTTCATCTATGCTGAGAAGAACCTTCTCATTTTGTAGACCGTCCCGCAAGCCAACTTCACAAATAGTCACTTTATCTGGCCATAGCATCTTTGAATTTTCCATACTATATCAACCTTTCTTTACAGATCCTTCAGCGAAAAAAGGAAAGGAAAAGCTTTGATATAACTCTGAAGGTCTATCCGCGGGGATGTGCATCTAAGTAGTTTTTAGCAGATTCTATACATCGGCGTGCATGCTCTGCATAACCAAAAGTCTTCGCATTTTCTATGTTGGGCAGCTCAATAGAGTATACCATTTCGGGCATATTATTAATGATGCTGGCAACGTCAATACCGCCTTCTCCTACATAAGAACGGGCTTCCCGAAGAATCCGGGTCATTTCATCTTTCTCAGTAGGAATCTCTCCAGGTGCATCACAGATATGTGCAAAATGAAACCATTCCCGTGGCAACGACTGAAGCTGTGTCACACAATCTCCTGCTCGATGGAAGTGATGGGTATCTATCATAAGACCAGCGTTTTCCCGATTGACAGCATGAAGTACATCTACTGCGCCTGCCAGCGTATTTACACTGGCAATAGGAACGTATTCCAAATCCACAGTCAAACCAAATTGCTTTGCCAGATCACAAAGTTCTGCAAATTTTTCAATATAAAAATCACGGTCAGGGGTCCAAATACTGCTTAGAACAGCCTTTCCTCCAAGTTGGGCAGCTATTTCCATTGCTGGCAGGTATCTTTTAGGATCTACGCCTTCGTAAATACGAGCTAGTTCAATATCATGCAGCTTGACTCCTGTATCCGCTAAAGCTCTTTTAGTCTGTTTCAGCATTTCTTTGTTTGCGGCCAGGTCGTAATTAGGCTCTCCAGGAAGGCCCATGTAAATAGGACGTATGCTGACATAATCATATCCAGTCATGGCTGCGATATAGGTCATTTCCGGTGGGGGACATCCTAGCACAGTAAGATGTGCTAAAGAAAATTGTCTTTTCATCTTCTTACTCCTCTCGAGTTCCGTCAGATGGAATTTGGTTTTATCAAATGGATTTTAAGAAAATTATATTTAAATTACCGATCATTGTCAATACTCCTGTTTCTGTGTGATAAAAGAATATCATCTGTTGCAACTAAAGGGTTTAGGCAGTTAAAAGAAAGGATTTGATAAAAGAAAAGTTTGAAAAAATATTTAATCTCTGAATTTATAAAATGTTTTGATGTGGTAGATTGACAGTCAAAAAAAAAAGTGTTAGACTAAAACCAAGTTCCAATAAAAAGAACAAGGTTCCGCAGAATGGAACATCTGAAACAATCTAAAGCGCAAATGGATATAAAGAAGTGCAGATTTACAGATCAAAAAAGCAATGGGTCTGACTTTTGAAAGGAGAGAAAGCAGTGAAGAAATTAGTAGCCTATGCACTAACAGAGTACTTAGAAAGGCAAGGGGTAGAGTATGTATTCGGATTGTGCGGTCACACGGTAATCGGGATGCTGGATGCCCTAGAGAAGAGCAAATTAAAATTCATCTCTGTACGCCATGAGCAAGTTGCAGCCCATGCAGCTGACGGATATGCAAGAACAAGCGGAAAACCGGGAGT
>NZ_FQZV01000062.1 GCF_900142145.1 Geosporobacter subterraneus DSM 17957 | reverse complement strand
CGCCCGTCCAAATATGTATTGGAATTAGGTTGTAGGGGTGGAGGACCCTGTCCACCCGGGCAGCAAGATTCCTGCAACCCGCTTTATGATTTGTCATCCTGAACGGAGTGAAGGATCTGACCTTTAAAATTCTAGACCCGTTCGCTCCGCTCAGGGTGACAGCTTTATGAGGATGATAAAGTAGGGTTGGGTCTCAGGCCCAATCAGGTTCAAAACCCAATGGCGGGCATGGAACCCCGCCGTTACGCATGAATGACATATTTCAATGGTAGGGAACCACGCCCCCGTGGTTCCGCCTTACGTCGTATTCTTCCTAAATCCTTCATCAAGACCCTGATTTTCCTCTGGTGATCACCTCCTGCAAAACTGCCTTATGCTCCTTTGTACCTACCTGTTTTTTCTTTTCTTCAGGATTGCTATACATATAATCTGACAGATCGTACTTTTCTTTTAGCCGAATAGTGCGGAGCACTGAGGCATTCAGTCGTTCCTCCGATATCTTTCCTGTTTCAACAGCTTCTAGCAGGGCGTTGTATGCCCTTGATTGAAGCTCTTCCCTGTGGCAGATCACAAACAAATCGATTCCTGCTTCGAAGGATTGCAGCAGGGCTTCTTCAAAAGCGGTGTTTTTGTTTGCATAGCCCTGCATTTCCAAATCATCGGTAACAATCACCCCATCAAAGCCTAATCCATTTCTTAATATATCCTGCAGAAAAATCCTGGAGCGGGTAGCTGGGAGAGCCTTTTCTTCTATAACTGGGAAGGCCAGATGTCCGACCATAATCATTTCAGCCCCCTCAGCGACAGCAGCGCTAAAAGGCACCAACTCTCTATGAATAAGTGTCTCTTGATCTATCATAATTTTGGGCAATCCCCCATGGGAATCTACCTGAGTGTCTCCATGTCCCGGGAAATGCTTTGGCACACCCAGCACACCCCCCTGCCCAAGTCCCGTTATGAAGCTGGTGCCATGCTTTGCAACAGCTTCAGCCTCACCGCTATAGGCACGCTTATACAAGAGCTTATTGCTCTTTGAAGGTACTATATCCATGACCGGAGCAAAGTCAAGATTGATCCCCAGAGCCCTTAATTCTTTACCGATCACTTCACCGACTCGTGCAGTAAGATCCTCATCATTGATATTTCCCAGTAATCTTGATTCCGGAAATTTTGTAGCTCCTAAAGGGAGGCGAGAAACCCTTCCACCTTCCTCATCGATAGCGATCCATAATGGAAGGGTATTATCTGTGTTCCAGGTATGGAGTTGTTGATTGAGCTGGATCATTGAATCAATATCTTGATAATTTCGCTGAAAGAGAATAAATCCGCCGATCTTGCTGTCCTGAATGAGAGAGCGTAGTCTCTGGGAGGGTTTATTTTCCTGGAAGCCAAATATAAAAAGTTGACCTACCTTTTCTTCCAAAGATAAGGAAGCCAGTAGTTCTATGGCGGGATCAGGCGGGGGCAGTATCTCGACGGCAGAATTCTCCTGACTGGGATCTTCTGGGTCTGGTTTAGGATGATCTGCTTCTTGATTTTCTTTTAATGGAGCCATTACAATTATTATAACTACAATGATTAAAACAAACAGAATGCCGGCAACAACCTTATAATTCATAAAAACACACTCCATTCACTGATCTATGACTATTATATGGAAAGCTGCGAATATCTGCAAGGGGATGTATTGGCAAGAAGCAAAGGGTACAATATATAAGTATTGTAATGCATTATTGAAGATAGTATGATGCAAAATATTCCAATAATAGACAAGAAAAAATTTGATATTTGATATAATATATGATAATATTCTACTATAGGGGTGGGATAAATGGATTTTCATACAAAAAACGATATTATCTATCAGATATTGAAGGATAAGATTATTGATGGTGTTCTAAAACCGGGAGAAAGGATCATTATTACAGATCTTGCTGCTGAGTTTAACGTAAGTCCAATGCCTGTAAGAGAGGCTATAAAAAGGCTGCAGCAGGATGAGTATGTAGAAGTAATCCCTCATATAGGAGCAAAGGTTGCTTCGATGGAGTGGGATAAGCTTCGAGAGATTCTTCTGATTTTAACAGAGCTGGAGGTATTGGCTGCGAAGCTGGCTGCCCCCTTTATCGGTGAGAAGGAAGTAAATGCACTGAATGATTTAATTCAGGAGATGGAAAAGGCTGTTGAAGAGAAGGATAATAGAAGATATGCAGAACTTAATAAAAAATTTCACAGTATAATCTACGGCTCTAGTCCCTATAAATATCTAAATGAATTGATCATGAATTTATGGAATAAATCAGAATTTTATAGAACTCTTTTTACGAAATCCGAAAGCAGATCAGCGACATCCTTACGGGAACATAAGGAATGGCTCAAGGCTATCATTGATAAAGATGCTGAAAAGGTTCAGCAAATCCTGCGACAGCATAAGGAAAGTGCTTATGATATTTTTTTTCAATCCCATGAAAAAGAGATAAACCGATAAACCGATAAACCGGAAGACGATCAAGATAGAGCGAAATTAATATGCATATAAGATTTGATCAAATATAAAATATCACATATAAAACATTTACTTTATATATGGTTCTGATTATATCTGAGTTTATTTTTCATATAAAGCAAAATAGTAATATTTGAAAGAAAAGGAGCGATGATGATGAAACAAGCGTTGGAAGGAATTAAAGTGTTGGATTTAACAAGAGTTTTAGCAGGACCTTATGCAACAATGGTAATGGCTGATATGGGTGCCGATGTAATTAAAATCGAAGCCCCAGAGGTAGGGGATGATTCAAGAGCTTTTGGACCCTATATCGCCAATGAAAGTGCATATTTTATGAGTTTGAATAGAAATAAGCGAAGCATAACATTAAATTTGAAGAAACCAAAAGCAAAAGAATTGTTCTTAGAAATGGTTAAGAAGGCTGATGTGGTTGTAGAGAATTATCGCCCCGGCACTATGGAAAAGCTAGGCCTTGGTTATGAAGAATTAAAGAAAGTTAATCCCGGAATTATTTATGCTGCTTCTTCAGGCTTTGGCCACTCCGGGCCATATAGTAAAAGGGCTGCTTATGATGCGGTAGTACAAGCTATGGGAGGGATTATGAGCATCACAGGGGCAAAAGGCGGCAAGCCTACGAGAGTAGGTCCGTCGGTAGGAGATATTACTGCGGGGCTATTTACAGCAATCGGTGTACTGGCAGCGCTAAACTATCGAAATAATACAGGCCGAGGACAGAAGGTAGATGTGGCTATGCTGGATTGTCAGGTAGCGATCCTAGAAAATGCTATTGCCAGATATGTAGTAACTGGTGAAGTGCCAAAGCCTGCCGGAAACAGACATACTTCTATCACACCTTTTGAGCCCTTTGAAACCAGTGATGGAGAGATCATGATTGCTGCCGGAAATGATGCTCTATTTGTAAAGTTGTGCGAATTGCTTGGTACAGAAGAATGGATACAGGATGAACGATTCAAATCAAATCCGCAGAGAACAAAACACGTAGAGGAACTGACTCCACTGATCACAGAAATTACAAAGACGAAAACTACAAAGGAATGGCAGGAGCTACTGGATAAAGCCGGGGTGCCTAACGGACCGATCAATACCATCGATAAGGTTCTTGAAGATCCTCAGGTACTGGCAAGAGAAATGATTGTAGAGGTAGAGCATCCTGTTGCCGGACACTTGAAGATGGCCGGAGTTCCTATCAAGATGAGCGAAACCCAGGGCAGTGTTCGCAAGCCTGCTCCAGTTCTGGGCCAGCATACGGAGGAAATATTAGAGGATCTGCTAGGACTTGGAAAAGAAGAAATTGAAGAATTAAAAAAGGCACAAATCTTTTAATATTTTTAAATAATACTTGTATTATGCATAAGGGCTTGTTATACTTATAACAAGTACAACATGAAGTTGTCTGTTAAGGCTTGAGTTATCAAATAAAGAGTTACACATAATCAAATCTATAAGATAACCATGAAGGATATATCGTTCCCATGAGGGGAAGGATTCCTTCATGGTTTTTTTGTTTTAGTTTTAATCCTGAAAAATTACTTGAGGAATTGCCCTTGAAAGGAGCTGAAGGGAAAAGAAAGACTCGAAATAAGTGAAAAATAATAATTGATACTAATTAAATACATAAAACAGGGGGAATATTGCTATGTCAAGTAAAAGAGCTATGTTAGCAGTACTGTTGGTGATAGTCTTATCTACAATGGTTTTTACAGGCTGTGCACCAGCAAAGAGTGATAATCAGAACACACAAAATATTACTACAAAAGAGGAATTAATTTTAGCTATAGGCAGTGAGCCAGAAGATGGGTTTGATCCTACAACTGGATGGGGACGTTATGGATCGCCTTTATTCCAAAGTACTTTGCTAACAAGAAATCAAGATTTAAAGATTGTAAATGACCTTGCTGTAGAATACAAAGTGAGTGATGATGGTCTGATCTGGACTGTTGAGCTTCGAAAGGATGCAAAATTCTCAGATGGACAGCCATTAACCTCTGAGGATGTGGTGTATACCTATAACGCGGCTGCTGAGAGCGGATCAGTGATTGATTTAAGTGTAATGAAGTCTGTAGAGGCCATAGATCACTACATCGTTCAATTTACCTTAAAGCAGCCTCAATCCACCTTTGTAAATCTGCTGTTGACCCTAGGTATTGTTCCAAAGCATGCCCACGGCAAAGACTATGCAACAAATCCAATCGGGTCAGGTCCCTTTAAACTGGTTCAATGGGATAAGGGGCAGCAGCTGATTGTAGAAGCTAATCCTGAGTATTATGGTTCAGCTCCGGCTTTCAAAAAATTAACCTTTTTATTTTTAGGAGAGGACGCAGCATTTGCTGCAGCAAAAGCAGGAACCGTAGATATAGCTTATCTCCCACCAGCCTTTGGAAAACAAGCAGTGCCAGGAATGCGGTTAGTAACCTTAAATAGTGTAGATAACCGTGGTATGATGTTTCCAGTGGTTAAAGCTGGAGGGACGACAAAAGAAGGAATACCCGTAGGCAATGATGTAACAGCAGATTTGGCAATCCGTAAGGCAATCAATTTTGCAATAGATCGTCAGGCACTGGTAAATGGGGTATTAGAAGGTTTTGGAACACCAGCCTATACTGTCTGTGATGGCCTTCCGTGGTGGAATCCTGAAACGGTTATCAAGGATGGAGATATGGAAAAGGCCAAGAAGATTCTTTCCGATGGAGGTTGGAGAGATACAGATGGAGATGGTATCCTGGAGAAGGATACATTAAAGGCACAGTTTACCTTGATCTATCCTTCAAGTGATCAGACACGTCAATCACTGGCCATTTCTGTTGCAGACATGATAAAACCGATTGGAATCAATATTGCTGTAGAAGGAAAGAGCTGGGATGAGATCCAAAAGATGATGCACTCTAACGCAGTGTTGTTTGGATGGGGAAGCCATGACCCACTGGAGATGTATAACCTTTACAGCAGCAAAACCGCAGGAATAGGATGGTACAATACTGGGTTTTACAGCAATCCAATAATAGATAGCTATATGGAAAAAGCTCTTGCAGCGGTAACGGAGGAAGAGGCCTTAGAATACTGGAAGAAAGCACAGTGGGATGGTAATACAGGGTTTAGTGCTATGGGTGATGCGCCTTGGGCTTGGATGGTGAACCTTAATCATTTATACCTTGTCAATGAGAAACTGGATATCGGGCAAGCTAAGATTCAACCCCATGGCCACGGATGGCCAATTACGGATAATATTGTAGAGTGGCATTGGAATGAGTAAAGGAAAAAAGAGAGGAGTGCAGCCATGCGATTAAGAAAAATAACGCTATTTATGATCAAAAAGGGCACCCGAATCGCTACGCTTCTGGTAGCATTGTGCTTGCTCTCCTTCTTGCTGATCAGCTACTCTCCAATTGATCCTGTACAGGCCTACGTAGGGGCAGATATGATGCGGGTAGGACCGGAACAGAGAGAAAAAATTGCAGAGCACTGGGGGATTAATAAACCTCCAGTGGAGCAGTTTCTGAGATGGGCAGGAGCAGTATTTCGTGGAGATTTAGGTACATCTATGATTTACCGCCGACCTGTGATAGAAGTCATAAAGGAGCGATTTTTAGGGTCGCTTGCGTTGATGGGAGCAGCCTGGTTGTTTTCAGGGATGATCGGCTTTATCTTAGGCATCACTGCAGCTATGAAGCAAGGAACCTGGGTGGATCGAGCTATAAAGTGGTACTGTTTGACCCTGGCATCTACACCGACCTTCTGGGTAGGGCTGCTGCTGTTGATCATATTTGCTGTTTGGCTGGGTTGGTTTCCTGTTGGTTTGGGGGTACCTATAGGTATTCTTGCACAAGATGTCACCCTTGGCAGCTACATCAAGCATTTGATACTGCCGGCCTTTACGTTGAGTATATTAGGTGTTGCAAACGTAGCATTACATACAAGACAGAAGCTGCTGGAGGTTTTATCCAGTGATTATGTCTTATTTGCTCGAGCAAGAGGGGAGCAGGGTTTTTTGCTCTTATGGCGTCATGGATTGCGCAATATTGCTTTACCGGCCATTACATTACAATTCACCTCCTTTAGTGAGCTCTTCGGCGGAGCTGTCTTGGCAGAGCAGGTTTTTTCCTATCCAGGTCTGGGGCAAACTACGGTACAGGCAGGACTTCGGGGCGATGTGCCGTTGCTATTGGGGATTGTCATTTTTAGCGCCCTATTTGTATTTACGGGAAATCTAATGGCAGACTTAATCTACCAAATCATAGACCCACGGATACGGCAAGGAGGTGCGGTATGATAAATATAGATGCATTAAGAGAAAAAAGATCCCTTGGTTTTAGGCTGCCCAGATTCAATCGCAGACAACAAACATTGATTACAATTCTATTGATGATTATTTTCCTCAGCAGTGTGATTGTTGGAGGTGCCCTTTTAGGAAATGAAAGAATTGCTACCAATTTTGAGACGAAGAATTTATCGCCATCTCTTAAGCACCCCTTTGGCACCGATTGGCTGGGACGCGATATGCTTACACGAACCCTCAAGGGAATAACTTTAAGTATGGGTGTAGGAATGCTGGCAGCTACTGTTAGTGCCTTTATTGCGCTAATCTTAGGATTGCTGGCAGCTACCATGGGAAAATGGGCAGATACTGTTGTTACATGGTTGGTAGATTTGTTTTTGAGTGTACCCCATCTGGTAGCATTGATTTTGATTGCCTTTGCACTGGGAGGCGGCATGAAAGGGGTTATTATTGGTGTCGCTTTTACCCACTGGCCAAGCTTGACACGGGTTATTCGGGCGGAAGTACTCCAGCTTCGCTCTGCAGAGTTTATACAAGTTTCAAAGAAAATGGGGAAATCGCGGTGGTGGATCGCTGTAAAACATATATTGCCCCATCTAATACCACAATTTTTTATAGGATTGATGCTGTTGTTTCCTCATGCTGTGCTGCATGAAGCATCTATTACCTTCCTAGGCTTTGGTCTATCACCGCACCAGCCGGCTATTGGAATTATTCTATCAGAATCCATGCGGTATCTGTCTACGGGAATGTGGTGGCTGGCTTTTTTTCCCGGATTATCCTTATTGATCATGGTAAGGGCTTTCGATATTCTGGGAGATCATTTACATATGCTGATGGATCCTCATCATGCCCATAACTAATCTGAGAAAAAGCGGGGAGAGGAGGTTTTAACTTGAGGTGGATAAAGTGGATTAAAAATAGATTCATCCCTTCAAAACCCGAGTCTGTAGTAGGTTTGTCGTGGGAATCAGCGGATTTTGGTGGAGCAGAAACAGGGAGTAAGACGGTGCTGGAGGTAGAGGATTTATCGGTGTCCTTTGTACAATATGAGAAGGGATTGCAGCAAAAACAGATGAAAGTGATCAGCAGCTTAGATATTGCTATTAATAGGGGAGAAATACTGGCTGTGGTAGGGTCTAGCGGATCGGGAAAGAGTCTGTTGGCCCACGCTATCTTGGGAATTTTACCTGAGAATGCCAGTGTAACCGGATCGATAAAATACAATGGCAAGGAACTAACACTGCAGCGACAAGCAATGCTGCGTGGGAATGAAATCGCTTTGGTCCCCCAATCTGTTAACTACCTAGATCCCTTGATGCAAGTAGGTGCTCAAGTACGGACAGGGATAAAAAACGGAGATGCACTGGCTGTGCAAAGAGAGGTTTTTGACCGCTACCAACTGAAACCGGAGGTAGATCGATTCTATCCTTTTCAGCTTTCGGGAGGGATGGCGAGGCGTATCCTCATCTCAACGGCCATCGTCAGCGATGCACAATTGGTGATCGCTGATGAACCTACACCCGGATTGGATCCTGAGGTAGTAGAAGAAACCCTGGGATATTTCAGAGAGATGTCAGCAAGAGGCTGTGCAGTGATGCTGATTACCCATGATATTGAAACAGCGCTCAAGATCGCAGATAAGGTTGCCGTTTTTTATGCCGGAACAACGGTTGAAGTAGCACCCATAGAAAACTTTTCAGGAGATGGAGAAGCTCTGCGACATCCATACAGCAAGGCCCTCTGGCGTGCACTGCCTCAAAATGGGTTTATGCCTATACCTGGAGCACAGCCCATGCCCAATAATTTGCCAGAGGGATGTCTCTTTGCACCCCGATGCAGCATGGCTACATCAGAATGCAGTATAAAGCAGCCAAAGGTGCGTAAACTAAGGGATGGAATGGTGAGGTGTGGTCATGCTACTTGAAGCACAGGATATTGGTTTTCGATATAGTAAAGGACCTTGGATTCTGCGGGGGGTAGATATGCATATTGCCCAGGGTGAAATCGTTGGATTAGTAGGACCTAGCGGATGCGGAAAGTCAACCTTTGGTCGAATCTTAGCAGGTTATGAGTGGCCTCTGGAGGGGCATGTAACACTGGGAGGGGAGCCTCTGCCTACCGCCGGTTATCAACCCGTCCAGTTAGTGTTTCAACATCCAGAAAAAGCTGTAAACTCCCGCTGGCGATTAGGTGATACATTAAAAGAGGGGTGGGTACCGGAGGCGTCACTTTTAGAAGCATTAGGCATTGAACAGGAATGGTTTAAACGGTGGCCCAATGAATTATCCGGTGGAGAACTGCAGCGCTTTTGTATAGCAAGAGCCCTAGGACCTAAGACGAGGTTTTTGATAGCCGATGAGATGACTACCATGTTGGACGCTATAACCCAGGCCCAGATCTGGCATGTGGTCTTAGAGATCGCAAAAAAACAAAATATGGGTATACTGGTAGTAAGTCATGAATGGAATCTGATCAAGCGGCTTTGCAGCAGGATTATTGAACTAAGTATTGTAAACAGGGATCGAGAATAGCAGGAATGCTGTTCTCTTTTACTTTTCGGGGTAAGATTTTTTGACAAAACGCTGTCCATTATACTAGAAAATAATCGAATTCTGTAATAAAAATTGAAAATTAAGTAATATGAATCAACTTTCGCACACAGTTGATGTACTATAAACATTGAAAAATCAATAGTTCTAGACAATAAAAAAGTCCAAGAAGCCCCTTCGCGGGATATAATAGAAGTGACGAAACACCATTAAAATAAACAGTTCTGAGGTTCTTGAACATGTTTATTGCATCACAGAAGATGAAAACAGAAAATAGGTTTGTACTGACAGTTGATAACTTTTTCAAAAAGTTATCTATAGGTTCAATTCCAAAAGAGGCAAATGCATACAAAGAAAAGGGTGTTCCTTGTGTCTAGGTATTCAAAGTGCTTTTCCGGCTTGCTTTTACAAGTAAGAACCTGTTTATGAATTATGAAGGCGAGAATTTTACAGGAAAAACCGTTCCTGACAAAAGATACATTTAACGAATTCTACAGGTCCTAAAATCGAATCGTTTTATCCCAAGGGATAATCTCTTTTCTTCTCTTTGCCTTGATATAGTAAAACAGACTTCGCACAAACAAATAAATAAAAAATTGCGCATAGGTAAAATACATAATAAACCCAATAAAAATATTCATGGGAGAGAAGCTTTTTTCTACGGCCTGCGCGCTGAAAAGCTGGGAGGTATAGATGATATAAGAGACATACCATATGAGCAAGGTCGGGGCAGCCAAGCTAAACTTCCAATAACCCAGCAAACCCAAAGCAAACCAAACATGGGAGATCAAAAGAAAAACTAAGAATACAACGTATATAAGAATCTGCTGAAGGGAATGGACCAATACTCTCCCCTTAAAAAACTGTATAGAAGAAAACATTTTTTCCAGCAGATAAAGATTGCCTTGAAGCCACCGGGTTCTTTGCTTTAAAAGTACACGGAGGGATTCCGGCTCCTGTTCCCAGGTGCGGGATTCAGGCACTACGGGGATCAATCCGCCGAGCCGCGTTATGGTCATGGTAAGCTCTGCATCCTCAGCCAAGGCATACACGTCATAACCTCCAATCTTCTCAATGACTGTACGCCGAACTACCATATTGGTGCCTGTCAGTGACCCAGTCTTGAAAAGAAGCCATCTGCCGGACTGCATAAGCAGTTGGAAAACCTGAAACTCAAGGGAGATCATCCGGGTCAGCCAGTTTTTCCCTTCGTTGATGGTCTTAACATAGCCCACAGAGGCCATGGCATCAGGGAATGTCTCTACTGCCTCGATCAACAGTCTTAAGGCCTTCGGTTCAGGACAATTGTCTGCATCATATACAGCAAAATATTCAGAATTAGAAATGCTTAAGCCGTAGTTTAGTACCCGGGATTTGCCCTTGGGCTTACCTATTGGCACCCGAATATGATGCATATTTTTGTATAGCTTTGAATAGCTCTCTGCAATCGTAGAAGTTTCATCCTGAGAGTTATCGTCAAGGAGATAAATCTGAAGCTCCCCGGGATACTTTATTTTGGTCATGGCGTCTAAGGTTTTGCCGATCACTTTGCCTTCATTATGGGCGGGTATCAGAATATCCACACTAGGGTATTTATCTAAAAATCTAGAGGGAAGCTCTCTGCCTCTATAGTAGATTCCCCAGATGGTAAGTACCGAGTAATAGGTTAAGATAATAAGAAATAGGGTTGAGATAATAAACAGGATGTTATTCATATTACGCCACCTGACCTTCAGCAATACCTAGAGCCTGAATTTCATGAATGATTTCATGGACATCCATCTCTAAATCAGCTTTTACATTTTCTGCATAACGATCCAGTGCTATATTTAAACCTACAGCATTTGTGTTTTGAAGAAACACCATAAAGGATATATCGTCTTTTCGGCCTACCAGATCATAATCATTCCGGAAGGTTTGAAGCGCTTTTTCCGTAAGCGTATCATAGATTGTGGCGGTTGTATGGGAAGGGATATTCTCAAGGGAGAACAGAATCAAATATCCGCTTTCTTCTCTGCGCTCCATAGCCTTTAAAATAAGATTCATTCTTTCCTGGAACTCCTGCTCGGTAAGAAGCTTAGTATCTCCTACATAAGAAGTTAAAAGGTCAACCTTGGTTTTTAATCGCTCATTATCTTCTTCAAGCCGTTTTGCAATATAAACCGTAAAATAAGTAATTACTCCATTTAAGGTAAAAAACATATGGCGAAGGATATAAATAAGCTGTTGAGGTGTATCCAAACCATTTAAAAAGCCAATAAAAAGAAAAGAAAGGGCTAGTATCAGAACCACACACACTAAAAGCACAAAGCCTTTTCTTCGGGTGATCCTACTGAGAACAAATACAAACAGCAGATAACTGCCAAGAAAAAAGGGAAGAATTTTTGTCTCTAAAATGGTTACTGACAAACAAATCATTATAGCTTGTATCAAAATAGAAATCATCAGCCATTTAGCTTGCTTCATCGATTAATCACCCTGAAATTTATTTTGTCAAAATACGTCGAGTTTTACCATATAGTTTATTATATAATAAATTGACACCCATTGGGAGAAATGTTAGTTTGAAATAAAAGGAATCCTTTCATACTTATAACAAGTATAGATCTGTGATTAAGAAATTTGACATTCAGCGGAACGGCACAGAGGCCGTTCCCTACGTAAACCTCAATGGAAATGTAGGGATCGACGCCTTCGTCGTTCCGAGTAGAAATTAGGATTCTCAGTCACATATATATAGAAGAGGCATTTTTAGAAAATGAATCTATCAAGGCATTAGCAACATAACAACGGCTGCCTGAAATGGGCAGCTTTTATCAATAAAATGGCAAATTTCGATTTGACGGCCTATCGTAACAGCAAGATGAATGCGTATGCTAAAAGGAAAGATGAAATAGGGATTATAGCTTCAGCCCTTGTAGGAATGCATGAGAACTTTACTGAGCTTGTTCATAGGATTTCGGAGATGGATGCTGAAATCAAGCAGATTGACATAAGAGAGGATACCAGTTACAGGCTGACTCTGTCAGATAAAAACCCTTTTCATAATGCAACACAGTCTATAAATGTATTGCTGGAGAAAACACAGAGCTACTTAGAACAGCTAAAAGAATCCAATCGGGAAATCCTCGAGAAAAATGAACTTTTGACAGCCTCGGTAGAGGCTAGCTTTTCAAAAAATTATTTTAGACCATGAAGCGAGTGGTGGAATGAATCTTTACCTTCAGTTGATAATGAGACGATTAGATAGTAAAGAATAAGATACTCTTTCGCAGCTGTTTAAAAAACACCCCCAATAGGATGTAAACAAAGAATCCTATGGGGGTGTTTCTAGCGAGCCCACTAAGCCTTAGTCTTATCGTTTTACTACATCAAAGTTTTCTTCTATCAAAAGCCAGTTTTGCGGGAAGGAGAGGCCCAACTTCCAATAGCTGACACCCCTTAAACCCAGCTCTTTTACAAGGTTGAACTTTGCCTGAATGGACCGGGCATCCTCAAACCACACCCTATGCTGTCTTCCTTCGTTGTCTGTGTAGTCAAAATAAGGGGCCTGTGCTGTATTGTCATACCTGATTGGCACATTATTTTCCGCAGCGATTTCTATGGCACGCTGGGGACTGACTGCTCTTGCATAGGGACCTCCCGGTACATAAGGCAGTGTCCAGTCGTATCCATACAGGTTCTGACCCATCATGATTTTAGAAGCAGGCATTTCTGTTAAAGCATATTCGATGACCTGACGTACGGGGCCGATTGGAGATACAGCCATAGGCGGACCACCGCTATAGCCCCATTCATAAGTCATTAGGACAACAAAGTCTGCTATTTCTCCATGGGCCCTATAATCATGGGCTTCATACCAGGCACCTCTTTGGGCGGCACTGGTTTTGGGGGCTAAGGCAGTAGACATCAGTAAACCCTCTGCCGATAATCTGGTTTTAGCCTTTCTTAAAAAGGCATTATAGTTCTCTCTTAGCTCAGGGGGCAGGAACTCCATATCAAAGTGAACATCTCTATAATTAACTCTTCTTGCTGTTGCAATGATATTATCCAGCAGCCGGTTTTGTACTTCTTCATTTGTTAAAACAATTCTTCCCAGCTCTGCGCTGAATTGTCCTTCTTCGAGATTGGTAACCACCATCATCAAAGCTGCATTATTGGCTTGAGCAATGGCGGGAAAATTATTCAAAGGAGGCTCTCTTAATGTGCCGTCTCTCTGAATCTGATAACTGAATGGTGCCAGGTAAGTCAAGTAAGGAGCTGCTTTCCGGGCGGCCTGTTCTAATGCCGGAGAGACTGTTCCTCCTAATGGTTCAACATAAGCATTTATTTCTGCCTCTGTTCTAGGCCGCGGAGGAATATATAATCTTAATCCAATAGGTAATGGCTGGGTTACCGAAATTTGATTGATTCGTGCAAGTTCCTGATAGCTTATTCCGAATCTCTGCCCGATACTATATAAGCTGTCGCCCGGTTGAACCCAGTAAAAGCTGCCTACGATAGGAATGACCATTGTCTGTCCTACCACCAGCTGATTGGGATTTGGAATTTCATTGGCACTCACAATTGCTGAAACTGTAGAATTATATATTTGAGCAATTTCAAATATTGACTGCCCTGGCTGGACAACGTGAATCTGCATAATATCCCCTTCTTTTTTATAAAAATTTTCTCCCTACCATTATATGATGGAAAAACAGAAGTGTACTAATAATGCTGTGTGTATTTTCCTAATGGGGCTAATTTATACCCAATTTGACGGATCTGGAATGGGGATTGTATAATGAAATCATAAAAGAAGATTGGGAATGTTTAGAAATAACAGTGATTGCAGGAAAGAGTTCATCGTAAAATCCGGTAAGGGAGTTGAGTCCTATGATCAGAGTGTTAGTAGCCGATGATGAAGCGCGAATATGCAAGCTTATCATTAAGCTTATAGATTGGGATAAAAACGATATGCAGGTAATAGGAACTGCCAGTAACGGTATTGAGGCATTGGAGCTTATCGAAAGGGAAAATCCGGATATTATTATTACCGACATAAGAATGCCCGGCTATGATGGACTGGAAATGATAGAAAGAGCGAAAAAAATTAAAAGTGATTTGGAATTTATCATCATAAGCGGGTACGGCGAATTTGAATATGCCAAGAAAGCCATAGAGTTTGGTGTAAAGGATTATCTTCTGAAACCGATCAACAAGGATGATCTGCTTAAAGCCCTGCTTAAAGTAGGGGAAGGGGTAAAAAAGAAAAAGGGGCAGATTCTCTTGGAGAAGGAGTACGAACAAATCCTGAAAAACGATGCAAATAAAATCAGGGAAGGACTTTTAAACAACCTCATCTTATTTCAACCGGAGAGCTTTAGGGACTACACTTTGAGTGAAATCAATGAGAACCATCATTTCAGGTTTCATGAGGGGTTTTTTAGGGTAGCCGCTTTAAAGATTGACTCTGTTGGTGTGGATTGCTTCGACACCATAAAAAACAGAATCAATGAAACAAGAGATATGATCAGAGCAGAATTACAAAATGTTACATATGAATTAGATTTTATCCATAGCAAAAGAGATTTATATATCATCATGAATTATAACGAAGCGCAGAAAAGGCAAATCGAGAAGGGCCTTTTAAAAATTTTAGAGGCTTTTAAGCGAAGGGTCTCTATGGTTGAGAAGCTGGAGATAACCATCGCATTGGGAGAAGAAGCACAGGATTTAAGTGGAATCACGGAATCCTTTCAATCCGCAAAACTATTAGTAGAAGACCGGCTGCTAAAAGGGACGGGAAAAATAATAGAAATAGACAAGAAAAGGACGGATCAGGCTGAAATCGAAGATATGTTTTATTATTTCTCCAAGAAGTTCATAAAAGCTGTAGAGTTGTTAGATATTGATGAAGTTAAGAAAACAGTAATGCATTTTAAAAAAGATATATGTTCAAAAAACATAAGGGGTGCTGAATTAAAAAGAATGATCCTTGAGATGGAAAATATTTTTTATCTGACCATGAAAAGTAATAATATTAAGGTTGAAAGTGCTCAGGAAGACGGCCAGAACTTAAAAAATCTAATTGACAACTGCAGTTCTATAGACTGTTTGTTTAACGGGCTACTAGAGCATGTAGCATCTTCATTGACGGTTTTAGCTGGGGATAAATACCATAATAACCTTAAACAAATAAAGCAGGCCAAAAGATATATAGAAGAGAATTATATGAAAAATATTACCTTGGAGGATTTAGGTGCCCATATTGGATTTAACCCAAGCTATTTCAGCAGTCTTTTTAAGAGGGAGACGGGGATTTCCTTTGTTGAGTATCTTTCTAAAATTAGGATTGAGAAAGCAAAGGAATTGTTAAGGGAATCAGATTTGCGCATACAGGATGTATGTTTGATGGTAGGATATAGTGACGCCAAATATTTTACAAAATCCTTTATTAAACATACAGGCTTAAAACCTAATGAGTATAGGAAAATATTCGCCTAGGAGAATGCAATGAAGAATAAAAGAGGACTTTATTTGTTTGATAGAATCTTTATTGTGCTCATGATTATAGGGATCATGCTGCTGATAGCCTTTTTACACTTGATATCCAGTGCCCTGAGCAGGGGGACATATCTTTTTTTGTTCATCTATGCAGCTTCACTGGCTGGGGTGTGCTATTTCTCCTATAAATGGATCTACAGACCCTATAAGGAAAGCAATAAAGTGCTGAGACTCTTTCATGAAGGCTATATTTTCAAAGGGGTATTTGACCTTAGAGTGCCCTTCAATCACGAATCCTACCTTGCCTTTCAGAAGTTCAAGGAAATTATCGATACAAAAGAATTAATAGAGGGTTCTAAGAAGCATGCTGAATATTTAGCCCTTCAGAATCAGATCAATCCCCATTTTCTATACAATACCCTGGAAGGGATCAGAAGTGAAGCCCTTATTGAAGGGGTAGACAGCATTGCCAATATGACGGAAACCCTAGCAACCTTCTTTAGATATACCATATCCAATGTAGATAAATTGGTAAGCCTTGAGGACGAGCTTACAAATGTAGAAAACTATTATAAAATACAAAAATTCAGGTTTGGTGAAAAGCTGGATTTTAATATTGATTTCCAAGGGGATAATCCTATAGAAATCCTTAAAGCCAGAATACCCAAGCTCACGCTGCAGCCTATTTTTGAAAATGCCATTTTCCATGGAGTGGAGCGTAAGATGGGAAAGGGCATACTGACATTGAAGGTGACGGCAACCAGTAAAAGACTGATTATCATCATATCGGATAATGGTGTAGGCATCGAAGAGGAGCGGGTTAGAAAACTGAATAAAAAGCTTAGAGGTGCATCCCTTGAATATATGAAAGAAGACAAAAATAAAGGAGGGATCGCACTACTGAATGTAAACAATCGGATTAAGCTTATTTTCGGAGATGAATATGGGATTTATGTATACAGCAAGGCCGGTGCGGGAACAGATGTAGAAATAACGATACCTTTGATCATGGAGTAGTATATTGGCGGGGAGAGCATGGGGATAGGATTATGAGAGAAGAACTGCTAAGGATAGAAAATGTAACGAGAAGGATAGAGGGCATCACCTATCTGGACAATATCAATTTCCACATTTTTAAAGGGGAGATTATGGGTCTAATTCCCCTAAATAATCATGGGAAAAGGCAGCTTATAGAGCTGATCTCTCAAAATGTGTCCATTAGCTTTGGGCGGATATATTTTAATGAGGAGCTCGTGAACTATTATGAACACAGCAACATGACCAATAACCGCGTTTATACGATTGATACAGATACAAAATTGGTAGAAGACCTTAAGGTAATTGATAATATAAACGTTTTGAACCATGCCTTTCGTGAACACATCATAAAGGAAAAGAAGCTAAAGGTAAAAACTGATGAACTGCTTAAACAATTGGGGATAAAAATAGAAACCTCTGCATATGTTTCAGAACTAAGCCTCTTTGAAAAAACAGTGATCGAATTGATTAAGGCCGTGATCAGCGGTGCACAGTTAGTAATTCTGAAGGAGCTGTCAAGCTTCTTGAGCATTGAAGAGCTTTCTGATTTTCAGAAGCTTATTCAGTATTATACGGGGCAGGGTATTGCCTTTCTCTATATGGCCAACCACCATGAAGAGGCCTATAGGATATGCGACAGAATCTGTCTGCTGGAGAATGGAAGGATTATAAAGGTTATAGATAAAAAAGATTTTTCTGAGGAAATATTAAAGCCTTATATTATTTCCTTTGACAACAGCAAAGCTTTAAATGAATTAAACAAGAGTGCAGGGATATTTGAATTCAGGAATTTCGTAACGGAGAACCTTAAAGACATAAGCTTTTCTGTAAAACCCGGCGAGTGTATTACCATACTGGATATTAACAACAAAGGAATACAGGATATTGTTGAGATATTCAGCGGGACAGGTCAGCCTATAAGGGGAGATATTCTATTAGATCATAAAAGGATTGATCCCATCAATGCCAATCATTTGTTGATGAATAAGATCGTGTTTATACCGGAAAATCCCGTACGCAAAACCCTATTCTACGAAATGTCCTATTTAGAAAATTTGACATTTCTGATAGATTATAAGCTGAATAAAAGTATTATCGATAAGAAGATATTAAAAAATATCAGGGAAGAATACAGATTGATAGTAGGAAACGATGTAGATGCAAGGGATCTTACGGGACTGGATGCTAAAGCCCTGTATGACCTGGTATATTATAAAATTCAGCTGTTTAGTCCTAAGGTTGTTTTTATCATGCAGCCCTTTTCCGATGCAGATATGTACTTACGAGGGAGAATTATTGGACTGATTCAAAAGCTAAAGAAAAAAGGAATTGCCGTGATTATCTTAGCAGTGAATATATCCGATAACCTAACGGTTTCCGACAGGCTTTTAGTCATGGAGGATGGGAAACTCCTGAAAAACTATGATAAAAAGGCAATAGAAATCGAAAAGTAAACATCTAATAAATGACCCCCTAATTCAAAAGAATCCCTACCATGTCAGTTTTTAAATTATGATATGATTGATTTTAAGAACTACATGGAGGATGCTGAATTAGGGGGTTTTTATGGATAATTTTATTGTGAAACTAGAAAACGTTTGCAAATCCTTCCCTGGGGTAAGGGCTCTAGATAATGTTTCTTTTCATCTAAAATCCGGAGAAGTGCTTGCACTGCTTGGAGAAAATGGAGCAGGAAAGTCCACACTGATGAAAATATTGTCGGGAGTATATACCAGAGATAAAGGGACAATGGAAATATTCGGTGAAAGCATTGAGGATATGAATCCGGTTAAAGCCCATGAATTAGGCATTGCGATTATTCACCAGGAATTGAATATGTGTGATCATCTTACCGTAGCCCAAAATATTTTCCTGGGAAGGGAAGTAACCAAAAATGGTATTTTATCGGATAAAGAAATGAATGAGGAGGCTGGAAAGATCTTAAGGGGTTTAAACATGGATATAGACCCTGAAACCATTGTGGGAGACTTATCCATATCAAAACAGCAGATGGTAGAAATCGCAAAGGCATTATCTACCAATGCAAAAATACTGATCATGGATGAACCTACATCAGCGCTGACATCCAAAGAAATCGATGATTTGTTTGCCATTATAAAAAGATTGAAGCACGAGGGCTGTGGAATCGTTTACATCTCCCATAGACTTGAAGAACTCCAGTATATCGTAGATCGGGTGATGATTCTTAGAGACGGACAATACATAACCTCTATGGACTTCAAAGATACGAACCTGAAAGAGATTATTTCCTACATGGTTGGAAGGGAAATCACCGAGAAATTTCCCCGAATTCATAGAAATGTAGAGAAGAAGATTCTAGAAGTGAAAAATTTAAACGCCGGGAAAATGGTAAGGGATATCAGCTTTTCTCTTTATGAAGGGGAAATTGTCGGAATCGCCGGATTAATGGGTGCAGGAAGAACAGAAACCACCAGAGCATTATTTGGTGTTGACCCAAAGGAATCAGGAGAAATCATCATTGATGGAAAAAGCGTCAAAATCAATAAACCTATTGATGCAATTCAAGCGGGAATCGTATTGGTGCCGGAAAATAGAAAAAAGGACGGACTCTGCACCAAGCTTAGCATCAGGGACAATATAGCTCTTCCCAATCTAGACATCATCGCCAGTAAGTTGGGCGTTGTGAATCGGAAAAAAGAGGAAGAAATCACTAAAAGCTCTGTAGAGAATCTAGCCATAAGATTAGCCAATGCTGAGGTAGATGCAGACAGCCTCTCTGGAGGGAATCAGCAAAAAGTCGTAGTAGGCAAATGGCTGGTAAGGAACTCCAGAGTGGTTATATTTGATGAACCCACAAGGGGAATCGACGTGGCCTCGAAGGTGGAAATCTATAATCTCATGAACCAGTTAAAAAGTCAGGGGATAGGCGTGCTCTTTGTTTCATCCGAAATGCCGGAAGTCCTCGGAATCAGTGACAGAATCCTGGTTATGGCAGATGGGAGAATCACCAAAGAGCTGGATATTCAAGAGGCGACGCAGGACATTATACTAGAATATGCCACTAAATTTGAGAAGAAGATTAAGGAAAACATGGAAGCTTGAGAAAAATGGGGGAGTTTATAGCATGGAAAATAAAATAAAAACCAATAGATTGATGAAACTCTTGTCTAAAAGAGGGATGATGCAGGTTGTTACAGTATCCTTTGGACTTCTGGTGCTGATTACCGTGTTTGGTATATTAAATCCCAATTTTTTTTCCAATAGAAATATATCCAACTTATTAAGACAGATCGCACCTATTATATTAATCGGAATCGGACAGTCCTATGTACTGATTACAGGCAATATTGACCTGTCTATAGGGTCTCTTGTAGGAATGAGCTGTATGATTTCTGCTACCCTCATGACGAAGGGGATGAATCCCTGGCTGGCCGTAGGCTTTACCTATGCAGCGGCCCTTGCCATAGGACTGTTGAACGGACAGTTAATCTCAAAGGCGAAACTGCCGGCATTTATCGCAACCTTAGGTACCATGACCATTGCAAGAGGGGTGGCCCAGATTGTCAACAACAATTACAACACCGACTCAATAGGGCCTGCTGCCGAAGGGTTTAGGGACTTCTTCTATTATGGGAAAACCTTTGGACTATATAATACGATATGGATCGCCCTTGCCTTTTGGATCGTCTTTAACTTTATCCTTAGCAGAACAAGAACAGGAAGACATATATACGCAGTAGGCAGCAACATCCATGCTGCACACCTTTCAGGAGTGGATATCGCCAGTACGGTAACAAAGGCATATATCGTAAGCTCAATATGCTCTGCCACCGTGGGTCTTGTGATGACAGCCGTTAGCGGTATGGGGACCATGGACGCAGGAACAACTTATGAGCTCTATGCAGTAGCAGCCTCTGTAATCGGAGGAGTCAGCACCCTAGGGGGTCAGGGAATACTGCTGGGAACCATCGTTGGGGCTTCCATATGGGGGGTATTGCAAAATGGACTTCAGTTTGCCGGTGCTCCTGTAGCTATTAGAAATATTGTAATAGGAATCATTGTTATTATATCCGTACTGCTGGACATCGTTGTACGGGCTAATAAAAACAAAGCCACAAAGGCAAAGGCCAAAGCTTAATCTATCAGCGGTATTAAAGCGAAAGCTTTAAATAATAATAAAAAATTAGGTAGTTGCAGAATGTGGTTTTGATTTATCCACAGGAGAAATAGTATTTATGCGACAGCAGGTAGTGTAAAGTAACCTATGAAAAAACAGAATAAAAAAATAAACCTAAGTTTTGTAAGAAAAAGCTGTTCATGGGTCAAACGTCGCCCTTGACAGCGCCCAAAAGCAACGCAAGAGAGCAGACACCGACGGCGAAAACTCAAGAACAGACAGACTTCTCCCGTCGTTTGCCTGGCATTTTAGCATTGCTTTATAGCGCAATCAAGGGTAAATCGAAATCATGGATTTCGACGACTTAGGGATTACCTCGGCTCAAATCTAAGAACAGGCAGTAGTCTTTGCCAGTTGATTCCTCTGAAGTTGAAGAATGGTTTGTTGTCCAAGGAATAAAAGTATTTGCCACTTGCCCGGCATGTTATCTGCATTATCAAGCATCTCATGGG
>NZ_FQZV01000061.1 GCF_900142145.1 Geosporobacter subterraneus DSM 17957 | reverse complement strand
GAGGATAAATCCCCTCCTGCGAAATTAATTTTAATTTTACTGTTGCTTTCTGAGTGAAGTGCACTTAGACTAGACATAAGGGTTTCTCCTTTGTGAAATGTTAGTTGTGGTGACTTCATTTTAACAAAGTTGAAACTCTTTTTCTATTGTATTGGTTTCACTTTTTAAGTGAAACCAATAATAATGCAAAACTACTGTAACTATGCGGCACGAAGCAATGCTGGATAAATTATGATGAATAATTCAGGTTCCATACTTCTTGCGCATACAGGCGCCCCTGCATAGGCCAATACGAGGTTTGTCCCCAAGGTTCTTAACAAGGTACTCTTGCCGGACATATTAGACCCTGTGATCAATAAAACTTTGGCAGGAGGATCTAGGCTTATATCATTACATACCTGTTGATTGGTCAGCAGCGGGTGGCCGATGGCTCTTGCAGTAAATCTGGCAGGTGTGTCTGTAATCTTGGGCATATCCCACTGGGGGTAATCATAGCCAATGAGAGCCAGACTGGCAAGCCCTTCTATTTCTCCTATCACCTCTAAATACCTTCTCAATACCGGCCCTGCCTGCCTCTTCCAATCCTCCACCGCAAGCATGCACTGGTAGTCCCATAGAATCAATAAATTGATCGGAAAGAAAGCTATGTTGTTTCTGTTTAGAATCTGATCCACGATTCTCTCCAGACTTTTCAGCTGTTGTAAAGCAGTTAATCCTTTCTCATCTCTCAGTCTTTCCTTTAATACCCGTAAATAATCCGACTGAAAATGAGTCTTTTCTATGTGTGCTAATATCTTTCCATAGACCCTGATACTATTTTTACACCGGTAAATCAGCTCCAGTTCCTGCGTTCTTCTCTTTACATCATAGGAGAGTAGGAAAAAATGAAACACCAGCAGCAGCAGGGGAATATATCGAAGGCCTATATCAGCTGAGAAGGCTAACAACAGAGTAGTGATCGTAATCCCAGGTAAAAGCCGTATCCCCATTCTGATCATAGGTTTTGAATAAAAGGGTTGGGATTTTTCAGCCCATTGAAGCAGCGACTCTATATCTTCAGCTTCTTCTGTGATCAGCATCCCCTCAGTTTGCAGTCTTTGCCGCCACCAGCGCTTTTGTGCCAGTTCGCCAATAGCAGCCTGCCGCTCTTCTATTTGCTTCCTTTTATCCCAGGGCGTTGTCAACAGCTCTGCCAGCTTTCGTTTCCCCGAATAGGTATTGGCCGCACTGATCCATTGATATAGTGAGCCCTGTCCAAAGATATCCAGATCCTTGGCAAAAGGATGGGCCTCCTCATAAAAGGCATCTCCTCGGTCAGCAAACTCTTTCCACTCTCCTTTAACCCGTTTCAAAGATATTTCATTCACCTTTTTCAGATGGGCCAGATATTGATGAGCCGTCTTTACTCTGTGATGCATATACACAAGGTAGATAAATATGACAATAAACAAAAATACAATTCCCCAGGTTACAGCATTTACAGCGGCCCGTGATAAAAATACAGCGCTAAAAATCGCAGCCCCTGCAGTGAATATTCTCAGGTGGCTGATATGATTCATATCCTTTAGCAGCTTAGATGATCTCTCCTCATAAACCTGTATTCTCTTTTCATAGATTTCCTTTGAAGTTTTCAAGGTGTTCTCTCCCTATCATCGTTTATATCATTTATATTATTCTCTTATTTTTTCCAGATTTTATAATCTTTCTTCAATCCTATTATATCTTATGTCACCTGTTCTTGATAAAAAAACTTTTATATCCCCTTACAATTCATAGATATATGACTGAGAATCTTAATGAATATTCGGAACGACGAGGGCGTCCACCTCTACTTTTCTGTTGAGGTTTACGTAGGGAGCGGCCTCTGTGCCGTTCCGCTGAATGTTGTGCTTCCTAACCACACATCTATGTAAATCCTGATGAAGGATATTGGATGGAGAATATTTACTTTTCCCTTCTATTTTCCTTGATGCAATAAAGCCCAATATATGATATAATATCGCGAAGATTGTTCAAATTCATGTAGAAGGATGGTAAAAAAGTGATTACAGTAACCAATGTAAGCTTACGATATGGGGAGCGGAAGCTCTTCGAAGATGTAAATCTAAAATTCACACCAGGTAACTGCTATGGGGTGATCGGTGCCAACGGAGCGGGAAAAAGTACATTTCTAAAGATCCTGTCCGGGGAGATTGAGCCCAATACAGGAGATGTGCACGTTCCCCCAGGCATCCGGATGTCTGTACTAAAACAGGATCATTACCAATACGATGAGAATCAGGTATTGGAAACGGTGATCATGGGCAACGCCCGATTATATGAAATCATGCGGGAAAAGGATGCGATTTACGCGAAGGCAGACTTTACCGATGAGGATGGCATTAAGGCCTCAGAATTAGAGGGTGAATATGCAGAGTTAAACGGATGGGAAGCGGAAGCAGAAGCTTCTTCCTTACTGCAGGGCCTCGGCATCCCTACTTCTCTCCATGACAAAAAAGTTGCAGACCTTTCCGGTGCAGAAAAGGTAAAAGTTCTACTGGCACAGGCCTTATTCGGCAAACCGGGAATTCTGATTCTCGATGAGCCTACCAACCACTTGGATATTAAATCTATCAACTGGCTGGAAGAATTCCTGATTGAATTCGAAGGCATTGTGATCGTTGTATCCCACGACAGACACTTCTTGAACAAAGTTTGTACCCATATGGCGGACGTGGACTTCGGAAAAATCAAGCTGTTTGTAGGTAACTATGACTTCTGGTATGAGTCCAGTCAGCTGGCGCTGCAGATGATGAAGGATCAGAATAAGAAGAAGGAAGAAAAAATCAAGGAGCTTCAGGACTTTATTGCCCGCTTCAGTGCCAATGCATCCAAGTCCAAGCAGGCTACCTCAAGAAAAAAGCTGTTAGATAAAATCACCATCGAAGATATCCAGCCCTCCAGCAGAAAATACCCCTACGTAGGCTTTAAGCCTGAGCGTGAGGTAGGGAATGATATTCTCTTTGTAGAAGGACTGACCAAAATCATAGATGGCGAAAAAATACTGGATAATGTGAGCTTTACTGTAACCAAAGGAGATAAGATTGCCTTTGTAGGTGAGCGTGAAATCGTCAATACTACCCTGTTTAAAATCCTAATGGGGGAAATGGAACCGGACAGCGGAAGCTACAAATGGGGTGTTACCATCACCAAGGCTTATTTCCCTAAGGATAACTCAGAGTTCTTTAATGATGTAGAGCTGAATTTAGTGGATTGGATGCGTCAGTTCTCCGTTGAGAAATCCGAAAGCTATTTAAGAGGCTTTTTAGGCAGAATGCTATTCTCCGGCGAAGAAGCCCTGAAGCAGGCAAAGGTACTGTCTGGTGGTGAACGGGTACGCTGCATGCTGTCTCGAATGATGTTGAGCAGCGCCAATGTACTGCTGTTGGATCAACCTACCAACCACCTGGATTTGGAATCCATCACTGCTGTAAATAATGGTCTAAAAGATTTCAAGAGCAATGTACTCTTTACCTCCCATGACCACCAGTTTATCCAGACCATCGCCAACAGAATCATTGAAATCACACCGTCTGGCGTTATCGATAAACGAATGACCTACGATGAATATTTGGAGAGCATCGGATTATAATTAAGGTTGCATAATACAAAATACTTGTGTTATAATAGGTTTTAATTTCCACAAAATTTCAAATAAATCGGTTGAAGGTAGCGGAATACTGGTTAGACCGCTATTGGACGAGCCTCTGGAGAGACTCATAGGAGCACCGAAGGGGAAAGCCAAGCTTGCTTGGTGAAACTCTCAGGTAAAAGGACAGGGGATTTTTATTAAAGGTACAGCTTTCTGTTTTTTGTATATAATAAGCAGAAGGTGTTCTTTGATATGAATTCTAATTTTCCAGAGACGAAATGATTCCATTTGGTCTCTTATTTTTTCCAGAAAAACTTTATTAAAAGGAGATGTTTTAAGATGAAAGCCTTTATTACGGTAATCGGGAAAGACAAGATCGGTATTATCCATGGGGTGACAGCAGTACTGAAGAATTATCAGGTAAATGTATTAGATATCACCCAGACCCTATTGCAGGAGTATTTTACCATGATCATGCTGGTGGACTTAGCAGCCATGACTATCGACTTTAAAGAATTGAAGGAAACCCTGGAAGCAGCAGGCCAGGATTTAGATATGTCCATACGCATTCAGCATGAGGATATTTTTCATTCCATGCACACCATATAGACAGGAGCTGACATCATGATCAATTATAAAAATATCATGGAAACCATCCGAATGATTGAGAAGGAAAAACTGGATATTCGCACCATCACCATGGGTATTTCTCTACTGGACTGCTGTGATAGTGATGGAGAAAAATCCAGGATAAAAATCTACGATAAAATCACAAAATCTGCTGAAAACCTGGTTAAGATTGGGGATGAAATAGAAACAGAATATGGAATTCCGATTATTAATAAAAGAATCTCTGTTACACCGATTGCCCTTGTGGCTCAATCCAGCCGGGATCTGAACTTTGTTGCCTATGCAAAGATTTTGGACAAAGCTGCCGATACCGTAGGAGTTAATTTCATCGGGGGCTTCTCTGCCCTGGTACAAAAGGGCTGCACCAAGGGAGATCAGGCATTAATCGCTGCTATACCAGAGGCTCTGGCTGCCACAGAGAAGGTTTGTGCCTCTATCAATGTGGGCTGTACGAAATCCGGGATCAATATGGATGCGGTTCGGGATCTGGGAATGATTATTAAAAAGACTGCTGAGCTGACAAAGGATCGTGACAGCATAGGATGTGCGAAGCTGGTAGTCTTTTCCAATGCCGTTGAGGATAATCCTTTTATGGCAGGGGCTTTTCATGGCGTTGGGGAAGCCGAATGCATCATCAATGTGGGGATCAGCGGCCCCGGTGTTGTAAAATCAGCCCTGGAAAATATGAAGGGCCAGCCCTTTGATGTAGTAGCTGAAACCATTAAGAAAACAGCCTTTAAAATTACCCGTGTGGGACAGCTAGTAGCTCAGGAAGCTTCCAAACGTCTTCAGGTTCCCTTTGGCATTGTAGATCTTTCCTTAGCCCCTACTCCCGCCATCGGCGACAGTGTGGGCAGAATTCTGGAAGAAATGGGTTTGGAGAGCTGCGGCTGTCATGGAACAACTGCTGCCCTTGCCCTGCTCAATGATGCGGTGAAAAAAGGAGGTATCATGGCTTCCTCCCACGTAGGAGGTCTCAGCGGGGCCTTTATCCCTGTCAGTGAGGATGAAGGAATGATTCATGCGGTTAACATTGGCTCCCTCAGTCTAGATAAACTGGAAGCCATGACAGCCGTATGTTCTGTAGGTATTGATATGGTTGCGGTTCCAGGTGATACCCCTGCAGCTACCCTGTCGGCGATCATCGCCGACGAAGCAGCCATTGGTGTGATCAATAATAAAACTACAGGTGTTCGAATTATCCCTGTCCATGGAAAATCACTAGGAGACACCGTAGAATTCGGCGGTCTTCTGGGTCATGCTCCCATCATGGCTGTCAGCAAATTCTCCAGTGATGATTTTATCAGCAGAGGCGGCAGAATTCCTGCACCGGTACACAGCTTTAAGAATTAAAAAATGGCTTGCAGATTATTTCATCTGCAAGCCATTTTTTATTTAGCCTTATAGTATATTATTTCACTCTCTTTTATCTTTTCTGCCTTGCCCGTTGCCACTAAATGCTCTAAATGAGCCATAGCCTCCCCTGCTGCAAACCATTTCTGAGGATTGGGGAAATCCTCCCATCGGTCATACCTTAACTCCCAGTGCATAGCCGCAGCTGTATCACGAACAGACTTTTTGCTTTCTTTAATAATCATGAGAATCTCATTTAGGCGCAGCCGATGATGCTCCAGCAGCTCTTGAATTCTTTTTCTGTGATCCTTTATTGTACTTCTGTGTGCCGTGAGAAGTAGTGCGATATCATATTGAGCCACTTTTTGAAGGTTATTAAAATAAACGGACAGGATGTCCTGTTCAAAGCCCCAGAAGGTAATGTTTGGTGTAATCTTATCTAAAATATGATCTCCGCAAAAAAAGAGCTTGTGTTTCTGTTCATAGAGTCCTATATGTCCTGGGGTGTGCCCCGGTATATCGACTATTTCAAAGGTATAGTCTCCTACCTTAAGAACATCTCCCTCTTTCAAATAAATGAAGTCGATAGGTTCTTTCGGACAATATTTATAACCCGGGTGATCGTGAAAAGATATGTTGTCCTTCTCTAAATCAAACAGCCTTCCATAGTCTTTAAATCGATCCCAGTAAGCCTCTTCCGTCATTTCGTTGATCAGCCTGCCGTCGATGGCTCCTGCACATACGGTTACTCCTTCCTTTTGCAGGGCTGCAGCAAGTCCTGAATGATCTGAATGCAGATGGGTGACCAGCAGACGGGTTTTCTTACGCTCAATCCCCAGTTCCTCCATTCCTTTCATAAAAGCATCCTTACAGCCTGGGATATTGAATCCTGTATCTATGATCAGGTTTCTGTCCTCTCCCCGTATAATATAACTATTAATTGCTTTTAGAGGATTATTGGGAAGTAGGATTTCGTTTTTGTAAATATTGGAATAAACTTGTGTTATCATCTTATCACCTTCGTTTTCGTCATGATTGAATAATCTATGGGATTCAGACAAATTCAACGGGTTCCTATCTTTAATATTCTCTATCTTTTGCCTTTTTCCTCTCCCCTTTTACCCTAAAATAAATCTGCCATGTTTGTGTCTCTTGCAGTTTTGTGCATTTTTCTTTCCCCGGCAGTGAAGAGCAGATTTTAGGGGAGAATGCTCTGGCTCTGCTTGCTGGTCTAGGACTGTTATCCATCCAACCCTGTGGCATGATCCAAATTCCCTGTAGCAAAGAATATTAAGAAACATGCAGGTTTTCTACTTGCATGTTTTTTTATATGAAGGGAACATGTATAATAGAAAGAAATGGAAATTTTATATATTTGGAGGTTGTAAAAATGTCTGAGATTTATAAAGACCCTTCTTATACCCCCATTGATAGAGCAAAAGATTTGCTAAGTCGAATGACCATGGAAGAGAAAGTGGGACAAATGTGTCAAGTGGACGGAAGAATCGATTCAGATACGTGGATTTTTGAAAAGCATATCGGCTCCTTTCTCCATGTAACAGGAGATGCACCGATCCATCTTCAGGAAAAAGCTGAAAAGACCCGATTGGGCATTCCCATCCTCTTTGGGATTGATGCCATCCACGGCCATGCCTTTTACAGCGGAGCTACCGTATTTCCTTCGCCCCTGGCAATGTCCTGCAGCTGGAATCCGGAGCTTTTAGAAGAAGTTGCCCGCATTACCGCCTGCGAAGTCATTCTAACCGGCCTTCACTGGACCTTCTCACCGGTTTTATGTATGGGTAGAGACATGCGATGGGGCCGCATTGATGAAACCTTCGGCGAAGACCCCTATTTGATTGGCATACTGGCCCGGGCAATGATCAAAGGCTATCAAGGAGAAAACCTTTCCGACCCTTATAGCATCCTGGCTTGTGCCAAACACTTCGCCGCCTATGGAGAAACCCAGGGAGGCCGTGACTCCGCAGAAGCCGATGTATCTGAAAGAAAGCTGCGTTCTATTTTCCTGCCTCCCTTTAAGGAAGCAGCAGATGCGGGCTGCGCCACCTTTATGGCTGGCTACAATGCCATTGACGGTGTTCCTTGCTCTGCCAACCGCTGGCTCCTTCATGAGGTATTAAAGGAAGAATGGGGCTTTAAGGGATTTGTGGTAAGTGATTGGAACAACGTAGGATACTTGCATAGTACTCAAAAAGTAGCCTCGACCCTGGAGGAGGCCTGTAAAATTGCTGTCTGGGCAGGCAACGATATGATCATGTCTACCCCTGAATTTTATGAAAAAACTGTGGCCCTGGTTCAAGAGGGATCTATAAAAGAGGAGCAGCTGGATGCAGCCTGCCTGAGAATCCTAGAATATAAATTTGCCCTGGGTCTTTTCGACCATAAGCGCTTCCCTGACCGAAGCAAAGCCACTGCTCTAATCGGATGTGATGCCCATAAAAAAGCAGCTTATGAAACCGCCCTGCAGTCTATGGTGCTCTTAAAGAATGATCACCAAGTACTGCCCCTTTCTAAGAATATCAAAAAAATTGCCCTTATAGGCCCTAGCTGTGAGGATGTACAGTCTCAACTGGGTGATTGGTCCTTTGGTACCAGGGAGTACCCTGAGCGCCCAACCCTAGACTACCATCCGGAATATGATACCTCCTCCATTGTCACAATTTTAGAAGGCATTCGGCAGCGGGCAGGAAAGGATATGGAAGTCGTCTATGAAAAAGGCTGTGATCTGCTGGATGAAAACAAGCAAAATATTGCAGCAGCTGTGAAAGCTGCACAAGAATCTGATATAGTTGTAGCGGTGATTGGAGACACCAATACCTTAAACGGTGAAATGAGAGACCGGGTGGACTTAAACCTAACGGGAGCTCAACAGCAGTTGCTGGAAGCTCTTAAGAAAACAGGAAAACCATTGGTGGTGGTCCTGATCAATGGAAAACCCCTTACCCTCCCTTGGATCAAAGAACAGGCAGATGCTATCCTGGAGGCCTGGAATCCTGGTATGGAGGGCGGCCGTGCAGTAGCTGCCATCCTCTTTGGAGATCATAACCCCTGTGGCAAGCTTACCATCTCCTTCCCCCGTCATGTAGGACAGCAGCCTGTTTATTATAACCAGTTGCCCGGCTGGCATGGAGGCAAGTATGTGGAGATGTCGGAAGAGCCTTTGTTCCCCTTTGGTTTCGGCTTGTCTTATACCCAGTATGCGTACAGCAACCTCACGCTGTCCGCTTCAGACCTGAAGGCAACTGACATACTGACAGTCTCTGTAGATGTACGAAATATAGGGGATATTGCAGGTACTGAGATCCTGCAGCTTTATGTCAATGATCTCTATAGTTCAGTAACCACTCCGATCAAGGAATTGAAGGGCTTTACCCGTGTTACCCTAAATCCGGGAGAACAGCAGCGTGTATCTATTGAACTTCCCATTGCCTCCCTAACTCTGATTGACAGAGAATGTAAAGCCGTAGTGGAGCCTGGAGAATTTGAGATCATGGTAGGTCCTTCTTCAAGAGACAGAGATTTATTGAAAAAAGTTATTCGGGTTATAGAATAATCAAGGAAAAGACTGATTAACATTCGATGAGATGGGCATATAATAACTACGGGAAAACCGGCAAATGAGATTCCCTCTTTAGCCGAAGGATTCCTTGACCTTTTCCAGCAATATCAATCTTATAAAGGCGGTGTAGATTCAATGAAACCTATACTTATGTTTATGATGGAGACTTGTCCCTACTGCAGAGAAGCGCTTCGATGGATGGAAGAACTGAAACAGGAAGATTCCCGATACCAGGCATTAGAGATCAATATGGTCGACGAACAGCTCCAGCCTGATCTTGCCAATCAGTATGACTACTATTATGTACCGACCTATTATGTGGATGGTGCAAAGCTCCATGAAGGGGCAGCTACTAAAGAAAAGATTCGAGCTGTGTTTGAAAAAGCTTTAGAAGAATTATAAAAATATCCTCTGCCACCGCAGAGGATATTTTTATGTCTGTTTCCTCTTTTCTATCTCTTCTGCCAGCTCATTAAGATACATCCATCTGTCCATTTTCTGCTCCAGCTGCTTTTGTAATGCTTCCTTCTCCTCTACCAGCTGCTGCAGCACCGAGTATTCAGAGGCTGCTTGCAGAATTCGTTCCTCTATTTCCTGTATCTTACTTTCCAGATCTACGATCACGTCATCGATTTCTTCAAACTCTTTCTGTTCTTTAAAGGAGAACTTTAAGGGCTTTACCTTTACCTGCTCCGGCTGCTTTTTTTCTATAAGGTTACTCTGTTTATTCCCCTTATCCCGAGTTCTTTGCTCTTCAGCATACCCCTCCGGATCTGCTATACTACTTGTCTTATAATCCGTATAGTTTCCTGTATACTGCCGGACCTTTCCCGAACCCATAAATACAAATATCTTTTCTGCCATCTTATCCAGGAAATATCGGTCATGGGAAACCGCAACCACTGCCCCAGGGAAATCCTCCAGGTAATCCTCCAGAATTCTCAGGGTTTCTATATCCAAGTCGTTGGTAGGCTCATCCAATAGCAATACATTGGGCCCTTCCATCAGCACTCTTAGCAAATAGAGCCTTCTTTTCTCTCCCCCCGAAAGCTTTCCAATCGGTGCCCACTGCATGGCCGGCGGAAAAAGGAACCGCTCCAGCATCTGAGATGCTGTGATTTTATCGCCTTCTGCTGTCGTAAGATACTCACTGCCCTCCCGGATGTATTCGATCACTCTTGTGTCATCATCCATATGATTGGTTTCCTGGGAAAAGAGGCCGATCTTAACCGTATCCCCCATCTCCACTTTTCCGCTGTCCGGCTTCATTTTCCCTGCCAATATATTTATTAAAGTGGTTTTTCCTGTCCCATTGGGACCAAGAATTCCTACCCGGTCCTTTCTCAACAGAATATAGCTGAAATCATCGATAACCTTTTTCTCTCCAAAAGCCTTGTTCACATGCTCCAGCTCAACTACTTTTTTACCCAATCTGCTGCCTGCTAAGGACAGCTCCAGCTTGCTTTCACTTAGATCAACCCCGCTTTCCTTCAGGGCTTCAAAGCGTTCGATTCTTGCTTTTTGTTTTGTCGTTCTGGCTCTAGCCCCCCGCCGTATCCAGGCCAGCTCCTTCCTGAAAAGCCCTTGCCGCTTTCGTTCATTGGCTGCCGCAATCTCCTCCCGCTCCAGCTTCTTTTCAAGAAAACTGTCATAATTGCCCCTATAGGGGTATAGGTTTCCCCGATCCAATTCAATGATCTGATTCACCACTCGGTCTAAAAAATATCTGTCATGGGTAATCATCAACAGAGCACCTTTCCGCTTGTTCAGATAATCCTCCAGCCAGTCAATGATATCATGGTCCAGATGATTGGTAGGCTCGTCCAGAATAAGCAGATCTGAGGGGTTGATTAAGGCGGCGGCCAGAGCAATACGCTTCTTCTGGCCTCCTGACAAGGACCCTACCTTTGCAGTAAAATTAGTGATTCCCAGCTTCGTTAATATGGCCTTTGCTTCACTCTCTACATTCCAAGCATTCATAGCATCCATGTCCTGGGTAAGGCGAACCATTTTTTCGTCAGGTGTGTCGGGATTCTGAATCGCCTCAGCATAGGCCCGAATAAGGCTCATCAAAGGAGATTCTCCATGAAAAATTTGTTCTAGCACTGTGGCCTCTGGCTCAAAGGCTATATCTTGTGGAAGATATTCTATTCGCACACCATTTCCTTTAATCAGACGGCCTTCATCGGCTTCCTCTACTCCGGCAACAATTTTTAGTAAAGTGGTTTTTCCTGTACCATTAATCCCGATAATTCCTATTTTATCACCCGCATCTATACCAAAGCTAATATTTTGCAGCAGCAGTTTTTCGCTGTAGCTCTTTGAAATATTTTCTGCACTTAGTAGATTCATGTTCTTCCCTTTCTATACTTTCATTATTCCATATACTCATTATAACAGAAAAAGCAGACACATTGTCTGCTTGGTTAGACTTTAAACCGCTGAATCATTTCATTAAGCTTCACGGCTATCTCTGCCTGCTCCTGAGACTCCTTAACTACTGCTTCCAAATCGTCTGCTGCCTCCGTTACATTGTCGGATATTTCTTGGGAACCGGCAGTAGTTTCCTCTGAGGTTGCAGATATGGATTCAATCGCTTCGCTGACTTCCTTTTTAGTTAAGGAAATATTCACTACGCTTTCACTAAAGTCCCCAATAAGATCGTGAATAAATTCTGCTATACTTTTTCGCGTTAATGCAACAAATTTTTCCATAGACTTCTCTATAAAAATATATTCCAATTTCCTTGACAGCCATCTCAAATCGTGATATCTTATTACTTAAATATTTTAAAAATTCTATGAAAACATGGCGTTGATGGAGAAAGGTATTCTGTGCAAAACAGTTTCAGAGAGTCGGTGGGTGCTGTGAACCGATACTGTGCTTGAATACAAATCACTCTTGAGCCGTATCTTTGAACATAATGAACCTGCTTTCATTAGTAAAAGATACCGTTTAGTCCCGTTATCGACTTAGGTTTGTTAGAACTGAAAAGGGGTATTCATATGTTGAATACAACCAAGGTGGTACCGCGGGTGATCCTCGTCCTTGAAAGCTATACTTTCATGGGCGAGTTTTTTTATTGCCTCATCAGTCTACTCGAACCTATCCAAAGAAAACCATTAAAATCAGTCAAGGAGGTAGTAATATGTCAAATGCAAGTTACTCAACTCAGGTTCAGCTGGATGATGGGGCAGATTCTCTGCAATTTGCTGCAGCAAGAGACCGATTAAAAGATGTGGTAGAAGAAACCAAGCTGCTGTACAGCTCAGTCTTTAGCAGCGAATCTGGAAACACTGTGTATATTAAACCGGAAAATCTGCAAAAAACAGGAGCTTTCAAAATTCGAGGCGCCTATAATAAGATCAGCAAGCTTTCCCTAAGGGAAAGACAAAAAGGACTGATCTCCTCATCTGCCGGCAATCATGCCCAAGGAGTCGCCTATGCGGCGCAGCAGCTGGGCGTATCCGCTACTTTGGTGATGCCGAAGACCACCCCCTTGATCAAGGTGGAAGCTACCAGAAGCTATGGTGCTCAGGTTGTGCTATCGGGGGACTGCTATGACGAAGCTTATGCAGAAGCTCTACGCCTGCAGAAAGAACATCAGTATCTTTTCGTCCATCCATTTAATGATTTAGACGTCATTGAAGGACAGGGTACCATAGGATTGGAAATCTTAGATGAGTTGGAGAATGTGGATTGTATATTAGTTCCCATCGGAGGCGGGGGACTTATCGCAGGGATCGCTGCGGCAGTAAAGTCCCTAAGACCGGATATTAAGATTATCGGAGTGGAACCGGAAGGCGCAAAAGCTATGAAGCTCTCTATGGACAACAATAAGCTCACCTATCTCAATACGGTAGATACTATCGCCGATGGCGTTGCAGTAAAAAAACCTGGGGATTTGACCTTCTCCATCATCAAGGATTATGTAGATGAGATTGTCACCGTATCGGATTTTGATATCATGGAGGCTTTTCTTCTCCTGCTGGAAAAACATAAGCTGATAGGAGAAAATGCAGGGGTCCTGTCCTTAGCAGGCCTTAAAAAAATTCAGGAAAAAGATAAAAACATTGTATGTGTAGTGAGCGGCGGCAACATCGACGTGTTGACCATCTCCTCTCTGATTAACCGGGGACTTGTCTCTAGAGGACGTATTTTCTGTTTCTCCGTAGATCTTCCTGACAAACCCGGGGAGCTTCTAAGGATTTCGGAAATCCTGGCAAAGCTAAACGCCAATGTTATCAAGCTAAACCATAACCAGTTCAAATCCCTGGACCGATTGATGGATGTACAACTGGAAGTAACCGTAGAGACCAACGGCCACAAGCATATCGACCAGATTGTCAGTGAAATGCATCAGGCAGGCTATGAGATCGAGCGGGTATATTAGTTCCATAAACCTCTTTAAAATAAAGCGGGCGGACACTGTCCGCCCCTACAAATACCATTCTATACAAACATGTCATACTGCTTATAATACGCTAAAGAATAGAAAAAATAATACCTATATTTCCTTTATAAACCTTATTTCACCCTGTTTTGTTACTGCATCATCCGCTTCATATATCTTTTCAACAGATGGATAGACCCTTTACAGAGCCGGAATACGGTAGCAAAGCCAAACTTTCGAACCATATAAGCTGTGTTGTTTTGAAAAAGATTTACATAAAGGTTGGTTTTCAGCATCTCATAGTAATACCTTCTCAGACTCATTTTTGAAGGTCTTATAGTAACCTGCCCGAAGCTCCAGCTTTCATAGGCCTCCCTTTCCACCAGGAGACGATCCCTATATTCTTCATACAAGGGGAGATTGGGAAAAGGGATCAGGGGAGAAAAGGCAGAAATCTCCGGCTTTAATGCCCTCAAATACCTGCGAAGTCCTCTAAAATCCTCTTTGTTCCCATCCCGATGCAGCATAAAGGAAGCCCATACATCTAAATCGATTTCCTTCATAAACCAGCTGGCCTTCAGGTTATCTTCAATGTCAGACTTTTTCTCGTAGGCTCGCAGCTCTTCTTCCTTGAAGGTCTCATAGCCTACCAGCACCGCCTTAAGTCCAAGTCCTTTAAATCTGCGAATTATCCACCTCACTAAATGATATTTGGAGTGATTTTTCTCTTGATCTGATATCTATAGTAGAGGTTCACCAGGAAATAGAACAGATACCGATCCTTTTTTTTCAAAAACTCTTTTCGAAAAATTGTTCGCTTTAAGATGGAGCTCATTGAAAATACATCATTGTAGAGTTCCCAATAAGCATGGGTCAGCTTCTCGGGACTCATATTCTTTGGGATATGAACTGCCTCACTGCCATTGTAGGAATACATGTCCTCATTGCATATCCGATTGGCAGCCTTCATTTGATCATAATACTTTGTCCCCGGAATAGGGGTTAAAATATAAAATCTAGGGACCACTACCTTATTCTCTTCAATAAATCGAGCCGTTTCCTTGATAGACTGCAAGGTATCCCCGTCGGCTCCTACCACCATCTCCGTAGAAATGTCGATGCCTGCCTCCTGAATATTCTTAATCAGGGATGCATATTTGGCAGGTCTGGCCCAGGCTTTATCCATACATTGAAGACTCTCGGCAGAAATACTCTCCAGCCCGAAGCTGAGAGCTGTACAGCCGCTTTCTGCCACCAGCTTTAAAAGCTCCGGATCCTCTCCGATGGTAATGGAGCATTGGGAGGTCCACTCCATATCCAAGGCTTTGATTTCCCTGCAGAGCTCCATAAGATATTTCCGATCAGAAACAATATTATCATCTAATAATAAGAATTTATTAAAGCCCAATGCCTTCACCTGGCCAATGTCCCTTACTACCTCTTGGATTTCTCTTTTTAAATACTTATTCTTGTATAAGCAATAGACAGAACAAAAGCTGCAGGAATTTGGGCAGCCTCTTCCTGCCTGCACCGGCAGAAAATCACCAATGCTTTTTCCAAGGATTAAATCAAACCTGGGGAGAGGTGTGGAAAGGCCGGTCAATTCTTCCCGGTAAAAAGCCTTCAAATCTCCCTTTAGAAAATCCTCGATAACCTTTGGCCATACATTTTCTGCATCTCCGATCACGACGCTGTCACAATACTTCTTTGCTTCCTCCGCCATCAGGCTTACCATATAGCCCCCTAGGATTACGGTCTTTCCTCTCTTTTTGAACTCCGCGGCAATATCGATAGATCGAATGACTGCATGTCCCATACTGCCGATGGCGATAAGATCCGCATCGGTATCAAAGGGAATCTCCTCGATGGTTTCCAGAATGATTTCTACCTGCCAATCCTCCGGGGTCAAAGCCGCTAAAAGGGGCAGTCCTAAACCTACGAAATAAAGCTTCTTCTTTTTAATGGGTTGACGCTCCCTATCATAGGGTGTGGATTGAATCAGCAGCAGCTTTTTCATCTTATCTCCCTCTTATCATTTTTTGTAAATACTGTCTTGTAACTGCACTGCTCCCCCAGGACAGCTTCCATACTTCCATGAAACCGTACTTTCGAATGAGCTTCCATATATTCTGAGGTCTCATGGTAATTTTATAATATAATTTTATAATTTCATAATAATAACGGCCTACGGACATCTTCTGGGGTTTTAAAACCAAATGGGCTAAATCCCATTTCTCATATTCTAGGGGATCGATAATAAAATCCTTTTGATACTGCTGGTAGATAGCCGTCCCTTTTAAGGGGGTAAGTGGCTGAAGATTTACAAAGATAAGCCCTAATCCTTTGATCCATCGGTAGAGGCTTTTGAAGTCCTCCTTAGAAAAATCCATATCCAAAATCAGGGTTCCATAGACCTCTACATCATACTTTTTTAAAATGCCTATGGCCTTCTCATTATCAGCAATACTTGTCCGTTTATTATACCTATCCAGATCTTCGTTTTTGAAGGATTCTAAGCCTACAATCACTGCCCGGAGCCCATGTTCCTGAAAGGTTCTGATTACCTCTTCATGCCTGCAAATAAAATCTGCTCTTCCGTAGACCAAAAATTTCTTATGGATTTGATGCTCCTTTAGCTTCCTGCAAAACTCCAGGATCCGTTCTTTTGAAAACAGGAAATCATCATCAACGATATAAATTTCCGGCTCCGGAATCCCTTTTAATTCTTCAATGACAGAATCAATCGTTCTAGTGAAATATTTTCCATCGGTGACCTCCTTACAAAAACAAAAACTGCAGCTGTAGGGACAACCGAAGGAGGTCTTGATCAGGGCACAGGGATTGTGAAACATATAGTAGTATCGATGCCGGTATTTTGCCACCTTATGCCGGGCAGGAAAGCCATAGGGGAATTCCATTTCCTTAACATTCTTTTTTCCAGGCCGATAAATACCTTCAATCTCTTTGCTGCCACCGCCCTTGATGATTTCATTGAAGGTTTTGATCCCATTAGCCTCACAGATAAAATCGATCTCATCACATAAAAAGTCTTGGGGTACTACTTCTGCATGAACACCCCCGATAATAATCCTGCAGTCCCCTTGAATTCTTTTAATTCTTCTGGCATAATCCTTAATCACATTTACATGGGTAATATAACCGCTCATGCCTACAAAATCCGGCCTGTGTTTTTGAATGAAGTATTCCAGCGGCTTTTTTTCCACAATCATATCGATGATTTCAATTTCTGCTCCGGAATCCTCTATATTTCCTGCGATATACTCCAGTTCCAAGGGTTCACAGATCATTACATGCTGTAGGCCTATGGTTTCCGGGTCTGGTTTCGGTCGTATGAGTAAAACCTTCATTGGTCAATCCCCTTTAGTATGAAAAAGTAGATAGAGGGCATAAAAAATTTTTTCTTAATTCTTATGACGTCCTCACATTGAAAAAGTTTCTTTGTCATGGCAAGGACTGTCTTTACACTAGGGTAATTGGCTTTGCCGGTGGTGAGCTTAACAAAAAATATAGCCAAGGCATCATATAGATTGTTTTGAGAGGCTTGAGCCAAAAGCAGATATCCCCCCGGTTTTAAAAGCATTCTAAGGTTCTTTAACACTTGAGCTTGATCTTCATAGTAGGGAAAGGAATGGGTGCAGATAATGATATCATATTGCTGTTTTAGGCTTTGTATTTCCGCAGCATCCATCTTCTGGAAAACAATCCCATGACTCATCTCTTTGGCCCTTTGGATCATGTCTCCTGAAAAGTCGACTCCAGACAGAATGAAGGAATATCCCTGAAAATCCTCCTGTATCTCCCGTAGGAGCTGACCCGTTCCACAGCCCACATCCAAAATTCTATATTGTCTTTCCCTTTCCAAGGTTCTGCATAAATAGCTTTTGATTTCTCTACGAGTGGGACCCAAAGACACCTTTTGCACCCATAGTCCTTCGTAATACCTTGACCAAAAATCCCAGACTTTTTGTCTACTCATGTTTTCCTCCAAATAAAAAGCTTCTGATATATTTGCTTCGGAAAATTTGTTCCAGATAAATGAGATAAAAATGAAAGTAGAAGGCAAGTACACTCATCTTAGTGGGCTTTAGGGTCAGGTGTAAAAAATCATATTTGGCAGGATCCCGGGTAATCAATCGATGCTCATATTCCTTATAATAGGCAGTCCCTTTTATCGGTGTAAAGATCGATGCAGTGTAGCTCTGGAGATTCATTTTTCGAATCCATTTGCGAAGATAATGAAAATCCTTTCTCTGAAAATCAATTCCTGCTATAAACAAAGCTGTCAAGTTGATCCCATGTCTTTTCAATATTTCTACAGCCCTGCGATTTTCATCGGCGGAGCAGGCTTTCTTATAGTTCTCCAGCAGCTGATCCTCAACGGCCTCCATTCCTGCAATCAGCTCTACAAAACCGATATCCGCCAAGCTTTGGATGATATCTTCATTGCCTGCAATAAAGTCCACCCGAGAATAGGCAATAAATTTCTTGCGAATACCCCTTTCCCCCATTTTGCTGACGAATTCTTGGATTCTTTTGCGATCGATCAGAAAGGTATCATCCACAATCCAGATATATTCTGCAGAAATGCTGCTGATCTCCTCTACTACGGCTTCAATGCTTCTGGCGCTGTATATCCCTTCATTTAACTGCTTGCAGTAGCAAAAGCTGCATTGGTAAGGACAGGATAGAGCTGTCTTTAAAAGTGCTACAGGGCTATAATGCATATATTTTGTTCTGCCCTGATATCTTTCAAAATAACTCCGATTGGGCATAGGCATGGAAGAAAAATCTGTTGATACTTTTCGGTTTACCTTCCATTCCCCATTTTCCCGATAGGCGATGCCTTCTATATCCGCCAGGGAGGCTGTATTCCAATTGCGCTCTACCAGCTTCCTCAGCGTATGCAGTCCGTCGGAATGAACCACCACATCAATACTTTCCACCAAAAATTCCTCATAGTTGATTTCCGCATGAATACCCCCTACGAAAACCTTCACCCCTGGATTTTGCAGCTTTACATACCTTGAAGTTTCAATCATGATGTCTGCTGCAGTAATGTATCCGCTGAGCAGCACTAGGTCAGGCCCATAGGTCTTGAAAACATCGGAGAAATTTCCGCCTTCTAACAAGGGATCATAAATCCGATGCTCTATTTGCAGCTGCACCAATAAAGCTGACAGGTATTCCAGTTCGAGGGGCTCCGTAACCGCTGGCTCAAACCTGGAATAAATCGTCTTTTTATGGCATTTTGCCAACAGGATTTTCATCAGCTTCCCCCTTAAATACATTATGAAAGGTCCTATAGGGCTTATAGGAAAAAGTACCTACCAAGGTCCCTATTATCTTATTGAATATGCTATTGCTGTGATGCGCATACATCCACCTTGGATGCTGTCTGGCCCCTAATTTCAGCTTAGTCTCCTCAGCAGTCTGGCCTAGGTCTATGGACCGGCAGCCTCTTTCAATGCCGTATCGAATGATTGTCAGCAGCATATTCATATAGAGATCATACTGTTGATTCAAGCTGTGTTCAAAGCCTCCAAACAGAAAAATGAGTTCCTTTTCCTCTTCCATCAGTTGTACAAATCCGATAACCTTCTCCTGGACTTTAAAAGTGAATATTTTCCCTTGGAACTCCCTAAAGAAGCAAATGGACAGCTTCTCCAGCTTTTCCTTAGAACGTTCATAGACCTTTTCATAGAGCCTGTACATCTCCTCATCAAATAACCGGTTATCTTCCAGTACCTCTATCTTCACCGGGGAAAGCTTTCGTAACGTCTTCTGTACCCGATATCGATAATGGCTTCTCATGCTGTTCACATATTCCCCAAAGGAATTCCAATGCAGGTCTATCTTGCAGGTAGGGAGCGTATTCCCCCGGGCAAGTCCCAGGTCACTTCCGGCGTTTAATACTACATAAAAGCCTTTTAAAGAGCGAATATAATGAGTCAGTTCTTCCAAATCCTCCGGTACCGTTGCGTAGCCTCTTTTGGACACAGAAAGAGGGATCCCTATGATTCGCAACGGAATCTTTAGCGTAAGGCCTCTCGTAAAGGTGAAGAGGTCCAGCTTAAGTTGATAGGATACCAAGGCCAGCCTTTTTTTCTGATGAAGATGATACTGCTGACCACAGGGGTTTAATTTTTCCAGCGCCCCTAAGATCTCTCTGGAAAGAAACAGCTGGTGCTCTACGGCGGCATCCCATCCCGGGGGAAGGTCCTCTACTTTTTCATAGACTCTAAACATAGCTGTATCTCTCCTAATAGCAAAATTTCTGTACACCAACAACCATCCTCATGGGCCTTGGAGCAGCATTTCAAACGGGTATGCGAAACACTTTAAAGTGCTTATATTCTTTATCGGCCCAACGAAATCCCAATCCTCTGGATGCCAGATTGTGTTCCAGTATCCAGCCTGATTCACAGTAGTCATACCGATTTCCTACCAGCTCACGACATTTATGAAAGAGGGCATATACCCCTCCATTTTTTTGATACTCGGGAAGGACTCCCAGCTCTACGATCTTAAACTTTTTGATTTTATGAGAAAACAGTTTATTTTTGATTAAGGTTTTTATGCCTAGGGCTTCCCCTGGTCCCATCAGCTCATGATAATCAGGATACCATAGCATAAACCCTGCAGGTTTTCCACTGTGCTCTAAGAATAGTAAGTTTTCTTCCTTCAATAGGAGCCTGAACTCCCGAAAGAGCTCCAGGTCCTCTTCTGCTCTTCTTTCATAATAGAATGCATGCTCTCGAAAGGCACGGTTATTTAAATCCGTATAAATTGCTGCCTCTCTCTCGATATGCCGAAAACTAGCTTTGCGAACTTGATATTTTCCGCTGATCCTGCTTATAAACCGATGATCTACCCTAAAATCAAAGCCTTCCATTTGTGTCAAATAATTGACCAGATTGAATTCTTCTCCCCCAAAACGCTGAAAATAATCGATATAATAAGGGGGATTATAGGCAGTCCCAAAGCCCTGAACATGTTCATAATGGTCTGCTAAAAGGCCTAAGCCATAATTTACATGGAAATTCAAACCGATCAAGATGGTTTCAATTCCATGCTGTCGGGCCAATGTCCTCCCGTAAGCCAGCATTTCCTCCACAGCCTTTTCCTGCCGGGGCAGTGCTTCAAAGTAGGTAAGCTGCAGCGTATCCTTCATTCGATCCACAATGGCAAAAATACATACCGCTGCAATGCTCCCTTCATCCAGCACCATAATGGGAAAAATCCTGCTGCTTTTGCAGATTTGCGCCTTTCCTCTAAGAATACTTTTCAGCACCCTGCTCATGCTGTCCCGATAATAGATGTTTTGTTGATAAATAGACTTGCAGAATTGAATATATTCATTAACAGATGCCTGATTAACTGCTTTTATCTCCATATCTCACCTCCAACGGAAGTTAAATCGTTGAATATAATAAAAATACGAGAATATCTCCATAATTCCTCTTTATTATAACATTTTTCGCCATTAAATGATTGTTTTGTCCTATAGCTATTTTTTTCCTCACATGCAAAAAAGCTGCCTCAACAAAATTCATTTTCATAAAAAAAAGCAGTCCACATGTCCCAATCCCTCTTTCAATCGAATCTAAACAAATTTCTAGTGACTTATAGCTACATAATCCCTCATCTGTCTTATATCAACCCATGGCATCTGTCGATATTTTATCAAAATAAACCTGAATTATTCATCATAATTTATCCAGCATTGCTTCGTGCCGCATAGTTACAGTAGTTTTGCATTATTATTGGTTTCACTTAAAAAGTGAAACCAATACAATAGAAAAAGAGTTTCAACTTTGTTAAAATGAAGTCACCGCAACTAACATTTCACAAAGGAGAAACCCTTATGTCTAGTCTAAATGCACTTCACTCAGAAAGCAACAGTAAAATTAAAATTAATTTCGCAGGAGGGGATTTATCCTCCGATTCTGGCCTACTTCTGATTAAGGAATTCGCCCATAAGCTTGGTTTTCCTAAACTAATTAAAA
>NZ_FQZV01000059.1 GCF_900142145.1 Geosporobacter subterraneus DSM 17957 | reverse complement strand
TTTTTACTTTGCCAACTTGGATATCGATTTCGCCAGTTCCAGACATGGATGGTTTTACTGTTGATGTAGGGGAGCTTGCTGTTACAAGAGTCCATGTTGTTGCTGAAGATATGATATTAGAATTTTCATCACGTTTAAGCCTATTTTTCCAGTAGCGGAAGTTGTGGATGTTTACATCGTTTTGCTCACACCATTTAACTTGTGTTAGTCCACTATCCCTTTGATCTGCTATTACCTGCTCCCAATAATCTTGATTTGGAGTTCTTGCCATAAAAAATCACCTCCTATATTAGTTTGAGATGATTTTATCATAGGTTTTTTAGCAGTACTATGTGCATCAGAGTTTACGCTTACGTTTCATAAAAGAAAAACACCTCCGATTTTTATCTTTGGTGTATTATCTCATGCAATCAAGATGAAATCTATGTGGGCTGTATTTGACCCTTACGCATCAGTGAGTTAATAAATTTTTCTGAACCTTTTTTTGCTAATAATACCAAGAAAATATTGAAATAATAGGATATAGACAAACAGAGCCCTTCATTCTAAAAAGACTCTGCTTACTGTTTATTTTACCTTGTAACCACCCATGGTCTTGCCAGCATAAATTTTAATTGGTCGTGTTGAACAGTAATATCAAACATGCTTTTTTTGATCTGTTCTATGGTATATTCGCTTTGTAAGAGTTCTATATCTGTGGCCATTCCAGCGTCGTACCTTGTCCTTGTCAGTTTCACCGCTTCTTCTGCTTTCTTCAGACCAATTTCTAGCATAGCATACTGATTTTCTAATTGCTTAATGCTATAATACATGACGCGCATAGATTCCCCTAATTGCTTCTTAATATCAGTTACTGAGGTTTTTGCCTTATCTACGTCCATTTCCTTAACCTTATAGGATGGAATATTGGGATTGTTATATTCGTATATATCTAGCTCCATTTCTGCTAGCTTCACATTCTGTTCGGCTAACCATACGGCAGTACTATCTGAAATCGTCCTAGAAATATGAAAGTCCAAATCTTCCTCTTTTAGATCAATTTTTTCGTATATCGGCTTATCTACAAGTAAATACTCTTTATCTTTTGCCTCACCCATTAAAAAGTTAAGCTTCATTCTCTCATCTTTAATAGATTTTTCAATGCCTTCTACCTTCTTCTGTGCTTCCTGTAATGAGTTGTCTATCAATGTCCTGTCGAATTGGCTTGCTAAACCATGAGCTGCTTTTGCATCGACTATTTTTTTCTCTTTTTTGGTTTGTTCTAATGAAAGTTGCGTAATTATTAACTCTTCTTCTTTTTTCAATATTTCCTGATACGCTTTTAGAACGTCATAAGCAATTCGTTCCTCTTCCAGTGCTACTTGCTTTTTCGAGCTTTCCCAAGCAATATCTGCTTGGATTAGCCCATAGAATAACTTCCGCGTGCTATCAACAACAGCGGCCCTGCCGAACCATGTAGGAAGATAATCTAAATTATCTTCTGCCCGTTTTCTATTGTCTTTTGATTTTTCAATATCAATTAATGCTTGCTTGAGTGTAGAGCTACTTTTAAACGCTTTCTCCAGTGCTTGCTCATATGTAAGCGTGCTGCCAGACATAGTCTGATTTGTCAGTACTTCTTCCTGCTTATTATCAACACCACTTGTGATTGTAACAGTTCTTGTTATCCCATCCCAGTCAACCTTAGCACCTAGCGCTTCACTTATAAAGCGCAGAGGTACTAGTGTGGCGTCTTCTACTATGACTGGTGCAACAGGCATTTTTACTATTTGATCGCCAACTTTTGCAAAATAAGAACCCACTTTTACTTCTATTCTTATCCCATTTTTTTCAGCAATGACTGTTTTATCAGTCTCTTGCCAGTCAACTACAGCGCCTAGCATTTCAAAAATCGAACGCATCGGTACTAAAGTGTTACCCCTATCTAGTCTAAGTTCTACATTATAACTTTGCTCAATCCCATCAACCAATATCTTTATATCACCTGCACTGCTTTGAACATTTGCAAATACATCTATTGCTGGCATAAGAAGTAGGATTAAAGCAAAAACTAGAGATATAATGCCTTTTTTCATTTCATTCATCTCCTAAAATCGATCTGTCTTCTATATTGTTACTGATATAAAAGTGGACTCCTATCAGGAGTCCACTTTATGTTTATTTAATTCTTACTTGAAAGTAACTGTTCTTGCAGCTCCATCCCACTCGTATTGTACTCCAAGAGCCATAGCTAAGTGAGCGATTGGAAGCATTACTCTTCCGTCTTTATTTTCAACTGCTGTATCCATCATTACTTGCATACCGTTGATGTTAAGAACCTTGCTTCCTACTGTTACAGACGCAATGTTGTTGCCTTTGAATACTGTTACAGTCTTAGTGTTTGCATTCCATACGATAGCATTTGGATTTACGCCAAGTGCTTCTGCAACGTATCTGATTGACAAGAATGTTCTACTGTCTTTGATGTATGGAGCTACGTCCATAGTCATCTCTTCGCCATTTACAACGTATTTCGCACTGTCGATAGTAAATACTACGTTAGCTTTTGTATCTCCAGGAGCAGGAGTAACTACTCTAGCAATAACCACTTTATCTGCTGATGTGGATTCAGCCCACTCAGTTAATGTTGCAGCATCAACTGCAGCTGTACCGCCTACACCGATCTTAATTTCACCTTCTGGTACTGTTCTGTAAACTCTTAACATTACATCTGTAACTTCAATTTTGCTAGCGTTGAAGCTGTCAGTGCTTACAGGAATAGTCAATTCTCTACCAGATCTTGAAATTGTTCCAAGAGTTAAATCTCCTTCAGTAACTTTAACTGTTGGTAATTTAGCCCATTCTACATCTAATGGTAAGATTAATTTAATGCTTCCAGCTTTTAAGCTTTCCTTGTCTACTTCTGTGATTACAAAGCTAGCAGCAGGCTGATCAGTTTTACCGATAACTACGTCAGTAGCCTTAGAAGTAGCTTGAATCTTAACAGGAGATTGAACTTTAGCTAATACGATAGTTCCTCTTACACCTTGGGAACCAGTGATATCAGCTACAAGGTCGCCAGTTACACCAGCTTCTGTCATGATTTCAAATTCTTCTAGCTTAAATGTGTCAGCATCTGTGCTTTGAGTATTTACTCTAATTGTAAGAACTCTATCGTCACTTCCAATAACTGGAGTATCAATTGCTCCATCTTCTTCGTTTTTAACATTGCCTACTTTTGTCCATCTTGCATTTTCAGGTAATTTCAACGTAATAGTACGTCCTGGTAATAATGATCCAGCAATACCTTCTTTGATTAGAATTGTTCCAAGTTCTTGCTCGATTCTACCAGCGTAAATAGTTTCAACTTCTTCCATTTCAAGCTTTACTGTATAGTCAGCACGAACACCAACTTTAAGCTTTGTTACGTCTCTGTTGAATCCACTTCCTTTTACTGCTACTTCGATGTCACCTTCTTTTACCTTGCTGTCATCAGCTACTAAGAATGCGATGTCTTTCAAGGAGAAAGATGAGAAATTTGTAGTTCCAGCAACAAACTCAATTGTTAAATCTCTAGTGTTACCACCATCTAATGTGAAAGTAACTTGGTCACCAAATTTAACTTCAGCTTTTGGAGTGGTTGTTTGATCATAAGTTGTTAATCCATTATAAGCCGGATCCCAAACGTATCCATCTGGTAATTTTAATGTAATCTTGTCACCAGCTGTGATTGAGCCAGGCTTCTCTTCTACAACATTTAAGTTGAAATTGAAGCTTGAGCTTGTAGTATCAACGCTAGATGTAGTTAACTTAACAGCATCAGTTCCTCCAACGTTAGCAACAGCAACTGTTCCTGTTGGAATACCACTGTTTGGAGAAGCTTCGAACTTCAATTCTACAGTTCCATTTGATGCATCTGTAGTATTGATGTTGTTGAATTTGAAGATTACTAATGCATCATTAGTAAAGCTTACGTCAGCACCGAAAACTACTTCTAGTTTTGTCGAAGATGCTCTATTAACCGATGTGATATCAGCTTGAGCAAGGCCATTAGTATCTCCAGCATAGTTCAATGGAACTGTAACTTCCACATCTGTTCCTAATGGGCTTGGCAGTGTAACGCCACTTGGTAAAGTAATCGTTAACTTGTGACCATCAGTTGGGCTTCCAGCAGGAATAACCATTCTAACGCTTCCTAAGTTTTGTGCTGTATCTTTTGGTAATACAGGCACACTTACAGCTGTAAGACCGCTAGCTGCAAATGCTGTCATTGGCACTAATGATAAAATCATTACAAGAGCCAATAATAAAGATAATTTTCTCTTCACTTAAAATACCCTCCTTTAATAATGTTTAATGTTTTCGGGGTTGCCCCATTTGTAAAATGCTTTATCTTTAGTCGTCCATTCTTTTGTATTCACAAAGTCCTTTCTGACCTCCGATAAACTTACAAGGTTAGGATCATGCTTCCTTTTTCCAGAAACATTATCCTTTGAAAACACACTAGACATATCTTATGTGATTAATATGCTTTCAAAGAATAACGTCTTTATCTCAATCCTGAAACCCATTATATCAACTCTCCAGTCCACAGTCAATAAACTCTGTTGAGTTGTAATATAAGTGTAACATTGATATTATCTAGCTGGAGTATATCCTTGTCTCTATAGTTATTATACATAACCTTTGAGAAAAATACCATTACAGTTGTATTACAAATGGTTACAGTTTGGTTACTGGTTACTGGCTCTTCTTGTCAATTTCTTTACTCTGTTAATGCACGTAATATATATTCTACGGTTTGTCTAGAATTCCTGCAAGAAGGATAAAAATTATTTCATATGCTGATGATTTTATTCCCTTCATCCATATACCAGTTTATAAGTATGCTTAAACATGGTAGTATATAATAATAGAAATGCGTTGTAGGTTGAAGGTTGTATGTTGAAAGTTTATGAACATAGATCAACGAGGACACGTCTCTCCTTCGTCGAGAAACTTCCCCGATTATCATAAGTATGTTGGAACATGGTAGTATATAATAATAGAAATGCGTTGTAGGTTGAAGGTTGTATGTTGAATGTTTAAAACCAAACAAACCTGGTACAATGCTCCAGGTGCTAGCTATTCCCCAGAAAGGCTAAAACTATAAGAAAGAGGTCTGCCTATCATGGAAAACCTATCTACTAAGTTTCAATATAATAATGTGGTAAATATCAGCAGAGCTTTTGTAAAGATTATGCGTCCAAAACAGTGGACAAAGAATCTGTTGGTATTTGCAGCTTTGCTTTTTTCGAATAATTTATTCAATATGGACTTATTAAAACTAAGCCTATATGGATTCTTTCTTTTTTGTATGTTTTCGGGCAGCGTTTATATTATCAATGATATTGTCGATATAGAAAAGGACCGCAAGCATCCAAAAAAGTGCAGGCGTCCCCTTCCTGCCGGATTGATTTCTATCAGACAAGCTTGGTTATTTGTTATGGTGGTCTTTAGTTTAACAGTTTTAGCTTCTTATAGGTTGAGCCCATTGTTTGCTTCTATCGGCATGGCATACTTTGCATTGGTCTGTCTTTATTCCTTCTATTTAAAGAATGTAGTCATACTGGATGTGATGACGATCGCTTTGGGCTTTGTGCTTAGAGCAGTAGCTGGTACTGTATTGATTGGGGTAAGAATCTCACCATGGCTGCTGTTGTGTACAATCCTGCTCTCGATGTTCTTAGCACTGCATAAAAGAAAAAGCGAAATGGAACTGGTGGCCAAGGGCAGTAAGGGATCCAGAAAGATTCTGGAGGACTATACACCGGAGTTGATTAATGATATGCTGCATATTGTAACCTCCTCTACTGTGATGGCCTATTCGCTATATACCTTTACAGGGGCCCACTCTGTTTACATGATGGGGACGATTCCCTTTGTGATTTATGGGATTTTTCGTTATCAATATATTGTGCATACAAAGGATATGGGAGAGAATCCAGAGTTGATATTATTAAATGATGTACCATTGATTGTAAATATTTTTTTGTGGGTTGTGAGTTGTGTTGTTATATTGTATTGGTTGTAAATTACAAATAATTGATATATTAAAGATTTATTATTCTATCCTTACGAGACTTGGGGACGCGCCTTTCCTTCGTCAAGGAACTTTCCCAAGTCTCTAGATCGAGCGGGTGGACACAAGGCCCACCCCTACGAGTTACGGGATGAAACCCGGATCATTTCCTGCGAAAAACACATAATACGGGACAACACATAGGTCGTCGTCAACTTAACCCATCATTTGTCATCCTGAGCGGAGTAAAACGGAGTCGAAGAATCTTTAGGCTAGATGATATATTCTGACAATCAAAAGCAGTTTTGCTTATGTTCTATAAGATTCTTCGCTAACGCTCAGAATGACACGCTTCTAAGGTTTATTTGGAAGTATTTGGATTAATTTGACGCTTATGCATCTTTCCCTAGGATAAATAAATTATGACCGATGTTATTTGAGGACTGAAAGGAGAATGTCATTGGACTACTCAAAGTTGAAGAAGAATTTGTTTATATCATTAGTAATAGGTATTGTGGTGTTTGCTGGATTATCGATTTATTCCGATGCAAACAGCTTGATTGAAGTATTTGCCGGATTTGATTATCGGTATTTGCCTTTCATCCTGATTCTGGCCCCTCTTAATTATCTGTTTCGCTTTGTAAAATGGTCCTACTATCTTCACCTTATAGACGCTAAGGTAGATAAGAAGGAAAGCTTCTATATATTTATCAGCGGGTTGTGCATGACGGTGACGCCGGGTAAGGTAGGTGAATTTTTCAAATCATACTTGTTAAAGGATCGTGCCGGGATTCCTGTCAGCAGTACTGCTCCCCTGGTCATGGGCGAAAGATTGACCGACGGAATCAGTATGTTGATCTTGGCCAGCTTGGGCACTATTGCTTTTAATTATGGAAAAGCTGCTTTGGTGCTGGTTTTGATAGGCATGGTTGGTTTTGTAGCAGTAGTTCAGTCTCCCAGTCTGGTGCATAGGCTTTTATGGAGGCTGGAGAAGATTCCTTTTCTCACTCGGTTTGGAAAAGCCATGGAAAACTTTTACGATAAAACCTATATTATTTTTCAGCTAAAGCCCTTACTGTTTGCAATCGGCATTGGGACGGTATCCTGGTTCTTTGAAGGGTTAGTGATTTATTTGACGGTAAAGGCCATGGGCATAGAGTTATCTCTATTGGCCTCGGTGTTCGTGGTTTCTTTTTCAACGATTGTAGGAGCCGTATCTATGATGCCTGGAGGGTTGTTTGCTGCAGAGGGAAGTATTGTAGGATTGTTAGTAATGATGGATTTACCTAAGGATGTAGCGGTAGCTACGACGATTATCACAAGGTTTTCGACTCTGTGGTTGGGGGTCGGAATCGGATTGTTGGGATTGGTAAAGATCGGGTTGATGAGTCGGTGTAAGATAGAGAAAACGAGATATGAATAGCACGGAGCGACGAGGGCGTCGCTCCCTACCCTATTGAAATATGTAGACAGACAGAGTGGAATGACAGTTAAGTTTTCAATCTTATGGTCATCATCTCAAGCTGTCATTCTGACCATAGGGGAGAATCTAAGAGTTTAAACAGCTTAAAAGATTCTTCATTTCACTTTGTTTCATTCAGAATGACAAAACCTGGACTTTTTCAGTGATCTCCAGGGTCGTCCATCCCTACTACACAAAAATTCTTTACGGGCGAACACAAGGCCCACCCCCTACGGATCTGTTTATAGAACAATGAAGATGAGATTGAGGTGGAAGGTTATGAAAAAGAAAGCAAGGGTTGTGGTTTTGAAAACAAGGCCGGAGACGGTTTTAGGAGATTATATAAAATTAATGGAGATGGCTGATTTTCAGCAGTATCTCCCAAAGGACAAGACGACCATATTAAAGGATAATATCTCCTGGCATTTTCCTTATCTCAGTGCCAATACCACACCATGGCAGTTAGAGGGCGTGATTCAGGGTCTCCGGAAGCATGGATATGATGATGTTACCTGTGTACAGAATAATACCGTAGTAACAGACCCTTTTAAAGGGGAAAAACTGAATAAGTATGTTCCTATATTAAAGAAGTATGAGATTCCTACCCTGTTTAATTTCAAGGAAGAGGATATGTCATGGGTAGAATATAAACCAAAGGCCAAAATGCTGGCCTTGCATGAAATATTTAAAAAGGGTATTCGGATTCCTGACTATTTCTTTGATAAGAATGTACTTCATCTCCCTACCATGAAGTGCCATATTTATACCACTACCACTGGTGCCATGAAGAATGCTTTCGGAGGATTGTTAAATTCCAAGCGGCACTATACCCATAGTGTGATTCACGAGACTTTGGTGGATCTATTAGCCATTCAAAAAGAAATCCACAGCGGTATCTTTGCAGTGATGGATGGTACGGTGGCAGGAAACGGGCCCGGGCCAAGAACCATGCTGCCCATTGAAAAGGATTTTATCCTAGCCAGTGATGATCAAGTAGCCATTGATGCGGTGGCTGCCAAGATGATGGGCTTTGATCCTTACAATGAGTTGAAATATATTAAACTGGCCCATGATCGGGGATTGGGCATCGGAAAGATGGAAGAAATCGAGATCATCGGAGAAGATATAGGTAAGGAGAGCTGGGGCTTTACCGTAGGGGATAATTTTGCATCGAAAGTTGGGGATTTCCTATGGTTTGGGCCATTGAAGCGGATACAGGATGTGTTTTTTAAGACCCCATTGGTGAATTTGTTTATTTTTGGTTCTTTCTTCTATCATGATTATATTTGGTGGCCGGACAAAGGCAAGAAGCGGATGGCAAAGCTGAGAAAGGAAAGCCAGTGGGCGGAGTTGTTTGATCAGTATGAGGAGTAATATACGGGCGAACACTGTTCGCCCCTACAATGATAATATAAAAATTGTTTCTTTCGGGAGGGCGCAGAGACCCTCCCCTACCAATGACTGGAAACATAGGAATATCTGTATTGTTTATAGATAAATATTTTTAACTAAAACTTCCCATATATGAGACAGGGGGACGCACCTTTCCTAGGTCAAGGAACTTCCCCCAAGTCTCTACGGAACGACGAGGGCGTCGTTCCCTACGAATACATTGAGTTTTTGGGTGGACATGGAAGCTTGTCCCACACAAGGGTATATAAAAGTTGTTTCTTTCGGGAGGGCGCAGAGACCCTCCCCTACAGGTAAGTGAAGGTGAGGATATGAAACTAGGACGTAAGTATAAGCTGATGAAGTTTTTGTTTTCTATTATGAAGGAAGAACCGAAGGATATGGATAAGCTGTTCGAGCTTTTGGGTGAACTGAAAGGTGTTCCTCAGAAATTTGGGCAGTTTTTGTATCTGAAGGATCGCAGAAGATATGGAATTTTCGGGAGGTTATTAGATGAAGGGATTCCTGCCAATGATATAGCCCTATATAGGCGAGCACAGCAGTTGACGAACCATCAGATAGCTCTATCCGAAAAGCCTATAGCAGCTGCTTCGATTGGCCAGGTATATGAGGGTGTTTTTGAAGGCAGTTCTGTGATCGTTAAAGTTCAATACCCAGAGATTCAGGAAAACATGGATCATGATTTTCGTTTTATGAAGAAGGTTTTTAGCCTCTTCTTTAACTTCTTTCGCTTTCCACAGGAGAGTAGGAATTTGCTGTTAGCTTATCTGGAAGAGTTTGAGGAAACTTTCCAGGTAGAGACAGATTACCTTCATGAAGAAAAACTTTTAAAGCAATTTCATGAACTTTTTGCTGATGATCAACGCTTTTATATTCCAACTACCGTTGGTCAATTTACAAAAAGAGAGATTATTGTAGAAGAAAAGTGTATGGGCATGCCCTTAAGGTTTTTTCTTCAGGAAGCAGCTGAAGGTGAAAAAAGAGAGGTTTTAGATCTGCTTTTCAGTTTTTATTTTCAATCCTTTTTGGAGCGTGGCATTTTGCATGGAGATCCTCACAGCGGCAACTTTTTCGTGAGAAAGGATAAGGATAATATTGTACTTGAAGTGATTGACTTTGGTTGTGTAAAGGTCTATGAGCTGTCTTTCGTAGAGAATTTGAAAAGCTTGATGATGTGTCTTCGTGAAGAAAATTATCAGGAAGTTCCTAAAATTCTAATGAGTCTAGGCTTTAAAGAGGATGAGATTAAATCCTATGGCAAGGCCCTCCTTCCTATATTGGATACCATTTTCGAACCCTTGTTACTAGATGAAGCCTTTGATTTTAAGTATTGGAAGCTGACTTATAAGCTGAATACGATCATGGGATCTAAGGTTTTTGAAAAGACTTTGTCCTTACCGAAGGATCTGTTAATATTATTTCGAGTATTTCATGGATGCATTGCCCATGTGTATCATTTGGAAGAGAAGGTTTTTAATGTGTATCGATATATAAAATAAACACCACGTTCTACTCCTGAACGTGGTGTTTATTTTGAGCCTTTGATGACCTGTAATTTGATTTCCTGATGCTCTACCCGATCCGTCAGCTTGTCCACTTTCTCGTTTAGTAACTGAATGCCTTCGATGCTTTGTTGATATCCGTCATAGAGTGCTTTATGATGATCCTCCATCTTGTTTTCTAACCGCACCATATTGTTTTCCAGTCTTTTGATGTCCTGCTTGGTAGCCATATTTTCTTTCATGTATTGCATCTCTGATTTTAGTCCTTGTACTTCATTATACATTTGGGTTAGTAAATTAAAGATTTTTTCGTCCATCACGCTCACCCCTTTACACCATTATAGCATATTGCATTTAGTTGTCTATCTACTAAATCTTTAATGGTTGCTAGGATCATCATTTTAGCCTGAAGATCCTTCGACTCCGTTCTACTTCGCTCAGGATGACAGGTTATGTGATTGAACTGAGCTGGTGAAGTCGATCCTATAAAGTAGTTATATAGAATAAAAAGCTCCTTTCATATAAATCAGGAGGACATAAGGCCCTCCCCTACCATCAGAGAACTTCTTATCCACAGCTTCATCAGCTTCGGACGGACACATGGGTTCGTCCCTACAAAAACAAAATCACTTTTATATGGAAAGGGATAAACTCCATTCTGCTTATGATTATCATTTTCTCAGTCGGGCGCAGAGACCCGACACTACAGGGCAAGATTCTTTTATGGGGTAGGACACAATGCCTTCCCTAGGATAGCTATATTTGCGGACTGTTGGTACCAGCAAATCCTCTATGAATCCGTTCTATGCACAGCACTGCACTAATAGCCAGTAGAAATAACAGAGGAAAATTATATCTGGCCTGGCCTTCAAAGATGAAGTAGATAGCCAGAAAAAAGCCTATATTCACCGTAGGGATGATCAAGTGATTGCCTAGCAGGGTCTTTTTGTTAAACAAGCATAATAGTGCTGGTTTGACATTAAAAAACACATAAGCCAGTCCAAAGGAGCTCATCAAGTGAATCACCATATCACTAAAGCCTCTAAATAGATTTTTGTTTCGTTCAAATTCTATCTTGTCCCACCACTGCTGCTTTTCCCGCAGTTCATTCATGGTCCAGGAGTCGATGTCCCAGGCACCGCTGAAGAAGGTGCCTTTTAATCTCAGAAAACCCAGCTTTAAAAACTTGCCAGGATTCTCTGCGATCCATTTCTTCGCCTCTGCCTTAAAGAGAGGATCTAACTCATGAGCCAGCTTTTCGCTGCGCTGCCCATGCTCCAGGATCTCGTCTACCTGTTTTCTAAATTCCTCAGTAGCATACATATCCTTGATAGGCATCCAGCCTCCAGTGCTGTTGTTTTCATTATTATTCAGGTAGAATACGTAGCCTGAGTTATAGGATACGGGAATAAACCGTCCGAATTTTTGATAGTTTCGGTAGGTCCAAGGTGCGATTACTAAGATCATCACCGCAAACAAAGCAGCAAAGTAGATAGCTGTCTTTTTCATATCCTTTTCTCTCAGCCAAAGGGCCACTGCTGCCACTACCGGATAGGCCATGAAAAAGGGTTTTGTCAGCGCAGTTATCCCGATAAATAGGCCCAGCAGAGGATAATGTATCTTTTTATCAAAGGGATATAGCTGCAGGAAAATCAGAACTGAAAAAAGAAAAGCACTAAATACCTCCGTACCAATAACATTGTTATAGGCGATATAATTAGGCAGTATTGCTACAATGGTATAGGCTGCAGCCAGCACCCATAATTTATTGGTTAATCTGGCGAATATAAAAAAGCTGATTATCAAGGTAAGTGTAGACAGCATTACATTAAGATTTTTTGCGATCATGATGTCATTGCTTCCCATCCAGCGGTAGACATATCCCAGCAGCATGGGATAACCCATTCCCTGAAAGGCTATCGGTTCCCCAAGTAAGGAATGACCCTTGTGCAGGAATATATTAGTGGCGATCTCCTGGTAGGTTTCAAAGTCAAAGACTTGTTTTGTAGGGATATTATGCACCCACCAGTGTCGTGCATAGTAGCCGAATAGGGTGATCAGAAGGATATATAGAATGTATGCGATTCGTGTTTTAGATATATTTTTCATGAGTTATCCTACTTTCTAGTAAGGTTGGTCGATTTCGGGAGGGCACAGAGACCCTCCCCTACTTTAAAATCTTGCTTTCTTTATTTCTCTAATAGCAAAACAAAAGGACGCATCTTTTCTTCCCCAAGTTTCACTAATCCTTTCTTATTCGTTGGAGGAGGGCACGGAGACCCTCCCCTTACAGAAGCGGATATCTATGTTGCAAGGCACGTAATATTCTATTTAAAGCCTTATAGAAAAAGGGACAGGCATTCTGTCCCTTTGCTGCTATCATTTAATATTATTTTGCATTCTTTAGATTTCTGGTAAGTTCTATGATGCGTGTATCATGGGAAGTTGTTTTTATATATAGGTCATTTACGGAAACCTGCAGATTATCGATTTTTTCATCAATCTCTTCAAACTTCTCTTGAGATTGTTTCTGCCAATCAAATAATGCTCCGAACTTTTCATTCATGGTGTTTTCTATTCTGATGATGGCTTGTCTGTTTTCTTTGACCTCATTTTCTAAACGATCAAACCTTTGGTCCATTGCATCAAATCTTTGATCAATCATTTCAAATCTCTGGTCAATCTTTTCAAATCTCTGGTCAATCTTTTCAAATCTTCGGTCAATCATTTCAAATCTTCGGTCAATCATTTCAAATCTTTGATCAATCATTTCAAATCTTTGATCAATCATTTCAAATCTTCGGTCAATGGCATCAAATTTTTTTGTGAACTCTGTGTACATCAGTTCAAGTAATTCTAGTGTTTTTTCTTCATTGCTCATCGAGATTCCTCCCCTATTCGGTTTTCTTATCTTTTGTTGTCTCCGCTATTGGGGTCTTTTTTCCATGAGAATATTATATCACATTATATCCTTTTCTTTGCAATCTTTATATCATTTATTAGAATAAAACCTAAGGGATCTTTCTCGGCTTTGATAAGAAATATCCCCTAATATTACTTGATTGATGTAAAAGCATGGATCACCGATGGATCCCTACAATTGACATTAGTAGGAGGACACAAGGCCCTCCTTACTTTAAAATACACGGAACGATGAGGGCATCGTTCCCTACGGCATGTTATATCTCCGGGTGAACACACAGGTTCACCCCTACGCAAGTCCAGAGTAATGAGGGCACCGTTCCCTACGGCAGCATGAATTTTCTAGTGGACATATGGGGCTTTCCATCCGTAATCCATCGTAAGACAATGAAAGTATACCCCGGGAGGACACGGGGGTCCTCCCCTACGAAAGGCCAAAACGGTGAGAGCATTGCTTCATACGATAGTATGAATATACAGCGGTGCACAAGGCTCTCTTCTATTCTTGTTTATTTATTTCTTCTTATATTCGTAAGCTGCTTTGATGAAATCTCTAAAGAGCGGATGGGGTCTTGTGGGTCTGGATTTAAACTCAGGGTGGAATTGTCCTGCTACAAACCAAGGGTGATCCGGCAGCTCCACGATCTCTACCAGTCTCTCATCAGGAGAAAGTCCGCTGATCACCAGTCCTGCCGCCTGCAGTTGATCTCTAAACTGATTGTTTACTTCGTATCTATGACGGTGTCTTTCGTAGATCAGATCCTCACCATAGGCTGCCTCAGCCTTAGTGCTGCCATAAAGCTTACATGGGTAGATTCCCAATCTCATGGTTCCGCCCATATTTTCAATGTCCTTCTGATCCGGCATTAAATCGATCACTGGATAAGGTGTATCGGGATTTAGTTCAGAGCTGTGAGCATCCTTTAATCCTGCTACGTTTCTGGCAAATTCTACAACAGCCAGCTGCATGCCCAAACAGATGCCAAACATAGGTATCTTGTTTACCCTTGCATAGTGAATGGCCGCGATTTTTCCATCGATTCCTCTATCTCCAAAACCGCCAGGGATCAATACCCCTTCTGCATCCTTCAAATAATCAGCTGCATTTTCTTCTGTAACATCCTCTGAATGAACCCAGTCAATATCCACTTTTACATCATTGGCTATGCCGGCATGCTTCAAGGCTTCCGCAACGGAAAGATAAGCATCATGAAGCTCTACATATTTCCCGACTAAGGCAATCTTCACTGTATCCTTCGCATTTTTTTCCCTTTCCACGATCTTAATCCACTCTGTCAGATCCGCAGGACCGCATTTTAATTCCAGCCGCTCACATACCATATTGGCAAGCCCTTCTTTTTCCAGCATCAAGGGTACTTCATACAGGGATTCCGCATCCATATTTTGCACCACATTATTGCTGTCCAGATTACAGAATAGACCGATCTTATCCTTTACTTCATCGGATAATGGCTTTTCTGTTCGGCAGACAATAGCATCAGGCTGAATACCGATCTCCCGCAGCTCCTTAACGCTGTGCTGTGTAGGCTTTGTCTTGATTTCCCCAGCCTTGCCCAAGAATGGCACAAGGGTTACATGAATATACATAACATTTTCTTTGCCGATATCGTATTTGATTTGACGGATAGCCTCCAGGAAAGGCAAGCTTTCTATATCTCCTACGGTACCTCCGATCTCGGTGATCACCACGTCCGCATTGGTTTCTCTGCCTACGCGGTAAACTCTTTCTTTGATTTCGTTGGTAATATGGGGTATAACCTGTACCGTTCCTCCCAGGTAATCCCCTTTTCTCTCCTTGGTGATAACGGACCAGTATATTTTTCCCGTGGTTACATTGCTGTACTTATTTAGATTGATATCGATAAATCGCTCATAATGGCCTAAGTCTAAATCGGTTTCAGCACCATCATCGGTAACAAATACCTCTCCATGCTGATAGGGACTCATGGTTCCCGGGTCGATATTGATATAGGGGTCAAACTTCTGAATGGTAACTTTCAAGCCTCTGCTCTTGAGAAGCTGTCCTAAGGAAGCGGCGGTGATTCCTTTGCCAAGAGAAGATACAACCCCGCCGGTAATAAAAATATACTTGGTCATTTTTTATTCTCCTTTCGTTTGTGAGCTATTGAATATGTTAAATAGGAAGTTTAAACGTTTCGGAAGGGCACAGAGGGAGGCCCTTCCCTACACTTCTCGCTCCAAAGTACGCAGTTAATGCTCTCGGGCAAGAATATCTGTTGCGTTAAGTTTTAATAGAAACAGGCTGTTTCAGTTTCTATATCAATTATTATGCTTTCATTAGTATTGCCAAGGAATGGTCTCATCAGCAAAGAACCTGCAAAAAAAGTGAGAGGTCACCCCTACGGGTGACCTACCGATAATCGGATCCGTTTGTTATGGCAGGGCACCCAAATAGGGTGCTCATATCCTATGAATGAAATAACTTTTATAGTATATCTTATCGATTATACTTCGTCAACAAATATTTACCGGATTTTTAGAATAAGTATGCGAAATTTATATGGGAGTTGCACAATGTGCGCCCCCCACAATAACAAGATCCTTTTGCGCGGGACAACACTGTTGTCCCCTGCAAAAATAAAACATTTATTCATTCTGCCGGTCGGGCACAGAGACCCGACCCCATAGGCGTCAACTTAATCCAATTATTTTCCAAATAAACCTTAGAAGCATGTCATTCTGAGCGTTAGCGAAGAATCTTATAGAACATAAGCAAGATTACTTTTGATTATCAGAATATATCATCTAGCTTAAAGATCCTTCGACTCCGTTTTACTCCGCTCAGGATGACAAATTATGGGTTACGTTGACGCCTATGGACCCGACCCTACAAAAACAAAATCATTTTTTATATAAGAGCACAAGGTTCTCACCTACAGTTTTTATATATTATTTCGGTCGGACAGCGTCGTCCGACCCTACAAAGGCAAATCCGCTTTTATTCGGGAAAACACTGTTTTCCCCTACATAGGCAAAAGCCTTCTGGTTATCGGGAGGACACAAGGTCCTCCCCTAGGGATGATCCATCTCAATACTATTTATTTTTAATGACTTCGATGGCCTTTTTCAGTTGGAGATCTTCCACGCTGCTGTGCATGATTTTTAACACCTGTTCTTCCAGCTTCAGTATGGTTTCTCCATCCAGTATTCCGCTCGCCTTCAACTTTTCTGTCCCTTGGAACTTTTTCACTGCTTCAACGGTTGTCTCATCCATAACCCCAGTAATTTTAACATCTGTATATCCCATCCACTGGAGTCTTTGCTGTGCGCCGTAGACATTCAGGCCCTTGCTCCCCAGTTCGGCAGCTGCTTCTTCGATCATCGGCACAAAGCTGCTTAATTTTGCAAGATCCAGTTTGTCTGGATTATTTACGATGATATCGGGCTTGATGCCTACCCCATCGATAGATCTTCCCTTTGGTGTAAAATACTTGGCGATGGTTAGCTTAATGCCGCCTCCATTGCTGATAGGAGCAATAGACTGTACAGTACCTTTCCCATAGCTTTGGGTGCCGATGATGGTTCCTACCTGGGTATCCTGAATGGCTCCCGCTACAATCTCAGAAGCACTGGCACTGCCCTCATTGATCAATACTGCTAAAGGCATCTTTATGGCATCTTTCATAGAAGAATATATCTGGCTGCTTTTATCCTTAAATACGATTTTAACTACCTGACCCTTTGGTATAAAGAAGTCTGCTATATTTACAGCCTCATCGATTAGACCGCCGGGATTGTTGCGAAGGTCCAGGATGATTCCTTTCACCTTTTTCTGTCGGAAGTCAGCCAGTACCTTTTCTACCCCTTCACTTACCTTTTCATTGAACTCTATGATTTGTATATAGCCGATATTGTCTTCCGTGATTCGTGCCTTTACTGTGGGCAAGTGGATGACTTCACGGGTAATATTGAAATATAGGATTTCTTTTTCATCTGCTCGTCTGATCCCTAGTTTCACCTTGGTCCCCGGCTTGCCTAAAAGCTTATCTACTATTTTTTCTAAAGAACTGCCCTTTGCATCGATGCCGTCAACAGAGACGATAATATCTCCCGCCTTGATCCCAGCCTTCGCCGCCGGTCCCCCTTCAACCGGTGCAATAATCACGATTTGATTGTTCTCAAAGCCTATAGTGGCACCTATACCGCTGTAGCTGCCGGAATTCATCTGCTCAAAAGCCTCAAATTCTTCGGGTGTAAAGTATCTGCTGTAGGGGTCCAGGGCTTCAAACAATCCCCTGTAGGCACCTTCCATCAAGGCTTCCTCCGATACCTGCCCCGCATAGTTTTGCTGTATATAGTAGATGATGTCTTTTAGATAGTTTACACGATCATTTAAGTTGCGAAAGGTTTTTGTCGGCTCTGCTGCATAGGAAAAATTGGCACAGAGTAGAAAAATAATGAGTACCCAGGCGAATATGGGGCTTTTGCCTTGAATTTTTTTGATCATGGTAGACCTCCTTATGGATATTGGAAATGACATAGTTTTCTAAGATCCTTCGACTCCGTTGCACTTCGCTCAGGATGACGAGATATGGGTTACGTTGATGCCAATGGCCTTTCCCTACAATTTTGTATCTATAAAATAGTGCTGCAATCAATAGCGACTGCAGCAATTTTTGCTTCTCTTGTATTTTACCCTAAATTTTGGATTTTCAACAATAGGTTTTGATTATTTTCTATTTTCTAACAACGAGACCTGGTTGACGGGACGACACATAGGTCGTCCCCTACAGGACTTCACAACCTCGGAATGGCACAGGGGCCATTCCCTACAAAACCTTAAAGGCATGGTCGTCCCCTACAGAAATTCACCGGCTCAGAATAGTCAGGGGCCATTCCCTGCAATATTCTTAGAAGTTTAATATACGTTCTCGGTAGTCATAGCGCAGGTCCTCCTGCAGATAGCGGATGAAGTTGGTCATCATGGCCGCTGCCTCTGCTTTGGTCAAAACCTTATTAGGCTGGAAGTAGCCTTCATCGGTTCCCTGCACCAGGCCCAGCTCCTTCGCCATATATACCGCATCCTTGGCCCAGAGGGGGATTTGTCCGTCATCTCTGAAACCAGTACTGTACTGCTGGATCGGTGCCAGGTTTTCAAAGCCCAGGGTAGTAATCAAAACCGTAACTGCCTGGGCCCGGGTCAATGCCTGGTTCGGAGAGAAACGATCCTTTCCTACCCCTTGCATAATCCCCTTTTCATAGACAGATGCTATATATTTCTTGTTAGGATCTTCCTTCGTCACATCGGTAAAAATCTGAGGTTCTTCTGCCGCCTTTGTCGTTCTGGTTTTCTGTGCGGCTTCTTCCTGCCTTAACCCCATAACCGTAGCGATGGCTCTGGCAAAGTCCCCGCGGTTCATAGGGAGTGACGGCCCAAAATAAGAGCTTTTCGTTGTAAGGGCATCCATGCTGGTCAGCAGGAGGATATCCTTCTCAGCCCAGTGGCCGGAAACATCTCTCATATTGGGTATGCTCAATCGCTGATTTACAGGATTTGTGTCAATACTAAAGCTTCTGGTCCCTACATTTCTTTGAGATCGCACATTTCCGTCAGCGTCCAGTCTCGGCAGGTCATAAGTAACCTTTAATACATTTTCCTGCTGCTCTGTCAGCAGATAGCCTCCCCGGAAGCTGATTTGAGTGGGTTGATTGGACTCATAGCTAAAGTCTCGGGTACGGTTATGGACCGCATCCACCGCTGCAGTTCCCTGCCATCGGATGGTTTCATCCTCATCCCCTATCCTTATCTTTCGCTCAGAGTCAACATAATAACTGATGCTTTGGGTTTCTGTGGTTCCCCAATAATGCTCATAGCCGACGGCATTGCCCCTTGTCTCAACCATTACCTTGCCTTGATTTCGATTGATGGTATAGGTTTTTCGTCCATCCCAGTTTCCTGCAAAGTAGGTTACACCGGGCTTGTTTTGATAGACATCGGCCTTGCTCCACTGATAGCTCTTCTCATTGGCTTCATACTTCACCCCTGCTACGTCAAGGGTTTCCTTAAAACTGCTGATGGATGCGGAAGCCGTGGTCTGGTCACCGTTTACTTTCAGATCTTTGGTTACTGTAACGGTTCTGCTCATCTTGGCTTTTTGCTCTATGTTTTCCAGCTTGTAGGTGTAACGCTCCGTTACCTGGTTGCTTCGTTCTCTTACGCTGATATCCAGGGTTCCTTCCAGGATGATAGGCTCTCCCGTTATGAAAACTACCTCTTTATAAAGGGTTTCATTCTTGATGCCCCCTTCATAACCGGGAACCTCTAGGGCCAAACCCTGGAGGCAGAAGGAGAGCACCAGGAGTATGGTTAAAGCAATGACTTTTTTATTCATAGGACTCTCCTCCTTATTGTTCCACAATCACGACAAATGCCTCGTCGTTTACAGAGTCTTTCTTATTCTTAATCATATATACCTTGGCCTTTGGCTTAAGTCTGTAAAACTCATCCCTGTCCATTGGGCGGTCATTTATCAGGATGACTGCCTTATCCATGATGACCGTCTCCTTGCCTGCAGCGGTCTCCCATCGCTGATTAAGTGCATTCCAGTACTTGAGATTGCCTAAGGTCATGGTGGTGCTGTCTAAATCCACTTTATCAATAATTGCAATGGCACTATGCTCCGTATTTACCCTGCCCCGGTCAAACACTACCTTAGGCGTTAGGTTCAAGGCCAATACCTCTGCATAGGTTTCTCCTCCGCTGTTGGTTTCCTTCACAACAAAGTATGCACTCTTGCCGATATAGAAGCGATCCTTGATTCGCTGTCTCAATTCCTCATCCTTTATGTCTTCATAATCGATATAGCGTGTATCGATAAAATAACTGCTGTCGATCTCTTTTTTCAGATCACTGTCAAAGATATAGCTGTCTTCCGTCAGCGTAAATTTCTTGCTTCTGGATACTTCCGTCCATCGATTGTCCTGGAGTTTGAGGTAATCCAGCTGATAACCCAGGCGTCCGATGGTGATGCCATAATCGTCGATATCTTCAACCTTTCCTTGGTATACCATGATTCTGGTTCCGTCGATGCGGTCGTCCAGGATGCCTGTACCTTCGATGGAAATAAAGGCTGCGCTGCGGCTTCCCCGGTTGAGATCCGCTGCCATGTAGATACTTTGGCTGGCATCTAAATTCAGGATGTCCACCAGTCGATTGTCTTTTACTACGATTGTTCCTGAGTGGAAGGTAAAGCTGTTGTTGTCCACGGTCATCTTATTGGTGCCAAACTGTATATCTGATATGCGGCTCTCATATAGTACTGTAGAACCCTGCTTCATCACCAGCTTGGCAATCCGTTCTACCCCATAGCTTTTCTCTACCGCCGCATAGATTTCTGATCCTTTTGCAGCCCCCAGGGATTTAAGCGTGGTTTTCATTGTCCCTTCAAAGAGCTTGTCATTTTCGGCCTTCAGCTTGACTTTTGCATCGGCATGCTTGACCCATTTGCCATCCTGATAGACTGTAACGCTGTTGATGAGGATTTCCTTTCCTCTTTCATTGACGGATTCAATTTTTCCGCGATAGATTTTATCGATATGTCTTTCCTGATCCTCTACCTGGATAGAGGCAATGTCTGTGCTGTAGATATCATCAAAGGACAGCAGCACCCGGTCCCCTTCCTTCAGCTCAAAGAGGTTGGCCCGGGTGTCGCTCCGCAGCAGCTTGGTATCCGGCGTGATGCGATATTTTTCCCGTTTGTCTCCTACCTTGATTTCCACTGTGTCGCTATTAATAAATAGGATATCTCCTACCTTGACCCGGCTTCCCGGTGGGATGTACCCGTGGCGGTAAGGATCTTCTTCCAGGATTCCCTCGATATCCGTCACCTTGTCCCCTCTAAGAGTAGCAACAACCTCCATGCCGTAGAGCAGATCCTTTAATGCCCCGTCTCTGCCGTTAATACGTATTTGTGTGGCCGGCTGCAGGGTCAGCATGTGCCGCTTATCGGAAAAGTCCATCAGGGTCAGCTGCAGCTTATTTTCGTCTACTGCATCCACAAAGCCCTCAACTTTTCTTTCTCTGCCTGCATCTACCGCCCCATAAACCGCTTCATTTTTTTCGTTTATGTAATACCGCATCCAATCTCCTGCACGAAGCTGGGCAGACAAGCCTAAAGTTCCATTTTTCTGTGTAATAAAGTCCTTTTGGTTCGGCTCCACCAAAATATAGCTTTTGCTGTTGTCTTCATTGTGAAGGGTATAGATTCGCTTATTCTTTCCTGCTTCTTGTATATTCTCGATGTCAGTGATTTCTCCGCTGATTTTCTTTAAGCCTCGCACTTCCAGCAAATCATCATGAATATTGGCTACCAGCTGTGCCATTTGTCCCCGGGTTAGTTGTCCCTTCGGAGAAAAAGCCCCAGCGCTGGTTCCACTCATGAGACCACGCTGCAGCACAGCCTCGATCATTGGGATTTTTTCCGTATCCATCTGACGCCAGTCGTTGAATCTGTAAACATTCACCATGTCCTTGCCGTATGCCGGTTCTAACCCGATGGCCCGGCCAATCCACATGGCTACCTGCTGGCGGCTTACGGGACGATTCCATGTAGCCCTCGTAGTCAGCTGATCCCGCACCTGCCCCTGCAGGGTGCTTAGTTCTGCCGGTGTCAGTTCTCTGTTTTCATAGGTTTTTAGTTGCTGCTCTATCTGCGCCTCAATCCGATCCTGCTGGGCCTGAGTCAGGTTGAGGATCTCATTGCTCTCCTGTGTGGTTAAGATTCCTTTTTGAGAAGCCACCTGTATATATCCTTTGGCCCAGTTATCTGCCGCACTCATCAGCACAATATCCCTTACCTTTGGCTGCAGTTGGGCTTCTCCAGCCTGCTGGGCTTCCGCCTCTGCCCCCATGGCCTTCACCAAAACTGTCAGTGCCTCTGCATAGGTGAGGGTACGATTGGGCCCAAATTGACGGTTGTTTAGGCCTCTCATAATGGATAGGGCAGCTGTTTCCTGAGCAGCCTGTCGTGCCCAATGGCCCTGGAGGTCTGTAAACTGGATGGTATTGTATAGGGCTGATTGATTGGCACTTCCCTCATAGACTGGATAGGAACCATCTTCTAATGCAAATACAGAAAAAGGGAATATCTGTATGATCAGGAGTGCTGCCAGCCATATGCTAAGTCTGTTTCGATGATTTCCCATAGGTTTCGCTCCATTCTTTTGGGTTTTGCGGAACGACGAGGGCGTCGTTCCCTACGTTTTTGGTTCGTATTTTGCGGAACGACGAGGGCGTCGCTCTACGTTGCATAAGGAGGGCGGG
>NZ_FQZV01000058.1 GCF_900142145.1 Geosporobacter subterraneus DSM 17957 | reverse complement strand
GGTCACACCTGTTCCCATCCCGAACACAGAAGTTAAGCCCTTCAGCGCTGATGGTACTCAGGCGGTAACGCCTCGGGAGAGTAGGTCGTTGCTGGTTTGGAAATGTTCCAGAGTAGCTCAATGGTGGAGCACCCGGCTGTTAACCGGTAGGTTCAGGGTTCGAGTCCCCGCTCTGGAGCCATAAATGGCCCATTGGTCAAGCGGTCAAGACACCGCCCTTTCACGGCGGTAACCCGGGTTCGATTCCCGGATGGGTCACCAATTTCAAGGTCGCATAGCTCAGCTGGGAGAGCACCTGCCTTACAAGCAGGGGGTCATAGGTTCGATCCCTATTGCGACCACCATTTTTTTGTCTTGCGGGTGTGGCGGAATTGGCAGACGCACTAGACTTAGGATCTAGCGCCACGTGCGTGGGGGTTCAAGTCCCTCCACCCGCACCATATTTATTGGGGTATAGCCAAGTCGGTAAGGCACCAGACTTTGACTCTGGCATTTCGTTGGTTCGAGTCCAGCTACCCCAGCCATCAAGGAGAAGTACTCAAGTAGGCTGAAGAGGACGGTTTGCTAAACCGTTAGGCCGGGAAACTGGTGCGAGGGTTCGAATCCCTCCTTCTCCGCCAATGATAAATAAAATACCTACCTGTAAAAAGGTAGGTATTTTTATATTCAAGTGCGATGGAATAGAGAAGTAGAAAAAAGTGATATAATAATGTCATTGAGGTCAATGAAAGAAATATGGAGGAAAAGGGATGAGAAGAAGAAAGAAGCCTGGTTCTGAAGAAAAACTGCTGAGCAAAGATAAGTTGGTGGTGAAGGAACCAGAAAAATACAAAGGAAAGTGGTGTTCGGTCTTTCAACAAATAGGAGAAATCCATGTGGAGATTGGGACTGGCAGAGGACAGTTTATTACAACAATGGCAGAGAAAAACCCTCATATAAACTATATTGGTATTGAAATGAAGGAAGAGGTACTATTGAGAGCAGTGACGAAAGCAGAAAAAAAACAGCTGGAAAACATTGTGTTCCTATGGTTTGATGCCAATCGATTGATAGAGGTTTTTGAAAAAGGCGAACTGCATCGGATCTATATTAATTTCTGCGATCCATGGCCTAAAAACAGATGGGCGAAGCGCAGATTAACCTACCGAAGTTTCTTGGAAACCTATAAAAGCTTATTGGATAAGCAGGGAGAAATTCACTTTAAGACGGACAACGAAAAGCTGTTTGAGTTTTCCCTCAATGAATTTTCTATCTGTGATCTCCGACTGCGAAATATTACCTTTGACTTGCATCAAAGTGATTTAAAAGAGAATATCACTACAGAATATGAGGATAAGTTTTCACAAATGGGCAAGCCCATTTATCGCTGTGAAGCTGTAAAAAGAAATTGACAAAATTTCCTGTCTGTGATGGAATGAATATATCACTAAATCTAATATAAAAAGAGAAGGGTTACATACGGAGAGGTGTTTATATGAGTCGTATAGGTAATAAAATTAAAGAGGAGAGAACAAAAAAAGGGTTAACACCGAAGCAGTTGGGAAAAAAGTGTGGGGTTACTGAATCTTTTATTTTGGAAGTAGAAAGCGGGAAAAAAATTATTAACGAGCGGCTGATTGGGCAAATCTCAAAGGCCTTAGGAGTCAATTTAGAAGAAAATATTACATTGGAGCCGGATAAAGGGGAAATCGTTGAAACACAGAAAATAAAGAAAGCGGAAGTTCCCGTGGTAAAGCGGGAAACAGTAGAGCCATTGGAGCAATGGGATTTTGCATTGGCCAATATCATTAAGAAAATTCCAATTTATGATGTTCAAATGGAGAAGGTGAAGGGGCATAAGAGCTTCCCCATCATTGAACGGAAGGTAGAAGGATTCAATCCAGATAAGCTGGTATACATAGAGCTTGCAGATCAATCCATGACGGGTTTTCGTATGCAAAAAGGAGATCGAGTTCTGGTATTTTTAAATAATCAATGGGCAGATAATGGCTTTTACCTCCTGGAAGCTGATGGAGTCAGAATGATCCGAAAGCTTAAACGGGCAGAGGGAAATAAACTTCAGTTGGTGTCTAATATTCATGAACCGAAGGCCGTGACGAAGGAATTAAAGGAGATCAAAATATTAGGCAGATGTATACGTATAGAGATAGACCTAGTGAAAGAATAGGAAATAGAATGCAGAAAAGCAGGAAAAGGCTTCTGATGATCAAGATATCCATTGTTTTTAGGAACGGTCATAGAGGTCTTTTATAGTAAGGAACGATTGGTGATTCCTATCGTATAATGGGTATTAAATAGCAGTATACAATAAAAGGGAGGTGGTAAAAGTGTATAGAAAATGTAAAATCCTGATTGCATTCATTATTTTACTGTTAATGATCACTGCTTCCTACAACCCCGCAACTGCTTTGGAAAACAATCAAATTGGCAGCCTTCAGATGTCCATTCTTGATCAGAAACTGCAGGAAGAACCTATTTCTACAAGATGGGCAGAGGGCTTTGGAGACTTTAGAAGAGTAGCAGGAATGGTTTTTACGATCTATACTGTTTTTATCGCTATCCTTATATTTATGGAGAACAAAAATCCTGCAAAGACCATTTCATGGCTGTTAATATTGGTACTGGTCCCTGTGATCGGATTTATTTTTTATCTGTTTTTAGGACACAGCTTTAGAAAGGAAAATATTTTCAAAAAGAAACGTGTCAGAAATTTTCAACAGCTGGAAGAATTGGCCACAATACAACAGGAAGCCATCAAAGAAGAACAGTTGTTTTTTGAAGAGGACAGCCTGGTCAAAAGGAGACTCATCAGCTTGATTTTAAATAATGCAAAATCCCCCTTTACAGTAAATAACCGTGTTACGGTACTGTCCAACGGAGTGGCGACCTTTGAGACCATCATGAAGGCTCTTGAAGGTGCCCAAGATCATATTCACCTGGAATACTTTATTATCAAGGATGATATCATCGGTGGCGTTATTAAAGAGCAGCTTATGGAGAAGGCCCGTAAAGGGGTAAAGGTTAGAGTGCTTTACGACAGTGTAGGTAGTTGGAAACTGGGAAAATCTTATCTTGAGGACATGAGAGCTGCAGGAGTTGAAATTCATGGATTTTTGCCCGTGTTTTTTCCGTTGCTGAGCAGGGAGCTAAACTATAGAAATCATCGGAAAATTATTGTGATTGACGGGAAGGTAGGATTTGTAGGAGGGCTCAATATTGGAGACGAATATTTAGGAAATGATTCCTACTTGGGTTTTTGGCGGGACACCCACTTAAAAATTGAAGGAGAAGCGGTTTACGGACTCCAAAATATTTTTTTAGGTGACTGGGAATTTGTTACAAAGGAGTATATAGCTTTTAATGAGACCTACTTTCCAAAGCTGGATTATTATGGGGAACAGCTGATTCAAATTACAGGCAGTGGACCTGACTCAGATTGGCAGTCCATTATGCAGGCCTACTTTGCCATCATCTCTTCAGCAGAGAATCGTATTTGGATCAATACCCCCTACCTTGTGCCTGATGAGAGCATTATGATGGCATTAAAGACAGCAGCTTTAAGCGGAGTTGATGTACGGGTCATACTGCCGAGCCGACCTGATCATAAGACAGTCTTTTGGGCATCCATGGGCAACATTGAAGATTTGCTGAAGGCAGGGGTCAAAGTCTATAAGTATCAAAAAGGATTTATTCATGCAAAAATTCTACTGGCAGACGGAAGCGCAGCTTCCATCGGGACTGCAAATTTAGATATTCGCAGCTTTCAAATAAATTTTGAAGTAAATGCTTTTATTTATGACAAGGAAATCGTAATGGAAATGGAGAAAGATTTCTTAGCAGATATAGAAGACAGTAAAGAGGTCCTCTTGGAAGAACATTTAAAAAGGCCCCTTTCTGAGAAGATAAAGGAAGCTACGGGGAGATTGTTTTCCCCTCTACTATAAGATTGCTGCAGGAGATGAAAAGGGGGAAGATCCTACATGCTGATGAAAGAAATCACATTGATCGCAGGAACGGAAGAAACAAGAAAGACACTGCTAGAGCAACTGCGCAGTTATATTGGAGAATACATACGGATTAAAAGCTATGCAATAGATGAGGGTATTGAAGAAATCATCAAATCTGATTTAATTATCTTATCCTCGGATCTTGTGTATCCTGAAGCTTTGCCCTATTTGCATGAGGACAGCAAGCAGCGTGTAATGACTGCAAGGCGAACTATCAATTACCACTATATAGACAAGCTCTTGTTTATACCGCCAGGAAGTGAAGTATTATTTGTTAATGACGTAGCGGAAACGGTTTTTGACTCCATAGGGAAGTTAAAGGAATTGGGAATTAATCATTTAAAATTCATCCCTTATTATCCGGGTATTAAGAGTGTTAAGCCGGTAAAAATAGCCGTGACACCGGGAGAAGGAGATAAGGCCCCTGAGTTCGTAGAGGAGATCATTGATATTGGACCGCGGCTGATCGATATGACCTCCATGACAGAGATTCTAAAAAGATTGGACATGCTGGAAGGAAAGGCCCACGAATTATCTCAAAAATATTTAGCCAAGATCATTCAATTAGGTCAGCGATTAGTTGAAGCTACTCAGGAAACCAATAGGTTCAATAAAAACTTAAAAACTGTGTTGGAGGGAGTAAACGACGGGTTGCTTAGTGTAGACACCTATGGTGAAATCAAGGTAGCCAACGGCAATTTGGAAAAAATTTTTCAAACTGCCATGCCCTTTACTATGGGAAAAAACATAAGGCAGATCATTAAGAATAAGGAGTTGCTGCATTTCTTATTGAATGATCCGGATGGAGCCAACATGATCTTGTCTATCGACAATGTAGAGATTTTGGTGAAAAAGTTTTACATCAAGGAAGAAAATCTAATCGTAGCCACCTTTAAGAATATTAAAGAGGCACTGGAAATAGAGCGTCAGCTGAGACGAGAATTAATCAAGCGGGGGCACATTGGAAAATATACCTTTGAGGATATCGTTGGCAGCAGTGAAAGCATAAAAAATAAGAAGAGAATCGCTGCAAAACTGGCTAGCAGTGAACTCAATATTTTGATTGAAGGAGAAAGCGGTACTGGAAAGGAACTGTTTGCCAGTGCTATTCATAATTGTTCTGTTAGAAGAGGGGGACCTTTTTTAGGCGTGAATTTTAGCGCTCTGCCAGAAGATTTAGTAGAAAGTGAGCTGTTCGGTTACGAGGAAGGGGCTTTTACAGGAGCGAGAAAGGGCGGTAAAAAGGGACTCTTTGAACAGGCTAATGGGGGAACTTTATTTCTTGACGAGATAGGGGACATATCTCCAAAGATTCAGGCTAGACTGCTGCGGGTGCTTCAGGAGAAGGAAATTATGCGGGTAGGTGGGACTGAGATCATCCCCGTAGATGTAAGAGTTATTGCTGCTACCAACAAAAATCTGATGGAGATGATTGAGACAGGAAAATTTAGACAGGACTTATATCATCGCCTTAAGGTATTATATGTGCAGCTGCCGCCCCTCAGGGAAAGGAAGGAAGACATTCGTGAACTGGTGAATTATTTTATTCAACAGAACGAACCCCGGTCTATGAGGATTGAGGAAGAGGTTATTCAGCGCCTGATGCATTATAATTGGTATGGAAATGTTCGGGAATTAAAAAATACCTTAGAATATATGCTGGCAGTTTGCGAAGGCGATGTTATTCGCATTCATGATATTCCGGAAAAAAGCTTTTTTCAAGTAAAACTAACGGCAGAAAGCTTTCAAGGATATAAGGAGACCAACGAGCTGGAAGAACTGGGAAATTCATCAGAGCTCTATTTTATTCTAAGACAGCTCTACACAGCTGGCAGTCAAAATATTTTGCTTGGAAGAAAGCAGTTGGCAGAGCTGGCCAAAGCAGAAGGGTATACTCTGACAGAACCGCAGATTCGCCAGCGAATGAATCTCTTAGAAGAGCATGGTTACTTGATCAAGAGCAAGGGAAGAGCGGGAACGCGTTTAACGAGAAAAGGAAAGCAGATGGTGGAACAAGAGAGACTTAATGGATAATAATGGATTCTAATGGTTTCCAATAAAAAAGGATTTCATAAGGGGAACGACCGAATGCTTTAAAATCTAATGAAATATCATTGGCATAAAAATTGCAACATTTTTAATTCATCAGGAAACCTATAGAGGCTGAAGGGGCTTCCGTGTTTTAAGAAAGGGGAAGTACAATGATGAAGTTAGTTAAGGGTGGAGAGGTCTATGCTCCCCACTACATGGGTAAAATGGATTTACTACTTGTTGCAGATAAAATCGGAGATTTGAAGGAAGAGATCAACATACCTGACGCCATGCTGGATATAGAAGTGATTGATGCCTCTGGTAAGTACGTGATTCCTGGGCTAATCGACAGTCATGTGCATATCACTGGGGGCGGGGGAGAGGGCGGTTTTAAAACGAGAACGCCGGAAATTATGCTCTCAGCTATTACAAAGGCAGGGGTTACTACGGTTGTGGGTTGTTTGGGAACCGATGGTACGACCCGATGTATGAAGGGTCTTTTGGCGAAAGCCAGAGGGTTAGAAGAGGAAGGCATTACTGCCTATATATATACAGGATCTTATCAAGTCCCTGTAAGAACCATTACCGGAAGTGCCATGGATGACATTATTTTAATTGATAAAGTCATTGGAATAGGTGAGATTGCTATTTCTGATCATAGATCCTCACAACCCACAGTAGAAGATTTGGCAAAGTTGGCGGCTGAGGCAAGAGTAGGAGGAATTCTGTCCGGAAAAGCAGGAATTGTAAATATCCATCTGGGGGATGGGGCCAGACATCTAGAGGCTCTCATTCATATTATCGAGCATACAGAAATCCCGGCCGCTCAATTTGTTCCTACTCACATGAACCGTAGTATGAAAGTGATGCAAAAAGGAATTGAGTATGGAAAGAAGGGTGGAATCATTGATCTGACCACAAGCTCAGATCCTGAATTCTTAGAGGAAGATGAGGTAAAGGCCAGTACAGGGCTTAAAATTGCCATGGATGCCGGCGTTGCTGTTGAAAACATCACTTTCTCTTCTGATGGCCAGGGCAGCATGCCAACTTTTAATAAGAAGAAAGAGTGTATCGGTCTTGGAGTGGGAAAAGTAGACTCCATCTTTAGAGAATTTAGAGATGCAGTACAGGTCGATGGAGTGCCTATGGCTGATGCACTTAAGGTGGTAACAGAAAATCCTGCCAGAATCTTGAAGCTAAAAAATAAGGGAACAATCGAAATTGGTAAGGACGCAGACATTGTGCTGGTAGATCAGGAAACCTTCACAGTAGATACTGTAATTGCAAAGGGTAAAGTGATGGTAAAGCAAGGTGCTGCGGTAGTAAAGGGAACTTTTGAGGAGTAATAAAATGCCCATGAATCTAGTATAGACCCATGGGCATTTTTTCTATTTATGCTCTGGATGCCTTTGCACGGGAGTGCTTATCCAGTAATTTCTTTCTAAGACGAATATTTTTAGGAGTAACCTCTACCAATTCATCATCAGCAATAAACTCTAAGGCTTGCTCCAAAGAAAGTCGAACAGGAGGTACAAGACGCATAGAGTCATCGGAGCCGGAAGCACGGACATTCGTTAACTGCTTGCGTTTGCAGACATTTACTGCGATATCTCCTGCTCTGGCATTTTCTCCAACAATCATCCCCTCGTAAACCTCTGTACCAGGAAGGATGAAAAGACTTCCTCTTTCCTGAGCGTTATATAAGCCGTAGGTTACAGCTGTACCGCCTTCAAAGGCAACCAGGGAACCTTTGGAGCGAGACTTGATTTCCCCTCTGTGAGGTGCATAGCCGTCAAAGATATGATTCAAAATTCCGGTACCACGGGTATCGGTCATGAATTCGGAGCGGTATCCGATCAATCCTCTTGCTGGGATACGGAACTCCAGCTTTACAGAGCCGTTGCTGTTTGTAAACATATTGATCATTTCGCCTTTACGTTGTCCCAGGGTTTCAATGACCACACCCATATACTCTTCCGGAGTTTCAATCGTAACATGCTCCATTGGCTCGCAGAGTACGCCATCGATGGTTTTCATAATTACCTCCGGTTTAGATACGGAAAGCTCATAGCCTTCACGGCGCATGGTTTCAATTAGAATAGACAAATGAAGCTCACCCCGTCCGGAAACCTTGAAGGAATCTGGTGAGTCGGTATCCTCTACCCGCAAGGCTACGTTTGAAAGCAACTCCCGTTGAAGACGGTCTCTTAAATGCCGGCTGGTAACAAACTGCCCTTCTCTACCTGAAAAGGGACTGTCATTAACGATAAAGTACATAGAGATAGTAGGCTCGTCAATTTTTATAAATGGAAGGGGCTCGACTTTATCAGTGGAGCATACAGTCTCCCCGATATTCAGCGTTTCTATTCCGGCAATGGCTACAATCTCTCCAAATTGGGCCTCTTCCAGCTCCACCTTGTTAAGTCCGTGGTAGGCATAGAGCTTGCTGATTCGGAAGTTCTTAAACTGCCCGTCCGCTGTGCATAGGACAGCTTCCTGATTTTTCCGAATGCTGCCCCTTGTGATCTTGCCGATACCGATACGGCCTACATACTTATCATAATCGATAGAAGAAATCATTAACTGCAGACCATCTTCAAGGATACCCTCGGGTGCAGGCACTTCCTCTAAAATCATATCCAATAAAGGATGCATGTCCTGATTTGTGTCGGTAATTTCGTATCGTGCGATTCCCTGCTTAGCCGATGCGTAGATGACTGGAAACTCAAGCTGATCATCGTCTGCACCCAGATCGATGAAAAGATCCAGTACTTCATCTACAACAGCCTCACAGCGGGCTTCGGGACGATCAATCTTATTAATTACAACCACAGGCTTGATGCCTGCTTCTAGAGCTTTTCTCAGTACGAATTTTGTCTGGGGCATTGGGCCTTCGAAGGCATCCACCAACAGCAGAACCCCATCCACCATTTTCATAATCCGCTCTACTTCGCCGCCGAAGTCTGCATGGCCCGGTGTATCTACGATGTTGATTTTAACATCTTTATAAAGAATGGATGTATTTTTGGCTAAAATGGTAATGCCTCTTTCACGCTCCAGGTCATTGGAGTCCATAACACGCTCATCTACCTGCTCATTGCTCCTAAAGGTTCCGCTTTGCTTTAGCAGCTCATCTACTAAAGTCGTTTTCCCATGGTCAACATGGGCAATAATAGCAATATTACGAATGTTGTGCTGAATCATTAGAAACTTCCTCTCTTGTAAATTATCCACATGACATTGTAACACAAAGCCGAGAAAAAAGACAATCATTCCCGTGTTAATTTCTAAGAATATTTTGTCCCAATGATTGAAAGATGATGTGATTTTGACTTCAAGGAAAGTCCAGGATAAGCCATGAGGCACAATAATAGGAGCCTTGTGGCTCCTATTATTGTGCTTTCAATTCTGTCATCAATTCATCAACTAATTCCTTTACGGACATCAACCGATCTATTCGATGCACCTTTGCGCCGGCAAAGGCAAAGCCCTTGTCCAGGTTGCCTTTTTGCGCATTAATCAATGCATCGGCAATACAATATAAGGTCTCAGCAGGATTACAAGGCTTGAGGCAGTTAATGCACTTGATTCCCTTAGGTTTTTCATTCTTGTAAACCTTTTCCAAAAATGTATTGCGAATTGCTCTGCCAGGCATTCCCACAGGGCTCTTGATGATCATCACATCTTCTTCCTTCGCATCAATATAAGCCTGCTTAAATTCCGGAGAAGCATCACATTCATAAGTAGCCACAAAACGGGTAGACATCTGAACGCCAGAAGCACCAGATCTTAATAGCTCTGCAATATCTGCCCCGTCGTAGACGCCGCCCCCGGCGATCACAGGGATCTTTCGGTCATACTTTTCCTCAAAGGGCTTGATGGCTTCCAATACTTCTTGTACCAATTTCTTCAGTGAAAAATCCTTTATATGCTCCAATTCTTCTACGGAGAAGCCCAAGTGACCCCCGGCCTCCGGACCTTCTACCACAATGGCGTCTGGAAGATAGCTGTGCTTACGATCCCACTGCTTGCAAATTAACTGTGCCACTTTTCCGGAGGAAACAATTGGGGCAATTTTTGTCATAGAATCCTTTATAAGTTCAGGAAGCTTCATAGGCAGTCCCGCACCGGCGAAAATAATGTCAATTTTTTCTTTTACTGCTGCTTTAACCATATCATCAAAATTATTAATGGCAGTCATAATATTGACGCCTATTATGCCTTGAGGGGCTAATTCCCTGGCTCGACGGATATGATAAACTAATCCGTCAATATTGGCTTGGAATTTGTTCTTAGAATAATGATCCAGTGTAAAACCAGGCTCAATCCCTGAAATGACACCAATTGCACCACAGTTGGCAACAGCAGCTGCCAGACTTGATAAGGAGATGCCTACGCCCATCCCTCCTTGTACAATGGGGACCTTTGCAGTTAAGTGCCCTATTTTTAATTCCGGTATAATCATTTCAACACTCCATTCCTATGAAATAAGGTATTTACAACAATTATATACTAAAATAAACTGCTTCTCAAATGATTCTTTCCTAATCTTAAAATCCTATGCATAAGATGTATGGTGAGAGGAAAATCATGCCAAGAAACAATTTAGAAATTTTAGAAAAGCGACTCTATTATAGAAAATTTTAGTTGCAATGCAAGTATATAAGTATTATAATATAATGGAATATATAGCGTTTATAACTACACCCTTCCCAATCAATGGCTAGGTTGTTTTAAAGAGTAATGTTATATGTTCTATAATCCATTGATGAAGGGAGGCTGTTTTAATGTTCCAAGACAAAACGATCGAATGTAAAGACTGCGGTGTAGAGTTTACTTTTTCTGCAGGGGAGCAACAGTTCTATGCGGAGAAGGGGTTCGATAACGAGCCTAAAAAGTGCAAGGAGTGCCGTCAAAAGGCAAAGAGAAACTTCTCAAAGCCAAATAATGGCGGACAAAGAAGATCCTACGACAGATAATACAAACAACCCACACCGAAAGGTGTGGGTTTTGTATTTTTTATGCCAGAATTGGCAGGGTATTGGCGCCGTAGGGCATAAGTGTGATCTTTGGTTGTTCCCCGGCCAGAGAATAGGCTAGAGATATGGCTTCTTCCATGGATCTAGCAGGGATAAAACCCAGTCTTCCAACTACCTCATCCTCAAGAGAAGAGAGAAGTACCAGTTTCCGATATTTTGCTACATAGGCTGCCTTATAGGCTGCATAACCGGGTACTGTAAAATTCCGCTTCAAGGCAGCTTCCATTTTTTCTAAAGTATCATACTGAAACCATTCTAAAAACTCATCGGCCCCAAGGCCGTCTCTGCATTCGGCCAAAAGCAGGATTACACTGTCTTCCTTACCGCCAAAAATACAATTATCCATGGTTTTAACAGACTGATAGAGATTGATATCTTTTGGGTAACCGCCGGCAGAAGCAATAATCAGGTCTGCTTTTTCTTTCACCTCAATGCCGTAGAGCTGTCGAATCGTATTACAACCCTTCAGCCAGGCTGCTTCAAAGTCGCCTGCCACAAACTCAATGAAATTTCCTTCTGCATCTAAAACCGCATTAAAGAGAAAGTCAGGATTTACCCTGCGGCAAATCTCCGTGATGTCCTGACGCATAGGATTTCCTTCGATTTTATTGGAGCAGGCATCAGGGTTAAGACCTGCACTTTCACCTTCGTAGAAGGTCAAACGATGATTATGCTGTATGGTTTCTAAGCCTGCTACTCCCGGCACTATGCCTTTCGCACCGCCTCCAAAGCCTGCAAATAGGTGAAATACAATGCCTCCGGTCAAAATTACACGGTCCGCCGCCACTACTCTCTTGTGGATTTGAATGGGTGTTCCGGCACTGGAGGTGCCCAAATTTTCAAGTTGACCGGGATCGAAACAATCATGATCATAAATGGCAATGCGGTTATAGATTTCTTCACCTACAATCTGCTTTTTTTCTTCTTCTGTAGAAGGACGATGGGTACCCAGGGCAATGAGTACCGATATATCCTGATCCGGAATGCTTAATCCATTGAGATAGTTTATGATGTGGACTAAAAATTGATTGGTTCGAATCCAAGCCCGGGTAATATCACTGACAATCAATAGGACATTCTCGCCAGGGCTTATGATCTGCCTTAATGGTAATGTGCCAATAGGATTTTCTAAAGCTTCGATGCATTTCTGATGAACATCGGCTATAGGGACTGCAGGGCGTGGCTTTAAAAGATGGAGAAGTTCTCCCCTTTCAATTTTAAAGTTGTATTGGGTATTGCCGTATTTAAAGGGATATTCAGCCATAAGACCGCCTCCTTAGAATCCTGCAACTACAGAACCGTCAAATTTCTCTTCTATAAACTGCTTAATAGCATCGGACTGATAGACTTTTACTAACTGCTGAACACGGGGATCATCCTTTGAACCATCAGGTCTTACAGCAATCACATTTACCCAAGGAGAATCCTTTGGCTCAATAAAGATAGAATCCTTTACCGGGTTTAATCCTGCTTCAATGGCAAAGTTTGTGTTAATGGCAGCAGCGGTAACATCGGGCAGGGATCGGGCTACCATTGGAGCTTCCAGTTCTATGAATTGCAGATTAAGAGGATTCTCAGCGATATCCTTAACAGTGCTTGCCAATCCTGAGCCTTCCTTGAGCTTGATGATACCGGCGGATTGCAATAGAATCAAAGATCTTGCTCCATTGGTGGGATCATTAGGAAGGGAGATTTTATCTCCTGATTTTAAGTCTGATAATGATTTGATTTTGTTGGAGTATACACCCATAGGGAAGTTTACAGTAGTGGCAATGCTGATCAAATCCATTTTTTGATCCTTGTTGAATTTATCCAGATAAGGCTGATGCTGGTAGCTATTGACATCAAGCTGCTTTTCAAATAAAAGCACATTTGGCTGTACATAATCACTAAATACTACTAATTCGATATCCAGGCCTTGCGCCTTCGCCAATTCTTTTACTTTCTCCATGATTTGTTCATGAGGACCTGCGGTGACGCCAACCTTTAGGGGGCCTGTAGGAGATGCAGCGGGCTTGCTGCCGCAGCCAGTCAGTAATGTTCCCAACAATAATACAGTTAAGCACAATGCGAATATTCTTTTCACTGAAAACACTCCTTTTATGATTATTTTAGTTTTTGTCCAGTTCTTCTGTTTGTATTGGTGAACGACCAATCCTCAAAGCCTTTGGACCAATTGGTTAAAACAGCTTTATAAATGTTGATAATAGAGCAACAGAACCAGGAAAGTACTGCTGCAATTTTTCTGCTCTTTGATGGCTGGCAGAAAAGGGTGGGTTATTGTACGGATTGGCTGACAGGTTCACCTCCTTTGGGAAATCCTTTTATATATAATAGGAAAGCAGAACTTTCCTACTTATATAAAAAAAAGCCTTTCTAACAGATAGAAAGACTTTGGATTCATTAACTATCTCCCAGAATAAATTCTGCAGGATTTAGCACCGTGCTCATAAAAAATGCCGGTTGCCGGGTTTCATAGGGCCAGTCCCTCCACCACTCTTGATAGATGATATTCAATTGATTTGATTATAGAGATTTATAAAAGGGATGTCAATAGGATTTATCAAAAAAATTTTTTATTATTTACAGCGGTAAAGCATGAAAATGTTTTCTTCAAGGCCTTGAGGGGGATAAAAAATTTACAAAAAAAGAACCTCCATAGACGGCGGCTCTTATATTGTTTATTCAAATTTTGCAATGGCCTGCGCCAGTTTTTCCGGTACAATTGCACACTGATCCTTTGGAACGGAACATACGGCAAAACGGATGCCTTTGCCCATGGGAACAGCAAAAATTAAATCCTTCTGAAGCTCTTTCGTAACCGCCTCAGGATTGCTGCAAGGGATGGTAATAAAGAACCCTGCCTTATAAGGACAAATCTTTAAATTTGCCTTGCGGGCATTCTCTAAAAACACCTCTGCACGCTCAGACAACATCTGCTGTAAGGTATTTCTTTCCTTTTCAACCTGAGTGAGAAGTTGAGGGCTTTCAAATATTTGTGCCAGTACGGTCATAGCAGGGCGCGTACCGTTGGACCATACACCTCGGTTGGAAAACTGGTTTACGGCCTTAAATTCCTCTGCTACTGCTTTATTTGCAGATACGCATATCATGGCGCCACAGCGCATGCCATATAGGGTATACCCCTTTGACATACTAAAGGCCATAATGGTTAGAATATTTTCCGGAAGGCCGCCGAATTGTTTCATAAAGGATCTGCATTCATTGGTCTCGCCGGCGAAATCTATATAAGCAATGTCTACAAAAAGGGTAATCTTCTTTTCAGGGCTGGATGCTTCCTTCTTTAGATAATTTAATACTGCTTCCCATTCTTCATTCGTCAGACTGTAACCGGTAGGATTATTGGCTGGACTATTCAATAGAATCACCAGTTGATCCTGCTTTTTCAGCAGTTCTTCAACCTTGTCAGCGAAGGATTGTAAGTTGAATTGATCTTTCTCATCAAAGAGAGTATAAGTAGCGATTGCCCGGCCATGCTCTTCCGCAATAGTTTTATATGGGCCCCAGTACCAGTCCGGTGTTAGGATATAGTCCCCCCCATTGGAATAGTTCCAAATGGTGTGACGGATAGCACCACTGCCTCCAGGTGTTGCAATGGCCTCTATATATCCTTCAGGCATCTGATCGCGAAAAACTGCTTTTTTAGAAGCTTCTAAGAAGCTTGGGAGGCCTGCAATAGGAGCATAAGCAGCATATTCTACGGCAGGAAGACTTTTAAGTAATTCGATAACACTAGGAAGGATTGACAACTTCCCGTCATCATCCAGCAATGCACCTACGGAAGCGTTGACAACCTTATCGGCGCCATGTACTTTAGCGGCCTGCTGAGCGGCATTGTTGATTGCAAATATATTATCTTCTCCAGCAGGTCTTCTAGAATGGGCTGCCACCATAGAAAAATTTGTAGACATGATATTTCCTCCTTTAATAACAGCTTGATGGATATCATTTTCTGAATATTATATCTGCATAATTATCAAATGTCAACGGTATGTCTGCGGCGGGCGGCGGATTCATAAGAAAAGTCCCTTTACTGCTGTGGAATGAATATCCAAAGGAAAAATACTAAAAAAAGCAACAAATATGCCGAAAAAGTATTTGTATATTGACTTATGTCACAGAATTAAGCTTCTAAAGGCCCTATAATGATATCATAAACATTAATAAAGAGGAGGAATGAAAAATGGCTTTGAGAAAAATTGTTCATATAGATGAAGACAAATGCAATGGCTGTGGAGTATGTGTGCCGTCCTGTGCGGAGGGGGCTATCAAAATTATCGACGGAAAAGCAAAGCTGATTGCTGATAACCTATGCGATGGCTTGGGGGCCTGTCTGGGAGATTGTCCTCAGGATGCCATTAAAATCATCGAGAGAGATGCGGCGGAATTTGACGAGGAAGCTGTAAAAGAACATCTAAGTAAAGAGAATACACTAAAGCTTCACCAAGTGCATGAACATCCTAATCACGGCGGTCATGGACACGGGGGATGCCCGGGCAGCAGGCTAAGAAGCTTCAATCAGGAGAAAAAAGCCGATACAATGGAGGTTTCTCAAGGAGATATTGAGATTAAAATCAAATCACAATTAACCCAATGGCCTGTACAGCTGATGCTGGTACCGCCAACAGCGCCATATTTCCAAGGTGCAGATCTATTGGTTACTGCTGACTGCGTACCCTTTGCCTATCCAAACTATCACCTAGAGCTATTAAAGGGCAAAAAGGTTGTGATAGGTTGTCCAAAACTAGATGATGTAGCTTTTTATGCAGAAAAGCTAACCCAGATTCTTAAGATGAATGACATTAAAAGTGTTACGGTAGCCTTTATGGAGGTACCTTGCTGTACCGGTATTGTTAAAGCAGTAGAAAAAGCAATTGCCGATGCAGGTATGGATATCCCGGTTTACAGGGTGAGAATTGGCATTGAAGGAGCAGCTACAAAGCTATAGAATAAAAGGCAAAGCGTTTCGCTTTGCTTTTTATTCTTTTTTCTAGGTATAAATTTATATTCGAAACAGCACAGGGACCGTTCGAGATGACTGAAAAAGTCCTGGTTTTTGTCATTCTGAATGTAACGAAGTGAAATGAAGAATCTTTGAAGTGGCTTAAATGCTAAGATTCTTCGCTGCACTCAGAATGACAATCATGTGGATATAACGCATTATTTGACTTTTTCCGTGGCTTCGGACCGTTCCCTACGTAAACCTAAAAATAGGGATGTAGGGATCGACGCCCTCGTCGTTCCGAATATTCATTAGGATTCTCCGTCACACATCTATATTACAGTTACTTTACATTTCCCGATTAATAGGACTTTTTTGGGAACAAATGGTATACTATAGGAAAGTGGTTATTTCTGGAAGGAGGGTAAGTGGGTGACGTCATTTTTCTATATCCTTTTCGGTGTGGGAGCTCTTTATACGATTATAACCTTTCTCTTGGGGCAGCTTTTAGACTTCATGGATTTTGACACGGACTTTGATGACGATGGTTTTTTCAATATGCAGGTTTCTCCTTTTAAGCCTATGATTATTGCTGCTTTTTTAACCGCCTTTGGAGGCTTTGGATTAATTTTTCAATTCAAAAAGGAGTGGCATCCTATAACGATTCTATTCGCTGCATTATTCGCCGCATTCGCTATTGCTGTACTGCTGTATTACTTTGTGCTGGTGCCCTTATATAGAGTTCAAAACAGCAGTGCTGTAGAACAAAGGCATTTAATTGGGAGGACCGCAAAGGTAACTTTAGGCATTAAGAAAGATAAGTTCGGGAAGATCAGCTATACCGTTGGAGGCAATATTTACTCTGCTCCGGCTAAGACCTTGGAGAGTAAGGAATTAGCAACAGGAGAAGAGGTAATTATTATAGACATACAAAAAAATGTCTTTTATGTAGACAAAATTTAAAGGGGGAAAGTAAATGAATATTAGTGCACTTGTAGGATTTGTACCATTCATTATTGTACTGGTGATAATTCTATTGTTATTCGGTTTAATTATCATGTGGAGAAAGGTCTCCCAGGATAAGGCTTTGGTGGTGACCGGGCTAAAGAAAAGAGTAATCTCCGGAGGCGGGGGCTTTGTGATTCCTCTTCTTGAAAAGACCGATGTTATTTCACTAGAGAACATGAAAATCTATGTTAAGACCGATGGCGCTCTTACAGAGCAAGGGGTAGATATTAAAGCAGACGGTGTAGCCGTTATGAAAGTCAAATCCGATACAGAATCGATTTTGGCAGCAGTGGAACAGTTTAATACGGGAAATGAGAAAGAAACCATAGAAGTCATTAAGGATACTGCCCGAGATGTATTGGAAGGAAAGCTCAGAGAGATTATTTCTACGATGACCGTAGAGGATATATATAAAAACCGGGAGAAGTTTGCTTCTCAGGTGCAAGAAGTAGCCGCTGTTGATCTGGCGGATATGGGATTGGAGATCAAAGCTTTTACCATTCGGGATATCAGTGACAACAATGGTTACCTGGAAGCTCTTGGTAAGAAACGGATTGCTGAAGTAAAGCGTGATGCGGAGATAGCAGAAGCCAGTGCCAAGAAGGAAACGAAAATAAAAACAGCTCAGGCCAATAGAGAAGGGGAAGAAGCAAGGCTGATCGCAGAAACACAGATTGCAGAAGCGACAAAAGCAAAAGAGTTAAAGGTGCAGGAGTATCGTAGAGAACAAGAGACTGAAAAAGCAAAGGCAGATATGGCCTATGAGATTGAAACCAGCAAAGTACAACAGGATGCAGAAAAAGAAAAAATGCAGGTTTTAATCGTAAAGAAGCAGAAGGAAATTGAGCTGGCAGAACAGGAAGCCTTGAGAAAAGAACGAGAGCTGGAAGCTGTCATCAAGAAGCAGGCTGATGCAGAAAAGTATAGTGCTGAAAAGAAAACGGAAGCTGAAAAATATAAGGAGATCCAGGATGCTTTGGCTGAAGCGGAGGGAATTAAGGCTATCGGTTTAGCGAAGGCAGAGGCCAAGCGGGCGGAAGGTATGGCAGAGGTAGAAATTATACGGGAAAAGGGAAAAGCAGAAGCGGAAGCTATGCTAAAGAAGGCTGAGGCATTTAAACAATACAACGAAGCTGCGGTTACCCAGATGATTATTGAGAAACTGCCGGAACTGGCAAAAGCCGTTGCAGAGCCATTAAGCAAGACAGAGAAGATTGTTATTCTAGATTCGGGGGAAAATGGAAAGGGCGCAGGAAAGGTTACAGGCTATGTAACCGATATTATTTCTACTCTTCCGGAAACCGTAAATGCGATTACGGGAATTGATCTAACAGAGCTGATCAAGCATAAAACAACACCGATACCTACTGAGGACAAAACTTTATAGACAACAGAAAAGGAAAGCGCGACTTTCCTTTTTTGTTGATTAGAAATTTAAAGCGAGGGGTAATATGTAAAGGGAAAAGAAAATGGAAGGAGTAATTTATATGACAGAGAGAAGAAAAAACGTAGTAACCATGAAGGGAAACCCGCTAACCCTGTTGGGGAAAGAAATAAAGGTTGGAGATCAAGGTCCGGATTTTACAGTTGTGCAAAATGACTTGCAGCCCTATACCCTAAAGGATGCAGGAGATAAGGTAAAAATAATCAGCGTGGTACCTTCCTTAGATACGGGGGTTTGCGAACTGCAGACCATTCACTTTAACGAGGAAGCCGCAGCATTAGGGGATGTACTTATTTTAACCATCAGTGTAGATTTACCCTTTGCACAGAGAAGATTCTGCGGGGCAAAGGGAATCGATAAAGTGATTACGCTGTCGGATCACAAGGACCTGTCCTTTGGACTGCAGTATGGATTTGTTATGGAGGAGCTCAGGCTACTAAGCAGAGGAATAGTAGTTCTTGACCGGGATAATAAAGTGGTATATGTAGAGTACGTAAAAGAAGTAGCATCAGAACCGGATTATGAAAGTGCTATTCAAGCGGTTAAAAGCTTGCTATAGAAAAAAACCACCTGAAAGGGTGGGTTTTTTATTGACTAAAATAAGTATGATATAAAAATATAGCTATGAGCAGAGGTAGGATAACTGATTTAAGGTTGATAAAAAAGTTTTTAATGGATTATAATGGCGCTAAATGGGCGAAAAATAAAACCGAAAAACAAAGATACAGGTTGCGTGTTGCAGGAATAGGGTACAATTACAGGATAGAGTCCTTGGCATGATTTATGCATTTACTTTATAATGTCATTAATGATTAATTATAAGGAGGGAGAAGTATGTCTGTAGATGTTAAAGAAAAACAAGACAAGAAGGAAAAGACCTTTAAGGTGCCGCATACTTACGTAATTATTTTTGCTGTTATTCTATTATGTTCGTTTCTAACCTATACGGTACCCGTTGGGCAGTTTGAGACACAGGAAGTAAAATATATGCAAGGTGAAAAAGAAAGAACAAGGACAGTTCTAGATCCTGAAAGCTTCCAGCTGGTAACAAATGAAGCAGGGGAAACCGTTACCAAACCGGTACCGATCTTTGGAACCGAAGATTTTGGCGGCATTGGTATGCTTAACTACGTATTTGAAGGTCTCGTATCCGGCGATAAATGGGGTTCTGCCGTAGGGATCGTTGCATTCATTTTAGTAATCGGCGGAGCCTTTGGCATCGTTCTGAGAACTGGTGCAGTTGAGAATGGTATCATGGCCATGATCAGCAGAACAAAAGGTAAAGAATTTGCCATTATTCCGATTATATTTATCCTATTCTCATTAGGCGGTGCTGTTTTTGGCATGGGTGAAGAGGCAATTCCTTTTGCTATGATTCTGGTGCCTTTAGTGATTGCTATGGGCTATGATGCCATCGTGGGCGTTTGCATCACCTATGTAGCAACACAAATTGGATTTGCCACCTCCTGGATGAATCCTTTCAGCTTGGCAGTAGCTCAAGGTGTATCCGGAATCCCTGTAATGTCGGGGGCTGGATTCAGAATATTTATGTGGGTGGTATTTACGGGCATAGGTGTTGCCTATACGGTGAAATATGCCTTGAAGATTAAGAAGGATCCTACAAAATCTGTCTGCTATGAATCTGATGCTTATTATAGAAATGACTTTAAGGGCAAGGAAAACATTCAGGCAGAATTCAATACAGGTCACGCTCTAGTATTGTTAACGATTTTATTAACTGTAGTTTGGACGATCTGGGGTGTTGTAAAGAACGGTTATTATATACCAGAGTTGGCCTCTCAATTCTTCGTAATGGGTCTTGCAGCAGGTATCATCGGCGTTATTTTTAAGCTCAATGATATGAAGCTTGACGATATTGCATCCTCCTTCCAAAGCGGTGCAGCTGACCTGGTAGGGGCAGCCATGGTAGTAGGTATGGCAAAGGGAATCATTATTGTACTAGGCGGGACAGATCCCACCAGTGGAACCGTACTAAATACAATTCTGCACAGCATGGGCAATGCAGTAGGAAGTCTTCCGCCTACGATATCTGCCTGGCTTATGTACGTGTTCCAATCTGTATTTAATTTCTTCGTTGTATCCGGTTCTGGTCAAGCAGCCCTTACAATGCCATTAATGGCCCCTTTGGCAGATATTGTAGGTGTAACAAGACAGGTTGCTGTATTGGCCTTCCAGTTGGGCGATGGCTTTACAAACTTGATCGTACCTACTTCAGGCTGTTTGATGGGAGTACTAGGTGTAGCCAGAATGAGCTGGGGAGATTGGGCAAAATGGCAAATTAAGATGCAGGCGATTTTATTTGTGATGGCCTCTTTGTTTATGATTGTTGCTGTAATGATGGGTTATAACTAAAAAGCTTACTATTGGCAGATGGGAAAATCCTGTCTGCTTTTTATTTTGGATAAATACTTTGGCTAAGAGTGAAAATAACTAGTAAGAAGATATTTAAAGGGAGGCTTATCATGGAACGGGCAGTTAATCACAGAATTCAGGATTACAGAATGATGATTTTCGGGGAGGTAGTGAAGCTGGCATGGGCCGGGAAGCTTAAGCACGAGGCCGATGAACTGCCGGAAAAGATATTAAAGGGTAAGCATTTGGATGAAAGGGAGAGGCGGATTATTGAAAATCACATCCGTATAAGTATGGGATTAGATCCTTTATATGGGATCGCCCACCACAAATTAGGCGAAGATGTAGACAGTGCAATGAATCAGGACAATATTAAAGCGCCTTTAGTATCGGTTATTGAAGATGTATGCGAAACCTGCCAGCGCCATTGGCAAAAGGAAAGGGGGGAGGAAGAGGAGCGTTGCCCCAGAGATCATCTGGATTGTACGGAAGAGGCTCATCGATGTATTGGCTGCGGACGTTGTATCGGAGAATGTCCACTAGGTGCAATTTCAGATAAGATTGAGTTCCTGCCCGTTGTAAAATTGCTGCAGGAGCAGCAGGCACCGGTTTACGCCACCGTAGCTCCTGCTTATGTGGGACAGTTTGGAGAGGGAATATCGCCAGGGCAGATACGTGCAGCACTGAAAAGGCTAGGCTTTACGGATATGGTGGAGGTGGCAGTATTCGCTGATATATTAACTGTGAAGGAGGCCTACGAGTTTGATCATATGGTTAAAACAGAGGAAGATTACCTAATTACCAGTTGCTGCTGTCCTGTGTGGGTGGGGATGATTCAAAAGAATTACAGGGAAATTGCTGAGCATATTTCGCCCTCTGTATCTCCAATGATTGCATCGGGTAGGGTGTTGAAGGTGCTAAATCCAACAGCGAAGGTGGTTTTCATCGGCCCCTGCATCGCTAAAAAAGCAGAGGCTAAAATCCCGGAGCTAGAGGGTGCCATTGACTATGTACTGACATTTAGAGAATTAAAAGAAATATTTGCTGCTCTTGAAATTAATTTGGAAACCTTGGAAGAAGACAATCGAGAAGAGGCGTCCTTTGCCGGGAGAGTATACGGCAGAACAGGAGGTGTAAGCGAAGCAGTGGAACGCTCTGTAGAACGGATCCTCAAAAGGGATGTCCCCTTCCATTCCATCAGCTTTGAAGGTACAGGAGAGTGCAAGGCTGGTTTGGAAAAGCTTCTCAAGGGGGAACTAAAGGCAAACTTTATAGAAGGAATGGGATGCACAGGCGGCTGCGTTGGAGGACCGAGGGCTGTTGTGTCAATAGAAGAAGGTAAGAAGGCTGTGGATGCATATAGTCAGGAAACGCCTATGTCAACTCCCTTTGACAATGACAATGTACTCCAGCTCATTACCAGACTGGGCATAAAACGATGGGAAGCCTTGGAAGACGACCGGGAGGAAAGTATCAGAGGGCTGCTTGGCAGAGAATTGAAACAATAAAGACATAGGGCAATAGAAACCATTTTTATAAATATCCATAATATGGTATTATGCAGTGAATTATGAGATAATTATATAGGTAGTTGCAGAATGTGGTTTCCATTTATCCACAGGAGAAATAGTATTTATGCGACAGCATAGGAAGATATAAACATGAAAAAAGGCATAGCAAAGCAAAGGGGCAGCTAAACCTCTAACTTTAAAGATTTAATCTATGCGATTGAAGATTTGATGGCAAGTGGATTCCTATGATCTTGCTGTGTTTTAAACAAAAGCATAAAAGCGATGAGCTGAGAGATGCAGGCTAGGAGAATGTCAGATTTGAGTGATACTGTGTTTCGAACCTTTGATGATTTAATTTGGATGAAATTCTTAATCTGAGAAATGGATCTTTCAACAATGGTT
>NZ_FQZV01000053.1 GCF_900142145.1 Geosporobacter subterraneus DSM 17957 | reverse complement strand
TTCCATGCCCGCCATTGGGTTTTGAACCTGATTGGGCCTGAGACCCAACCCTACTTTATCATCCTCATAAAGCTGTCACCCTGAGCGGAGCGAACGGGTCTAGAATTTTAAAGGTCAGATCCTTCACTCCGTTCAGGATGACAAATCATAAAGCGGGTTGCAGGAATCTTGCTGCCCGGGTGGACAGGGTCCTCCACCCCTACAACCTAATTCCAATACATATTTGGACGGGTGCACACTGTTCGCCCCTACATCCGTCACTATCATAGAGATGTCATCCTGAACGCAGTGAAGGATCTTTGGTTTCTGTTTTAAAGATCCTTCGTTTCACTCAGGATGACAACCATATAGAACCGTACTATGACGCATTTATCTACAATTCTTCATATGCTATATTCCCAGCCCTTCTTCCTAACCTCATAAATGTCTTCTCTGCGGTGCATCAGCAAGGGCAGTTCTCTACGTACCTTCTCAACCAATCCCAGATCAACCTCTGCATAAACAATCCCTTCTTTTTCATCAGCCTGTGCCACCACTGTTCCCCATGGATTCACGATCATGGAATGACCATAAGCATGATAAGAGGCTTCGAGATTCCTAGCCGGAGAGGCTGTTACAAAATACACCTGATTGTCCAGTGCTCTTGTCCTGGCCAGTAGCTCCCAGTGTCCAGGACCCGTAGTCATATTAAAGGCTGCAGGTATTACAATAACCTTGGCTCCCTCTAAAGCCATCAAACGCATTAGCTCTGGAAAGCGCATATCATAACAGATGGCAACGCCTACAGGGCATTGAGGTGTCTTTACTACTGTCACCGATTTACCAGGACTCAATATCTCAGATTCCTGGAAGCGTATTCCTCCTGCTACATCGATGTCAAAGAGATGCACTTTTCGATGCTTGCCTGTCAACCTCCCCTGGGAATCAAAAATAAAGCTGGTATTATAAATTTTATCCTCACAGTGCTCAGGAATAGATCCCCCAATAATAAACAGCTCCAGTTCCTTGGCTAAGTCAGACAGCAGCGTAGTGGTTGCACCAGGAAAGGCTTCAGCAAATTCAGGAAAATACTTGTTATCATAGGGACAGTTAAACATTTCGGGAAGTACCACCCACTGGCTTCCAGCAGCTGCAGCCTCACGTATAAAGGCTTCAGCCTTCTTTAGATTATCCCTCTTATGATTTGTGATGAGCATTTGACAAACAGCAATTTTAAAATTACTCACAGTTCCCACCTCTTGGCTTTTCTTATATTATACAGAAAACTAAACAAAAAAACATACCTAACCCGTTAAGGTTAGGTATGCTTCTTCATCTATTTTATGGTTTTATGAACATTTGTGTCCAATAAGTTGTTCCTTTTCCACTGACTGTATAACCTACACCAATTTGCGTAAAGTTTGGACTTAGAATGTTCTGGCGGTGTCCTGGTGAGTTCATCCAGCCTCTCATTACTTCTTCCGGTGTTTTTTGGCCCATGGCAATATTTTCTCCCGCATAAGAATACTTAATTCCGAATTTTTTCATCATGTCAAAAGGTGACCCATAAGTGGGTGAAGTGTGGGAAAAATAGCCTTTGTCTCTCATATCTACTGATTTTGCTCTCGCTACATTGGAAAGAGCTGTATTTTCTGCTAAGGGCTTTAGCCCAGCTTTGCTTCTTTCCACGTTTACCAATCTCACAACCTCCTGCTCAAACCTTCTTGCAGTGTCTGTTGTAGGAGTTGTGGTTACAGGTTGAGTCGCAGCGGTGCTCGGTATATTTAACCGCATACCTGACCATATCATATTCGGATTTGAGATTTGCGTATTACTGTTCAACAAGGTTCTTAGATCTACACCGTATCGCGTTGCAATTTTGTACATCGTGTCACCGGATTGTACGGTGTAGACTGTGCCTGCTGCACGTACTTGTGTCAGCGGTATTGTCAGCAGTGGAAAGGCTAACAGTGATGCGATGATAAGCTTCTTCATGTTATCAATCCCCCTTACACACAAGTATACAGTAATACAGCGTAAAGGTAACCCCTCAAATATTGTTATCCATTCTAGGTTTATCCAGCTTACAATAGAAAGTCTATTTTCTCTTGATATCCTTGTCCTTAAAGGAGTTTCAGCTATGGCTATCATTTATTTCCGCAAAAAAAACTCTCCAGATGGAGAGTCTTTCTTTATAATCTTTATTTAATATATGGATATATTTAAATACTGACTATAACTTAACTACATTCGCAGCTTGCGGTCCACGGTTGCCTTCAGTAATTTCGAATTCAACTTTTTGACCTTCTTCTAATGACTTGTATCCGTCACCAGTGATTGCTGAGAAATGTACGAATACATCTGGCTCACCAGCTACTTCGATGAATCCAAATCCTTTTTCATTGTTAAACCATTTTACTGTTCCTTGTTTCATTTACCTAATTCCTCCTAAATTTAAACAAAATATCGTTTCGTCTTATTATAGCATTAATCAATAATGATAACAAGTCTTTAAATATTTTTTCATTACTGTCTACTGCCGCTAGAAGCAGACGTACACTGCTCCTGCACCTGCATAGGTTCCGATGACAGGTCCCATGGAATGGAGCAGGATTTCCTTTGGATTGATTTCCTCTTTCAACATACTAATAAACTCGTTGGCTCGCTCTAAGCAATCAGCGTGGGTCACACCGATCACACGGTCAGAATAGTCAATATTTTTCTCTTTAATTGAATTGATTAGGTAACGAAGCGCCTTCTTTTCTCCCCTAATCTTCTCCTTTACCTTTACAAATCCGTCTTCCTTATCGATAAATACCACAGGCTTTACATTGAGCATACTGGCAGCAAAATATTGAACTTTGCTGACCCGTCCACCCTTGACAGCGTTTTCCAGTGTCTCGAGATATACCAAGACATCTAAGCTTTCCCGATAAGCTGTTAATTCCTGAATGATTTCCGGAATAGCCAGACCCTTTCTCACCAGTTCACAGGCCCTCATAACCACCATCCCCACGCCGATAGAACCATTTAGGGTATCAAAGGTAGTCACGGCTTCACCAATGCTGTTTTTCACCATATTTACAGTTTGATAGGTGCCGCTCAATACGGAGGATAGATTTACAGAAAGCACATGCTTGTATTCTTTAAGGCTTTCTTGAATCAGATTGAGTATATCTCCAGGAGAAGGCTGTGAGGTTTTTGGCAGGCCATTGGCAACAGCACACTTACGATAATACTCTTCGTGGCTGATTTCGATGCCGTCAACATACTCTTCGTGGCTGATTTCGATGCCGTCAACATAATTGTGCTCGTCGATTAATATATGTAAGGGTGCCATTCCGATATCATACTCCTCCAGTATCCGTTGGGGCAGATCACAGGAACTGTCGGTAATTACTCTTATGCTCATAACAAGCCTCCTTGTTTTTAATTTTACTTTATATGATAGATGCCAATATGGCAATCATTATTTTTCATATTTCAACAAATTATGATCTTTTTGAAACATATCTATTATTTTTGATAAAAAAGCGCCAGGGGAAGTCCCTTGCTTCTTCTGCATAGTCGATATTGATTCTTTTTGAAGTTTCGATCTCAAAGTATTCCGCCGGAGTTTCCCGGCATATGAAAAGCCGTTCTCCCAGTAAATCCTCTCCGTAGCAGTTCTTATCTATCCCTAGGGCTGCGCAGAGTTTTCCCGGTCCATTGGTCAACTGGATTCTCTGGGTTTTTGTTAAGGCTTCCAATGGTTTGTCAAACCTTCTGTAGGCCATTTGTTCTATTCCAATAACGGGCTCTACTGCGCGAATCAGCACGGCTGAAGCCTCTCCATCTTCACCAGTCACTACATTCATGCAGTGATACATTCCATAAATCAAATATATGTATGCATATCCAGCAGGGCCGAACATGATCTCTGTTCTCCCAGTGCGTCGGTTATTGTAGGAATGGGCAGCTTTATCTATAGCACCGATATAAGCCTCTGCTTCCACAATGCGTCCCGCAAGTTCCAGCCCGCCTATGCGGTGAACCAATATTTTTCCTAATAGTTCTTTCGCCACATCTAGCGTATTTCCTTCATAAAAATCACGTTTTAATTTTTCCACCAATACTTTTCCTCTCTATTAAGACTTTATATTATTGTTTTTTCATTTAAAAATTCTATACCTTTTGCCGCTGCCCTCTTTTCTATGCATAATAGCATTTAAGCAAGCTTTGTGATTCGGCAATTTAAAATAGGGTATCTTAAGTGAGATTAGATTTTTTGAAGGGAGTTGTTTACTTGGTAGCCTATTTAGAGCAATATAACATTATTCTGGTTGGGTTTATTGCAAGCCTTGTTGCAGGTAGTGCCACTGGTTTAGGGGCATTGCCCATCTTTTTGACCAAAAATGTAAAGCCATAATTTCTTGGATACCATGCCGGGTTTTGCAGCAGGGGTCATGCTTGCGGCTACCTCTTTTAACTTGATTATCCCCGCCATTGAATACGGCGGCGGTGGTGTGAGAGGAGCGCTCATAGTCATGGCCGGAATCCTGTTAGTCGGAATTGTCGGTATTGGATTGGTGCATATTGCAATGCCTATTCTTCGCCGCAGGGGCTATGTTATTCGTCATCAGTGACGAAATCATCCCTGAAACCCATAAGCATGGTTTTGAACGGATGGCCACCTACGGGTTGTCAATTGGATTCGTGATTATGATGTATCTGGATATTACCCTTGGATAAAGCATTAGAAAAAACCTTGGTTTCTGCCAAGGTTTTTATTGCTTCTTAAAATAACTGTCAAAGATGAGGACAGTTTTTTTTCCCCCGTACTGATAACAGAGTTCTCTAAAGGCTTCCCTGGCTACAATTTTATTCTGATACTGTCTATACAGTTCTTTTAAAAAATCCTCATATTTCTCCTCACCCATAGCTTGATAAATCTCATAATGCATCAGAGCTGCCCTTCGGTAGTTTACACGGTAATAATGGCTCCAGGAGTCATAGACTTTTAAATTCTCTCCCAATGCAATATTCTCCCAGGCCTCCAAGGCCTTTTTCATCTGAAGCTTTTCCTTTTTATAAAAAGCATCCAGTTCATCAGCCTGCAATTCATATCCCTTTTGCAAAAAAGTAGTTAATCCTTCATCAAACCATGGATCCTGAAGCTGATTATTTCCCAGGATACCGTAGAACCACTGATGTCCTGTCTCATGGAGAATCGTTGCACTCCCCTTTGCAAAATCCTGAAGGTTTTGACTGCTGATCATAATCATACAGGGATATTCCATTCCACCAGTCATAAACTCTGTTTCCACTACATCGAAATCTTCATAAGGATATGGGCCAATTCTGCGTCCATAATAATCTATATTCTTTTCCAGCTCTTTCAGATAGGCGTCAGCAGTCTTTTGATCCAGACTATAGCTATAGAGCTTGAGGGCAATACCATCCTTCGTCCTGTGAATGAATTCTTTGTAGTTCCTGCTGACCGCTAAAGCCACATCCCTTATGTCATTCCCTTCAATAGTCGTTATTTTGCGGTCATCCAAAATTTCCACTTTTTCAGTACCCGAACCCACAACGGTATAAGCAAGAGGAGTGGCAATCATAAGGCGATAATCAGCAGCTTGCGTAAAAAAAGGATCTCCTGCCGGCAGGTAGCTTGATACAATCCATTGGTTATCCTGATAAATTCCAAGAGTCGGAATCCAGTTCCCAAGCCATAGGGCTTTATCATTTGATCCGGTTCTATGGGAAATCTTTGGAACCTGAATCTCCAGATCCAGAGATATATGCAGTGCTTCCTTGGAGTACTCTATTTGTGGAAGGTCTATCCACAGAAGCTGGTCTTCGATCTCATAATCTATCGCCTTTCCCTCTAAATACACAGCCTTGATATCTATATAGCCTCTACTGTCTCCCTTGGAGAAAATCCTATCTCTCATTTCCGGGAAATAGAAAGCCCCCTTTTTCCCATATCTATAGGCATTCATCCAAAGCTGCAGGGGAATGGGTCCTTTTATATCCATATTTTCTAATAGAATCTCTTGTTTTCCTGTTAACCGCTGGGTTTCTTCATGAAAATCCAGCATCAGCCGATAGGTCATGCCCGCTTCCTTGCCTTCAGTCTGAATTTGTTCCACAACGGTATACTGCTCTGCCTTCTGTGGCTCTGTAGGATGGGGATCAGCTGCACGACAACCGGAAAGCAAATAAATCAATAAGCCAAATACACCTATGACCTTAAAAATATACTGCTTCATTGATTATCCCACCTGTATGACAATATAAATATAAAGGAGCCGAAGGCCATACCTTCAACTCCTTTTATCATAGCATATTTGCAGTTTTGAATAAACTAACGGTTTTGTCCTGCGGTCATTCTCTGATATACTTCTCCAGGTGTCAGTCCCGCAGCTTCGATTACCGGAACCTTTACTTTTAATTTTCTGTCTACATTCCCGCTATGCAGATCTGTTACTACGATGGCATCATACTCATCGGCTACAATATCCTCTACCGTATCGTCCTGATACATGGTTCTCACATCATATCCATGATTGGCCAAATAATTTCTCACGTCTTTAAGCGTATTTTCAACAACTACTTTTCTTTTCACAGACATCCCTCCAATTATTTTTTCTTGTTTATTATCTGTAGCTTTTCCGTTTTTATAACCGAAAGGAAATGATAGGTCTTTTTATGGCAAAATTTTATGGCTATATAGGTCTTATTGTGTCAAGAAAGTAGGGTTGTCCCAGCGTAGCGAGGATTTAGAAGGAATTTATCAATATTTGTGCCCCCAATAGATTGTCTTGATTTTTTAGAAACTCAATTTTGGCTTTACTGCTTCTAATATGGGGGCTGCTTTGGCCTGACTAAATAGATACAGACGGTGCAGGGCTCTCGTAATGCCGATATAGAGCAGCTTAATGTCCATAGGATTCATCTCATAGGCTTCCTTACTGACATTCCAAAGAATCACACCATCAAATTCCAAGCCTTTTGATAGGTAGGAGGGGATAACTGCAGTACCACCCTGAAAATCTGTTTTCTGATCTGTTATCAAATGTAAATTTTCAACCTTACCCTCTAATATTTTATGTACGGACAGGGCTTCGTCTAAATCCTTGCAAATGACCGCCATGGAACCCATGGCCTCTTGATGAAGCACGTCAATCCTTCGGATTACTTTATCTGCCATTTCCTCAATACTGCTGTATGGAATCCATTTCGGTTTTTCCTCATGTCTAAGTATCGGTTCTGCCAATACAGCTTCTAAGTCGCTGCATAGCTTAATCACCTCATTGGCCAATTCTATTATTTCAATAGTGGAACGATATCTGGTAGTCAATAGATGGTAGTTATAGTCTTTATCGGGAAAAACTCTCTCCATACTTCTCTTCCAATCCCTTATGCCTCTGTAGGAATAGATTCCCTGGGCTAAATCCCCCACAAAAGTAAAAGAATCGTTCATGGACAGTTCCCGCAGAATACTCATCTTAAACTCATCAAAATCCTGGGCTTCATCTACTACAATGGGCATATCACGATCCTTATCCATTAGTCCAAATTTACCGATATAAATTTCTTCAACCTCATTCCGGCTCCGTTCCTGAAAATCTATTCTGCCAAAATAGGGACTCCCCTCCGCTTTTTTCAGATTCTCCATATTCTTAGCTGCGATACGGTAAAGCTGCTGTTTGGCAATGAGTCTTTCATCCATCAGCGTCGTTACTGTTTTTCGGATTTCCGCAATCTCACCTTTTAAAATATCCTCATAATCCTGAAGGAAAGTTTCTTCCTCTTCAATCCACCGAATGGTTTTTTAAGGTGATCCTCTTCCTCTGCAAATTGAGGATGGGCTTTTGCTTCCATAATAACCTACCTCCCTACCGGTAAAATGTAAGCCTATTGTATCTAAAGATGATCGATTATGCAAAGGTCCGCTGCAAGGCTCCAATACCTGCCTATGAGCTCCATTCTAACCTTCTGGATTTTTCTTTTGTTTTTAAGTTTTTTTGTCAAATTTTCATTTTTTGATATACTATTGATGTTAAGTTTAAGTTTTTGTAGCATTTTTAAGGACAGTTCGCTGAACTGTCCTTTTTGTATTATACCTGCATATGATTTACTTTAATCCCTTCTAAAGATTCGAGGCTGTCGGCCATTCTCTGAATTCTTTGCATATCTCCCCGGAGATTCAGGGTTATCAATCCATGATCTATCTCCCCAGGATCGTGGATTCCAAATCTCCCGATAATAATATCTCCATTTTTTGTAAGGATTTCCTGCATCTTCGGTGCAGAATCTGTTCTGTGATCTACCCGTATACTCATCACACTTAAATTATCCATCCTAGCTCCTCCTTTTGGGTTTTCTTTTGCTATTTTGGTCAAAAGAAAGGAAAACTATGCATACAGTATTAGAAAGAATCTTGAGGATAGATCTGTACTTTCATCTGTTCAAAAAGTATACTATACTAATGTTATAGTAAGCTTATATTCAAGTCATAGGCGTCAACTTAACCCATAATTTGTCATCCTGAGCGGAGTAAAACGGAGTCGAAGGATCTTTAAGCTAGATGATATATTCTGATAATCAAAAGTAATTTTGCTTATGTTTTATAAGATTCTTCACTAACGCTCAGAATGACATGCTTCTAAGGTTTATTTGGAAATATTTAGATTAAGTTGACGCCTATGATATTCAAGTTAAAGTTCATATTGCGGTACAACATGAACTTATGGATTTGTATTTAAATCATTCCATAGATCAAATGAGGTGATTTCATGAAGATATCCAGTTTAAAAGAAATAACCCAAAATCGCCAGGCAAAGCCGGAAGGGGATTATAAAGGCTTTTCTATTTTGGTACCCCTTCTTCAAGTTCAGGATGAACTTCATCTCTTATTTGAAATACGTTCTGAAAATCTCAAGACCCAGCCTGGTGAGGTATGTTTCCCCGGCGGCAGAATAGAAAAGGATGAATCCCCAGAGCAGTGTGCCTTACGGGAAACTGCGGAGGAATTAGGACTTGATGAAGAGAGGATTGAGTTATTCGGTCCCTTAGATTATATTGTTACTCCCTATAACTTAATTCTTTATCCCTTTTTAGGTGCCTTGCCGAAAATCCCATTAAAAGACTTTTCCTTTAATCCTGATGAGGTTTCATCTTTATTTACGGTTCCTTTAAGCTTCTTTATAGAAAATCCGCCTTTAGATCACCCCATTCATATAAAAACCGAGGTGGATGATGATTTCCCCTTTGATAAAATTCAAAATGGCCGGAATTATAACTGGAAGATCGGCAGCTACCCTGTGCTCTTTTATGAATATGGCCCGTACATCATTTGGGGAATGACCGCCCGTATTGTAAAAAATCTTGTAGAAATTCTAACAGGCAAAAAATCATAAAGCAGCAGGATTATTTTAATTTATTTCGAATATCTAAATAGAATGAATGCTCATCGGGAGGGTAATCAAATGAAAAAAAACATTTTAGGAAAAACCAATATTGAAGTAACTGAACTTTGTTTTGGCGTTCTTCCCATAGGTCCCCTGCAGAAAAACGTTCCAGTAGAGGAAGCCTCCGAGATTTTAGCCGATGCTTTAAAAAAGGGCATTAACTTTTTCGATACCGCACAGATGTATAAAACCTATCCCCATATTCGTCTGGCTATAGAAAAAACAGGGATTCGCCCGGTTATTGCCTCCAAGTCCACCGCCACCACCTATGAAGACATGGAAACAGCCATCCATGAGGCCCTGAGGGAATTAGATGTGCCTTATATTGATATTTTTCATCTCCATGCAGCCCGTGCCAATACCGATGTCTTTGAGGTCCGCAAAGGCGCTTTCCAGTGTCTGCTGGATTATAAAAAGAAAGGCCTTATCAAGGCTGTAGGAATCGCAACTCACAATGCAAAGGTTGCAAAGCTCGTTGCTGAAAATAATGACATAGATATTTTATTTCCCCTCATTAATAAGGATGCCAGAGGTATTTTGGAGGGGACTGTGCAGGACATGCTTCAGGCCATAGCACTGAATGCTGAAAAAGGCAAAGGGATTTACCTGATGAAAGTACTGGGGGGCGGCACCTTGATCAATGATTTCCATGAGTCTATGACATTTGCCAGAGAAGTGCAGGGCTCCGCAGCCATTGCTTTAGGTATGGTAAGCCATGAAGAAGTAGAATATAACACCCGTTATTTTAACAATGAGAAAGATTTAGACGGCATCCTTACGATACGCAATATCAAAAACCCTCAGGTAATGCAGTTTATGTGTATTTCCTGCGGCCGCTGCAAGGATGTCTGTCATAACGATGCCATTGATTTTGATGAGGCTGGAAAAGCATTCATTGTACTAGACAAATGCATGCAATGCGGTTACTGTATGTCCGCCTGTCCACAGTTTTGCATCCGAATGGTATAAAAAAGGCACAATGTATGGGCCAGACGAATGATAAAGCCATATATACGAAAAGCACTGGATTTATTCCAGTGCTTTTTTCTTTTCGATGATTCTCTTGGCTGCCTTCACCGCTTCTACCGCATCGGCAGCATATTCCGCTCCTATAGATGCTGCAAAGACTTCTGTCACCACGGCCCCCCCTACCATCACCGGTATATTGAGGTCTTTATTTTTTAACCCTTCTACAACCTCCTGCATCTCCTGCATAGTAGTTGTCATCAGTGCGCTTAAGCCTATGATATCCGGCTTTTCTTCTATGGCTTTTTGAATAATGGTTTCCGTTGGCACATCTTTGCCCAAATCTACTACCTTAAAACCGTGATTCTGAAGCATGATCGATACGATATTTTTTCCGATATCATGAATATCTCCTTTTACAGTAGCGATTAGATAGGTGCCGATCTTCTCATAGCTCTCCTGCTCAAGATCCTCCTTCAGACAGACAAATGCACTCTGAGCTGCCTCTGCAGCCATCAGCAGCTGCGGTAGAAAATAGGTTTGTTTTTCATAGCCCTCTCCTACCGCTTCCAGTGCCTTTACTACCTGCTCTTGAATGATCTCCATAGCAGAAAATCCCTGCTGCTGCAAACCTTTAATCAGGTTTGGCACTCTTTCCCGCTCTCCCTCTATGACTGCTTCGAATAGACTTTCTTTTTTTACCTTTTGCTCCTTCGATCTTTCTGCTTCTACTTTTTCGCTAGCCCAGCGGATATATTCCTGTGCCTTTTCATCCCTTCCTGTCAACACATTGGCACTGCGGAGAACAGCCCAGATTTTTTCCTCGTAGGGATTAATGATGGGTACATCCAGGCCTGCTTCTAGGGCCATGGCCAAATAAGCAGCTGTTAAATCCCTGCGATTGGGCAGACCATGGGAAATGTTGCTGACGCCTAATATGGTTCTTACCCCTAGTTCTTCCTTTACCCTACGGAGTGTTTTTAGCGTATCGGGAACCCATTTCTGCTGAGCTCCGGCGGTAAGGGTCAAGGTGTCAATGAAGATATCTTCCTTGGGAATACCCGCTTTCACAGCCCTGTTTACGATCTTTTTCGCCAGATGAAATCTTTTCTCTACGGTCTCAGGAATGCCCTGCTGGTCTAAGGTTAGCCCCAGAATCGCAGCCCCATATCGTTTTGCTAAATGAATAACACGATCAAGAGAAGCATCTTCTCCATTGGTGGAATTTAATAAGGGCTTTCCTCTGTAAACTTTTAAAGCAGCTTCCATCACCTCAACATTCACTGTATCAATGGATAATGGTGCATCCACAGCCCGTTGTACTGCCATAATCCCATTGACCATCGCAGTTTCCTCGCGAACCATACCATCTCGGATTCCCATGTTTACATCAATGATTTGTGCTCCGGCAGTTACTTGGCTCTGGGCTTCCTTAGCAATGACATGAAAATTATTTTCTCTAACGGACTCCATCAAATGCTTTCTCCCTGTAAGGTTGATGCATTCGCCTATGATGTTATAGGGTAGTGCTTCATCTATGAATACAGTTTTTGAGCCGCTGGATAATTTTGAGCAGGTTATGGTCTGCCTCTGTATAGGTTTTTCTCCTGAAAGGGTTTTTGCCATGGCTTCCATATGCCCGGGCGTGGTTCCGCAGCATCCCCCGATAATGTTGGCCCCCGCAGCTACCAGTGTTTTAGCATAGCCAGCCATCTCTTCAGGCGATAAGTCAAAGCAGGTTTCTCCATTCACCAATTTGGGCAGTCCCGCATTGGGTTGGACGATCAAAGGCTTTTTTGTTATTTTATACATTCTTTCTAGGACATTGATCATCATATCCGGTCCAAAGCTGCAGTTTGCTCCCAGTACAGCCACATCCAAGGCTTCTAAGATAGCAGCCGCTGTTTCCGGATCTGTTCCCGTTAAGGTTCGAAGATCTTTTTGAAAGGTCATGGTACAGATTACCGGCACATCTCCTGCATCTTTCGCAGCAATGACTGCAATCTTGGCTTCCTGTATATCTGACATGGTCTCAATATTGATGAGGTCTACACCGCCCTCAATGAGCGCCTTGGCTTGCTCATAAAAAGTATGATAAGCCTCCTCGTAGGATAAGGGTCCTAAGGGCGAAAGCAGCTTTCCGATAGGTCCCATATCTCCTGCCACCAAACAGCCCTCACCCGCTGCTTTTCTGGCAATCGCGGCCCCCTTTGCATTAATGGCCTCCACCTGGTCTGCCAGACCATATAGGTCCAGCTTGATTCGATTGGCACCAAAGGTATTGGTTTGAATAATACGGCAGCCTGCCTCCACATACTTCCTGTGAATCTGAAAAATGCTTTCTTCATGATGAAGATTCATTGCTTCGGGACATTCTCCCGCCTTTAAACCACTTTGCTGCAGCATGGTTCCCATGGCACCGTCAAAAATCAGTATTTCCTTTTCCAATCTTCTATAGAGCTCTTCTTTTTTCATTTTTTCACCGGCTTTCCAAGCATTTCTTTTCTATTTCTAACCAACCTCAGCAGCTATGATCTGCTGCTCTTCTTGAATGATCTCAAGGAATTCCTTTAATCGATAAATTCTGGTAACCCCCGTCAATTCTTGATTATAGGGCTGATCCTGCAAATAAATGTTAATGCCCCCTTCCAGCAGTTCCTGGACAAAAACTGGGGAATCGTCAATAGCGTAATCAATGTCTAAGCCCTTGCATATCTTGACCTTATCCCTCCGGGGAATCACGCTGATTCCCCTGCAGACATGCTTTTCCAACCAGTTGCAGCATTGGAGAATAACCGGCCTGCCGGGGGTTTGGGGACGGGCAGTAATGGCATAAAATTCATAGTTTGGATCCCCGACCATCTCCCGAAGAAGGGCTAGGTCTTCCTCTTCTGCAATAGGTTCAAGCTTTTCCCATAGATTCTCCCTTTGCAATACACACTCCCATACCTGCCGGGTCATTTCCTTCGTCAGTCCAATACCTGCCTCAGAATAATTCCAGTGGTTAACACTAGGCACCAGGGGTGTCTGAAACATATCATGAGCAGTCTCTAAAAAAATTTTTGTAAAGTTGGCTAGCACGCCGTCCAGGTCCAGCATAATTCTGACAGTTTTTTTTTCCTCAAACATTGTTCCTCCTACAGATGTGTGATTATGCACGTATATGCACCATTCGTAAAGAATACAGCAGGTACAACATCTGCCTGCTTTCGGAACGACACAAGGGTCGTTCCCCGTAGGCGTCAACGTAATCCAATTATTTCCAAATAAACCTTAGAAGCATGTCATTCTGAGCGTTAGCGAAGAATCTTATAGAACATAAGCAAGATTACTTTTGATTATCAGAATATGTCATCTAGCTTAAAGATCCTTCGACTCCGTTTTACTCCGCTCAGGATGACAAATTATGGGTTAAGTTGACGCCTATGGGTCGTTCCCTACATTTAAAACCCTCTTAAAAACATTTATTTATCAAGATTACAGATATATAAAATTCACATCTGAATACTGCTGCAGCACCTCGACCTCTCTCCTTTGACAGGTAAATAAAATCACCTGATGCTGCTTCCCATAGTCATAGAGATATTCCAACACTGCCTTTAGTCGTTCCTCATCATACTGTACAAAGGCATCATCGAGAAAAATCGGCACTGTGGCCTCTTTTCCAAAGATCATCTCCGTGATCCCCAGCCGCAGGGCAAAATAGATCTGATCCCAGGTTCCATTGCTAAAATAATCGATATCCTTAATCTTATCTTCCATAGAGTCGGAAACCTTTACTTGATAATCCTCAGATATTTTGACTTCACTATACTTGCCGACAGTGATCTTTCCAAGGATTTCTCCTACTGTTTTATTAAACCGGGGTCCAAAGCTTCTTTGTATTTCCTTGAAAGCCTGCTCTAAAACCTCTTTGCCTATATCGAGGGAAATAGCCACTTCCTCATAATAACTGATCTGCTGGCGAACTCCTTCCAGTTCTTCCTCAATACCGGTGATGGTTCGTACTCCCTGGAGCCGGCTCTGAATGCCATACTCCAGATCTCTGATTCGTCTTTCCATGATGATCAGCTGCTGTGTGCTTTCTCTTAGGGCATTTTCCAAAAGCTCTTCCGTTTCTCCCGCCTGTATCTCTGACATTGCTTCCGCTGCAGCCATCTCTTCCCCCATTTGCGAAAGGCTTCGTCCCTTTAATAGGGCTTCATAGGTATTTTCCAGGGCTTCCAGGGCAACTTTTTCTTCCTTCTGCTGCTGCAGCTGTGTTGATATTTCTTCAATGAGCTGTTCATCCTTTTCAAATTCATCGAATGTTTTTCCTATTAAGGCGAAAGCTTCTCCTATGTTTATCGCCATCTGATCTAGTTCTTCCTGCAATCTGTGAAGCTGATCTGAAACTTCCCCTAATTTGTTTTCTATGTTCTCTTGATCAGATAATAGCTTTCTATACTGCTTTAGCCCCTGCTTGAAAGCTTCGTAATCTTGACAGCCGCACCGGTCATAAATCTCTCCAATAAAATGCTCACATCTTGACAGCTTTTCCTGAATCTCATCGGCTAAAAACCCTTCCAGCTGTTTTTTCTTTTCCCCGATTTTCACATTGAGAATCTCTATATTCTCTCTTTTCTCCGTATATCGGAGCATGCCGCTCCGGAACTCTTGAAGGTTCATTACCCCGAAACGTATATATATTTGCTGAAGTTCTCTTAAATTGTCTTCCAACTCCTTATGCAGTTCCTTGGTATCTCCGAAAACAGATATCTCCATTTCCAGCTTTTTTACTTCACCGGCCAGCTTCCCTTTTCGAACGAATCCCAGTATGCACAGCAGCAAGCCTAATGCACCCAGCCCGTACAGCAAAGTGTTGATAAACCAACCGGCTGCAGCTCCGCCTGCCATTGCTGCTACTCCGGCCAGAAGCAGCAGCATGGTGGTTTTCTGTTTATCCTTTATCATATCCTGCTTTAACAGCAGGTGATCTCTTCGGGTATCCCCAGCAATCTTATTCTTTAACTCCTTGACCCGATCCTCTCTGTCATATATTTCAATTTCCAGATTAGAAGGCACCTCTTCAAAGCGAAGGGCCCGACCCAGACTTTCCTTTTCATTTTGCAGCTGCCTTTCCAGAAATTTTTTTTCTTCTGTCAAAGCTTCTATCTCTGCTCTTTTTTGTTCCAGATTCTGCTTTTCCTGAAGAATCTCGAAAAGCTTTAGTTCGATGTCCTCGTCCAAATCTTTATAGCCTCCAAGCTCTTCCAATAAGGCCTTTTGCTCCTTAAGGCGGCTTTGAAGGCTTTTCTGCTGTTCTTCAATGTTTAAATAGTTTTTTTGAAGTTCTTTCTGACGATGAAGCTTTTCTCTTGTCCCTGCAATCCAGCTTCCGTCAATCTGGTATCCCTTATGGTTTAAAGATTGCTCTAATCGGGCTATGGTTTGTAGCTTCTCTTGAATTTGTCTTTCGTAATCGCAAAGCTGCTCATACTCTTCCTTTAAGAGCGCTAGCTTAGCGGCCTTCTTTTTATCTTCCAGCCGGGCAATTTGCTTTATTAAAATTTCTCTTTCTTCCTGCAGCCGGTTCAATTGAAGCTGTTCTTCGATACATTCTGTATGAAGGCTTTTGGTATAAACCAATTCTTGTCTTAGACGATCCTGTTCAGCCTTTAATTTATCCAGTCTTCCTGTTTTTCTGGGACTTTGCAATGCCTTTCCCGCTCGTTGCAGTGCATCTACCGCTTTGTGATAGGACAAGCTTTCGTCCCCAGTCTGCTGAAGATTGCTGATCCTTTTCATGATTTCATCTTCTTTATCCCGGGCCACCTCGCTTCCCAGCTGTCGAATAAAAATGGTCTTTTCAAAAGCCTCTTCGCCAATCCCCAATAGGGTTAGTCCGGGCCTTTCAGCATCTATATGGACTGCCTCTTCACCAGAAATGCAGTCGATCACAAGCCGGTCATCCTTTTTCTTTTTTTCTCCGAAGCGCCGCTTTATAAGGTATTCCTGTTCAGCAGCATCTTCAAAGTACAGCTCCCCTGCAGCATCTTCCCCGCTCCAAGGTAAGTAACGCTTTCTGTCGTTTTCCCGTATATCTTTCTTTCCTGAACCCATGCCATAGAGCATGGCTTTAATGAAAGCCTGCAGGGTACTCTTCCCTGCTTCGTTTTCACCATAGATAAGATTAAGACCCCTTTGAAAATCAATTTCTTTATCCTTTAACTTTCCGAACCGTCCTATTTTTACTTTTTTGATGATCATTCCAGGGTCACCTCTCCATCTCTTAGGGCTCTCAGCCCTGCCTTCAGAGCTAATTCCAATCTTTTCTTTTCTTCTGGGCCAACGGCTTTGCTTAGTCTTTCCCTCATCGTGCGTACAAAGACACCCTTAAGGGAAAAACTATCGGACAACTGATCATAATCCACATATTCTTCCGTGTCATCCACGATTTTAAGGAAATAAAATACATCTTCTAGTTTTTCTGCTATAACAGCCGGATGAAGCACAAATCCCTCCGATAGGGCCCCCTGCAAGATCAGCTTATAAAGATTTCGCCCACGGTCCGGGTCCACAACCTGGGTCTGTATTCGTTCCACGATTTCTTCATAGGTTGCAGCACCCTGGACATCAATGTACTGTTCATAAAACCTTCGTTTACAGACTTCACGAAAGCTAAGGTTGCAATAGCCCTTGCCAATTTCACCTAATACAATTCCCTTAGAGCCCAGTTCGTCAAAGCCCCTTCCCTCGGGATTTCCACTATAGCTCCAGTATGTGCTTCCGGATTTGTTTATGCCTGAGAAGGAGTGTTTATGTCCCAATGCCAAATAATCCAGCTGGCTCTGTTCAATATTCTCTATAGAAATCGGATTGTAGTCACTACTCTGCTCTCTTGAAACCACTTCTCCATGGGCAACCATAATATTGATACAATAGGGGTTTTCCGGCTGAAATCCTTCAATCAAAGGTTTCTTCTCATGGTTTTTAGAAAACCCAAGGCCATACACACAGGTATCCAGTTCGGGAATCCAGATGCCTTCCAGCTTTGGTGAAAAGATATGGACATTGACGGGCCACTGGATTAACCGGTAATAGGATTTATATGTATAGGGATCATGATTGCCTGGGCTGATGAAAACTCTAATTTGAGGTATCTCTCCAAATTTTTTTATGATATATTCCAGGGTGGTTTTTGTTACCTTTTCACTATCAAAAAAATCTCCACTAATCAGGAGTATATCCATTTTTTCTTCCTTTGCAATGGATACAATGCGTCCGAAGGTTTCCCGCAAGTCCTCTTTTCGCTTTTCCGCCTCCCCTGTGGTCAATCCATAAAAAGGAGTATCAAAATGAAAATCTCCACAGTGAAGTATTCTTATCTTTTGCATTCTCCCACCTCCATTTTAGCGAAGTATCGCATTAAAAATATAAATAAATTCTACCATATATAGCAGTATCTTGACGAGATAATTATATTAAAGAGGAATAGGCAATTGGATTAGCCTATTCCTCTTTTAGCTGGATACCCTTCTCGGTAATCACAATCTTATTTTCTTTTAGCAGTCGTCCTACAGCTCTTTTGAAAGCCGCTTTGCTCATGTTTAAGTGATACTTAATCTGTCCCGGATCACTTTTATCATGAAGAGGCAAGAACCCATCCTTTTTCACCAGTGCCTCATAAACTTTCTCGCTGTCTCCCTCCATCTGCTTATAGGCAGCCTTTCGCAAGGACAAGTCGATCTTACCGTCATCCCGTATTTCTTTGATTCTGACATTTATCTGATCTCCGTTGCGCAAATCCTCAAAGCATTCCTTTTGGGCAATCATTCCCCTGTACTTGTTTTCCAAGGCCACAAAAACACCAATATCCCGCTGGATGCTGTACACCGTTCCCGTGACCCAGTCTCCCTTTTTATAAGGGCTGTTGGCAGACAGATCCTTGTCAATATCGGTAGTGGCACAAATTCTTCCGCTTTTATCGATATACAGTTTTACAAGGTAGCTTCTGCCTGTCTGCACCTTATATTTTTGCTCTTGGAAGGGTAGAAATACATCCTTCTCCAGCCCCCAGTCCATAAATGCACCGATCTGGGTTGTCTGTACTACTTTAAGCACAGCCAGTTCTCCTACCTGGGCCAGGGGGCGCTTTCTTGTAGCAATCAATCTGTCCTTTGAATCCCTATAAATAAAAACCTCCAGCCTATGCCCCTCTTGAATACCCTCTGTCAATTGGTTGTTCGGCAGTAAAATATTGTCCTTTGGGTTTCCTGTTTCTGCATCAAGATAGGCTCCTATCCCTGTGATATTAGCCACCTTTAATGTGTTATATCTTCCTACTTCAATCATCCTTTTTCTTCACCTCTGCAAGTTTTTGATATCTTTATCTTCTCCTGAAGCAATTCCTTTCATCACAGCTTCTATACAATTTATTTTATTGTATCATACAGTTGGGATTCCTCCTATGAATTTGTTTCAAACATTCTATCTATCTTAGCATAATTTCTTTCATAGGCTAAATCATCTATGGCCTAATGCTACTGCCTATTTACCCATAGGAATACTTATCGTATACTATAAATAGAAGCTGAATCAGTCTATTGAATGGTACGTATTCTTGAATCAGTAGAAAATATATGATTTAGGGCATTGAAATTCTCGGGACGACAGAGTCGGAAACCACTGAAAAATCAAAGGTTGTCATTCTTAGTGAAACGAAGAATCTTAAAGACCTTTACCTACGCAGATCCTTCGCTGTGCTCAGGATGACAATCCTGTCTATTTGTCATATTCCTGACTTTTTCAGTGACTCCCAAAGTCTCCGTCCCCTACACTTATGTTTTTTACGAATGTATATTTAAAGAATTGTATTCTTATAACATGAACAAAGAGGAGAGCGGGGATGAGCAAAGTGATTTGTATTGATGGCGTTGTGGGAAGCGGCAAAACTACCTTAGCAGAATTATTGGAAAAAAAATTGAATCTGAAGCTATATAATGAATTGGCAAATCGGGATACGGAGGTTTTGTTGGACAAGTTTTATCGTGACCGCCACCGCTGGGCCTTCACCATGCAGATCCATTTTCTAAACGAACGCTTCCGTATGATTAAGGAAGTCCACAAAAATGGAGGCGGACTGCTGGACCGCTCCATATTCGGAGACAAAATTTTTGCCAGTATGCTTCATGAAGACGGCTATATGAGCCGTGAAGAATTCTTAACCTACTCTACACTGCTGGACAATATGCTGGAGCATACAAAGCCTCCCATGCTGATGATCTACTTAAAATGCTCCGTAGAAAAGGCAGTGGAAAACATACAAAAAAGAGGCAGAGCCTACGAACTGATTGTACCTCAGGTTTACTGGAAACGATTAAACGAAAAATATACCCAGTGGCATCGGGATTATCAGGTTTCTCCTCTTCTGGAAATCGATGTGGATCAGCAGGATATCCTTCTGCAGCAGGATGCAGTTCTTGAAATCATTACGCATAAGATAAAGAATTTAGAACAATAAAAATATTACCCCTTTGACATCCAAAGGGGTATTGTTATTAGAAGTTTTCCCGAATAAATTTCCCTGTAACCGGATAAGAATAGTCAACGCCATCACAAACCCTTACAATGGCAATAATCGGCAAAATCAATGTTCCCAGGGCCAGTGCAATCAACAATGGAATTCCAATCAATAGAATACTTAAAATACCAAATATGGCACCTAAAATGATCACGCCTATCTGAAAAGCTAAAGCCTCCTTTGCCTGAGTCCTTACAAAGGAATCCCCCGCCAGCAGCATAATAATCAAAGGGGCTAGAATCGGGGCGCCAACAACCCAGCCAAGATGGGCTACCCCGCATAATAGTTTTTGCTCTGTGGATAACATACAGAATCTCTCCTCAATCTTCTTTTATTTTTATTATACTATATATACGAAGCAGTGGCGAAAAAGTATGCAGGTATGATATGATATTTAGAGAAGCTAAATGATTTTCATCATATATTAAAGGACGTTTTCTTTATGAAACCATTTATTGCTTGGAAAGAAAAGCTGAATAATGTATTGTTTGCACATCCTATTCGAAAGGATGTTACGCGGATAGCATGGCCGGTCCTTGCAGAAATGCTGCTGGGATCTCTGTTTAGTATGATTGATATGATGATGCTGGGTAGAATGGCCGATACGGCTGCAGCAGCAGCCTCTGTGGCCGCCGTAGGCATCACCAATCAGCCTCTCTTCATTGGTTTAGCCCTCGTTCAGTCCCTCAATGTGGGTGGTACCGCACTGGTATCCAGGTTTATTGGTGCAAATCAGCCCCATAAGGTAGAAAATACAGTAAAGCATGTTATTTTATTAAATCTTTTTTTATTTGCCATTCCCCTTTCGCTACTGGGTATTTTATTTACCGATCAAATCATGACTGTTATGGGCGCCTATAAGGATACCATAGATATGGGCCGTCTATATTTTAAAATTATTATGCTGGGCTTTATCTTCCAAGCCCTCAATTTTTCTTTAGCTGCCTGCCTCAGAGGGGCAGGGGATACACGGCTTCCCATGAAGATAAATTTAGCTGTTAATTTTCTCAATGTCATCGGTAATGCAGTACTGATTTATGGTCTCTTTGGTTTTCCTAAATTAGGAATCATCGGTGCCGGGATTTCTACCTCACTATCTCACCTATTGGCTTGCTTGATATTGTTCAGCTATATTTTTAAGGGAAAAAGTATCGTTTCCCTTTCTCTATCCCCTTTTCAATTTCATAAAGATACGATATACAATCTTGGGCGGATTGGGGTTCCTGCTTCCTTAGAACAGATTTCTCTACGACTGGGTATTGTTTTATTTGCCAGAATCGTAGCTTCTCTCGGTACCGTTACCTTTGCTGCCCACCAGATCTGTTTAAGCATCCTCGGCCTTTCCTTTAATCCAGGGCAGGCCTTCGGCATCGCTGCCTCTGCCTTGGTAGGCCAAAGTCTTGGAGCCGGAAAGCCCGGGAAAGCACAGCAGTACGCTTCCGAAACCAGAAAAATCGGTTCTGTAGTATCCTCCTTTATTGCCATGATTTTTTTCCTATTTGGCCCTCAAATTGTTCGTCTCTATACCCATGATCCTGAAATCATTACCAACGCAGCACTGGCACTAAAGGTGATTGCCTTGGTTCAGCCCTTTCAATCCTCTCAGTTGATTCTGGCCGGAGGGCTCCGGGGGGCTGGCGATACCCTTTGGCCTCTACTCTCTACTTTCGTCGGGATTATGGGTGTTCGTATTTTATTGTCCTATATATTCGTAGTACTTTTGTGCCTAGGCCTGGTGGGTGCATGGATGGCTGTATTCATGGACCAATTGGTTCGTTGGGCTCTTGTATATGTACGATTCCAAAAGGGTAAATGGAAGTATGTAGCCTTAGGCTAAATCTACCGCCCTTCACCCCTGCCCCGTAGGGATATAGACCTATTTTCTTCATTCCCATTGGTTTCCTATTGCAAATCCTATGAATTTTTATACAATATTAGATAGAGATGATTATCGGGAGGCTATAGAATGAATGAACTAACAAAGGATGAACTGGATTTTTTATTTTATAAATCAGAAAAAACTTCGGGCAGAAGCCGGCTGCATGGGATGCTAAAAAATATTTTCCGCTCCGCAGTCCTTCCAAAATTCTTCTTTGTCATATTATTTCTTGAATGGATAAGACATAATCTCTAAGCTGTTATAATTGTATAGATCATAGAATACATTAAAATGAGAGAAATCTCATTTTTTTAATTTCAAAGACCTTTTAACGTTTTTCCCTTAAAAATTTGTTTTTTTAGATAAATGAGCTAAATTTAAAGGATTTTTTCTATTTATGTAAAATTTATATCATATGCCTATCTCACCATATCATGGTTCTCTAAGACAGAAGCTGTCTTTCTTATGCATTATTTGCATCTGCTGGCTTTCTAAAATCTGAGTATTAATAATCTATATCCTTTGATGCGTCACGAGGGGCACATGCATAAACCCCTGATCCTTTGTATATGCTTATATCTAGTGATCCTTGACCTTAATCCGTCTTTTTAGTGATATCAAGGATATTGGAGGTGAAATATGAACAAAAGGAGATATTTGATTCGCTTGACCATTCTACTGAGTATTTTTTGGTTAAGCCTTACCCAAAGCTTTACACCTATTAATCTGGCAGCGGGCATCCTGGTAGTCCTGCTTTCTGTTTATTATTATAGTGTCTTTTGCCATCAGAGTGGGATAGACCACATCTATTTTTTGAATCCCCTGGGGGTGATTTATTATTTTTTCTATCTTCTCTTTTCCATGTTTAAGGCCTCTTTTGTGCTCCTATGTCGTATCATTCGAACCCCTCCCTGTCCCGCTACCCTTATCCTTCCTACAAAATTGAGGGGAGAGTTATCTATTGCTATATTGTCCATGTCTATTACCCTGACACCGGGAACCATTACTGTGGATTATCACGAAGGTGCCTTGTATGTATTATGCATGTATTCTAATCTCCCTCACGAAGTTCTTAAGCGGGAAGTACTGGGAAACTACGAAGAGCTTTTATATCATATGGAAGTAGGAACGATGAAAGAAACAAGAAATAAACCAATGTGTGAATAGGAGTCAGGATATGAATCTATTAAAGGTTACCCAACTGATACTATTGGCTGCCATTGCCTTTGCCTGTATCAAATTTATTGTCAACAATACCGTTTGGGAGAAGCTGTTGGCTCTGAATGTTATTTTTTCAAAAATACTTATGTTTATTTTGGTTTATGCTGTCCTGGAAAAAAACAGCCATTTTATCGATTTGGCATTGTCTTACAGCATTATGGGCTTTATAGGCATTTTGTTGATCACTAAGTTTATTTTAAGGGGAGGACGGGAAAAATGACAGTTAACCTTCTTTTAATTCTTTGCTGGCTCTATATCGGCATAGGCATCTATGGATTATATCGTTTCCCCTCAATCTATTCTCGTTTTTTTGCTGCGGGCTTTATCGATACCATGGCCTTTATCACCCTCATCCTGGCACTTATCTTATATAGCGGTTTATCAGACTTTACTTTTAGGCTATTTCTGGTTTTAGCCTTTCTAATGATTACCAATCCCATTAGTACCCATTTAATTGTACGCTCTGCTTACTTGGGAAAAGTGCCCTTTAAGGAGGATCGCGATGACGGTTAGTATATTTTTAGAGCTTCTCTTAATTCTGCTGGCATTGATTATCCTCAAAACAAAAAATTTATTAAAGTCTATTATCCTATTAAGTGCTTTCTCTTTAATTATCTCCTTACTATATTTCATCTTTCATGCACCGGATGTAGCTTTGGCTGAAGCTGCCATCGGCAGCGCAGTATCCACCTTTATATTTATTATTGCGATAGAAAAGCAAAAGGAGTTTTTAGTGATCTCTCATATCCGCACTGATTTTCTACATATAGCCGAGGATGGCACTGCTGCAGGAGATGGCTACTATATTCTCAGAGACTTTTGCACAAGCCTGGGCTTAAAGCTTAAGGTAGATTTTAGAGAAGGTGGAGATATTAAAGGTATTCTTAGGGATCGAAATGTGGATCTCATCATAGACCGAGATCCTAAGAGTAAAAAATATCTATTGAAAGCAAAAAAAAGCAGCCTGATTACACAGCAGCTGATGAGCATCACCCGAGGATATAGTCACATTCGCATTATCGCTTTGGAGGATCGTGAAACCGATGAGTAAAAAAATTGTTATCCTGTTGATTTTGGCATTCTTGCTGTATTCCTTTATTCTTGCCCTGGAGGATTGTCCTCCTTGCACTGGGGAGGAAGCTGCCAAAGCCTATTATCTCTCCAGAGGCTTTCAAGAAACAGGCGCCGCAAACATGGTTACGGCGATCTACCTGGATTATCGGCTTTACGATTCCATCTTTGAAGCCGCTTTACTATTGGCTACTTCTGCAGGCATTCTGTTTTTAGCCAGAAAGGAGCTTTAGATGAGAGAATCTAAGATTGTACAAGCGGTTTTTCGCATGCTGTTTCCTTTCATCATCCTCTTTGGACTCTATATTATTATTCACGGAGCCCTATCCCCCGGCGGCGGCTTCCAGGGAGGAGCCGTTTTAGCCACAGCTTTGTTGGGAGTATACCTGATTACTGACTTAGACCCCAGAGATCTCCAGCGTTTTGTTATGCTGGAAAAGCTTATTTTTATCCTTCTTGTTCTGGTGGCCTGTATCAGTCTTTTTACAAGAGGAATTCCTTTTACAAACTTTGCTCCCTTAGAAGCATCTGTCTTTATAAAAAGAATTTTTCTTGCTCTGCTGAATATATTGATCGGTATGAAGGTTGCCTTAGGCTTTGCCATAATCTTTTCAATCTTTTACGAGGAGGGAAAAAATGATTGATCAAATTCTTTGCTTTATATTGCTGCTCATTTCCTTCTATGGTCTATGTACACAAAGAAACATCATTAAATCGATTATTTTCCTGAATATTGCTGAAGTGTCCGTCATCTTATTGATATTAAGCATTTCCAGCGTCCCTGGCAGGGAGGTTCCGATTTTGCCCGGCAATACTGCCAATATGGTAGACCCGCTGCCTCAGGCCCTGATGATCACAACGATTGTTGTAGGTTTGACCATCACCGCCCTGGCACTAATGCTAGCCATTAAGCTGTTTCATTACTATGGAACCTTAGATTGGAACGAAATATTAGAAAGGTAAGGTTTGTATGAACTTAATTCCTATACTCGTTATTTTTCTTCCCTTTCTATCGGGAGTTATCATTTTTGCGTTTCAGGATAAAACCGTAAATTATCTGGCCTTAATGGTTCAGTGGGGACTTGCTCTTTTGCTGTTTTTTTACTATCCCTTTGTAGACACCCTTAAGGTGCACCAGATCGTACTGGGCGGCTGGCCTGCCCATGTGGGCATCGCCCTGGCCAATGACAAGATCTCTTTGGCTTTTATCGCCCTGGGCATTGTCATGTGGACCATTTGTCTCATCTACGACTGGAACTATCGGAAAACAGATGCTTCCTTTCTGTTTTTCTTATTGCTGCTAGAGGGAATATTCTTTGGGATTATGCAAACCAGAGATTTTTATACCCTGTTTTTATTTATCGAAATCAGCACCATTCTTTCAACGGTCTTGGTTGCCTATAAAAAAGATGGGTTTTCTCTGCGGGCTGCTCTCTACTATTTGCTGTTTAATTCTGTAAGCATGATTCTCTTTTTATTGGGTGCCTTTATGCTGTATCATCTGGCAGGGACCCTGAACATGGATCTGGTTGCCGAACAGACGGCAGTACTTCGAGATCATTTTGCCTTTCATCTTTCTATCATCTTTATTGTGACTGCCGCCGGTGTAAAATCCGCCTTTTTTCCTGTGTACAACTGGCTGCCGAAGGCCCACGGCGCTGCGCCGGCCTCCATTTCAGCCTTGTTATCGGGGCTCTTGGTTAAAAGCGGTGTCTATGTTTTCTTTCGCATCAACCAAGCTTTTCAGCTAAGGGACTATTATCTTTTTTTTCTTGGAATCGGTTTTATCACAGCCCTAAGCGGTGTTCTTTTCGCTGTCAGCCAAAAGGATATCAAGCAGATCCTAGCTTTTCACTCAGTCTCCCAGGTGGGACTCATCATCATGGGCTTGAGTTATCTGGACAATGAATATTTTTATGGCGGGCTGATCCACTTGATTAATCACGCGTTTTTCAAGGCTCTTCTCTTTCTGGGTGCCGGCGTAATCATCAATAAATACAACGAGAGAAATGTTACCCAGATTCGTGGCGTGCTGGCCCATTGCCCTGCAGTAGCCACTTTGATGATTGTTGCCATGCTCTCCATTACAGGAGCTCCCTTTTTCAACGGCTATATCGGCAAATCCCTCATTGCCTATGGACTGACGGATAAAGGTTTTTTTTCCGCTTTAATTTATATTGTAAATATTGGAACGGCCACCTCCTTTATTAAATTGTCTCAGATCTTCTTTGGAAAACAAAAACGAAGCGAAGGCCGGGACTTCCACAATGTTTTCGCCATGTCCATGCTGGCCCTTTTGTGTATTTTCTTTGGTGTTTTCTATGTAGATATTTTTTCGTTTCTATTTAATATTGATCTCTCTTACATTACCCTCTTTCAAGTGGAAAAATGGGTACTCTATTTTGCAGTACTGCTCTTAGGCTATCTGACCAACCGCTATTTTGTTCAACGGGAAGCGGCCTTCTTCAATCATCTCCGTCATTTTCACCTGTCCTTTGAAAATACCAATGTCCTCTTCATCAGCTTTATCAGTATGCTGCTGCTGTGGCAGATGTATATGGCTTAACCGGTTTTACAGATATAACTTTTTAGGAAATACAAGACGCAGATTCGCTAGTTTTGCTCTCTTGATCGTTCAAAAGCTTCTTTCAAAAAAATAGACGGGGTTTTCTGAAAAGTAATTTTCTGAAAACCCCGTCACTTGTTATAAGGACCGTATTCCATATTTTCATATTCAGTTTTTATTTGACTGGTTTTCTCAATAAGTCATTCCTCCACATTCTAGCAGCTCATTCCTTCATTGCTCCAGTGATATTTATCTTTCTTTAAATCCTAGACAAACTAATCTGCTTTGCAAATCTGTATTTGCAATTTATACCATCCTTATAACAATCTATATCAACCTCCTTGGAGGAGAATTGATATCTTTCTACTATATATATATCCAAATTTACTTAAATAAAACCTTTAATAAAAAATTTAACCTGAATTATTCATGAAGATCTAAAAAATGAATTTAGACCCTCAAAATTGAGTTTTATCAGTTTTAAAAATCTATATAAAGGAAAAAGTTCCTAAAAAAGGGTAGACTTATCCCGTAATAGTTGTTTTTGGGTTATTTTTCCCGTTTTGAAATTGCCAAGGTTCACTGTTTTTGCTATTCAAACTTTGGGAGTCGCCTTATGTTTTCAAAGGTTTCGTAGAATTCCTCTTTATATGGGCAGCTGCTACAAAGTTTGAATGTAATATATCTTGCTGATCGGATTATCTTTGATGCAATCTTGATCAACTTTAAGCGGATGGTATCGATCTGCATTT
>NZ_FQZV01000093.1 GCF_900142145.1 Geosporobacter subterraneus DSM 17957 | reverse complement strand
ACATAGGCGTCAACGTAATCCAATTATTTCCAAATAAACCTTAGAAGCATGTCATTCTGAGCGTTAGCGAAGAATCTTATAGAACATAAGCAAGATTACTTTTGAGTATCAGAATATATCATCTAGCTTAAAGATCCTTCGACTCCCTTTTACTCCGCTCAGGATGACAAATGATGGGTTAAGTTGACGCCTATGATTTCTTTTATTATATACTTATTAAGTACCCTTCTTATTCATGAATAGTTTTAAATGAACCATGTTATTCCAGATCTCCAAACCGATTCTCAAATAAAGCCACTACGGAGTCCATAGCTGCAGCTTCATCTTCCCCATAGATATATACCTTTACATGATCACCCTGCTTTGCCTTTAGGGTCATCAAAGATATAATACTTTTGCAGCTTACTAACCTCCCATTGTATTCCACCTCAATATTGCTCTTGTACTTGCTGGCCTCTTTAATCAGCATGGTAGCCGGCCTTGCATGAAACCCCTCTTTGTTTTGTACTTGTAGGTATCGCTCCAGCATTTTTTCATCCTCTCTATAATTTGCTTGTGTTTCTACATTCCTCTGCTGTTGCCTTTACTTGCTCTAAAGTTCCTCCGACGGAAGCCTGAACTGCTGCTGCAACAGCACCCTCCACTACTGGAGCATCTGCAATCACAACTCTCCCCTGTTGTTCCGGATCCAAAAATTCTATTGCCATTTCCGAGCTCATAATCGCACTGCCTAAATCTACTAAAATTACAACGCCGTCCCCTGAATCGGCTTCAACAATTGCATCTCGAATTTTATTGGGATCTGTCCCTATTCCTCCATCCTTCATGCCCCCGGCATCAATGATCTTAGTATCACTCTGAACCATCTGTATGCTTAACTCCTTCACTCCCTTTGCTATTTCATAGCTATGGGAGACGATGACTAATCCTACCATTTCTATGCCTCCCTTGTGAGCACATCATAAATCGCTTTCAGCATTAAATAGCTGGAGGTAGCCCCTGGATCCTGATGGCCAATGCTTCTATCCCCAAGATAGTTTGCCCTTCCCTTTTTTGCTGCAATGGTCTTTGTATAGGCTACACCGCCTTCCGCTGCCTCCACTGCTTTACCCATGGCATTTGTTAGGGGTTCACCTTCCTCTACAGCTGCCTTTAATGCGTCATAGGCTGGAATTAACGCATCCAGCATGGTTTTATCCCCTTGGGCCGCCTTTCCTCTGGCGATGATTCCCTGGATGGCTTCATCTAGTATTTTTACTGCATCCTCTGCAGTGATTTCCATCTTATTGGCAACAACTTGCCCAGCCTTCATAAAAGCAGTTCCATAAAGGGGGCCGGAAGCACCTCCTACAGTAGAGATTAGTCCCATCGCTACGGTTTTTAATATGGTTCCGCAGTCTTTATCTTTCACAGCTTCAACCTTATCCTTAATAGCACGGAATCCCCGATCCATATTAATTCCATGATCTCCGTCTCCGATAGTTTGGTCTAAATCGGTTAAATACTGTTTATTGGCTCCAATTACCATGGTAATTTCTTCAATCATTTTCAGTAATAGGTCTCTATGAATCATCTTTTGCACCTTCCCCTATTCTAAATTTTCTATAGATGATAAATCTAATATTTTTTAGATTTTAGCCCTTAGCCCAAGGGTCAAAAGACTTGAGTCCCACAACAGACTGCCTTCTATTTCCCATCGACTAACGATTGAAAAGATTAGGAATAGAGAAATACTCTATTCCTAATCCAATTAATTACAGCTGTACGAAGGCTGGTGTATCGGCAGTAGCATCCAACAGCTCTTTAAGTTCATCATCCAGTTTTAGGATACTTACGGACCCCCCTGCCATTTCCAGAGAAGTCATATAATTTCCAACCAATGTCTTATAGACTTTGATTCCTTTCTCTTCCAGCATGCTGCTAACTTTTCTATTCATGATATAAAGTTCCATGAGTGGGGTTCCGCCCAATCCATTGATCATTACAGCTACTTCACTTCCATTATAATCAATATCAGCAAGGATCTTGTCTACTAAGTGCTCTACGATCTCATCGGCAGGCTTAATAACATCTCTGAAGGTTCCCGGCTCACCATGAATGCCAAGGCCCATTTCCATCTCATTTTCTGCAAGTTCAAAGCTGGGCTTTCCAGCAGCAGGAACAGTACAAGGAGTAAGGGACATACCCATAGACCGTACATTTGCAATGACTTTCTCTGCTACAGCCTTAACTTCCTCTAGGCTCTTGCCTGCTTCTGCAGCAGCACCGGCAATTTTATGTACAAATACAGTTCCGGCAATTCCTCTTCTACCGGTTGTCCATGTACTGTTTTCCACTGCAACGTCATCATTTACAACGACGCTGGCTACTTGAATATCTTCCATTGCAGCCATTTCCGCAGCCATTTCGAAATTCATAATATCACCGGTATAGTTCTTTACTACCAGTAAAACACCTGCTCCGCCATTTACTGCCTTTACAGCTTCAAAAACTTGATCCGGTGTAGGGGAGGTAAAAACTGCACCTGCAACGGCTCCATCCAACATTCCTTTTCCGACAAATCCACCGTGGGATGGTTCATGTCCGCTTCCACCGCCGCTTACCAAAGCAACCTTGCCCTGTACCGGTGAGTTGGTCCTTACCAGTACATTAAAACCTTCCAGCTTTCTTACATACTTTGGATGTGCTTTCACAACGCCCTCTAACATTTCCTCCACTACAAATTCAGGATTGTTGATAAGTTTTTTCATGAAAAAATCCCCCTTTTCCTTAATTATTTTAACCTGTTATGACAACGTTAGCATGTTCCTGCCCAACACTATTCTATGCGCAGACAAGCCCTAGCATGACCAACATTATTAAATATTCATATAGCAAAAATGATGCCAATGGCAATCGTTTGAAAATTCTATATTGTCGTTTTTGTTCTTGACAGTTTTTATTAAAAAAAGAATAAGGGTTGATAAATTTTATCAACCCTTATTCCATTAAATTATACTTACGGGCCTTTAATGCGATGGTCCGATGGGCTAGCCCTAAAGCCTTACCCGCACGGTTAAAAGACTTATATTTTTGCAGAGCCTTTTGAATGATTTGCTTTTCATATGCCTCCATGGTCATAATCTCACCATCGACTAAATTAACCAATTCTACTGCTTTCGTTACATGCTCTGCCCTAAGGTAGCCGGGCAGCGCCTCCTCATCCAGCAGCTCCCCTTCTCCTAAAGCCAGTGCCCGTTCAATAATATTCTCCAGCTCTCGTATATTTCCCGGCCAGTGGTAGGCTTCCAATAGGTTCAGTACATTTTTCGAAATTCCTTTGACAGCCATATTTTCCTTCCTGCTGATTTTCTCGATAAAATGTTCTGCCAGCAAAGGGATATCTCCTTTACGGTCCCGTAAAGGCGGCAGGGTAATAGGAATGACATTTAGCCGATAATATAAATCTTCTCGAAAACTTCCCTGCTGCATTGCCTGTTCCAGGTTTCTATTGGTGGCTGCAACTACTCTAACATTACACTTGATCGTTTCTAAGCCTCCCACTCTTTCAAACTCCCGTTCCTGCAGTACCCGCAGCAGTTTTACCTGCATATCCCGACTGATTTCCCCAATTTCGTCCAAAAATATGGTTCCATGATTAGCCAGTTCAAATTTACCCAGCTTCCTGCGGATGGCTCCTGTAAAAGCGCCCTTTTCATGGCCAAAAAGCTCTGACTCTAAAAGGCTTTCCGGTATAGCAGCACAGTTTACGCGGATAAAGGGTTTATTTTTTTTCTCACTGGCTTGGTGAATGGCCCTAGCCAGCAGTTCTTTCCCCGTACCGCTTTCTCCCCGGATTAATACAGTAGATGATGTTTTTGCCGCCTTTAGGGCAATAGTTAAAGCCTCCCCAAGCGACCCGCTTTTTCCGATAATATTCTGAAATGCCTCATCAAATTTATCCTTCCGGCACAATTCCTCCTGAAAATATTTTACCTTTGCCTCTGCAGCCTCCAGCTTTTCCATCATTTTCTGTAACTCTGTTACTTCCTTAGAAGTGGCCACAACACCCTTCATGATTCCATTGATAAAAATAGGAGAAGCATTTGAGATGATCTTCGTACCATCTTCTTTTTGGATTCTGGCTCCAAGCTTTTTTTGACCGCTCCTTAAAACCTCGATGGCTACATCCTGAGGAAAAGCATCATATATTTTTTTTCCTAATATATCCTGACGCTGTATCTGCCACATTTCCTCAAAGGCAGGATTTACATAGGTAATGATTCCTTGATCGTCCACCATTGATATGGCATCGTGGGCATGCTCCAATATATTATGGAACCGTTCCTTTAGCTCTTTAACAGATTCCAGTTCACTGGACAAGCGGTCGATTTCTGATATGTCCTGAAAAATGGCTACAGCTCCTACAATTTTGTCATCTACAATCACAGGAGTCCTGTTGGTAATGATAGTAGTCTTCCCGATCTTTTGTCGGGCACCCTTAACTTCCTGACCCGTATGCAGCACCACATGAAGCTTGGAATCTTCCAATACCTCCTGAGCCTTCTTTCCAATTACATTTTCACGCTTTAAACCCGTAATGATCTCTGCCGCTCTATTAAAAGTAGTTATATTATTATTTTCATCTACTACAACCAGTCCATTGGATAAACTCTCGAAAATTTTTTCACTGGTTAAGGTGGTGTTCTCTATGATCGTATCTACTTCATCAATATTTGCTTTATTAATCTCTATTTGTCCCGAAAGGTATTGGGCCATTTGCCGTAAGGCCTCTTCGCCTCTATCACCCTGGCAAAGCAGCGTCACTTCGTCTCCCGATTTGATTCCTAAGGATGCAAGGGCTACCATGCTGGTGATTGGAATTTTTTGTTTCCCATTTTTCTTTTGGATAAACATGTACACACCATACTGATTATTAATCTGATTGGCCCGAAAGACAATCATAGCCGCTATTCGGGCATGAATCCCCTTATAATTGTGGATCATCACATCCATTCTATGTTCCAATACTTCTCCCCACCTTTACCCCATTATCCCAATCCAATTATTCCCTTGTTTTGTTTGTGCATAATTTTCTTCATTATATCTCATTTTTCCTAAAATGGCAAAACCACCCTAAATCAAAAAAATAAAAACCTCAGAAGATTTTCTTCTGAGGTTTTTGAAAACCAGCAACGACCTACTCTCCCGAGGCGTTACCGCCTGAGTACCATCAGCGCTGAAGGGCTTAACTTCTGTGTTCGGGATGGGAACAGGTGTGACCCCTTCGCTATAGTCACTGGATGTGTGTCGCTTCGCGACAGTTATAAGGTTGTAGGTTGAATGTTGTATGTTTTTAGGTCTGTCTTTTGGGTCTTAGGCTTTAAAACCTTCAACCTTCAACATTTCTCATACAACATAACTATATACCTTCAAAACTGAACAATGAGAGAATGCTACTTCGTAGCAGTTATCGGTTA
>NZ_FQZV01000028.1 GCF_900142145.1 Geosporobacter subterraneus DSM 17957 | reverse complement strand
AGTGACCTGCATCGTTGGCATATACATCACCGAAGGTTCTGTCTAATTCTTTTAATGCTACTTCTACTGCTCTTCTTGCATCGGATACGTCTTCTGCTCCAAATAGGATTAAGCAGCCATGGCCTGCGCCGCCCTTTGTATCTCTTGCCAATTCAATTTTGATGATCTCTGTGTTTGTAGCTTTTACTGCCTCATCAGCAGCCATGATATGAGGACCTGCTCCTGTACGGGCACCAATAATTCCGATAGAACGATATTTCTTATCTAAACCCATGGCTTCATGTACTTGATTATCCACGTTTGCAATTACCAATCCAATTGTATCGCCAATAGCTGTACCTACAAATTCAGTTAATGAACAAGTTTTCATTTCACACTTCACCTCTTTTTTCTCTTCTACTTTAGCACTATCTACCTTTTTCATTACTTCTTCCATGATTTTTTCGATTAATTGCTCTTTCATCAGCCTACACCTCCTCTAAATATATGTTTTACTTATCTTGGGAGTATTTTTTCTACATCAGTGTGGGGTCTTGGGATGACGTGCACAGATACTACTTCTCCAACCTTTTCAGCAGCAGCTGCACCAGCATCTGTAGCAGCCTTCACAGCCCCTACATCCCCTCTTACCATTACTGTTACTAGTCCTGATCCTATTTTTTCATAACCCACAAGCGATACGTTTGCAGCTTTTACCATTGCATCAGCGGCTTCTATTGCGCCTACCAAACCTTTTGTCTCAACCATTCCTAATGCTTCTTTGGTCATACTGAATTCCTCCTTCAATTTGTTTTATATTTTGTTTCTTGCAAAAATCTTTTCAGCTATCATTCCTATCCGCTTCCTCATTTTCTGCTGAAACCGGCTTGTGAAAATGTTTTCACAAGCCATAGATTACTGTGTACTTTTCAGCCTCCCTTCTATATCTCCATCCAAATATTCGATTTGTATTTGTGTAACTAATTCTCAATCCACATCTATAAACCTTGAAATAAAATTGGTCTATAAGTATAAAATATTGTTCAGAATATTTTGTAAAATATTTTTCGTATCGTATTATTTTGTCGTAGTGATATTTTTTTGTTCCTCACCTGTACTTTTTTGGCATCTGTAGAATAAGTTGAACATAAAAACAACCAAGTCTAAATGATGACTTGGTTGTTTTTATGTTCAACTTATTCTATCCCGATATTGAGAAGGGGTTATACCCTCCACCTTCTTAAAAACCTTGCTGAAATAATTTGGCTCGTGAAACCCTAATTCCAGGGCTATATTAATGACCGGCAGGTTGGTTTGGACCAGTAAGTCCTTGGCTTTATCTATCTTCTTCTTGGTGACATACTCGATGAAATTAATACCAACCTGCTTTTTGAATAATTTGCTCAAATAAAAGGGACTCAATCCAACATGCTTAGCAACATCCTCCAGGGTGATACCCTTATGAAAGTTTTTTTCAATATAATGCAGTATAATTTCTAATTCTCTATTTAAGTTCGTTTCATTTTCTCTAAAGACAGTGTCATATATCTTTTCTAGCAAATTATTGAACCATTGAATCATAGTACCTATATTTTTCTGATGTCCAAGTTCGTACGTAGAATGAAACTGCAAGTTAATTAACTTTTCCGGTTTATTGCAAAATTCATGGGCTACTTTAAAAACCTCCGTAACCATTTGGATAATTTTGGTCCTCTGTGCATCTATACTTTCTACTTCTCCTGCCGAATGGGCCAATATTTCATTCAAAGCCTTTTTAAACCCATGATAGTCGCCTCTTCTTAATAATTCAAAGGCGGCAGTTTCTTCTTCAACACCTTTACTGAATATCCCTTGTTTTGATTTATTTCTATATTTATCAACCGCAGCCAATATTTCTTCAGGCCTTGCCGGCTTTAGAATATAATCATCAGCACCGGCTTTAATAGCTTTCTGAGCAAGTGCAAATTCATCATAAGCAGTTATAATAATAATCACTATATAAGGGTTTTCTCTTTTGATGAGTTCTGTTGCTCTTATCCCATCGATCCCAGGCATTTTAATATCCATAAGAATGATATGAGGCTTATGCTCTTCATGCAAAGCAATCACTTCTCTACCCGAAGATGCTTCTCCTGCAATGATGACATCCTTCATTCCCTCATGAATGATAATTTTTAGGGCTTCTCTTTCTAAATACTCATCATCTGCTAAAAGTATCTTTGTACACATAAATTAATCTCCTCATTCATTGCCTTGGTATTCTTAGCTGTACCTTTGTCCCTTCACTGGGCTGGCTCTCTATATATACTCCATACTCAGGCCCGTAATAATGAATTAATCTTTGATGTACATTACTAATTCCAATCCCGGTAGTGCTCTTTCCCGAGATATTCTTATTGTTTTCCTTCAAAATCAATGAAAGTTTACTGGGGGGTATTCCTATACCATCATCACAAATAATGATGATCACATCCTTGCCCGAAAATAGTCCCTCTACTTTTATTGTTCCGCCAGACTCCTTCGTTTCTAACCCATGATTAATTGCATTCTCGATGATGGGCTGTAAGGTCATAAAGGGTATTTTTATATCCTTTAGTTCATCGGGAATATGAATATGAAATTTAATCCTGCTTCCAAAACGGATGCTTTGAATCTTTAAATATCTTTCAATATGTAATACTTCATCCTCTAACGTCACTATTTGATTGACCTTCTTCAGTGTATAACGAAGCATCTCTGCCAATAAAAAAACGGTTTCCTGGGTTCTATCTGCTTTTTCAATCAGTGCCAATCTGCCTATGGTGTTTAGTGCATTAAATAAAAAATGAGGGTTGATCTGAGACTGCAGGGTCTTTAGTTCTGAATCTTTCAATGCCTTTTCCAGTTCTATTCTTGCCTTCATTTCTTCCATTAGCTTGATATTCTTGTTGTGCAGCTCTTGCTGAACAATGTTGATAATTCCCTTTTCTACAATATAATTTGAAACGAGAAACATCATTTCTGCAGCTGCAACAATTTTGTCAAAGGGAATCACAGCAATCTCATTATATGCATCTAAAATCTCCTGATTTTGATCCCAACCTGCTACTTTCTTAACGATGTTATCTAATGTAAGCAATTTACTTTCCTCTACCAGTACTTGTCCGGCCATAATAGAGCCTAGAAATTGTCCTTGTACAATGATCGGCGCTGCAAAATCCACTAAACCTGTATGGCATCGATAAATATAGGTTTTACCTGTCCTTGCAGCTTCTAAACCGCCGTGTGCATCAGATTGTTCACATACTTCTCTACAACGATTATTCAAGCGAATTAGTTTACAGAATCTAGAAAAGTTACTATAGTTCGTAACCGGCTTTCCTTGGTAGTCTACTGTTACCGCTGCAAAGCCAGTGGCTTCAGCAAACTTGTCCTGTATCTCCTGTAATATTTCCACATCAATAACATCTCTTAGATGAAATATGCCCTGCATACCTTTTCCTCCTAGAGATATTGTAATTTTCTTTATTTTCATAATTCGATTCAATTTCTTAAATTCCTTCACTTATTTTTTATAATCCTAAAAAATATTCTTAATGAAATCAGCATTGCTGGGTATAATATTTTAATAGAAAGCTATATTCAAAATGATTCACAAATTAGGAAGGAAATGTATATATGGATGACAATCAAAGATTTCAGATCGGCAGAAGAACCTCTTTGATGAATATTATTGGAAATGTCCTATTGACTGCCCTTAAAGCAACGGTAGGCTATATAGCAGGCAGTACCGCCATGGTTGCCGATGCCTTTCACTCTGGATCTGATATATTAGCAACCACCATTGTCCTGCATGGCCTAAAGATCTCACATCGCCCTCCTGATGAAGAACACCACTATGGTCACGGCAAAGCGGAGTCCATCGTTTCAAAACTTATTGCTATTCTGCTGGTGGTTACTGCGCTGGGAATTGGCCTATCAGCATACAATACTTTAAAAGACCCTGCTCTAGAACCTCCAAATACTATCGCTGTATGGACAGCACTTATTTCGATTATCTTTAAGGAATGGATGTATCGTTATACTGTAGGTATAGGCAAAAAAATAAAAAGTCAGGCTTTGATTGCTGACGCTTGGCATCATCGAACCGATGCCTTTTCCTCAATTGCAGCCCTTATCGGCATAACAGGTGCAATTTACGGTTATCCTATATTAGACCCAATAGCAGGTATCGTCGTTTCGGCAATGATTATCAAAGCTGCTATTTCCATTTACTTGGAAGCACTCCATCAATTGATGGATACTGCACCTCCAAAAGAGGTTATGGATGAGATTAGGCAGATTTCTATGTCTGTAGAGGGTGTTCGCTCGGTACATGATGTAAAGGCCAGAAAATATGGGGTTCAGATTTTAGTAGATATGAAAATATGTGTTGACCCCTTAATAACCGTGGAACAAGGGCATCATTTAGCTGGTCAGGCTAAACACTCTGTACTGGAAAAAATCCCTGATGTAAAAGATGTGCTCATTCATGTGAATCCCTGCTCTGAAAAAGATTATGAAAAATGCAATTCCTGCAAACATTATAAAAATGGATAATTTACTTATCCTTTTTTTTAATTTGGTTCATTCCAGGTAATATGACTTTAAATAGATTTCTTTTTTCCAGATTGATGATCCGCACACCACCGGTTTTTGCAAACAACTTATTGATTCTGTTCAAATTCATTCCTTTTCGTAAAATCCTATGATTATCATCCAATATCATCAGCCGTTCATACAGCCACTTATTTCTTACGGAGTGGTTATGATCCCTAAATACAGATTCCATCGTATTACCCTTCGCCAACGCGCCAGGATTGCTGATTTCAATTTTGTAATCACTGACTGCCACAACGATATCCCTCGTAATATCAAAATAATCCCGGTGTATTACCGCATTTATAATACACTCATAAACACTCTCTGTCGGGTAATCCTGCCCTGAAAAGAAATTCCGAATCCGCTGATTGCATTCCTCCAGCAAATGAATCAAATTTCCTGTGATCCTATGGGTAGTCTTATCTCCATCTTTGAAAAGAACAAATCTTATTGCAGCATGGGGCAGATAATTCTGAGGATAATTGCTAAACAGAAGCAGCCCCCCCACTGTAGGATATGCCTTTCCTGTCTCTGCATCCATATGTAAAATGCCCATATTATGCCATACCTCTTTTTCTAAAGATTCCTCTACGACCATTCCAATCTTGCTGAGATAGTGATTGATATTGTTCTTATCTAAATCTCCAATATCACTATGGTAGACAGGTATTAATTCATTGTTAATAAGACCTGCCTCTTGAAACATGCTTGCAATCTCATCTCTCCTGGCAAAATCGGTTGTAGATCCCCGTCGTATATAGAATGCACCGGTCTGTCTCATTTGATGAGGCTTTTGCCCACTTTTAAATATGGTGATAACTCCGATGTGACAGTGTTCATACAGAACGTGCTCAACTCTTACATTTATAGGAGGATCACAGCGATAACTAATGATCTGTTGAATTCTCTCTTCCACAAATTCGTCAGGGTTGATTCCGATTATCTTTTTACTCTTGTCTTTAATACCAACAATAATATAACCTCGTCCTCCTAGACTGTTGGCAATAGCAATAATATCTTTAGCGAATTCCTTCTTCCCGGATTCTGTATCCAGGTTTAGACTTTCTTTAAAATCCAGCTTTGTACCTTCTCTCTGCTTTATCAGAAACTTTAGTCTTTGAAGATCCATGGAATCATCCCTTCGCACAGATTGATCTAGTTATTATTATGCAAATTTACTCTAAAATATTTTAAGCTTTATCAAGCATTATACGAACAAAAACCTTCTCCGGTCAAAACCGTCTCATTTGGATTCTAATTTTCAGTTTGATATAAATACTGCTACATGATAAGATAAATTTATGAAAAAAGATATTGGAGTGATTTTATGGACTTTCGCCAGCTGGAAACATTTGTGGCTATTGCAAAATTCAAAAGCTTTTCGAAAGCAGCGGATTATTTATTTTTAACACAGCCTACGATCAGCAACCACATACAAAATTTAGAAAATCAGTTAGGTACAATATTAATTAATCGCACCAACAAAAAGGTTACATTAACAAAAGCCGGTGAGATCCTATATGCTCACGCTTTGGACATACTGAATAAGCGGGAATTGGCACTCTTTAATCTAGAGCAATTTAAAGGCAAAATAGAAGGCACCCTTGAAATTGCTACGAGTACTACTCCTGAACAATATATTCTTCCCCAACTGTTAAATTCCTTTCATAAAATTTATCCTGATGTAAAATATCATTTGCTCCATTTCGATTCACTTCAAGTAGTAGATTCTATTATTAGCGGTGAAATTGACTTCGGCATCGTAGGTGCTCGGGAAGACAAAAAACAGCTTAACTATATAAACCTTATGGAAGATCGGTTGGTAGTTATCGCACCATACACAGAACCTTATACAACTATGGATTCCATCTCCATCAAAACCTTGAAAAACAGTAAATTAATCCTTCGCGAAGAAGGGTCCGGCACGAGAAAAATATTTGAACGCGCCCTTCAGTTACAAGATGTCACCATCGAGAATCTAGATGTGGTTGCTTATGTAGAAAATACAGAAACGATTAAAGAATGTGTCCGATTGGGGCTGGGATTATCTGTGGTATCAGAGCTTTCCATCGTAGATGAAGTTAAATTTAAGCTTTTAAAGAAAATACAAATAGAAGATCTGGATTTGCATCGCAGTTTCTATTTTACCTATCATCGGCACCGTACTTTGTCTCCTTTGGCGGAAACTTTTAAAAACTACGTCATTGAACACAGGGATCCAAATATTATCAAAAAAATATAATAACCGGTTCAACCGGTTATTATGCTTTGTAAAAGGCTTGATAAGCCTTATAAGTCATGTATACGTCTGCCTTGCTGACGATCTCCATAGGCGCATGCATGCTCAATACCGGAACCCCGCAATCAACTACATCCGCACCATAGTTGGCCAGTATGTAGGCTATCGTGCCTCCGCCACCCTGGTCAACTTTACCTAATTCTCCTACCTGCCACAGCACCCCATTACGATTAAATATATTCCGAACCTCCGCTAAAAACTCTGCATTCGCATCATTAGAACCACTTTTTCCACGTACGCCGGTATATTTCATCAAAATAACACCCTTGCCTGCATATGCCGCATTTCTCTTATCTAATACATCCGGATAATTAGGGTCAAAGGCAGCGCCTACATCTCCTGAAAGCACCTTTGAATTTGCCATTGCCCGTCTTATCAAAATTTCAACAGGGCCTTGATTTTGCAACATTAGAAGCTCTGCCACTGTGTTTTCAAAAAATCTGGATTCCATTCCTGTATTGCCCATACTTCCAACTTCCTCTTTGTCAACAAATAACGCTACAGCAGTTTTATTGGGCACTTCGATCCCGAGTATTGCTTTGAGTGCAGTAAATGCACATACCCGATCATCATGGCCATGGGCACCTACCATACTGCTGTCAAAACCAACATCTTTAGCCTTTCCCGCTGGCACTGCCTCGATTTCTGCTATAAAGAAATCCTCTTCATCAATCCCGTATTTTTCATATAAAAGTCTCATAATGTTTAGCTTAACGCGTTCCTTTATTTCATAGTCTCTAAATGGGATACTCCCAACTAAAATATTGAGTCCCTCTCCTGTAACACCTTCATTCAACTTTTTTTCCAGTTGATCCTTCGCAAGGTGGGGCAATAAATCTGTTATGAAAAAAACAGGATCCTTTTCATCCTCTCCAATAACGATATTTATTTTCTCGCCGTTTTTCTTTATCACAACGCCGTGGAGTGCTAATGGTATAGCTGTCCATTGATACTTTTTGATTCCTCCGTAATAATGGGTTTTAAAAAAGGCCAAGCCGCCATCCTCGTATAGTGGATTTGGTTTTAAATCTAATCTTGGCACATCTACATGGGCTCCAATGATATGCATACCTGCTTCGATTGGTTCACTGCCGATAACGATCATCACAGCAGCTTTATCCCGATTATTCACATAGATTTTTGTTCCTGGCTCCAGCCTTTGGTTTCCTATAATTAATTCTTCTAGAGAAATATATCCATTGTCTCTTGCGGTTTGTATGATTTCATGTATACATTCTCTTTCGGTCTTTCCTTTGTCTAAAAAAGTCTTATATTCTTCATTTAATTTGAATAGGGCCTCACTTTCCTTATCATCCAGTAGATCCCACCCGTTTTTAAACGCTCGGAATATTCTACGCTTCAATTCCTTGCCAATTAAATTATCTGACACTTTCATCGCCTCCCCGTACAAATTTTACTATATATATGATTATTTTTTTGTGTTTATGTACAATTTCATTTTATTATAATTTTTCCACTTTTACCATGGATAATCAATATTTTTACAATAAAAAAAGATCTAATTTAGATCTTTTTGATATTATGCTTGTAGGCATAAATTGCAGCTTGAGTTCTATCATTTACATCTATCTTTTTAAATATATTGGAAACGTGATTTTTTACAGTTTTTTCGCTAATGAATAGGCTTTCAGCAATTTCTTTGTTGTTCTGTCCTTCAGCAATAAGAATAAGTACTTCATATTCTCTTCTGGTCAATCGCTCTCGTTTAAAGTCTTCGTCATTTACCCCTCTTTTATTAAATTCACGTACCAGGGAAGAAGCCAGAGAAGGATGTATGTAGGAATCACCGGCATATACGTCTCGAATGGCCTTTGTTAAGCTTGAAGATTCTGCATCTTTTAAGACATATCCTGAGGCACCTAAATTAATCGTCTCAAAAAGATATTCCTTATCCTCATGAATCGTTAACATAATGATGCGGGCATCGACGCCCATATCTTTTAATCTCCGTAGGGCTTGTATGCCATTCATTTGAGGCATATTGATATCCAGTAAAATAATATGTGGTTTTAGCTGCTGCGCCTTTTTTATCGTATCCTCACCATTTACTGCTAATCCAACTACCTCAATATCTTCTTCAAGTTCTAGAATTTGCTTTAGTCCCTGTCTCATAAGCGCATGATCATCCGCAATTAAAACTTTAATTTTACTTTTTATCATATAATTCCTCCTCTTCACCTAAAGGAATACTTACTCGAATTCTTGTTCCTTTACCGATATCACTGCTAATTTCAATAGTCCCTTTCAATAATTCTACTCTCTCCCGCATAATGAATAGTCCATAACTACTTTCTTCTTTCGTCGCCCTAAAAGCTTCCTCTACATTGAATCCAACACCATCATCAATTATAATCATGTTTATGTTTTTATGCATTACTTCAAGTTTTATCACAACAGTACTGGCTTTAGCATGCTTATTAATATTGTGCAAAGCTTCCTGTACAATACGAAAAACGGAAAGCTGAATAATTGAATCAATGGAGAGCCCCTTAGCCATTACTGAAAAATTGACATTAATTTTTGTTTCGTCCTCAAAGTTAATAATAAACCTTTGTATTGTCGGGACCAATCCCAAATCGTCCAGCGACATAGGTCGTAAATCATATATGATTTTTCTCAGATCCTTCAGTGCATCTCTTACAAAGTTTTTTAACTGATTTAGTTCATACTTTGTTTTCTCTATGTCTCGGTCTATGAGCTTCTCACAAATCTCAGCCTTAATAACTACATTGGCCATAGATTGAGCCGGTCCGTCATGAATGTCTCTGGCAACCCTTTGTCGTTCTTCTTCTTGAGCTTTAATGATTTTTATCCCCATTACTTGCTTTTGCTGGATATCCTCTAGTTGTTCAAATACATCTCTCAAGTTGCCGCTTAAATATCCCATAGCAACGCCTACTTGTGATACAAGCCGCTCTGCTTTTTTAACCACTTCATAAGCATTTTTCAGTCTACGCTCCAACTCGCCTCTTCTCTTGATTAGCTCTCTTTCTTCCTGACGCTTAAGGGTCATTTTGATTTGCAAGTCCTTGGCTTCTTCATAAGCAGCCTTGATATCCTGCTCTGTAAACTTCTTAAAATCCTTACTTACCAACACAAGCTTTTGCCTGCTTTTCTTTTCCAACATGACCAACATGTCTACTTCTTCTATCAACTGAGATGCAGCCCTTTTTATGGATTCCAAATCCTGTTCAGCACTTCTACACTCATTTCTGGCGCTTTCTGCAATGTCAAATATCTCTTTTTTCCCCTTTTCGAGAGAATCAATGGTGTTTTTCACAATATCATTTAATTTCTTTACGTCTAAAGAAGGTTTATACATACCTGCACCTCTAACCTACTGGATATTATTGTTTCGACATAATACATCTTATTATACTGATCCGTGTATCTAAATTCTGCATTTATAGTGCATAATCCTCCTGTTTTCTATCATAATTTATTTACAATTTCAAGAAAATAGTACTAATTATCTATATCTGTCATTTCTTGAAATTATATAGCTTCCATCTTTTACTTTTTGCGTTGAACCAGTTTTATCGTGACAAAAATCAAAAGACTGCTTTAATTGCAGTCTTTTATTGAATAACGCTATAATCACTCAGCTTCCAAACTCCTTTGTCCTTTACCAGGATAACCTTATATCTTATTTCTTCAACATATTGTGCTTCTAATCCTTTCATTTTCCATAAAATCGTTGCTGTTGATATCATATTGGTTTTTCCGTAGTATAAATCCTCAAGTTGAACTACATTTACTTCCAGCACTCTATCTAAATCTGTAGGATCATTCAGCAAAGATTCTAAAACCCCCAGATCAAAAGCTAACAAAGGCTCAGCTACCACCTGACTTAACTTTTCCTTATAGAACTCCAACTTTCTGTTGCTTTCATATAAGTCATTCCATATATGCGTTCTTTCCCTAAATAAATTCTCAATTAAAACCAACTCACTGCCCATATTTTCTACATTCTTTTCTATGTTCTCTTCTGTCTTGCTTTCATTTGCAAAAATTAATTTTCCATGGACAAATATCGCAATGAGCATTAGAAATACTAATAACCCCTTCTTCATTAGCGGCACCCCCATATGTTGTATATATATATGAATTATATACTATCTATAGGGATGAATTTTAGGCTAACCTGTTGTCAAATAAATTATTTTTATTTACAGAATAATCTCTTTTTCATCTCCTTATTATGATAATAGAAGTAAAAATACAAAAAATGACGGCTGAGTACCAGCATTTCTTATATGCTTTGAATTTTCTCCTTTTCATCCTCTGAAAGGATATATTCTAAATCTAATAACAGGATAATACGATCAGCAAGTTTACCTACGCCGATAATATATTTTCTATCTACTCCTGCCACTAGGTCTGGTGCAGGTTCAATATCTTCTTCACTAATTCTAAGCACCTGTGATGCTTCATCAACGATAAATCCAACTTGTCGGTTCTGAATATTTATTACAATAATTCTGGTATCGGAATTGATATCCCCTTCAGCCAAATGAAACCGCTTCTTTAGATTGATGATTGGTGTAATATCCCCTCTTAGATTAATAATTCCATCAACAAATTTTGGTGTATTCGGTACCTTCACACTTTCTTTATATTCGCATATTTCTTTTACATTTACAATTTCAACACCATACTCTTCTTTTCCTAAACGGAAAATAACATATTGTTTTTCTGCCATATGTATCCCTCCCAATATTCATCTGCACACTGACCTACGGATGCTTATTTTCTATGTATATATTCTAGGTATTAGACATTTTTCCTCTATTTTCAACAATAAAAAGGAAGAACATATTCATTCTTCCCTAATCTTCCTTATCAACAATCCTGATACTCTCTAACTGCTTTCTAAAATTCTCTCGAAAGTTTTGTAAATACTCTTCCCTCAATTGTTTTTGTTCTAATTTTTCTTCCTCTGTAAGCCCTTCTTTTTTTGATTTATTGGCCAGAAAGTTAATACGATCAATTTTTTCATTAAATTCCATTCATCTCTCTCCTTATTTTCTATCTTATCGCACAAAATTATATCGAATAGCATCTTTCCTGTCAAATTCTAATATTATTATAACAAAAAAGGGGGAAGATTCTCCCCCGTTTTTCTATGATAACTGTCCTATTGCTTTTTCCACTGCTTCTACGATACTATGATTCGATACCAATTCAGCACATTTCTGAATATCCATGTACATCACCCGGTCCTCGTATAGCGTGCTTACTCTTTCCCTAATTTTGTCATAGGCTGCCTTTGTTCCTTTACCAAGATGATCCGCTTCTTTAAAATCAATCGCCTGTGCTGCAGCCATCAGCTCTATGCCTAAAACATTCATTGTATTAAACAATATTTCTTTTGCCTTTCTTGCCGCAATCGTACCCATACTAACATGATCCTCTTGATTGGCTGAAGATGGAATAGAATCAACACTGGCTGGATGGGCAAGCACTTTATTTTCAGACACCAGTGCAGCTGCTGCATATTGAGCAATCATAAACCCTGAATGTAGTCCTCCTTTTTCGATCAGGAAAGCTGGAAGACCGCTTAGTTGAGGATTCACTAACCGCTCAATTCTTCGTTCCGATACATTTGCCAGTTCCGACAAAGCGATACCAAGAAAATCAAATGCCAATGCCATAGGCTGTCCATGAAAATTTCCGCCCGAGATTACTTCTTTGTCATCAGCAAAAATAAGTGGATTATCGGTAGCAGCGTTGATTTCAATAAGCACCTTGTCTTTCACATACTCTATGGCATCCCTGCTGGCTCCATGAATCTGAGGTATACATCTAAGGGTATAGGGATCCTGTACACGAACTTCCCCTTGCCGCGTTGTTGCTTTGCTTCCGGCAGTCAGAGATCGAATATTTTCCGCAGTACTTAGCTGCCCCTTATGCGGTCTTACCTGATGAACTCTTCTGTCAAAGGCATCGGTTATTCCATTTAGCGCTTCTAATGTCATAGCAGATGCAATGTCAGAAAGCTTCATGGTCATCTCTGCATCATATACTGTCAATGCACCTATAGCGGTCATTACCTGCGTCCCATTGATAAGGGCTAAACCTTCTTTAGAGGTTAAATGGATAGGCTCAATTCCAGCGGCTTCCATAGCTGCTTTTCCTGACAGACGTTGGCCCTGGAAGTAGGCTTCTCCTTCTCCAAGCATGACTAGAACCATGTGGGATAAAGGAGCTAAATCTCCACTGGCACCCAGTGAACCCTTTTCTGGAATTACCGGATGAACGCCTTTATTGAGCATTTCAATCAAAGTATTCAAAGTACTCAACCGAATACCGGAGAAGCCTTTAGATAAAGCATTGGCTCTTAATAACATGATTCCCCTAACAATTTCTTCAGAAAGAGGATTTCCTACGCCGCAGGCATGACTAATAATCAGATTTCGCTGTAAATCTCTAGTCTCTTCTTTAGAGATTACTACATCACTAAACTTCCCAAAACCTGTGGTAATACCATAAACTACTTTTTCTTCTTCTATAAAATCATCTACAACTTTTCTAGACTGATTTACCTTTTCTACTGCTTCTTCCTTTAGCGCCACCGGATACATATTACGTGCTACATTTACTACGTCCTCTATGGTTAGACTGTTTCCGTCAATATAAATCTTTTTCATCAATATCTCTCCTTTTTCATTTAGTCTGTGTTTTTATATTATTCTTTATGATTTTTCTTTTCCCTTCTAAATTTCAAAAAAAATTTTAATACTTCAAATAATTTTAGCAATTTATAATTGCATTATAATAAAGCGCTAATTAGGTATAAACATACAAGCAGCCTAATATTATATTAGACTGCTTACAGTTACCTTTTTTTTGTATTTTTACTGGAATTTCTATTTTTAGTCGCAGGCTTTTTATTAGAGTATTTAACTTCCCTTATATTCTGCCGCTCTTTCCCCAGTGGCTTTATTAATGCCTTGGGTCCAAAACCAATCAGGTCTTTTCTACCAGCCAGTATCAAAGCTTTTTTTACAAGCTCATAATTCTTAGGGTTTTTAAATTGCAACAGTGCTCTCTGCATTGCTTTTTCATCTCTATCTTTTGGTACATATACAGGTTTCATATTTCTCGGGTCAAGACCAGTATAGAACATACAGGTAGACAAGGTTCCCGGTGTAGGATAAAAGTCTTGAACTTGCTCAGGGTAATACCGGATATCCCTTAAGTATTCCGCCATCTCGACGGCCGCTTTCAGATCACTGCCTGGATGGCTGGACATCAAGTAGGGAACAAGATATTGTTCCTTGCCAAGGGATTGATTAATTTTATAATATTTATCAACAAATTTATCATATACTTCTCGTCTTGGTTTTCCCATCAAATCCAATACCTTAGGCGATATATGCTCAGGTGCAACCTTCAACTGTCCGCTAATATGATGTTCACACAGCTCTTTTAGAAAGGTATCCTTTGGATCTGATATAATATAATCATACCGCAAACCAGACCTTACAAACACTTTCTTGACGCCTTTAATTTTCCTCAATTTCCTTAGCAGGTCAAGATATTCACCATGATCTACGTTTAGATTTCTACAAGGATGGGGGTAAAGGCACTGTTTGTTTTTACAGGTTCCTTCCTTTTTCTGTTTTTCACAGGCAATATTTCTAAAGTTAGCGGTTGGTCCACCTACATCATGAATATACCCCTTGAAATCCTCGCTTTTCACAATTTTCTCCGCTTCCTCTAGAATGGATGTATGACTTCGACTTTGAATAACCCTCCCTTGATGGAAAGTTAATGCGCAGAATGAACAGCTTCCAAAGCAGCCTCTAGAGCTGATAATGCTATGTTTAACCTCTTCAATTGCAGGGACGCCCCCATCCTTTTCATAAATGGGATGTACTTTGCGGGCATAGGGTAAGCTGTATATTCTGTCCAGTTCTACTTCTGATAAAGGCATAGCTGGAGGATTTTGTACAATATAGGAATTTCCATGGGGCTGAACAAGTACTTTCCCTCTTACAGCGTCCTGTTCCTCATACTGTATTTTAAAAGCCCTTGCATATGCTATTTTATCCGTGGCGATGGTCTCATAGCTTGGCAGTTCTATAAAATGATAGAGATTCTCTTTTGTATCTGACTTATAGCAAGTACCTGCAATATGATGCATATACTGAATATCCAGTCCGTTCTTAAGACTTTCGGCAATCTCAAGAATCTGATGCTCTCCCATTCCAAATACTAACAGGTCTGCTTCACTATCAAATAATATGGACCTTCTTACTTTATCACTCCAATAGTCATAGTGGGCAAATCTTCTCAAGCTTGCTTCAATACCACCAATGATAATCGGAACACCCTTATAGGCCTGCTTTACCATATTGCAATATACGATGCTAGCCCGGTCAGGTCTTAGTCCCATCTTGCCGCCTGGCGAATAGTAATCTTTCTCTCTTCTACGTTTGCTCACTGTATAATGATTTACCATAGAATCAATATTACCGGCAGTAATTAAAAAACCATACTTAGGCTTGCCTAACTTTTTGAAGTCTCCTACATTCCTCCAATTGGGTTGAGATATGATCCCAACTTTATATCCAGCCGACTCAAGGGTTCTAGAAATAACAGCCGCACCAAAGCTTGGGTGGTCAATATATGCATCTCCTGTAATCACGATAAAGTCTGCCCGCTCCCATCCTCTTGCTTTCATTTCCTCAAGTGTAATGGGTAAAAACTCATTGTATTTCATTCATTTCACTCACTCTCATCGATAAACATTTTTTCCTGATTCATTTAAGAGCACACTCATATTATGCTCTTTTTCATTATAGGCTATCTATTCCATAAAAACTACGAAAACTTCAGCAAAAAAGATCTCCTTAGGGAGATCTTTTTAGCTAAGTCTATTTTTAATCTGCTTATAAACATCTTCTACGTCCATACCCCTAGCATTAATTACCGGAGCTTTTGTGCTTGTGTCATGAATACCCATAAAATTGTCATCCTGGCCTGAAACTACTACCGCATCAAATCCGTCCAAGTAATTTTTTGCTTGGTCTAGATCTGTTACAGTAAAGCCTTTTTCTTTTAGGTAATTTCTTACATTCCCAAGGGATTTCTCTACAGCTACTCTTTTCATTTTTTCCTACCTCCTATCAGTACAGTCATGCAATCTTATTATTCGTACTACAGGAGTAAAATATACTTATTGTATCTATTTGCTGCTATCTCTGACTACGAGTTCATGGGGGAGTATAACCACTTTGTCATGTATTTCTTGTCCATTGATCAGTTTTATAATCATGCGCATCGCTACGGCGCCAATATCATAAATCGGCTGTCGAATAGTAGTCAGGTTTGGACGATAGATAGAGGCAAGTTTTATATCATTAAAACCTACGACAGAAACATCCTCAGGCACCTTGTATCCATGATCCAGCAAACAGTTTATGGCACCGATTGCCATCACATCGCTTGTTGCAAAAATAGCAGAAGGCAGTATTTTTTCTTCAATAAAGCCTTTAACAATATCATAAGCTTTTTCCAGCATAAAATTACCATATTGTACCAATCTTTCATCAATAGCAATCCCGTACTCTTCCATTGCCTGTTTGTATCCTTTATATTGATCTAAACCAAAGGCATCACTGTCCAGGTTATTTCTGATGAATGCAATGGAGCGATGTCCTCCGTCGATAAGATATCTGGTCATATCATAGGCACCTTGGTAATTGTCTATAGAAACAGAGGGAATATCAAGCTGGCTGGTATTTCGATTGATCAACACCAATGGAATATCCTGCTCTGACAGGTATTGAGTAAGCTTATCATTTAATCGCCATGTCATCAGTACAATTCCCTCTACTTGCTTTGCCCGGAGAAGCTTCAGGTAACGAAGTTCCTGGTCTAAATCTCCATAAGTATTACATAATAAAATATCATATCCGTACATTTTTCCAATTTCTTCTATACCATTTAGTATTTCGCTGATAAAAAAATTCGATATGTCTGGAACAATCACACCAATAAGCTGACTTTTTTTCATTACTAAGCTTCTGGCTACAGGATTAGGCGTATATCCGGTTTCCTCAATTATCTGTAATACTTTTTGACGTATCTCACTGCTTACAGGCTTAGAGTTGTTGATTACCCTAGAAACAGTCGATATAGATACCCCTGCTTTTTTTGCAACATCTTTAATCGTAACGTTCACACACTCCACCTCTTTTTTATTAGTTCTCTCTGATTTAAGATATTAGTTTTATCGGCATAATATATTAGAATCTACAACATTCTATCTAACTTAAGTGAATCTTTTTATAAAATGGCACCAATTGCTCCAGTAATAGCATTTACAAAGTTAAAGGTATTTGAGTCAAATTCCCTTTCTTTAATAGGTACACTCAAATATAATATTCCTTTGCTTTCTCCTGCATGTAGAATTGGAAAAAGCATAACCGATTGCCAATCGGGAGTCCCTGTAAAATCATCTATACTAGGTATTGTTTCCCAATCTATAAAAAAATCACCTGACTTAGAGAGGATAATCTCCGACATTTTATAATGGTTTATCTCTATATCCTCCAGCCATTCATCTTTAAATCTTTGTCTTGCATAACGCTCTTGAACCTGTTCATTCTGTATTCTATATAATGCACCTTTTTCCGCCTCTGTTATTTCTATAATGCGTCCAAGCAGCTCGAATATTTTCTTTTCTTTATCCCAATCAGACTTTAGAAGTTCAATGATCTCTACTACAACCTGAACTCTTCTGTGGTCTTCAGCCATATTGCCTGAAAGGATCCCTGCCAACTTATCTACTCTTTTTCTTATGTTCGCAATATTTTTATCCCATATGACAGTCTTATTTCTGCCGGTTTCCTTAGCATGATATAATGCTTGATCTGCTTTTTCTACCAATTCATCTTCAAAATAACCATGCTCAGGAAAAGTAGCGATACCACAGCTGATGGTCACAGGATGTTCTCCACCTAGAAGATCAGTAGTTTCAATAATTTTTCTAATCTTTTCTAATGCAGCTTTTGCATTTATCCCATTTGTTTTTGGTAAGAAGATAATGAATTCTTCACCACCATATCTTCCCACAATATCTACACTTCTTAAATTGTCTTTAATAATACTTCCTATGCGCGACAGTACTTCGTCTCCTTTTCTATGACCGTATAAATCATTTACGGATTTGAACTTATCGATATCGCACATAATTATTGAGAATTCTGATTTATTTGACCTCGCTTGAACTATTTCTTCCTTAAATAACTTTTCAAAATGTTTTCTCATATATACACCTGTTAACTTATCAATCGAAGCAGTCATCTTTAAATGATAATTTTCGATTGAAAGATTCAGTAGGTTGGTCAGCATACTGCACATCTTAAATGCATTCCAATCGAATTTGTTGAAAATTTTATCCGTGTCTAAATATATATATCCATGGATAATCTTTTCAATGGCAGCCTCATGAGTTTTTCTTTTTTCCTTTGTTAATGGGTATCGATTTTCCTCATTTTTATAAATCGGAATACAGATAGCAGCCTGAGCATCGTGGGGCAGAAAATCAAAGGTTTGGTATGCACGATTATCAAATCTGGTTTTTATTAGAATACCCTCCTGCTTCAGCTTGACCCTATCCAGTAACGGATGAATATCCGGTAATTTTTGTGCAGTATCTAATTTAATGATATTGCTAACAGCATTGTCCTGGTCTACTATGATTACAAAACCACGCTTTGCAAGTGTAATCTGTACACAGTAACTTAGAATCATCTGTATATTCTCAATATCATTAAAAGTAAGCATTTGTATGAGTTCGTGGATATTGGAAACTCTATTGGAAAAAAGTTCTTGATACTCCTTCATTGCAGACTGCAGGAAAGCAGTGTTGCTGAATAGGCTTTGCAAATCTGAAAAATCAAAGAATACTTTTAAATCCTTCATTTCCTTCCACTCATTTATATCCTTCAAATGCTGCTTATCCTGCCCATCCTCCTCAATAATTTTTCTGATAATGTCTACTTGCTTTCTTAGTATGACCTTATTGGCGTCTTTATTTAAATAAGAAGTCTGAAATTGAACCGGCACCTTATAAGTAAGCCGTCGTATAACATCCAGGCCGTTAATATAGCAATTTACAGCATTATAGTGCTCATATAATCTAAAATACTCATCTCCCAAGGTTTGATATATTCTCCATTTGATTTCTAAAAACTCATCACCGGAAATCTGTTTTAGTAAGTTCTCATAATAGGAAATCTTATCTTCTTGGAAAAGACCTTCTAAATATTGTCTTCTCAAGTTTAGTGTTTTTGACTTGTTCTGTTGAAGACAAGCTTCATCCTTTTTCAGCAATTCACCAGCTTTTTGCATTTGTCCTGCTTCAATGAGAATTTCCGCTTCCTCGAGTAAAACTGATCTTAGTTCCTGTTTAAGATTTGGCTCTTGGCTCTGGATAGAAAGATCTTGCATCCATGAATCCAGTTTGTTTTTCAACACCTTATCATCTCTATGAAGTCGGTAATCTAAAGAAATTACTAGAAATTTCACTGTCTCATCCATAATTTGAGAGGATACATTTATTTCACTTACTTCTTTTCTTGCAAGATCCACTGCTCCCACTGCCGAGTACCAGCTGGCTTTAATTAACTTTAACTGTACTAAATCCTTATAGCTGTTACTTTTCTCATCATATTCACTTTCTGCCTTTAATAAATAGTTATAGGCCTTCGTATACTCAGACATTTTTAAATTTGTATCTGACAAATAAAGATATATCCAAAACAATTCCCCATGATCTTCTGTCTCTTCCGCGATTTGCAATGCTTTAATAAAATGATCTTCTGCTTTTTGAAACTGGCCTTCTTTTAAATAAGTTTCTCCTATATTAAAGTGGTATATATTGGTTCCCGTAATATAATTGTGTTTTTGTGCAATCTGCAGTGCTTTTTTATAATATTTTCTTGCCAGCTTTGTATCCCCAATGTTTTCAAATATCAAAACTCCCATATTATTGATAGGCTTAATCTCATCCATAATATTACCTGATCTTTGGAAGTGCTCAAAGCTATGTATAAAATACATCATTGCTTCATCATAACTACCGTGAAGGCGATGGAGCTTGCCTTTTTGATTCAGAAAATGCCCTATATAATGATCATTCTGGCATTCATAGCTCTTTGCTAAAGAGGATTCTACAAGATTATTAAAATCAGTAATATTCTGTTCGATAAAATAAATATTACTTAGGATATAGGATGCTTCCAGCAGCCCTTCATGGTATTGTATTTCCTTAGCAATCTGAATCCCCTTATTTATTATTAGCTTACTTTCATAAAGCTTTTTTTTATTCAAGTAAATTTCTGAGATCTTATTTTTCGCATCAACAACATATTCCATCAATTGGAATGCTATTGCTGATTCAATTGTTTGCTCATAACATTTCAGGGCTTTTTCACTTTCCCCAATGTGCAGATAAATATCACCCATAGATAATAATATTTTTGTTTTTCTTTGATCATCAGTGCACATATAATACAAGGCCAATGCTTTATTGTAAAATTCTAAAGCTTGGGAATGAATGCTTAAATCAACCATTTTCTGTGCAGATTCAATGCAATAATCTATGGCCTTCTCCATATTGCCACACTTGGTAAGATGATGAATCAATTCATCCTTATTTTTTCTACTCTCTTTAATATAGTTATCTTCTAGAATCTTCGCTGCTGAACGATGAAAGAGTACTTTCTCTTCCTCTGGAATTCTATTATATACATAGTTCTTTAACTGACGATTATAATAATCATAGGTAAAACCCCAATCTTCTAGCTTTTCGCTTAGTATTTTCATTTCTACCAGATCTGTCAAAAGCTCCTGTAGTGAATTCTGATATTTGGGAAGCATGTCTGATAGGATAGAAGAAGATATGGAAGTGTTAAAAATTGAAATGCATTTTAATACTTCTATCATATCTTGATCAAAGGCATTCATCTGGTGAATCAATGCTTCATCAATGTTCGCAGGAAGCTGTAGGTCATATAAATCATCTACATTGGCTACCCATAGATCTTTTGAATTGACAGAAATAAGTCTTTGAATAAACAAATTCTTCACTACTTCTTCAATGTATCTGGGATTCCCGTCAGTAACGTGCATTATTCTAGTTGCCAGCTGAATAGGCTTCCATGCCATACCCAAGATGTTTTGAATTAGGGATGCGGTTTCTTGCAAATTGAATTTAGTCAGTTGAATTTCATCGGTCTTACTTACAGAACGCCATTGACCAATCTGGTGCAGTACATCCCCAATATCTTCGTTTCTATAAGCTAATAGAAATAACAAAGGGGTTGACTTTTTTTGCTTTATAAAAAAATCAACCAACTCTATAGTATTCGTATCAGCGTAATGAAAATTATCAATCACAATCACAGCAGGCCGCACAGATGCGCAATCATTGATAAAATTACATATTCGATCGTAAAGCCGTAATTTTTCTTTTTCACCCGCTAAAGGAATAGAGGGCTTTATATCCCAAACATTACTCATACTAGGAATAATTTTTACTAACTCAGCTCCATATTTCTGTATAAGCTCTTTGTTAGCATATTTAAGCATCTGCTTGATAATATCTATAAAAGGCTTGTAGGGCGTTTTACAGGATTCTACGAATACTGAGGAATAGGTCGTAATGTTCTTTAATCTTAGACGATATATAACTTCCTTGAGAAATCGGCTCTTTCCGATTCCATATTCCCCCTGAATGAATATACATTCTTTTTTTAGAGAATTCTTTTGTAATGTGGATACAATATTAAGCACTTTCTTAAGCTCATTTTCACGGTTTACCATTGTGGTTTTAAAATTTAGTCTCTCATAGCTGTGTTTATCACTTCTCGTCTTGTCCAATACCCTAGCATCCTTACTGATTTCAAGCATAACCTCAGTAATATTTTGGGGTCTGTCTATTTTTTCATATGCGGTCATTTTTTTGATACTCTGAAAAATATGATCCGAAGGTTCTGTTTGAATATTTGCAGTTACAACACTGCGTATAAAATCTATCTCTCTATAATCTATTCCACTATAAAAATAGTAAGCAAGTACACCTAATGAATAGATATCACTAGTTGCATCTATACTTGCCCCTAATTGATATTCTGGGGATAAAAACTTATGGTAAATGGCATCTATTCTTGTCCTGGTATACTCGATCTGCGTTATCTGTGCTAAATCAGCAAGCTTTACGATCAATCCCTCTTCTGTAGAATATATCTTTATATTCTCAGGATTCAGATGTTTGTAAATAATGCCTCGAAAGTGCAAAAACTTTAAAGCTTTACAAATCTTGAGTATACAGGTTAATCTGTCTTCTCTAGTAAGCTCAGTGTAGGAAATTGGATCGTATGGAATGTATTCGGTTGTATAGAAATATTGGCGTAAAGAAACCTCTTTATTATCAATGGTATGCATAAGATCAAAAGAATAGTTTTTTAGAATATTATCGTGTTCTATAGTAGACAGAAATATATACTGCTCTACATAATGTCTGATCCACATACTTTCAGCATATTCCGGTTCAAATAAGCGTAAGCACAAATTAGTATTGTTTTTAACAATATCCGTTACGATATAGTAGCTTGAACAAAAATCCCGCTGTAAGTCTTTTAAAACTTTATATCTACCATTGATTAATTTCATATTTGATTCATCCTTGTCAATAGTTATTCTTTAATAAGAAATTCGCATTCAGCACCTGTTCTTTGATGAATAGCATTTAGTGCTTCTATGATCATTTGTTTATGTTCTGTATTTATATCAGACAAAGCCTCCTGTAAATAAGCTCTCCTGGCATCAAGAACCTCGTCAATTAACTTATCTCCTTTTTCTAATACCCTAATTCTGACAACCCGTCTGTCTCTACTGTCCCGAACTCTCTCTACCAACTGATTTTTTTCCATTCGATCCACTAGATCTGTAATGGTGCTGCACGCAAGAAACATTTTGTTGCTTAACTCACTGATGGTTAACTCACCTTCTTTAATCATGTATAATAGTGCTTCAAATTGAGGAGGCGTAATCTCAAAGTCCGATAATATCTCTCTTCCCTTACGCTTTATTGAAGTGCTAACCCACCGTAGCAATCTCTCTAATTCCACTATCTCTACTGAAAAATTCTCTTTTTTCATAAAAGCCTCCTGATTGTTTTTCTTCATTTCTGATTAGTATGCTATAATAGAAAAGATGCCATATATAATTTTCTTGTGGTTATTTATACTAATTATATAATGATTTCTATGGGAGGTAAACCTATGTCAAAAAAAGTATCTTTTAATTTAAATGCTATGGAGATTATGCATTATTATTGGATTTCTGTAGCATCTCGGGAAAAGTTAAATGAAAAATTTATCGATGATATTGCATCATCAGAGCCTTTTCAATTAACATTTAACGAAGATTTTACAAAAGAATCTGTTAGAAGATGCCTTAGTGCTATTTCTAACCGGGAGCCCTTTTCTGGCAATCCTGCTGAAAGCAGGTTTTACAGCAGAAATTTAATGATCTTGGAATATTTTGATACCCTTGAAGACAAAATTAATCATTTTAAATCTTTTCGGCTTAATGAACTTTCCAAAAGCACAAACGAGCTGCTTGATAAGCTGAATATTGATCATTTGGAGATTTTCGTTGTTCCAAACCCCTTCGATACTGTTCATAAAGCCGGTAACAAACTAATGATTAACTTTTTTAAGTTCCATATCGCTGACAGCGCTCTGTCTGCAGAAGGTAAAAGTATTGAACAATGGATCATTGAGGGTCTTAACTTATAAAAAATGGAAACCGGGGTTTCCATTTTTTTCAATCTTGATCTTTTATACTTTAGTCTTTTAAAGTTTCTACATAAAACTCGTTTTTCCTGCTGCACTGTTCTCCAATTGCTCTTTATTAAAAATATTTCTTCCGTATTTCTAAAGGATTTTTGGAAGAAATGTAGAAAATTACTAATGAACTGTTTTACCGGAGGTATTGGCCATATGAATTTGTATAAAAAGCTTAAAGATTTACATAAAGAACATATGACCTTTATGATTGTTCCCCATAGTGGCAGCAATGTCAGGCAGTTTCGCCTCAAGAAGATATTCTATTACCTGTTTCTTTGGATTTCAGGAGTATTATGTGCTTTAACAGTAGTTTTAACAGTTTCTCTTATCCAACTAAATCATCAGCTGGATGTAAAATTGAATGACTTAGAAAAGCTTGAATCCATAAATAAAGATCAATCTTTAGAAATTGCAGAGCTAAAAAATAAGACGAGCTTTGTTAATGAAAAACTGTCTATTCTAAATGAACTGGAAAATCAGGTTCGCAATATGGTAGGTTTAAAAACTACGAATCAGCAAAGTCTAAAAAAACCTATTTCCCGTTCTGCACTGCGGGGCGCAGCAGTTGTTAAAACAGAATCTGAAAGCAATAACGACTCCTTGGATATTGAAAGTCTAGAGGTCCTTGCAGCTGAGATGGATGAAAAAATGGAAAATTTAAATATTCTTATTGATGATGTTAGTGATCAATTGAAGGTCTTAGCAGCTAAACCAGATAAAATGCCTACGGAAGGTCGTATCACTTCAACCTTTGGATATCGGAAATCCCCCTTTAATGGACGTAAAGAATTTCATTCGGGAATAGATATAGCCAATAAACAAGGAACACAGATTCTAGCAGCAGGAAGCGGCATTGTCACTTTTTCAGGGTGGAATGCAGGATATGGAAAAACAGTTATTATATCCCATGGTCATGGCTATCGCAGTGTATATGCTCATAATAAAGAGAATTTAGTGGAGGTTGGACAGCGTGTCCAAAAGGGCGACGTTATCGCAAAGATGGGAAGCACAGGACGCAGTACTGGATCACACCTTCACTTTGAAATACATTATAATGGCGAACAAATTAATCCAGAGAAAATTTTAAAACCATAGTTGGGGAGGCATATGAATGTTTAAGAAAAGCGATTCAATTCCATCAGAGAAAGTAGATACATTTATAGGTAAGAACTCCAGTTTTGAGGGTACCCTCCATGCTGAAGGTACGATTCGCATTGATGGTACATTTAAAGGAGATCTACATATCAAGGGAAATGTTATTATCGGTGAAGAAGGAAAAATAACAGGCAATATTGATGCATATAACATTATCCTTTCTGGCAGCATTGAGGGAAATATCACTGCATCTCATCAATTGAAAATTAACGCTACAGGTAAGCTTTACGGGGATATACAGGTTTCCAGCTTTGTAGTTGAGGAAAAAGCCATATTTGATGGAACTTGTAAAATGAAGGACTCTAATATACAGGATAAAAATATAACACCCCTAAAAAATAGCAAAACAGCCAAAGCGTAAGTATACTATGCATTGGCTGTTATCTTTATTGATCACAGAAACCTGCTTTTTTAGTCCATAGCCTTTTCAATTGGTGTATATGGCAAATCATAGTTTTCAGATGCCTTCTTATGCAAGAGCAGCCCTTTATAAAAGACCAACCCTTTTCTAAGTCCTAAATCTCCTAATAAAGCACTCTTTAGTCCTTTTTCTGCTATTTTAACGATATATGGCAGCGTAACGCTAGTTAATGCGGCAGTAGACGTTCTAGGAACGATTCCTGGTAAATTCGGTATGGCACAGTGAATTACACCATCTAAGTTATAGTAGGGACAGTCATGAGTGGTGGGACTGGATGTTTCGATGGTTCCTCCTTTATCACAGGCAACGTCGACAATGACGCTGCCTTTTTTCATTCTTTGAACCATGGATCTAGTAATCAAGTGATTTATCTTATCCCCCATCAAATCTATGGTATTAATCAATAAATCTGCACGAAGCACCGCTTCCATTAAAGTATCTTCTGTTAATAAAAGATATGTCATTTGATCGTTGTAGGTTTTTTTTATTAACCTTATCCGTTCTATACTCCTGTTAAGAAGGGTAACACGACAACCTAAACCTATGGCTATTTCTGCTGCACCCAATGCAGCACTTCCTGCACCGAGGATCACAACTTCAGCTGGGGAAATCCCGGGCATGAAAGCTAATAAAGTACCTACACCGCCATGTACTGTCTGCATGAGCTTAGCACCCATAAATACCGCCATTTTGCCAGCAATTTCACTCATTGGTATTAATAAAGGTTTATTGCCCAATTTATCTTCTACCCCTTCATAGCCAATTGCCGTGACTTTCTTTTCCATAAACTTTTTAGTCAATCCTTCATGTCGCTCGGGTAATATATAAGAAAAAACAATGTTCTTATCCTTGAGATAATCAAATTCTTCAATTCCCGGCGGTTTTACCTTAACAATCAGATCTGAATATCCATATATATCCTCTACAGTATCTAGTAAGATCGCACCAGCATTTTCATACATCTGATCTGTTATCCCGCTGCACCAACCTGCATTCTTTTGAACATAAACCTTATGACCGTGTTGAATCAATTTTCTTATGCCTATATCGGTCATTCCTACTCGACCTTCACCTGGAGCACTCTCTTTTGGTATACCAATGATCATCTAATCTCCTCCCCCATTTCTTTTAAACTGGTATATTTTTATTAACATACCGGGGGGAATATACCCGCTACCTATGCTTAGACTTTTTAGAGTAATGGCGTGTATACGCCCGTATTACGCTTTTTGTTATCCTTACTTTCTATATATTCTTTTATTACTTCGGATAAAGCTTGTATCCCAGGTTCAATTTGCTCTGGATAGACCGCTGCAATGCTCAGGCGAAAACAGTTGGAATCCTTTTGGTCAACAGAAAAGAGGGAGCCCGGAACAATAAGAATATTTTTTTTTACCGCCATATTATACAGTTGATTCGTAGAGAACTTCTCGTTGAGACACAGCCAAAAATTTAGACCTCCCAAGGGTGGATGATATGTTATTCCGAGAGGAAGGATATATTTCCTTATTACTTGATCCATGATTTCATATCGTTCTTTATATATATTTTCCATATAGTGAATATGCTTTTTCCAAATGCCATTTCTTAAGTATAGGTCAAAAGCTCTCTGTATAAGTCCTGAAGTAGAAATATCAGAAGCGTGTTTGGCTGCTAAAATACGAGGGTATGCTTTTTCCGGTAAAACAAGAAATCCCAGCCTCAATCCAGGCATAAATATTTTTGAAAAACTTTTTATGTAGATTACGTGATCCTGCTGATCCATACTTTTTAATGTAGTGTTTTCTGTATGGTAGAAGCTCAGATCACTGAGATAATCGTCTTCTACAATATGAAAACTATACTGCTGGGCTAAAGACAAAACTCTTTGTTTTTTTTCTCTACTATATGAATACCCCGTTGGGTTTTGAAAGTTCGGCATCAAGTAAATCAGGTTCGGTCTATACTTTTCAATAACTGCTTCTAATGCCTCTATGTCTAAACCATCTTCTCTTATAGGTATATCGATAATTTTGGCGCCCCTAGACTTAAAGGTTGCTATGGCCCCTGTATAAGTAGGTTTTTCTAAAATGACAACATCTCCTGGATTTATAAATGCCTTAGCAATCACATCAATGCCTTGCTGTGCTCCTGAAATGACTTGGATATTTTCCGATTTAGTCTCGATCCCATATTGTCTCATATAGGCTACCAATGATTCTCTAAGGGGAAAGTATCCTTGACTTTCTTGGTATCCAAAGGCATTTCCTTTGTCACGATTCAATACCTCATTCAGCAATATCTGAAAATCATCCACAGGAAATAGATCAGGAGTAGGTGTAGCACTTGCAAAGCTGACCATATGCTCCTGAATCTGTATCTGGCCCCTATTCATTAGACTCAGATCTTCATCGACGGGAAGTCTGACGGATTCGATTGCCGCTGATAAAGGATATGGCTTTAAAGATACAAAAGTGCCGCTGCCGACGCGTTTGTAAACATAACCTTCCTGCTCCAGCAGTTCATAAGCTTTTACTACGGTAGCATTGTTCACACATAAAATCTCTGCTAATTGTCTGATGGGTGGCAATTTTTCATCGGCCTTAATGGTGCCCTGAATAATGTGGTTTTTTATAGCGTCATATAATTGTACATATAAATGCTGTTCACTTTTTTTGCTAAGTTTTATCTCCTCGTAGTACCCCATAAAACAAACCTGCCTTTTTATAATGTAAAATCCTATCATCATTATACATAATAATCTAATACTGTGCCAACGGAACAAATAAAAATCTCTTCTATTCTAATAAAAACATATGGTATAAAAACAAGGTGCGGTATCCGCACCTTGCTAATGCTTTTCATACTTATCTATCATTGCCTGAAGCTTTCTTGCCTGCATACCGCACTCTTCAGCAAATCGTTTAAATAAATCTGCTACTTCCTTATCATCTACCTGCTTTGAAAACATTTCATAGTCCCGTACACTTTCCTGTGCATCCAAAAGCTTTTTCACGATGGTATCTCGTGTATTCATTTCCATCCATTAACACCTCCTTGTAGACTCAAATTTATTTTTGTCCTTCTTTCTTTATATTATGTATGAAAAAAATTAAATCAATTATATCAATCTTTTATCCTGTTTGGTCTCAGCAAATAAGCCTATTGCGTCGGTACATATTTCATCAATCTTTTCATTATAAATTTTCAAAAGCTTCTTAGCAGTTTCTGAGTCCATTTTTCCATGAAGGGTTTTTGTCTCAAAAAAACGCTTAGGAAATTCTATTTTCCTATAATCAAAACCCAATGCTTTTTTTATCTGTATCTTTTGATAAAATATTTTCTTGCCTAGGACTTTCAGTTCAGTTTCTGTCCAATGAATTCCTATGCCTGCCAATGCTTTTATGATCGTATCTATATCATAGATATTTCTTGCAAAAAGACAAATGACTAAGCAATTTAGAATATTTCTAGCGATTTCCTCTTCAATGAGTTTTTGAATAATTTGTTCATGATCGGAGAATTCCGTTGTTTGATCAATAGCGTAACCCCCGTTATCCAAATGGGAATGTCTGGCACCCACAGCCATACCAAGCAGGTTAGCATATCCGGTATGATATCCTGCAATCTCGTGACCTCCTAATACAGCAGCGAAATCCTCTCCACCATACTTTTTAGCCGCATATAATGTTCCAAATGATAGATCTTTGTAAAAATTATTTTTTTCGTTTATAATGTTGTGAATAATCTCTAGATAGGTGCCTCCATCACCGAAACGAATGTCCAGCTCCAGATGTTCCTGCCCTATAATCCCTTTCTCATACGCCTCTGTAATCCAGCCCATCATCACACCTGTAGTTATACAGTCCAGACCAAATTTTTCAATGCAATCAATGATTGATAAAATGGTATTCTTATCCTTTACACCAATAAAGGTTCCCACAGCAAAAACCAATTCATGATCATAAGCAACGGGAATATATTCATACTCTAATTGCTGAAATTGATTTCGATATAAGGCAATATGAATACAGCCAATAGGACATCCTGAACAGGCTATTTTTCTGATGAGTTTTTCTTCGGCAAATGCTTCACCGCTTACTTTATCCGCATCTTCAAAGTAACTTTGTTTCAGATTTTTCGTAGGCAGTCCATTCATATCGTTCAAGGGCAGTACATTCACTGTGGTTCCTAAGTCATGATACTTTTCCATGGCATCGGTTTCGGTAACCCTTTTATATATTTCGGAATAGGTTTTTTGATACTCTTTTTGACTGCCTATGCTCTCTGTTCCATCACCGATGATGACGATTCCCTTTAAATATTTACTTCCAAATAAAGCACCAAGGCCCAATCTCCCAAAATGTCTATAGGTATCCACATTCACCCCTGCATATTTGATCAGCTTTTCTCCTCCCTGACCAATGCGAATGATTGAACGTAAGCCGCTTCCAGATTCCATTTCTCTCATTATTCTGCCGCTTTCTTCCGTATCCAGTCCCCATAAAGGTTCCGCCTTTCTAAATACTACTCCCTTGCTGCTTATATTAAGATACACCGGTCTCTTCGCTTTACCGGTTATTAAAATAGTATCATAGCCTGTGAAACGAATGGCTAGGCCTAGTCTTAACCCTGCATAGCTCTCTCCAAGCTCCCCGGTTAAAGGCGATCTAAAAACGGCTACTGTTTTTGTTGCTACTGGATAAATGGTTTCTAACGGCCCCACAGAGAGAATAATCGGCTGTTTTTCATGAAAAATATCAATATCCGGCTGCATGTACTCTTTAAACAACTGGATGGCCACACCTATTCCACCTAAATAATCTGTTAAATCCTTGCGCTCCGTTTCTTTTACTTCTTCTTTAGACAAGTCTATATGTAAAATTCGAATCCCATTTCTTATCAGCATTGATTACAATCCTCCATCGATAAAACCTGATGAGGGCAATTACCTGTACATACCCCACACTGAATACACACAATTGGCTTTCTGTTAACAACATCAAAGCTAATGGCTTTAACTTCGCATGCTTCTACACATTTCTCACAACCGCTGCATTTCTCTTCATCATATTTTATACCCCCGCCTGCTCTAGGGATCAGTGCCTGAGTTTGACAGGCTAAAGCACAGGAGGGCATCTGACAGCCTCTACAAATATCTGCAACAAATTTTCCTTGCAAGCCGCCACTGCTTCTTATTTTTATGGCACTCATAACTGGAGAATAATCATGGTGAACCAGTCTTGCACAGGCGAGCATACATGAGATACAGCCAATGCACCGATTCATTTTTTTAGCCTTTAGTTTTTTTGGAGTTTTTACTTCACTCATATACTCACCTGCTTTTTTATCTATATCCAGTATTACCGCTCATTCATTTTTTATGCTAAAGTCATTTTGGTTCAGAAAAAGACAAAAAAAATAAAAAGGGGTGGAATCCCACCCCTTCTAAAACTATCTTACAATTCCTACAAACACTAGTAATGCCCCAAATAATACTCCACCAAATCCTAATACCAATAAGCCTCTGAAAAGCTTGTCAGTATCTTCTGTTTCATGAGCAGAAGCCATTGCTAATGCACCAAGTGTTGATAATGGTGAGTTTGTTACAAAGTGTGCTCCTAGGATAATTGCAGAAATTAAAGTTTCTCCTTTTACTGCACCACCCATTGTTTCAACAATACCAGGTACTGTTGGGATTAATGTTGGCATAACTACTCCAGATGCTGAAGAAACAGAAGACATTAAACCTCCAACGATTGTAAGAATTGGCGCTGCAGTCTTTGTTCCCATGAAAGCTGATAGCGTATCTGTTAAATAAGTGATTCCGCCTGCTTTGTCAACTACGTTTACTAATACACCAACCCCGCAAACAAGCAGTAATGTTCCCCAAGGCATTGCAGCGATTGTTTTCTTTTCATCTGCTGCATTCATAAGAAGTAACACAGCTCCACCAAGGAATGCTACCATTCCGATGTGTAATTTCAGAAGGATAATTGCAGCAACTACTAATGCAATTACAACAAGTGTTTGAATCTGTACACCTGCAAATGCAGCTGGTTTTTCTTTTGTCCCTGAAATATCAGATTTTAGCTTTAATCCACCTAATACCACATAGCAAACTGCAGCAATTACAACCTGTGCAATTATCATGTTGATAAATACATGCATTGAAGTGTTGAATCCAATTTTTTCAGCTAACTGTGTACCGATAATTCCTGTTGGTGCTATTGGAGATAAACCGCCTGCATTTGAACCGGCGATAACCATCGCAGCCATTAATAATGAATTAATTTTTTCTTCATGAGCAACTGCCATAGCTATTGGTAATACAAGTGCACAAACAGCGATATTTCCCGGTCCGATGGCTGCTAGAACTGTTGCAAAGATAAAGAATAAGATCGGAATTAATTTTTTGTTTCCACCAGCCATATATGCTGCTTTTCTAGCCATTAATTCAAGTGTTCCATTTACTTTTGCAATACTAAATAGGAAAGTCATACCTACAAGCGTGAAGAATAGGGATGTATTCCAACCAGCAACTAATGCCGTACCTTTTGCGTCTGCTGAAGACATTGATACCATCTTTGCTACTGCTGGGTCTTTAGAGATGTTGATCATTACAAAGAATCCAAGTAAGAAAGCAAATGCGATACTTACCAGACCTGTGTTAACGCCTCTCTTAAAACCAATGAAAATTGCTACTACCAAGACTAATAAAGATATAAGTCCCATGTTCATTGTTTCTTTCCTCCTTTAATTTTTTTGCTTATTGAGCATTGGAAAAACGTTTTCTCTTTCCACTTCAATAAACTTGGGTTGCACATATATATAGCAAATACCATGCCAACTTTCCATTCGCCTAAAATTCCCCGTTTTCTAAATAATTTTGAAAAAAATGTCTGTCAAAAAATAAATTAGTGGTAACAATGTTACCACTAATTTTCAAAAGTTACCAGTTTTCCTTTATTTGGTAATGCTGTACTTTTCGATCTTTCTCCTCAGAGTCAGTCTGGATATGCCTAATTCCAGAGCCGTCTTTGTAATATTCCAATCGTTTTGCTTCAAGGCCCTGCTTACAGTCTCCATCTCCACCGCCTCAAGGTTGGCGTTCGCCAGCACCACAGTATCAGGAATGCTTTTATCTGCAATAATGTTAGGGGGCAGGTCCTCTACATCGACCCATTCGTTTTCTTGAAAGATCATAATACGTTCTATTACATTTTTTAATTCCCGTACATTTCCTTTCCACTCATAGGCTTTACATACTTCTAATGCTTTATCTGTGAAGCCCCGAATGCTTTTATTCAACTCATGGTTATAATAATCTATAAAGGATTCGATTAAAAAGGAAATATCTTCGCTTCTTTCCCTTAGGGGAGTTGTATACACAGGAACAACATTTAGTCTATAATATAAATCCTCCCGAAAATTACCTGCTTTGATTTCTTCCAATAAATTTTTATTCGTTGCAGCAATAATGGTTGCATCAAAAGCAATTTCTTTCACTCCGCCAAGCCGCCTAAATCTTTTTTCCTGCAGTACACGCAGCAGCTTAGCTTGTAAAAGAATATCCATATCTCCAATTTCGTCTAAGAATAAGGTCCCTCCATGTGCCTCTTCGATGAGTCCTTTTTTGGATGTTTTGGCATCTGAAAAGGCACCCTTCTCATAGCCAAACAACTCACTTTCTTGAAGATTTTGTGGAATAGCGGCGCAATTCAGAGCGACGTAGGGCTTTGATTTTCTCACCCCATTGTAATGAATTGCCTTGGCGATAATTTCTTTACCTGTACCGCTTTCCCCCTGGATTAGAATGAAAGTATTGTAGGGCATTTGACTCACCTTATTTACAATGTCTCTAACACCGTCTATTTGTTTACTTATGCCTATAATTTCTGTAAAATTATCATCTTTTTCCTTTCCTAATTCCTGTTTTTTCTTTATATAGTGTACATGATTTTCGATTGATTCTTTGATTTCTTCAATGTTGAAAGGCTTTGTAAAATAATCATGAGCTCCTAGCTTCATCGCTTCTACCGCAAGTCTTACTTCGCTGATATAGGTGATCATGAGTATAATACAGGATTTATTGTCCTTTCGAATTCGTCTTAAAACCTCAATTCCATCAATACCAGGCAGTTTAATATCAATGATGGCAATGTCCGGTTTTGTTTTTTCAAATAGGTCAAGTCCTTCTTCCCCAGATGCAGCGGTAAAGATCTCCACACCTAGTTTTTTTAGCCCTACTTGAAGAGATAATCGAATACTTTTTTCATCATCTATAATTAATAGTTTCATCTAATATCTCTCCCTCGAAGCAAATTATAAACTCTGTATATTCTCCAGATTCACTACGAACAGAAATCGTTCCATGATTATCACGAATAATCTTGTGAACGATGGATAGTCCTAATCCTGTACCATCTTCCTTTGTTGTAAAGAAAGGATTAAAGATCTGTTCAATTTTCTCTGGCAGTATTCCTACCCCCGTATCTAGAACAGAAATAGACAGTATTTTTTTTGAGTCCTCTACCATATTCTTAACTTCTATAATCATTCTTCCATTATCCCCCATTGCCTGTATGCTATTCTTAAAAATATTTACAAAGGCCTGGCGTACAGCAGATGGATCAATTGTTACCAGAGGCACTTTGTTGGGGAATTTTTTCTCTACATGTATATTTTTATTGGCAATTTCAGAGTTTAAAATATTTAATGCACTATTAATTATACCCAGAATATTTGTGGCCACTGGCTTATTTTTATGTGTTCTTGTGAAATCCAGGAAATTAATCACAATATTATTTAGCATATTCACTTCTTCACGGAGAGCCGATAACAGTTCTTCCCGCAATTCCTTTTCTTCAAAATTATCCTTTAGAACCTCCAATAAATTTGTCATGCCCGCCAATGGATTCCCTATTTCATGAATAATCGAGGAAGACAGTTCTCCTATAGTTTTTAATCGATCTTCGCGTCGAAGCTGCTCCTCTAACGCCTTTATTCTGGTTAAATCCTTTATGAGGCATACTGTGCTGATTACTTGACCTTCATCATTATACACGGGTGATAAGGCTATACTAATAGGTACTGTTGTGCCGTCGCTTCTTTTAATGCTGCTTTCCCTCTCAGTCACTGAATTATCTTCACCATTTACATAATTTTTAAATATATCCATAGATAAACCAGTATGGGAAGAAAGTAAATCAAGATTTTTATTAATAAAGAACTGGCTTCTAAAACCAGTAATTTCCTCAGCAGCCGTATTAAATATTGAAATTCTGTTTTCGAAATCAATAACAATGATTCCACTGGCTGCGCTTTTTAGAATATTATTCAGATACTTTTTTATATCATATTCCCGTTTATGGAGATTTCTGAGGGCCACCATTTTTTGTCTCAATTCTTTGCTCATATTATTAAAAGCAAGCTCTAGTTCGCCTATTTCATCCTTATTGGATATTTCAACTTCATGGGTTCCGCTATCAAAGTTACTGCTTAAGCTTCTTACAAACTCGACCAGTTTTTCAATAGGTCTGGTTATTGTATAAGCAAAATACATACTTAAAATCAAAACCGCGATCATTACAAACAATACACCAGAAAGAAACCTTGACTTCAGAGGTCCAATCTGTCCGGTAATATATTTTTCATTTTGTTCAATGATTACCATTCCCCTATAGTTAGGGATTTTCTTAAAAGATACATAAATATTTTCGAGGTTTTCGTTATATTCTCCTACCCCATGATCATAGTTTTGCAATATCTCTTGTAAGTCCGTTTTTTTTCCATTTACTATCAGATTTCTAGCCAGCGGCATTCCCTCTTCACCATGTTCTTCATTAGGACTTACCAATATTGTTCCGTCAATATCTACCACATAGATCTTTCCGGTAAAGGACTCTTGCGTTTTTTCAACAATTTCCTTAATTTTCTCCAAGGGTACCCCCCCACCGATAATACCTTTCAATTCACCAGTATTCTGATCTAAAATCGGCGAAACAATAATAATATGGGGCAGGTTTAGTATACTGCTGATAAAAACCTTACTGATATACGTTTTCTTATGTGTTATCATGTATTGATAGTATTCCCGTTCAACATAATCTCTTTTGTTGATAATGTCATTATGAGGATTGCTATAGGTAATTCTGCCATCCGGTGTCATATAGAACATGAGATCCATCCAGCTATAATTGCTGTATAAGCGATCAATGCTTCTTTTGATTTCATCCATGTCATTATGAGAAGCGTATTTTGCTACATATTCAACGGTATCTTGCGCAGAAGAGAGGTATAAGCTTACTTGATCAGAGATCATATCAGTTATGATTAGATTTTTATTCAATATCTGATCTTTAATATCATCAGTAAAAATCTTATAAGACATATAACTGGTACCGGCGATTGTAATCATCACCAATATGATAATTAGTGTAGGGATTCTAACCTTTAAGCTTTTCGTATTTATCATGATTCCTCCATAGGTAGTAACTGTACTTGTCAAAGTCTATTATATATTCATCATCGCTCTGAATTTATTGGCATTACTCCTGCTTACAGGTATTTTATCTTTTGTATAACCATTCATGGTAATCTGATAAGTTCCATTAAACCAATTATCAATTTCCTGTATTTCATTAATATTAATCAAATAACTGCGGTGACATCTAAAAAATTGACTTGACTTAAGCTTTTCCTCAAACTCAACAAGGGTAAGATTTGAAGAAAACACTCCTTTTTTAGATTTAATACAGGAATTCCGTCCATCTACACCAATAAAAATAATATCTTCAGGATCCAGAGGGATATGCTTTCCATTACTATATACGCAAATCTTAGAAGCTGTTTTAGGTTGGGCTAAATACCGGAGCAGCTGTTCAATGTTCCCCTCCGTTTTTTGATACTGCTTTAATAATCCGTATACCCTTGATATGGTATTGGATAATCTATTTGCAGATATGGGCTTCAATATATAATCTACTGCATTGATTTCAAAAGCCTTTATTGCATATTGATCAAAAGCTGTAATAAACACGATGAAAGGACTATTTTCAAGCTGCAACACTTCATTGGCAAGATCAAACCCGCTGATTCCTCTCATCTGGATATCTAAAAGAACTAAATCCGGCTTTTGGTTTTTTATCATTTCAAAGGCGGTTCTGCCATCTCCCGCTTCTCCTACAATTTCAATATCATATCCTTTAAGATTGTCTAACAAATATTTGATTTCTTCTCTTGCAGGGGCTTCATCATCTACAATGATACAACGCACGGTAGTTCCTCCCTATCCTTTTCTTTTTTTGGAACCCTTGCCCTTACTGTAGTTCCTTTCCCAAGTATACTTTCTATATTTAGTCCATAATCCAAACCATATTTAACCTTCAATCGTTTGTCAACGTTAACAAGTCCTATATGATCATGTTTATCATCTTCATTTAACAAATTGCACAATTTTATCGGATCTATCCCCACACCATCGTCCTCTACGGCCAGTTCGATCCAGTGATCCATTTCCTTTGCTGAAATCTTTACAGTGCCGCCCTCTTCCTTATTAAATATTCCGTGTTTTACAGCGTTTTCTACGATAGGCTGCAAAATTAACGAAGGCATTACACAGTTTATATTTTGCGGGATATCATACTGTATTTGGAGCTTATCCCCAAAACGTGCCAGTTCTATTGCTAAATAAGATTCAATATTCTTAATCTCGTCCATGAGGTCAACATCCTCACTGTTATATTGCAGATTTTTTCTAAAATAATCTGCCAGATGAATAATTAATTCTCTTGCATTCTCTGGTTTTGTACGAATGAACGACACAATTGTATTTAATGCATTAAAAAGAAAGTGGGGATTAATCTGTGCTTGCAGTGCCTTTAACTCTGCGTTGGCTAACAGCTTTTGCTGGTATTCCAGCTTGCTTAATTCTATTTGTGTTGAAAAAAGCTGTACTAATCCTAGAGCCAACTGGATATCCATACTGGTTATGCCCATTTTATCTGACTTATACAGTTTTAAAGTTCCTACTACCTTTTTTCCTTCTAATAGGGGTACTATGACTGCAGACTTTAGATTACAATTCCTGTGGTGACATCCAATCTCCTCTGAAGTATGTGCAATCCTATATTCTCCTGTCTGCACCACTTCCCTTGTCAGGCTGGTCATCAATCCCTTTCCCGGAAAATGATGATCTATTCCCTCTCCCACATGGGCAAGAATCTTTTCGTTATCTGTGATCGCAACAGCTGCAAGATTAGACATTTCATATATGATTTTAGCAGTTTTTTCCACAGACTCTGCATTAAAACCAGTTCTCAGGTAGGGCAAAGTTTTATTTGCAATATTGAGTGCTAGCTGAGCTTGGGCTGCACCAATTCTTTCCTGCTCTATGAAAATGCTTTGCGTTAAGGCTACAAAAATGGCAATACCAATGGAATTTACAAAAACCATCGGGAACCAAATGATTCTCACCAATCCTAATGCTGCTTGAAAAGGTTGTGCTAAACCTAAGATGATAATCATCTGCACGATTTCACTTACAGCTCCTGTTACTAAGGCCCCTAACCAGCTTATCTTAATATCCTTTACTAATTTACTTCCAAAACCTCCGATCATTCCCTCTACCACCGTAGATACAGCACAAGCTGCCGCAGTAAAACCCCCGATATCAATTGCCCATCGGTGTCCGCCTGCAATAATGCCGCTTAACAAACCTACAAGAGGACCACCCAGCCACCCGCCTACAAATACACCAATAACCCTTGAATTAGCGATAGCTCCATTTACTGGAATTCCTGAATAAGTGCCAATGATTCCAAAAACGCCAAATACTATGGACATAAGAATTTTCTCCAGCAGCGTTGTCTCCCGTTTTAGTACTAGTTTTTTGTAAAGAGAGCTTCTGGATAGTAAAAAGGCTAGAATAATAATGATACCTGCACGATTGAGCAAGCTGCTAAACAAACCTAATACCATAAGGGATCTACCTCACTTTTTGATATTTCACGAAATAGTTTTCTTACTATTATTATACAGAAATGTTTGTGAAATCTCAAATACAGCCGAATCAGAAAAAAAACAGATGAGAAACTTTCTTTCATCTGCTTTTTCACTCATTTATTAATGCTTTATATTTTTTTCAAGCTCTTCGATTAACTTGCGTTCTTCAATACCGTAGCGCCGAGCAGCGTAGCCTACGCTTTTATGCAGCACACCCCCTCATCCGAAGCATCGTATACCAAACTCATTTAGTACGGCTTCTGTCTCCGGATGCTTTGATATAAGTTCGCGAATAATTGTATCACGATTAATCATATAGACACCTCCTATTTATAGCATAGGTAACTATATTGTTTTCATTCAATTTAAAAATTATATTTTTTTACTTATTATACCTATTTAAAAGTTCTTCATGAAGTTCATCAATTGTAATATTTTTTTCAGCCATTAATACTAAGGTATGATAAATCAGATCAGAAATCTCGTAAATACATTCCCTTTTGTCCGGATTTTTCGCGCTAATGATTACCTCTCCTGATTCTTCTGCAATTTTCTTTAAAATTTTATCGATACCTTTTTCAAAAAGGTAATTGGTATAGCTCCCTTCTTTCGTTTTAGCTTTTCGCTCTCTGATTCTTTGATCCAGATGTTTGATAATGTCTTTTTTAACCACAGCTTCTTCTTCATCTCTAAATAGTTCTTGATAAAAACAGCTTTTTTTGCCGGTATGACATGCATTACCTGCCGGTATAACTTCTATCAGCAGTGTATCCATATCACAATCGTAACGGATTCTTTTTACCGATTGGTAATTTCCAGAGGTTTCCCCTTTGTTCCAAAGCTTATTTCTACTCCTGCTGAAAAACCAGGTTTTTTTAGTTTCCAGCGTTTTTTCTAAAGATTCTTGATTCATATAAGCCATCATCAATACTTCTTTATTGGAATAATCCTGTATGATCGCCGGAACCAATCCGGCATCATTAAACTTAAGCTGTTCTATCCGCTTCATTTATTCTGTCCTCCTGATGGGAACCCTACTGGAATATAAATAATCCTTCAGATCATAGATTTTAATTTCTCCATAGTGAAAAACCGATGCTGCAAGAGCGGCGTCCGCTTTTCCCTCTGTAAGCACCTTATAAAAATCTTCTCTCTTTCCAGCACCGCCAGAGGCTACCACAGGGATTGAAACCACTTCTGAAATAGATTTTGTCAGTTCTATTTCATATCCGTCTTTAATACCGTCTGTATCAATGCTGTTAATTACGATTTCTCCCGCTCCAAGCATTTCTCCTTTTACTGCCCATTCTAGTGCATCTAATTTTGTATCTACTCTTCCCCCGTTAATATAAACGTTCCACTGCCCTTGAAGATTTTTCTTTGCATCGATAGATAACACGACACACTGACGACCGTATTTAAGTGCCGCTTCTGTGATAATTTCAGGATTCATTACAGCTGCTGAGTTAACAGAAACCTTGTCCGCCCCGGCCCTTAGGACATCATGAAAATCCTGTATCCCACGTATACCTCCTCCAACCGTAAAAGGAATATTGACCTCCTCTGCTGTTTGCTCCACTAGATGCAGGAAGATATTTCTGCCTTCATTAGAAGCAGTTATATCATAGAAAACCAACTCATCGGCTCCTTCTGCACTATAGTATTTAGCTAGCTTTACAGGATCATCTACATCGATCAGATTCTGAAATTTCTTCCCTTTCACAACCCGTCCATTATTAACATCCAAGCAAGGAATAATTCTTTTTGTAAGCATGAATACACCCCCTATAGTTCCTCTAATCGGATATCTCCCGTATAAAGTGCTTTACCGATAATTGCACCATAGAATCCCATTTGCTGAAGCTTTTCAATATCGGCTTTGCTGCTGACTCCTCCTGACGCAATGAGATCCAAAGTTAGATTTTTCTTCATTTCTTCCAATTCCGTGTAGTTGGGCCCGGCTAGCATTCCATCCTTTGCAATATCTGTATAAACAATCGTCTGTAAACCTATATTCTGTAATTCCTTAGCAAAATCAATAGCACGCAAATTAGTGACAGTCTTCCATCCATCCACTGCGATATACCCATTTTTTGCATCTAACGATACGGCAATTTTTTCTCCGTATAACGCAATCGCTTGCTTGACAAGGTCAGTTTTAAGTACTGCTGAAGTGCCCAAAATGATTCTGGCAGTTCCTATTCCTAGAAGTCTATGGATATCTTCCAAGGTCCGGATGCCCCCACCCACTTGAACCGGAATTGGAACCCTATTAATAATTTCTCTGATTAATCTGGTGTGAACGGTTCTTCCTTCTAACGCACCATCCAAATCTACCACATGCAGGAACTGTGCGCCTCTATTCAACCATTGGAGTGCTGTCTCCACCGGATTTTCACCAAATATCTGCTCCCTACTGAATTCACCTTGCTGCAATCTTACACATTTCCCTTTTCTAATATCTATAGCCGGAAAAATAATCACCCTACCAACTCCCCAAAGTTTTTCAATAGCTGGATTCCAGTTTTGCCGCTTTTTTCAGGGTGAAACTGCATTCCGATGATATTATTTTTTCTTATCAAAGCAGGAAATTCCATGCCGTAATTACACCAATAGATTACATTTTGATGCTCCTTGGTCTTTAAATAATATGAGTGCACAAAGTATACATATTCATTGTCTTTCAGCTCTTTTCCAATAGGGTCATCTATGTGTTTCTTTAAATGATTCCATCCCATATGGGGTACCTTTAATCCTTTATCAAACCGATGAATTTCCCCTTCCATCAGCCCCAGACCGTCAAACTCTCCGTCCTCGAAGCTTTTATCGAAGAGCAGCTGCATTCCAAGGCAAATACCCAGCACAGGTTTTCCAACTTCTACCGACTTTAATAGACCCTCCTTAAGTCCGCTGCTGGACAATTGGGACATTGCATCTCTAAAAGCTCCCACACCTGGCAAAATCAACGCATTGCTGTTTAGAATCTCTTCGTTTTTTTTAGCTATTATCGTATGAAATCCCAAACTATTTAATGCTTTATAAACACTTTTTAAATTGCCTACGCCATAATCTATGATTGCAATCATTGTCTTCCCTCCCCATCAAGGAAACCTTCTCAGTTTAGAGTATCCCTTTTGTAGATAACACACCATCTATTCGATTTTGAACTGCAGTGGCCTGATCTATTGCCCTGCCAAAGCCTTTAAAAATAGCTTCTATCTTATGATGGTTGTTCTTTCCATAAAGCAGTTTTATATGAAGTGTTACTTCTGCATGATTTGTAAAAGCACGCATGAATTCTTCCACAAGTTCCGTGTCAAAATCCCCTAATCTGGGCGTATCAAAGACCGCATCAAAATGCAGAAAAGCTCTTCCGCTGATATCTAAGGCTATGAGGGCCAATGATTCATCCATGGGGGTAAGTACTGTCCCATATCTGCTAATCTTGCTTCTATTCCCCAATGCCGTTTTAAATGCTTTTCCTAGGGCTATTCCAATGTCTTCTACCGTATGATGACCGTCTACTTCGATATCTCCTTTGCAGTTTAGTATCATATTCAAAAAACCATGTTTGCACATTAGGGTTAACATATGATCCATAAAGCCTATCCCAGTTTTAATATCCGTTTCTCCTTTTCCATCTAAGGTGAAGGTAAGATCAATATCTGTTTCTGCTGTGGTTCTTTTTACTTGGGCACTGCGATTCATAAGGCTATCACTTCCTGAAATATATTCTTGATCATATCATTTTCCTCTTTTGTTCCCACCGTAATACGCAAACAATCTTTCAGCACTCCCTCTTTTCCATAGAAGCGAATGCCAATTTTCATATTTTTACATTTTTCCTGTATTTCACTTGCTTTACTTGTTTTTATCAGAATAAAGTTGGATTTTGATGGATATATCTTTACTTCTTCCAATGTTTCCAACTGGGCTATCAAATGATCCCTTGCATCTACAATCTGCCGTATATAGTCTTGGACCATCTGAATGTTTTCTAGAAACAGCTCCCCAAGGGCTTGGGAGTAGGCATTTAGATTATAGGGGGGCTTAACACGGTAAACATAATCGATCACTTGCCTCTGTGCTACCATATACCCGATTCGTGCACCTGCTAAAGATATTCCCTTCGACAGGGTACGCAGTACGATCAATCGCTCTTTTTCTTTAATCCAATCAATCATGGATTCCCCATAAAATTCAAAATAAGCCTCATCCACCACGATCATTGCTTTAGTCGCTTCTAACAAACCTATGATTTCCATTGGTGTGATGACTGTGCCCGTTGGATTATTTGGATTACAAATAAAAATGAGCTTGGCATGATTTGCATTTGCTGCTTCAATGATTCCGCCTATGTTTATAGCAAAGTCTGCATCACTTTCGATTTCAATAAACTTCCCACCGGCAATAGTTGTAAACACTTTGTACATTGAAAAGCTGGGCTCATGGCTTACTACTGCATCTCCCGCTTCAACAAAGGTTTGAATAATATTCTGGATCATCTCATCGGAACCATTTCCGCATAGAATGCTTTCTATTGGAAAGCCCACATATTTTCCGATAGCCTTTCTCAGCATAATGCTGTCGGTATCAGGATAGCGATTCAGATCAATGCTTTGAAGTCTTTGTAATAATAATGAATATAACCTATCTCCTAGATTGTAGGGGCTTTCATTTGCATCCAGCTTGATTGAAATCTTATCCTTTGGGACCCGATAAGCTTCCATCTCAAGGACACTTTTTCTAACTAATCCCATCATGGTAAAAACCTCACTTTTATAGAATTTGCATGGGCGGTTAAGCCTTCATGCAAAGCAAAACTCTCTATTTCATCCTTAACCTGACTTAAGGCGGTTTTACTATAATAAATCACACTGCTTTTTTTAACAAAATCCTCTACCCCTAAGGGGGAGGAAAACTTAGCAGTTCCATTTGTCGGCAAGGTGTGATTGGGTCCGGCAAAATAATCTCCCAAGGGCTCTGGTGAAAAATGTCCTAGAAAAATAGCCCCCGCATTCTTTATCTTCGGCAGTATTTCAAAAGGATTCACCGTCATAACCTCTAAATGCTCCGGTGCAATATCATTTATCATTGCTACTGCCGTCTCCACATCTTCCGGTACATAGACAGCACTATTCTTCTCAATAGCCTTCCGGATGATCTGAACCCGATCTAATGAAGCTATTTGATCTTCTAAAGCAAGCTTTACCTTTTCTGCAAGACTATAGGACTGTGTAATTAGAATAGAGGACGCCATCTCATCATGTTCTGCCTGTGACAAAAGATCTGCCGCGATATAAGCGGGTCTGGCACTCTCATCTGCCAGAATACATATTTCACTAGGTCCTGCAATCATATCAATATCTACAACCCCAAAAACCTTCTTTTTTGCCCGGGCTACATAGATATTTCCGGGTCCCACGATTTTATTCACAGGTAGAATTGTTTCTGTTCCGAAAGCTAAGGCAGCTATTGATTGCGCCCCTCCAACCTTGTATATTTCATCCACTCCTGTCAATTTTGCTGCAGCCAGTATATAAGGATTCACCTTACCATCCTTTCCCGGGGGTGTTACCATTACCAAGCGCTCCACTCCTGCAATTTTGGCCGGGATCCCATTCATTAATACCGTCGACGGATAGGCTGCCTTCCCCCCAGGAACGTACATTCCTACACTTTCGATCGGCGTGACTTTCTGACCCAGAATAATTTCCCCATCAAAATCCATCCATGAGTTTTGACGCTGTTTCTCATGATATGACCAGATATTCTTTCTGGCCTTATCCAGGATCTCCTTGAATTCATCCGATACTGCTTCCCATGCTGCATTTATTTCTCCTTCTTCTACCTGAATCTTATCTAATAAGACTCCATCAAATTTCTGTGTATATTCAATTAATGCTTTATCCCCATCCTTCTGTATATTCAAGATGACGTTTTCGACCACTTCATCAATTTCTGCCATGCTTTCCTCAACCCGGTGTTGAAGCAACTCACTTAGCTTCTTTTTATAGTCATCTAATCTGACAGATATAATACGCAAAACTTTTGTCCCCCTTTTAATCGGCATTCTGCCTTAAGCCTTCAATAATACGGGAAATATGACTCATTTTGGTTTTAAAGCTCACCTTATTTGCTACCAACCTTGCACTTACCCGACAAATTGGGCTGATAATAATCAATCCATTTTCTTGTAGGGTTTTTCCCGTTTCTACAATATCTACAATTACATCAGACAAACCAATAATCGGTGCCAATTCTACAGACCCATTCAATTTGATCACTTCTATAGGCCTACCCAGTTGGTGAAAATATTTTCTGGATACGTTAGGAAATTTTGTAGCAACCCTAATCTTTTTCCCAGGCTGATCTACATAATCCCTCAATGCAGCTACTACAAATTTACACTGTCCAAATCCCAAATCCATCACTTCATATAAATTGGCTTCATTCTCCATTAATATATCCTTTCCAAGCACACCCAAATCCGCAGCTCCTTTTTCTACGTATATGGCTACATCACTAGGTTTAACAAAAATAATACGAATTTTTTGAAGTTCATTTTCATAAATTAGTTTTCTGCTCCCCGGATGATAATCAGGAAACGTAATTCCTTGAAGTGTCAACATTTTTAATGTATTCTCTGCTAGTCTTCCTTTGGCTAGCGCAATATTCACGAAATCCACTTTTTGTCCTCCCTAGTGAATAGAAAACACGGCTCCATTGCTCTCTAGATTTTTCAGGAACTGAACCATAGTTTTTTTCTTAATTTCATTATTTTTGATGCTTACAATCTTTAAATTTTCCCCTGCTAATTCAATGATTTCTTTTATGTTGCGAAATTCAGCATTTTGTATTTGCCCTTTTAAATCCCGTCCATATAGATCAGATTCTACGATGAAGCCTTTGCTTCTCAGTGTTTCAGCCAACAAAAAAGCTCTTTCCCTTGTCTTTTGCGTATAGAGAATTAAAAAATCTGTAAAGCATATTGATTCTTTTAACATATTGTTCATTTCCATAACCTCCATCATTTCATCAATATTCAACCCAAATCCTGTAGCAGGCAGCGCTAACCCGTACTGCTTCGTAAGATGATCGTATCTCCCTCCGCTTAGCAGTGGTTTTCCATAGTTCCGAGCGTATCCTTTAAATATAACTCCCGTATAATAATCCATATGATTGACCAAACCTAAATCGATGGTTATATACTCTTCATAACCATAATCCTTAAGGATCTCATATACCTCAGATAAATAATCTACAGCCTTTTCCATTTCTATATTTAGGGCGATTTCTTTTGCAGTTCTAATTACATCATTAGGCTTACCATACAAATAAGGGAGCTTTTGTATCGTATCTTTCACCCGACTGGGAATATTTAATGGCCTTAAAAAATGAAATAGTTCAGATGCATTCTTTTCTTCAACCAGCTTTCTGATATGATCCTTAATGTTTTTTTCCAATGCCACCTCCATCATCAAACCTTTGAAATATGCTGCTTGCCCCAGATCAAATTGGAAATTTTTTATTCCGCATTCCTTAAGAATCTTGACTCCTACTGCCACTACCTCTGCGTCTGCATCGCTTTTTTCATTCCCAAGATATTCTATACCCGCTTGCATAAACTCACGTTTATTTCCACTTTGATCTTCACTTACGCGAAAAACATTGGCAATATATGCAAACTTAAAATATCCTTGATATCTGCCATGACTGTTGGCAGCCATTCGAGCAATAGGTATAGTTACATCCGGTCTTAGCACCATGATCTTTCCATTTCCATCTATAAACTTAAACATCTCATCCCGATGAATCGTCCCCTCTATCCCCACAAACAAGTCATAATATTCAAAGGTAGGAGTCATAATCTGACGGTATCCAAAGCTCTTGAATTGCTTTTTGATCTGTCCAATGATCTTATCTTTTGTTTCATATTCGTCCCAATGGGTATCTGCCACCCCCTCAGGAACATAATTTTTATACTGCAGCATGATCTCTACAACCTCCCCTTTATTAATTTATCGCTTTATCACATTAAACTAATACTAGTTTAATATTTTTTCCCTCATTCGTCAATAAAGAAAATAAAGAATTAGAAATTTTTAAATTTAAAATAAAAGAGAATGTTCTTTTGAACACTCTCTATATATAAATTCTATCAACAGATATTCTTTTATCTGTATGGCAGTGACCACAATAAAAAAGGTGCAAGCATTGGTCATAGGGCACACCATCAATGCGTTGAGTTATTTCCATAGGCAAATAGGTACTATAATCATCGAAATAGTCTTGGATTGCTCCAGTATTCTCCATTGAATGATTACATTTGGGACACTTAATAAGATAGCTTGCCATGGCATTGCATAAAGGACATACCAGTTCCATATCCAATTCCTCCATCCGCTTCTTTGCTCCCTATTATTTTGAGTGGATATCTTAAAAACAATCCACTTAAAATTTGGTAATAGAGCTGTCCAGAAGATTAAATTTTGATATAATCTTTTTTCCCGGTTCAATTTCTGGATACCAAAGTTCCAGCTCTTCTATCCGCTCATGGTACTGAAAAGGAAGTTCCTTAACTTCCAACCAAGCTTTTTGACTTTCTTCAGTACTCCAGCTTCTTCCAAATATGCCAGTGATACTCATATGGAATACCATTTCATCCGGATGAAATGCTCTAACCTGAATGCCTCTTTTCATCATCCCATCGTGAATAACGGTGTAAATCTCCTTTAACTCCCTTGTCTTTATGACATGAATCGTAATATTGTTATAAGGCTCCGGTATATAACTAAAGCCGTTGGTTACAATTTCAAAGGGATGTAATTCTTTTCGAATTTCCTTCAGCACTTTATGAATATGATCTACATCCTCTTTATCCTCATAGTAAAAAGCATCAAGGGTTAGATGTAGTTGAGGCATATAATTTTCCAGTAAATTATACTTTTCCCATATGGTTTGCTGGATTGCACTCCCATGATGGTAGATTGCTCCTTTAGGTACTGCAACTAAGTATACTAGCTTTTCCATATAATCCTCCCCTTGATCTGAATTGCTTGTGGTTGTCTGAAAATCCTATAATAAAAGCTAGGTTTCCCTAGCTTTATTTTATGCACAATCGGTTAATTACTTCCACAACTTCTTGCGGTTTCATATTAGATGCATTCAGTGTCAGAACGTATTTTGCACCATATTGTCTCATCTCATATGTAAAAATCGTCTCCCAAGTCTCATCAACTCCTGTGAAAACGATTGCTACCACTTCACCATCAACCTTATGGGCGGGAATGACGTCATATCCACTCTCTAGCAACAATTTTTTTACTTCTGTAAGTCCCTCTTCAACAGACACCTTAAGCTTTTTCACAGTTTTCTGCAATACATTGCCTGCAATTTGCTCTGAGGATTCTTTCTTTTCTCCTACTTTTCCAATTACCTCTAAAATCTCATCCTTTTTCAATTTAGATGCATTAATTGTCAGGAAGAATTTATTGTCATCGTAATGCATCCATTCCAAAGAACGCAGCTGCTCCCAGTCTTCGTCAATATTTGAAATGATAAAAATAGAAATATCAGGATTTACTTCATGGGATGTAATTACCTCATGCCCTAAAGCTCTGATATCTTCTATTAATTCTTTGAGGTCACTCTGCACAGATATTTTTAACCTTTTACTCATTAACAACCCCTCCTTTATTTGCATTACTATGACTTTATGATTTTGCTTATTACATATATATACCCATAAAAAACAATAAATCACATTTTTTATGATATATTGGATAAGTCCTCAGCGGTAATAGAATTTGTCTTGATTGAATATTAATTATATAGTAAATTCCTACGAAGAGGGTGTTGTTTTGAATAAAAATTCCTTTCTTTATGGTACAATGATTCTAATCTTAGTAAATTTTATCGTGCGATTTTTAGGTTTCGCCTATCGGATTATTTTATCCAGAATGATCGGCCCTGAGGCTATAGGCATATTTCATTTGGCATTCCCTGTTCTTATGGTATTTATTACCTTTACTTCTGCGGGCATTCCGGTTGCGGTTTCCAAGCTTATTGCCCATTTTTCTTCTCTAAACAACAAAACCGGCTGTAAGAAGGTACTAGGAATATCTATGTTTATCGGACTCTTCACAAGTGTCTTATTATCTGTTATGTTGTATTTCAATGCTCACATCATTTCAGAAAGATTAATTAAAAATACAGATGTCTATCCTAGTCTTATCGCTATGATCCCTGCCATTACACTCATAACGCTCTCCTCCATCATGAGAGGGTATTATTATGGCATGAAAAATGTAGGCCCTCCGGGCACTTCACAGATATTGGAGCAGGTTTTTCGCATCACCTTTGTTATCGGTTTTTTATTATTCCTTCCTCCCCTAATACCCAAATATGCTTCTGTTATTGCTATATTAGGTGTCTCGGTAGGAGAGCTTACTGGTTTATTATGGCTGGTGATTCAATTTGGAGATTTTAAGACTTCCTATATAACCAAAACCTATCAACATTTCAAGCATCCTAATATAGAAATCTTATCCAAGATTCTATACATATCTATACCTATCACAATCACTAGAATGATCGGTGTGATTATGCAGTCTATCAACGCAGCACTTATTCCACAGAGACTTATGCATGCAGGCTTTTCTTTGCAAGAAGCCGTTTCTATATTTGGTAAACTGGCAGGTATGGCCATGCCTTTGCTTTTTCTTCCCTTTATTGTAACCTCAGCTTTAGTAGTTAATATTATACCCTCGATAGCAGAGGAGGTTGCATTAAAGAATTGGCATCAGCTTAGTTTAAAATCAAATCTTGCTATCCGAATGACACTGCTGGTATCCATTCCAATTACAGCTTTGTTGATTTTCTTTGCAAACCCGATCTGCAATTTCTTATACCATCAGGGGAATGTAGGTGAATACTTATCCTTACTTGGATATGCAACGGTTTTCTTAAGTCTTCAGCATGTACTCTCAGGTATTTTGCACGGCATGGGAAAACAAGTTATCACTACAATCAATTATCTTATTGGTATGCTGCTGCAGATATTTTGCACCTACTATCTTGTTCCCCATCCGCTTTTCGGTGTAAAAGGCTTTATCTTAGGCTTCATTTTATCTACATTTACAATATCTCTATTAAATTATGTTGCACTTAACCATTATATTAAGCTAAAGCCTAACATCATCAATGATATAGGAAAGCCAATTTTTTCTACCTTGATCATGGTCTTGATGCTACTCAATCTTTATCAACTTCTTTTAAAATTTGATGTTGCATCGAATATTTCTATACTTATAAGCATTCTGTCTGCCATCTTAGCCTATGCAGCTGCAATATTCTCTACCGGGTCCATTAATCGAAGAACCCTACAATATATTCTCAAAAAAAAATAAAACCTATACAAGGTTTTATTTTAATTCATTGATTGTATTTAATAATATTCCTATAGGCACTACACCATAAAATTTCCCATTTTCTACAACAATAATATAGTCATATATATTTTCTTCTCTCCTTGCAATGGCTTTTCTACAAGTGGCTTTTATATCAATCGATCGTTCTAATATTAAGGGATTTTGCTCCATTATTCTGTCGATAGGCACTCCCTGCCACTGTTGAACAGCCTGATTTGAGGCTATGTATATATCTAGTTTTTGTCTCATCACTAAGCCGATTGGAACCTCATGATCCGTAATTACAATCCCCTGTAAATGTTCTTCTGCCTTAAATTTTTCGTAAACATCAAACAGAGTGGAATTAACAGGTAGACTATCATCAAATCGAGTAATTTGCCCGATGTTGATTTCAAAAGATTGTTTCTCCAAGAACAATTTTTTTTGATGATACCGCTGCTGTATGGAGCATATAATACCCGCAGCAGGCTCTACGAAACCCTCTGCCGGCTTATGGATCAGATAACCTTGTCCATAGGCAACACCAATATCGATAAGTGTATTTAATTCATTCGTAGTTTCTATTCCCTCAGCAATCAATTTCATATTTGCTATTTTTGCAAACTCACAAAAAGTTTTCATTAATTCTTGTTTAATGATATCCTTATCTATATCTCTAACCAGTTCCATGTCGATTTTGATATACTGCGGATGTGTTTCTGCTAAAAGCCGTAGTCCGGAATAGCCGGCACCGGTATCGTCTAAGGCAATTTTATAACCCTGGCTAATATAATTATCTAAGGCCTTTCTGAAACTCTTATAATCACTTACAGCTGTTTTTTCTGTAATCTCAAAGATGATCTTAGTAGGGTTAATACCATACCTCTCTATATATTCCTTCGTCATACCTTTTTTATATCGAGGATCCTTGATCACTTCAGGGTTAACATTAATAAATATTAACTTTGCCTTTGGAAGATTATATGCATTTTCTAAAGCTTTTGTTCGGCATAACAACTCAAGTTCCCAAAGGCGGTTATATTTATCGGCTGTTTCAAATAAAAACCCCGGAGATTCAAGAACAGAACCTCTAGGCCCTCTGCTCAGGGCTTCATATCCTAGTATACTTCCGTTCGTTAAGTCAATGATCGGTTGGTATACCGTTCGAATCGCCTGCTTGTCCAAAATATCATTTAAAACCTCATATACAGAATCTCTTTTATATACTAATTCCATAGACTCCATCCTTTATTGTTGTGATGACTTAAGTATATAATATTTTCGACAAATTTTTCCATTATATTTTTGTTAAATCAAAGTAAAAACCCAGACCTGCTTTTTTACATAATTATAACAACCTTTACAAGGACTTATGTTATAATCAGGTTAGCCGAGCAACAATGGAGTTGCATCACAGATATTTTCCCTTCATGGTCTTTTTAAGACCATTTTTTTTACATAAAAAGACTACCCTGACTCCCGCCAGGATAGTCCTTACATTTTGATGATCAATACATTGATTGCCCTCAAGCAAATACTAAACTAGCATCTACTTGAGGGCAATCATCTTCCCAGAATGCCGTCTACCTGTAAATTCACACCCGCGGCTCACCTAGGTGGGTGCCCTATCCCTTACTTTTGAAGTCCACTCTACGGAGGCTTTTCATACACAAGGGAACGCGAACTCCCGGATGTTTTCTGTAGGTTGAATTTCAAGGTCTTAACGTACATCCCAGGTAATAATATATGATTATTATACACCATTCCCGTTTATTTTAAAAGCTTTGTTATAGGTCGAGAATAGGATTTAAATGCAATTATTCAATATTTCTGTATTATAATTCTACATTACGCAATTATGGTTAGGAAATCGTTTTTTCAAAATTTTAACATTCCCTTTTATAAAGTTATATTGCAGCCCTTTCAGGTACAGAATGGGCAATCACCTCTAGAATTTCACGGTCCAGCTCTTTGAACTGTTTTAACCAGTTAATTCTCTCCTTTCTAAGCTTCTCAACCAAACCCTGATATGCTTCAACAGAATAATATTGCTGTGGTCTGTATTTGCTAATGTCTATTCCTTCAATCTCCTTAGGTACCAAATAACCCCAATCCTTATCCAGTTCCCAGGTTATACCTTCTTTAGCGATTTGTTTCATGATCTCAGTTGAAATCTTGATCGTTATTTTCTCTCCTGAGAAATCCTTTCCTGCTCCTACGCTTCCAGTATTTAGTATATAGCATTCCATATCAGGATTCGCTTTTAGGATTTTTAGCAGACGATTTCCTTCCAGTCCTTCAGGTCCTACAATAAATGGATTTGTACCCACTTCCCGTTTTGACTGGCCAGCCTTCGTAGGGTCTCCAGCCGATGTTTCAATAGATTCTCCCAGCATAAAGAATGCAGCACCCTGCTCCGGTGTAAGCTTTGCTACTACTGGCATAATATCGTTTCTTCTGGTAATGAATATTACTTTATCGGCTTTACTTAAATCAACTTCTTCGTCCGTCATGGCAATTTCTTCCCTCAAGACAACACCTCGACCGTTAGAAGTGATATCAATGTTACAGAAATCCACTTTTCCTTGCTCCCCAACCCATATATTGTCAAATACTGCATTTTCACTGACAGCAGCTTGGTACAATACTTTCTGCGATGGCTCCAGCCCCTCCGTTTTGATATAGAAACCATTCTCTGTCCCGAAGCAATAGCCGTTCTCGTGCATCAAAACCACATCATCCTGGCGTATAACTACACCCTCCTCACCAGTTAAATGATGATCGTGAACCGTTAATGTAGTTTTACCTGTTCCGGATAATCCAAATAGAATAAAACCAACATCCTGAAGCTGTCCTTCCCCTTTTTTTATTCGAAGCACTTTACTGCCTGCATGCAGGCCCAGTCCACCTTTTTCTTTCATCATATACATGGCTTGACGAAGAAATGATTTTTTAGATTCTCCAAAATAATCGGTACCTGTAATATAGGTTACTCTTTTTTTCATATCTGCGAAAATGGTAATATTCCCCTCATTTAATTCTGGTACATAAATAGACACTATGTCAGCTTCCATTGCTGATTGTCCCTCCATGGGAGGAAAAAGTGTATTTGCCCATTTCATAGCAATTCTTGCCCATTGTTTGGTTATATACAATCTGCACTTTATAGCGGCACTTCCCATACCCATTAACCGGTCAATTTGGATGACCTCTTGTCCTTCCAAATAGGTTAGTATTTGCTTCTCAATCATTGAGGCCTTTTCCTCACTGATTGGTTTTTGTGCAACGCCAAGGGGTACATTGTCAACAATATAAGTAAACTTTGCACTTCTATTCTTGATCTTAGATATATAGCTTGGACTGCCAAACTCCGTTGTAGTTTCCATATCTGCAGCCATTGTTCTCATCTGACGATTGCTTGGATTAACAATCAGTTTTTTTGCCAAAATAGTTTGTCTAATATTCATGCTATATAAACCTCCACTTAGAAAATTGTATGATTTATTCCATTTTCCCACTGATTTAGTATAGCATATTTATTTATTAATGACAATTAATATGACCTATTCTCTTTATTTTAATTCCATAATAATCTATTTATGTCATATAAATAGATCCCCCTTTCGGGGGATCTAGGGATGCAGAAAATACTCTCTGGTACCTTCAACTATACCTTTTACCAGCAGCTCTTGATATATAGGATCATTTAGTAACAGATCATCCTGTGGATTTGACATATAACCTGCTTCAATTAAAATCACAGGAACCTCAGACCAGTTAAATCCCGTTATATCATTTCTTTCTTTCGATCCTCTATTTATAGCTTTCGTATTTCTAACCATTCCTTCCAGAATATAGGCAGCTGCTTTTCGGCTTTCACTGGCTATTTTTTCTGTGTGTTCATTATCCATAGAGGGGTAGAGTATAGATATTCCTCTAATCTTCTCATCCTCAGCGCCATCTGCATGAAGCTTGATTACCAAATCAACCCCTAATTCATTACCTATGATTGCCCGCTCTCTATTAGATATATCAACATTATGATCTTCTCTGATCATAAATACCTCTGCCCCCATATCTGCCAAGGACTTTCTCAGCTTTAATCCCAGATCCAATGTAAAGACATATTCAGGAACACCTGTAGCCACACCCGTGGTGCCATGGGAAACTTTGGTCTTCATAACTGCAGATCCTGGAGCAATCGGTTCTTTTTGCAGATTTCCTCTACCCTGATGACCTGAGTCGATTAAGATTTTTTTTCCTTGTAAAGGTTCCAAAAGTTTTTTCTGTTGAATAACTTTTTCTTCTAGTTTGTCAGGTACATATTCAAAAGGCTTCAAATAAGCTCCAGACACAACTGCAAACAAAGCAATCATCGCAAAAGCCAACCATACAAAATATCTTCTCATGTCATCACCTCCTTCAGATTATAAGTGCAAAAGCAGCTATATAGCTGCTTTTTCCCGACTAAATATTATTTCATTTAAATCTTCTTCATTAAGGGTCTCTTTATCTAAAAGCAGTGCTGTTATTTCCTTAAGAATGTTCATATGCTCTTCCATCAACTGCTTCGTTTCTTGATACAATTCTTCCATGATTCTTCTGCACTCTGATATTACTTCACTATCCATCCCTACACTTCTACCGCCATATAGCACATCATAGTTGATCATTCCCGCTTTTTTATTCATACCGAAATGCTTAACCATTGCCGTTACAATCTCTGTGGCTTTTTCAATATCATTGCTGGCTCCTGTTGTAATATTTTCTTCCCCATAAACAATTTCCTCTGCGATTCTGCCTGCTAATGCAATTTGTATATTATGAACCATTTCCTGTTTGCTTCTGTACATTCTGTCAGGCGGTATATTCATGCTAAAACCCCCTGCACCTTTCGTACTTGGAATAATCGTAACCTTCGTGACCCTGTTTTCAGGTGCTATAAGCTTTGTAACCAAAGCATGACCAGCTTCATGGTATGCTGTGATTTCCCTGTCCTTTTTGGAAATCATGCTTCTATCCTTTTTCTCTTCACCTGCGATCACAGTATAATAAGCCTTATCAATATGACTTAGGTCAATATGCTGAGCGCCTTGCTTCGCTGCTAAAATTGCCGCTTCATTCAACAGGCTTTCCAGTTCTGCTCCGCTGAAATAAACAGTTTGATGGGCTAATTTTCCTAAATCAATATTTTGAGAAAGAGGTTTTTGCCGGCTGTGTACTTGTAAAATTTGATGTCTAGCTTTTACATCAGGCAATCCAACTTCTACTTGTCGATCAAATCTGCCGGGTCGAAGCAATGCATCGTCTAATGTATCCAACCGGTTGGTTGCTGCAATTACGATAATTCCCTCGTTTTCATTAAAGCCTGACATTTCTGTTAGCAGCGCGTTTAAGGTTCGGTCTGATTCATCGTTTCCATTGATGCCATCTCTCTTCTTTCCTAAAGCATCAATTTCGTCGATAAAAATTACACATTTTCCTTTTTCTCTAGCTTTTTTAAATAAACTTCGAATTCTACCAGCACCTAGACCTGCATAGATCTGAATAAAATCAGAGCCAGATACCGCATAGAATGGAACCCCCGCTTCTCCAGCCAGGGCTTTTGCAAGCAAGGTTTTGCCTGTTCCCGGCGGACCATAAAGAATTACCCCTCGCGGTATCCTAGCACCATATTTACCATACTTTTCAGGGTATCTAAGAAAATCCACTAAGTCCAATATGCTTTCCTTAGCTTCTGCGTTTCCTGCCACCTGGGCAAAAGTAACCTTAACTTCCTCTTGAGGAATGGCCTCAAAATTGGACATTCTAGAAAATTCTCTCGAAGTCTGCTTTGAAGCTTGTTTCGATAGATACAGTCCCATTCCGCCTATAACCAAGATCACACCAAGTGTGCTCAGTGCATTTGTCAGCGTAGCGTTGGCCTTATGTTCTTCAACCTTTATCTGATTTTTTAGCAGCATTTCCTTAAAATTTTCAGTTCTCGGATTATCGGTTACAAATACCGTCCCATCACTGAATATACCTTTAATTTTCGCTTCATCCACTAAATATACAGTGCTTACCTGACGAGCCTCCACTGCTTCTAAGAATTCATTATAGCTTACTTCTTTAACATCACTATTTGCATTTGTTTGAACATATAATACAAATCCAATAGCACCTGCTATTACAATCAGAAGTACAGCAATGATTAACTTTTTATCCATTTTTATCTTCATGACAATACCTCCATTTATATATTTCGCAGGTCAAGGTTGGTTTACATAATGTCAATCATTATAACATAAAATTCTAAAATAAAAAAGCCACTTATAGATGCCTATAAATGGCTTTTTTGTATACCTTTATTATATATTTACTAAGCCGCCTATGGGAGCCCGTTGGGCTGCCAGCTACATACTGCTTCCTTCGAATTCTACGATCTCTGTATATATGAACGTATCTATCTGTATTTCTTCAACTTCAGAGTGGTTCTTGCTTAGAATTCCATATACCATGGAAATCAGTTCTTTCGTCATATATTTATAGCTTTGGTGAATATTTAAAATAACGTGGATAATCCCCTGATCAATATGGTTCAGCAACTGCTGTCTGGCTTTTTCATCCGGAACCTCGCTTTGAATATATCCCTTCCATAGGGGCTGCTCCATTAACATCTTCCTATTGTTCTCAGCGGAAATGTAATGGATATGTACCTCGCAGACTCCTTCCTGAGCCCTGGGGTTGCTGAAAATCCATGACTGCGATGTATCTGTCAGAAAATGTGCATTCATACATAGGATTGTGTCTTTCATTTTTGTAATGCTTTGTTTGCCAATCGCTAAAAAACGAATCATTTTTTTCCTCCTTGTAAGATAAATATAGGGTTAGGGCTCAAAAACCCACCCGAATGTTCTTTGACAACTTTAAATCTATTGTTCAGATGAATCAGTGACACCAGACATTGAATTTTTTAAACATCGTGCTATAATCTCTTTGTCAGAGAGATAGATGTGCATTCCTCCTGGATCCCTTCCATAGTAGAGGCTTATCCGTGAAAAAGCGTGTCACTCCACAAGGACGATTCGATGTTTAGCTGGTTGGGCCACCATTTGGTGTTACCCGTTTCAAATGCAAGGTTGTTTGACGTTCTTCTTTTAGTGGATGCTCTGATTCATTCTGTTTGAAAGGTTGTGCTCTTATGTCTAAATTTATTAATGAT
>NZ_FQZV01000079.1 GCF_900142145.1 Geosporobacter subterraneus DSM 17957 | reverse complement strand
AAAGAGAGCTGATAGTCGACAGGAATATATACCAGGAGGGCGCAAAGACGACCCGGCAAAGGAGCATAGTCGACATCCACCTCACGGATAGGCAGGACGAAGGAATTTAGGCTACGAGCCAGCGAGACATGGGAGGGTATGCCACCTGAGATTATGTGGAGAAACAGAGCCGTCATAAACTGAAGAAAGGACGCAGTTTATTAAAGCTACCCATTTTTCGATAATCTTAGGCAATAAAGCATCATAATGCTAAATATCCGTGAAAAGTTCTCTTTTTAAAAAGTGAAATTCTAAGAATTAGTGAGAAATACAGAGAAATTTAAAGATAATAGAGGGAGGTATTTTACGTGCAAAAGGAAACCGCAGGAACTCTTTATTCAGCTGCAGATAAAATCTTCAGGCCATTAGACAAAAGAGAGGCAAGGAGGGTAATCGAAAAGAAATATAATATTGGTGACAAGTTTATATTGGCAGTAGGAGGAACAGAACCTAAAAAAAATATAGGTCGATTAATTCGGGCATATCATTTGATTTGCCACGAGCTTTCAGAGGAATTTAAATTGGTTATACTTACAAATACAGAAGATCATTATGAAATCTTTGAAAGACTGGCTCAAAAGCTTTCAATAGCGGATAAAATAATTTTTGCTAAATTTGTTTCAAAAAGAAATCTACCTTTTTTCTATAATGCCTGTGAATGTTTCATCTATCCTTCTTTGTATGATCACTTTGGTTTGCCGCTGCTGGAAGCTGCATCCTGCGGAACACCGATTATTGCATCAAAATTATCTGCTGTACCGGAGCCTTTAGAGAATTGCTTTGTTTATGTTGATCCTTATGATGTTATTAATATTGCTCAAAATCTCTACGATACAATGAGAAATAATAAACTGAGAGAGGAGCTTTCTATGAAGTCCTTGGAATGTAGTAGAAGATATTCTTGGGAGCAGTCTCCAAAGCAAATGCTAAAAGTACACAAAAAATTTTCATAAAAAAAACACATACCAAATAGTATGTGTTTTGAGGGGCTAATCAATAATTGTCAGAACCTCGTCAATGGGTTTTCGGGGTGGACTGGACAGTTCCTTCTCTTCCGGTACGCCCAAAGGGGTCATAGCTGCCAGAAAATATCCTTCTTTTTCAAATCCCAGATATTTGTGAATTTCATTAAAGGCATAGGAGGGACCAGTCATCCAGCAGGTACCATATCCTAATGCAGCTGCTGCCAGCATAAGATTTTGCAAGGCCGCAGAAATATTTTGCACTGCAGGGGCTACACGCAGCAGACTGTGGATTTCCTCAGAAGATGCATTTTTTGCTCTATAAGCATCTACTGCCATGTCTCTATAAGGACCGGCAAAAACAAAAACTAAAGAGGGTGCACCGCGGAAAACAGTATGGAAGCCTTTAAATTTTGAAATTTCTTTTTTAAGATTCTCATCATTGGTCCAACTGGCCAGGGCTTCATTGCGATCTTCAACGATTTTTACGATTTCTTGAATTTTTTCTTTGTTGTTTAGTACAACAAAGTGCCAGTTTTGTACATTCTTTCCTGAAGGGGCATAGGTAGCAGCTTTAATCATTTCTTGAAGATGTGTGGGGTCTACACTTTGATCTTTAAATTTACGCACACTGTGGCGTTGATAAATAAAGTCTAATTTCTGCATATTTTTCCTCCTTTGTGATATTCTACTGTATATACCACTTATTTCTTTCTTACTCATTAGTATAATCAAATATATGTATAAATAAAAGGCATATGAGTATAATCAAAATATTAAAACTATTTAGCGTTATTACAATTATATTACAAGTCAAAAAATAGGTTGTAAATTGTATCAGAAGGGAATATAATAAGCTATAAGTAAATTTTGGAAATTTTGAAAGGAGGTCGTGTTTATGAAAACAGCAGGTGTAATCACAATGAGAACCAGTAGATTTGGAATTTGTCCATCAACAAATAAATCATTTATTTATGCACGACCTGTGTCTGTGGAATAATTATGTTGTAAATACTTTTTTGTTTAAACATAAATCATCAGGGGCCATAGGTAGTGTATCGCTAACTATGGCTTTTTTATGCGCTATTTTAGTCTTGTTACTATATAATAGAAACAGTGTTCATATCTTTAAACTCAACGCATAAAAAATCGTATATATTTACGAAAAGCCATAGGTAGCCCGCCTATGGCTTCTGTTTTTTTTGAAAGGAGGATTTATTGGTGAAGGTGATTAGAACTAGGATTTAAAAAGAAACAAAATAATTGTATCAGGGGGAATGAGTTATGGTGAAATCAGGTATATTTACAACAAATTTAGAGGAAACGAATTTGAAAGAGATATTGATAGATAGGAGGAACAAAGTTATGTCATTATTAAATCTTCATTTGAACGTAAGCTACTTTAATATAAACATCCATATCCAAAAAGATGAGGAAAAGCATCAGGAAAAGATGAGAAAATTAGCAGAACATGAAATACGTATGAAAGAAGAACTAAACAGAAGATCTAATCAAGATTACCAGTATATGCTGTATAATATTATTCGGTAATTAAATAATAGATGGGTCTCCCATCTATTATTTTTGCTGAATACAGGATATAATGCTCATGAGAGACAATAAAGGAGAGAAGACCAATGAGAACAATTCGTATCATTTTAATGGGATTTGGCAATGTAGGACATGGATTGATCGATATCATCAGGGAGAAAAAAGGCATATTAGCGAAGCAGTATGGATTGGCCCTAAAGGTGATAGCCGTTATCGGCAGTCGGTATGCCATTGTTGAAGAGGATGGAATTGATCTGGAAAAATTAGGGGGTTGTGACAAACATTCGAAGGGAATACTTCAATATGCAGGCAATGTAAGTGAAATAAGCAGCAGTAAAAACCTCTTAGACCGCTTAGAAGGGGATGTGCTGGTGGAAGCAAGTCCTACAAACATTGAGACTGGCGAACCTGGTTTCTCTCATATTCACGATGCTTTATGCAAGGGTATGGACGTAGTTGTACTAAGCAAAGGAGCTTTGGTACAGTATAGTAAGGAGCTTTGGGACACGGCAAGGCTAAAGGGTGGCAGAATAAAAATCAGCGGCGCTACTGCCGCAGCACTGCCAACCATAGATATGGCACAATATAATCTTGCAGGTAACGATATTTATAAAATACAGGGTGTATTGAATGGCACTACCAACTATATCCTTACAAGAATGCACCGGGAAGGGATTTCTTTTACAGAGGCTTTGCAGGAAGCCAAGGAAAAAGATATAGCAGAAGCAAACCCTAAACTGGATATAGGAGGTTTTGATACTGCAGCAAAGTTGTTGATATTAGCCAATAACATTTTCGGAACATCACTCAGATTAAAGGATGTAGATATAGAGGGCATCGAAAATATTACGAAAGAAGATATTGCTGAAGCAATTAAGGCCAATAAAACAATTAAACTGGTGGGAGAGGCTGTCAAGGAAACCTATAATCTTCGTCTTCGGGTTGCGCCCCTTGCCTTAGAGAGCAATAATATATTGACAAGAGCAGACTATAAAGATAAAGCAGTTGTATTTTATACAGACCTGATGGGAAACATTTCGATCATTGGAGGGGGTTCAGACCCCAGAGCAGCCGCTGCTGCAGCCTTAAAGGACATTATTAACTTATATAAAATATAAAAAGGGTTAGACAGTGGTCTAACCCTTTTTCATGAAAAAAGAAGATTATTTGAAAAAGTTCATGAATGCAGTAATAATTCCTGCATTGGCAAAGTCGATGAAAAGACTGCCAACCAGTGGGAGAATAAAGAAGGCTCTTGGAGCAGCACCAAACTTACCCGATAGTACTTCCATGTTTGCAATGGCATTTGGAGTTGCACCCATACCAAAGCCACAATGGCCGCTTGCTAGAACAGCCGCTTCATAATCCCTACCCATTAGATTGAAGGTAATGAAGTATGCAAATAATCCCATAAGTATAGTTTGCGCAATCAACATAATGAGCATCGGAACAGCCAAGTCAGCAAGTTCCCAGAGTCTTAAGCCCATCAGTGCCATGGATAGGAATATGGATAAAGCGATATTGCCTATAATATCAATTGCCTCTGTTTGCACTTCAAAGGCACCGGTACTGTCAGATAGATTTCTCATGATGGCAGCTGCAAACATAGCACCAATATAAGGGGGAAAAGTCATACCTGTTTTCTGAAGTAAAGACGAAAGAATGGTTCCAATACCCATTGCCAGTATGATCTGGGAAGTGGCAACGGCAAGATGATTTGGTGCAAGCGTTCTAGAAGCTTTGGCACTCTCATCCCCTTCAGTAATACCCATATGCCCTGAGGCGTTATCTAATTTTTGTGTTAAGCGGTTTTTCTCGATCAATCTCTTTCCGATAGGGCCGCCAATCATACTACCCATGATTAAACCAAAGGTTGCTGAAGCCATAGCTACGGTTGTGGCACCAAAAGCACCGGCATTTTCAAACAGTGGTGCAAAGGCTCCTGAAGTTCCGTGCCCTCCCGTCATAGGAACAGAGCCAGTAGATAAGCCAATTAAGGGATCTAAGTGGAAAACCTTTGCAAGGCTCACACCAACAATATTCTGAAGGGTAACTAAAACGATTGCTAAAGCTAAGAAGACGAAAACCTGTAATCCCCCTTTTTTAAGAAGCTTTAGACTGGCAGTGAAACCAATAGTGGTAAAAAAGGCAGTCATGAGTACTCTTTGAAGAGTAGTATCCATTTCAAAGGTTAAAATGCCTCTTTGCCTTAGCACCAGAGTAAGAATAGCAAAAACCAAACCGCCAATAACTGGTGCAGGAATACAGAATTTTTCAAGCAAAGATATTCTTTTTCTAAGAGTTTGACCTAAAAACAGAACCACTACGGCAACGGAAATGGTCTGTATCATATCAAGCTGTATAATCATTGCAACATACCTCCTCTAAATATTAATCATATATCAGCTTCTAAAAAGATTATATGGACATGCTACAGGAGGTAACAATAAACTACAGGATGCTACAAAAAGATTTGCTAAATTCAATATTTTCAATAATGATGACGGTGTGCCGTCAATTGTCTAAAAATTGATTTGAGAAATCACTCCTTCAACAAATCTTTTTATATTTATCTTACCCCGTTCTTCAGCAGGATTTTCAATAAATTTCATTTCCTGTTTTACTTGTTTTAGCTCAAATAACCTTGAACTGTATTCTGTAAACTTGGGATTATAGTAATCATCCAAGCCTAATTGTGCAATGTTCTCTATGGCTTTTAAGATTGTTCGGCGAATTCTTTGCTCTATGGTACGGGCGCTGGCTTTTGTACCCTTGTTTCCATTTTCCTCTTCGGCAATTTCTTGGTAAATATCCTGAAGCTGATAGGAAAGTAAAGGATTCTTTTTTTTGTAAAGGATAATTTTACGAATAACAGCAATGAGGTCCTTGCTGCCTGCTTCAGAAATAATACCGATATCAGTCAAAATGCTGCGGATATTATCCTCTACGGTAGATGTGCCGGATTGAGCGCTGTTAGCGTCAAATCCAGAGAGAACATTTCTTATCATATTAACGGATCTTTCCAATTCAATATTCTGGCTAACCATTTTGATGACGTGGAGGGCTTCTAATCTATTGATAGGCTTGTGGATAAAAAATAAAATTCCTTTTTCATATGCATTAGAAATCATCTCCTCATTTTCTACTTGAGAGATCATGATAAATTTGCCTGAATAACCTTGTGCGATCGTCTGTTCGATAATGTCGATACCATCCTTAAAGGGCAGCAGAAGATCGATGAGTACAATGTCAGGTTTATAAAAGATAATTTCCTCAACTGCATGTTCGCCGCTGCTCAATTCAGCGACGACTCTGCCCAGATTGTTTTTTAGAATCAGTTGTTTCAGCATTTTTCTAATATTAATATCATCATCAAGTATTAAAAAAGTATTTGACATCATAGATCACCCTAACAATATTTTTTTTGAAATTTTCAGTGTAAAGAGCGTTCCTTTATGAGGTACAGATTCAAAATCAATAGTACCTTCCAGTTCGTCCATAATATTTTTAACATGAGAAAGCCCTATTCCTGTGGAAGATTTTCCGGTTAGCTCATTGTATTTTGTAGTAAATCCGGGGTTAAAAATATAGGGAGCGATATCCTCTTCAACCCCGGTACCATTATCTTTTACATAAAAATATATGAATTCAGCATCACTTTTTTGACGCAGGTGTACTTCACCTTCGCCATCACAGGCCTCTATAGCATTGATGATTAAATTATTCAGTACGGTAAAAAGATGATAGTATTTTTTAAGCAGAAAATCATCCTCATATTCAAAACAAAGATGGATATTTTTTCTGTTTTCTTTAAGGTATCGGGTGGTATTATCCTTAATGATGGTCCACATGTCAGAAAGATTCATGGCATCACCCTCTTCAATGGTACTGATAAAGCTTTCAAAGCCTCCGAGAACCCGTAAATAATCTTTTTTTATCTCATGAACTTCCCGTGCAATGTCCAAGGTAGCTTCCCTTAAATGCTCTGCCTGCTTATATTTTTGATAGAGGCCATGACTTTTACTCATTATTCTCTCGATATCTATTGCAGACTTTCTGAGATAAAACATTTCGGCTTGTATGTTAGAAATTAAGGCATTTAACTGCGTATACCTTTTCTGATGTTCCTGTGTTTGTATAAATAATTCTTGCTTTTTATAAAGAAGATACAATGCATAGGAAAAAGTACTTCTTATAAAACCAGCTAGAAAAATAATCTTTATGGTTGTAGAGGTTATTTCCTGCTGTCTAATAAGTGCTTCTAAGATATTGCTAAAAGCATCTATGACCGTAAGAAGAAAAATAACTTGAGGCAGATTATCTCTACGCTTTCGATAACCCATACCCCAAATCAACAATCCATAGGTGATATAATAGAAAAGTGCAGGAAGATTCGATTGAATAATCCTCTCAATGCCCAGGGCGGAAAACATTAAGGCCGTTGTGCATCTCAATATAAAGACTGAGATGCCTGCATACAGAGCCATGTAGAATTCCTGTACATCATCAACCACAAGGATAATAAGGTTCAGTGCAATAACACCAGCGGAAAACCGAAGGGAACTTGCAAAGGGATAAAAATAAAATTCACCGAAGAGTGCTACGGATAACATAAAAATAATATATTTTTTGAATTTTTTCATAAGCGGCTCCTAGAATTATTTATCATCAAAGGTCAAGCACGGTATATAACCGTGTGATGGCTATAATGTCTGTGAGGGAATTTCAAACACTTATTATTTTAACCTAAAAATAAAAATATGCAAAAGAATATTTGGAATTTTAACAGTCGGCGTACTTAAACAAGTACAAACACGAATAATAATTGAAAACATACTATAACTATAAGTGGTATATTCATAGAATAAGACAATTGAGAAGGGGGATCTTCATTATGGATAAAAAAGGAAAAATCAAAAGAGTTTTCCCAGGCGGAAATACGGCAAAGGGTTTTTTTTCATATTACGACAATATTATTGGAAAAGAGGCCAATCGACTATTTATTATTAAAGGGGGTCCGGGCGTAGGCAAATCATCTTTTATGAAAAAGATCGGATATGAGATGACCGAGAAAGGCTATGATGTAGAATTCCATCAGTGCTCCTCAGACAATGGATCATTAGACGGCGTTGTGATTCCTGCCCTTAAGGTTGCTATTATAGATGGTACTGCACCCCATGAAGGGTTATCTTAAACACAAAGCAGAAGATATATAAACATTCTTTTCGGATATTGATTATGTAAATATATGGATGTATACTAATAGTACAGAGAATACTGTAAAAATTTATCAAAAACAGGCGAAAACATTTAAATAATTGGGGACTGAAGGGTGTGGACGTATGGGTATAAGGTATATAAAGATATTTATAAAGAGAACGCTTTCCATTATATGGATTGGCATTTTAGTCTTTAGCTTTTCCCTGCTGTTATTCCACCCTCATAGGGTACAAGCCCAAGATAGACCAAAGAATGTGCTACTCATCAATTCATATCATAAAGGGTTTACATGGACCGATGATATTACCGATGCAATCACAAAAACCTTTAAGGACGGCTCCCTAAAAATAGATTTGTCTGTAGAGTATATGGACTGGAAAAATTTTCCTAAAATTCAGAATCTAAACTTATTTGATCAGACAATCAGTTATAAATATAAAAATAAAGTTATTGACCTGATCATTACCAGTGATGATGCTGCCCTAAATTACGTGCTAGCAAATAGGGACAAGCTCTTTAAAAATGTACCTATTGTTTTCTCCGGAATTTATACAGACACGGCAAAAGGATATATGGAACAGAATAAAAATATAACAGGGGTTGCAGAGAAAATAAATCCCAAAGGAACGATTGCAGTAGCTTTAAATGTTAATCCAAATCTTCAAAAGATCTATGTTTTCCATGATAATACGGAAAGCGGGATTCAAGCCTTTCACGATGTCATCAAAGGTGTCCGTGAATTAGATCGGGATTTAGATGTTATTTCTTTAAGCAGTATGAGTCATAGTGATATAATATCAGGAGGATTAAAGCTGTCCCAGGACAGCATCATTCTAATGACTACCTTTGTGAGGGATATCGAAGGAAGGACCATGGAAATGGAGGAATGGGTAAATCTCCTAAGCAAGAATACTTCGGTTCCTGTGTATGATCTATATGAAATGGGCATAGGACACGGCAGCGTAGGTGGAAGTGTTGTCAGTGGGACATTGGAGGGAGAGGAAGCAGCAAACATAGCTATAAGAATATTAGCGGGTGAAGACATCTCACATATTCCCCTGCGGGAAAGAGAAATAACTATGCTGAAATTTGATTATAATCAACTTTATGCCTTTAGCATTCCCGTTAGTAAACTTCCGAAGGACAGCATTATTATCAACAAGCCCTTTTCATTTTATGAAGTATATAAAAGACTTGTTTGGACAGTCCTCATCATATTTTTATTGATGGCAGTTTTTATAGTCATATTGTATACAAATATCAGGCAAAGAAAGAAAGCGGAAAAAGATCTATTATACAGTCATGAAGAGTTGAGCAGTCTATATGAGGAATTAGCAGCCTCAGAGGAAGAATTAAGAGTGCAAAATCAGCTCTTAGAGGAAAACAGAAATGAAATCCAGCAAAGTGAAGAGCGATACAAGCTTGTTTTTGAAGCTAGCAATGAGGGGCTATGGGAACTGGATACGACTACAAATGAAATGTTTTTTTCAGAACGATGGTATGATATCTTTGACAGTATCAGCAGAGACAAAAAGATAAGCCATTTTGACAGCTGGCTTGCATTAATTCATCCTGAAGACCGGGATAGAGCCTCCAGTGCACTAGCGTCTTTAAAGACTGGTAAAAGTAAAAAATATGAATGTGAATATAGGGTTCAAAACAAAAACGGTGAGTATCAATGGGTGTTCTCTAAGGGAATTGCCTTAAGGGATGAAAATAATAACATCAAGAGAATGGCAGGTTCCCATACCAATATCCATGAAAGGAAATTACAGCAGGAGAAAATTAAGCAGCTGGCTTACTATGATCCGTTAACTGGACTGCCGAACCGCACATTTTTAAGTTACAAACTCCATTCAATTCTTAGAATCGCTAAGGAAAATGGAGAAAAGGGTGCAGTTATTTTCATTGATATTGACAATTTCAAGATGATTAATGATGCTTTTGGACACACCTTTGGAGATATGCTCCTGAAGCATATCGGGGAAAGATTAAAAGAAAAAGTAAGACAGGATGTACATATTGGGAGACTGGGGGGGGATGAATTTCTGATTCTCTTTGAAGCCGCAAAGCAGGATGAGATGATTGAGGGATTGGCAAAAGAAATCATTGAATGTTTTGCGGAAGACTTTATAGTAGAGGAGAAGAAATTGCACATTACAACAAGTATTGGGATTGCAAAATATCCTGGAGATGGAGATACCCCCGATGATCTTTTAAAGAATGCGGATACTGCAATGTATCGTGCAAAGTACGAAGGAAAAAACAGGTACCGGTTTTTTGAAAAGTCCATGAATGAGGATCTTGCCCAAAAAATGCTTCTGCAAAACAGCCTAAGAAATGCTTTAGAACGAAATGAATTTGTATTATATTATCAACCAGAGGTAGATACTTTCAGTAAAAGCATATATGGGTTTGAAGCACTGATCCGATGGATAAGCCCTGAGCATGGTTTTGTTTCTCCACTAAAGTTTATCCACATATTAGAAGAAACTGGAATGATTGTTGAAGTGGGTAAATGGGTTTTTAAAAATGCTTGTGAATTTGCAAGGAAAATTAATATTGACGAGGCTAACCGAATTATAGTATCGATTAACGTATCTCCCATACAGCTGATGCATAATGATTTTGTTGAAGATGTTAAAGATATTATTGCATCAACAGAGATATCCCCAGAACTAATAGGATTCGAAATAACAGAAACCGCTCTAATGGAATCCTTTGCAGAGAACATTGACAAGCTGTATAAGCTGAGAGCATTAGGTGTGATGATCATATTGGATGACTTTGGAACAGGATATTCCTCTTTAAATTATCTGAGGAAAATGCCTATAGATATCTTAAAAATCGATAAATCCTTTGTAGATGATTTGAACAGCGAAGAAGGAAAGCCGCTGGCAGAGTCGATTGTAGCCCTTGCCCATTCTATAGGACTTAAGGTGGTTGCAGAAGGGGTGGAAACAGAAGACCAATTTAATATCCTACAAAAATATAAGTGTGACCTTATACAAGGTTATTTAATAAGTAAACCGGTGCCCCAAGAAGAAACTCTAAAGCTTTTTTAGAAAAGTCCCTAAGGGGTTGAGCCAGCTCCCATTATCCATGGAAGCTGGCTTTCTTAAATGGATGAGAGTCAGCTTTGTTCTTTTAGGGAATAGGACAAATCTAACCAGTCATAAAAATGATAAGGGGGATTGATTTGTCCACAAAAATTATAATTGCAGAGATATTTCAATTTGAGGAAGAAGAAAGGATTACTAGATTAGAGGATTTGATTGTTAGAATGATCTTAGAGGGTGAGGATTTAAAAGATAGATTCCAACCGGAGGAGCAGGAATCTGATGATCTAATCAAAAATCATAAAGGGGATATGCTTCATGGATAGAGTTGCAATCTACTGCAGGCTCAGTGATGAAGACAGAGACAAGTTTAGCGAATTTGATGAAAGTGAGAGTATCCAGAATCAGAAGAGCCTACTGACTAAATATGCAATGGAACAAGGATGGAACATTTATAATATTTATAGTGATGACGATTATTCAGGGCTGGATGATAAACGTCCGGCATTCAATCAAATGATACAAGACGCAGAAAAAGGAAAATTTAATATTGTTTTGTGCAAGCATCAGTCTAGGTTTACAAGAGATGTAGAAGTAGTAGAAAGGTATTTACATCGAAAATTTCCAGAATGGGGCATTCGATTTGTTAGTATTACGGATCATGTGGATACCAAGGATAAAAGTAACAAAAAAGCCCGTCAGATAAATAGCTTGGTAAATGAATGGTATTGTGAGGATATCAGTGAGGCTGTAAGGGCAACCTTCAGGGTCAAGCGGGAGGATGGAAGATTTATCGGTTCTTTTGCACCTTATGGATATATGAAGCATGAAATGGACAAGAATAGGCTGGTAATCGATCCGGAAGCAGCCACAATCGTCAGAATGATTTTTAAATGGTACATGGAAGGTTATGGTACACAGCAGATTGCTTCCATGCTCAACGAGAGAAACATTTTAAATCCTACGCGATATAAACAGGATAAGGGATTAAAGTATAAGAATCCTTTCATGACCGATATGCACGGATTGTGGAACAAAACTACAATTCGACGGATACTTCGAGATGCTACCTATATAGGACATGTAATTCAAGGAAAGCGTGAGAAGGTAAATTATAAATCTGAAGTGATCTTGAATAAGCCTAGAGACGAGTGGGTCATTGTAGAAGATGTTCATGAACCTATCCTGGATCATAGTATTTTTTACGCAGCGCAGAAGCGGCTCAATAACAATATAAGAAGTACAGGAGATGGAAGAGCACACATTTTCGCAGGGAAGGTCAAGTGCTTAGACTGCAAAAGCACCATGAATAAGGTAAGAAGCGGCAGGGGACATACTTATTTACGCTGTAAGCTCTATGGGATAGCATCGCAGAACAGGATATGTACCAGTCACAGCATTTTGTTGGATCAGCTGGAGGCGATGATTGCAGAAAAAATAAAGGAGCATTTTTCCAGATTGTCTTTCGATAGATTGGTAAGCCGACTGAAACAAGAGACTTTACTGGAGAAACAGGCCAAAAGATCCGCAAAATTGCATACTGGTATTAAAAAACAAATCAGCGAAATCGATTTAATTATAAAGAGCATATACGCTGATAAAGTCAAACATAAACTTGCAGAAGACCAATTTAATGATCTCATTCATAAATTCTTAGAGGAGCAGAAGGGGTTAGTAGAGCACAAAGAGAATATAGAAAAGGAAATAGAAAATTGCAAAAAAAGATTGGAAAATACAGAGTATTGGGCAGGGATAATCGAAAAATACAAGAATCCAGAGAGATTAAACCATGCAATGGTGAATGGGTTGATTGATTATATTGAAATAGGCGAAAAGGACGACAATAAGGAGAGGAAAATCATTATTCATTGGCTTTTTTAAGGCTTTAAATCCTAATCTTAGGCCATAAATATTCCATGGGAATAGGATTTGAATGATTTTAGCGAGGGTCGGGCAAATGAAGAGAAGAATCACTACAGTAGTTCTGGTTTTAATGCTCTTTTTATCAGGGTGCTCCAGCATTACGGATTTTATTAAACAGAAACCGGAGCAAAAAGAAAGGGAAAATCAGGCAACTATTGAACCTGTAAAGGATCTGAAGACAGCAGAGCTAAATTCCATTCTCTATTGTCCTTTTGGGATAAAAATATAAGACCAGCTAATAAAAGTCAATAGGTTAGTTTAATTTTTTTAAAAAAAGTAGTTTTTCTAAAAAGTGTACAGCAAAGCTAACCATTGGTAAAAGCCGAACAATGGCTTCTCTAAAGAGTTGAGTTTTATCTACCTAAGCAGCGATGCTTCGATGTGAGTTTTTGTCTTTTCTCCATGCTTGATGATCTTCAGGGCTCCTAAATACAAATGGCTTTTCATCACAGAGAACCGTGAAGATATAATGGAGAAGCTTGTGCATAACGGCTACAAGAGCCACTTTTTT
>NZ_FQZV01000056.1 GCF_900142145.1 Geosporobacter subterraneus DSM 17957 | reverse complement strand
AAAAATGTGAAAACAAGAAGAAAAAAGTGGCTCTTGTAGCCGTTATGCACAAGCTTCTCCATTATATCTTCGCGGTTCTCCGTGATGAAAAGCCATTTGTATTTAGGAGCCCTGAAGATCATCAAGCATGGAGAAAAGACAAAAACTCACATCGAAGCATCGCTGCTTAGGTAGATAAAACTCAACTCTTTAGAGAAGCCATTGTTCGGCTTTTACCAATGGTTAGCTTTGCTGTACACTTTTTAGAAAAACTACTTTTTTAAAAAAATTAAACTAACCTATTGACTTTTATTAGCTGGTCTTTGTCATGGCCCGATGCTCGCTAGATTTCCATCTATTATGCCAAAGCAAACTGCTTTGCCATTTCCGCTGCTGACCCTGCGTCAGGAGAATATCCGTCTGCACCGATTTCTTTTGCAAATTCCGCATTTACTGGAGCCCCGCCTACCATAATCTTCACCTGGTCTCTTAATCCTGCCTTAGTAACTGCATCGATCACTGTTTTCAGCTCTGGCATGGTTGTAGTTAATAGAGCCGAAAGTGCAAGTATTTTCGGTTTATGTGTTTGAATTGCCTCAATGAACTTTTCCTTAGAAACGTCTATGCCTATGTCAATAACTTCCAGACCTGCCCCTACCATCATCATACCCACAAGGTTTTTTCCAATATCGTGAACGTCACCCTTTACAGTTCCTAGCACTACTGTGCCTACTGGCTTTGTACCACTTTCCACCAACTTAGGCTGAAGAACATTTAAACCTGCATGCATGGCCCTGGCTGCAATAAGCACTTCCGGAACATATACTTCATTATTCTTAAATTTCTTTCCAATCACCGCCATCCCTGCCAGCAATCCGTCATTAAGAATTTCTGCAGGAGATAGTCCCTGATCCAGCGCCTCTTGTGTCTTTTCTCCTACCAGCTTTGCATTTCCCCTTTGCAGCACTTCCGAAATCGTTTGCAATACTTCCATTTTCATTCCTCCAATATAATCAGTAATATAGTATATTGCACACTCTCTTCCGTCCGACAACAGACGCCCTATTATTAATTGACAGTATAACGTATTTTTTTTAGGTGAACTTGTAATATATATAATTTTTTTTGTATTTTATTTGTTTCTTTTATATATTCTTAATAGTTTAAATTCAATAGTTTCTTATTTTTTCTTTCAAATAATCCTACTTACAGCAACAGCCTCTACAGATCAACATATATTCATATTTTTAGGGAAAACTAAAGAAAACAGTATGGGAGGCAGTACTATGGACGAACCTAACATAAAGACACTCAATGAAGTTCTTCAGGGAGAATATATGGCTTTTCATGCCTTCGAGGATGTTGCAGATAAAATTGAGAATCCTGCTCTCCGCAACCAGCTTTATCACATTCAGTCTATTCACCAAGAAAATATTCTAAAAATCTCAAAGCGAATAGAGGAGCTTGGTGGACACCCTCGTGAAAACAGAGGTTTTTCCGGACTGATGGCCGATATAATGCTGCGATTGGATGCAACCCTCCATCATGAACCTCAATATATTCTAAAAAAGCTCTACGATGGAGAGGATAAGGGAATTGCAGCCGTTGAAAAGCTCATAGAAGGAGATTTAGACCAGGAAAGTGCTCAATTGGTACAGGAAGTCCTATCTACCGACCATGACAACCTGAAGCATTTGCAGCATTTAATTCGAAATACTACAAAATAAAGCCCCCATAAGGAGGCTTTATTTACTGTACACATCATCGTTTTCTAATTTTCTTTTTTTCTCCTCTAATCTGCGTTCAATGATTCGCTCAATGGTAATCTTCGCAATGGCGATCACCGGAACACCCAAAAACATTCCTAGAACGCCATATACATAACCACCTAGGATAATAGAAAAAATGATCCACAAAGGTCTAACCCCTACGCTGTCTCCTAATATCTTAGGACCTAAAACCATACCGTCAAATTGCTGCAGAATAAAAATAAACAATGCAATCCAGAGGGCCTTTATAGGATTGTTGAGGGATGCAATTAAAAATGCTATAGGCACACCGATAAGGGGCCCGAAGTAAGGTATCATGTTCGTAATTCCCACAATAATACTAATCAGGACAGCGTATCGGCTCTTGATAAATAAGAGTCCTACATAACAGATGCATCCTATGATAAAGGAGTCAATGGACTTCCCTACAATAAACTTCACAAAGATCTCATCAGCTTCTTTTAAAAATTGGACCAATCGGTCAATATGCTTATCCTCAAACAATGCCCTTAAAAATTTCTCCGTGCCGCTCATCAGGCTATCCTTATCGATTAGGAAATAGAAAGAGATCATGAGTGCCAAAAACAAGGTTAAGATACTTGAAGTAAAGGTAACGATGCTGGCTACTATATTATTTAGACTATTCTGCAGGATCACCGCCAGCCGATTGAATATGCTGTTGATATTATCCTCAATTGCCCCTACAATATTATAGACGTCGTTGGCGTATACTTGATTGACCCATTCTAAAATTCTGCTTTCATTATTGTAGATAAAGGCAGGAAGTTTTGCAATCAGATCCATGATGTTGAGCAAAATTCCCGGAACCACATGGGTAATAGTTAGAGAAATTAAGGTAATGAGTATAATATATACAGTGATCGTACTTATGAGCCGATTGTATTTTATGACTTTACCTTCTTTCAGGATCGGACCATAGATTTTTCTCTCAAACCATTTCACAATGGGGTTGAGTAAATAGGCTATGAATATTCCAATAATAAATGGATTCAATACCCTTCGTATAGCGGACATTCTCTCTCCGAAGGATTGATAAATCGTACCAAGATTGTCAATAAATTTGTAAAACAATATGGCGGCAAAAATCACAAAAAGTAACTGCAATGAGTTTTTTACATATCTTTTGTATTGTTGCATATTCATCTGCTTATCATCCTAACCTTTTCCGTCCTAGTATGATTTTATTATACATAATACAGCAAAATTTTTCTATAGTCCTATAAAAAAATCCCCAAATCGCAATGATTTGGGGATTTTGATTTTGAACTGAATTATCTCTTTGAGAACTGAGGTGCACGTCTTGCTTTCTTTAACCCGTACTTCTTTCTTTCTTTCATTCTTGGATCTCTTGTTAAGAAACCTGCCTTCTTTAACACAGCTCTTAATTCAGCTTCTGCTTTTAAAAGCGCTCTTGAGATACCATGTCTTAAAGCACCAGCTTGGCCTGTAAATCCGCCCCCTTGTACTTTTGCGATTACGTCATACTTGCCTTCAGTTTGTGTTAATACCATAGGCATTCTGATGTCTCGCTTAAGTGTTTCATAATCACAGTAATTATCTATATCTCTGCCATTGATTGTGATTTTTCCTTCACCTGGCACTAATCTAACTCTTGCAATAGAAGTTTTTCTTCTACCTGTTCCGTAATATTGTACTCTAGCCATGATCGTTCCTCCCTTCCTCTACAGCTTATATATCCAGTACTTCCGGTTGTTGAGCTTGATGATTGTGCTCAGCACCAGCATATACTTTTAGTTTTGTGAACATTTGTCTTCCTAGGCTGTTCTTTGGAAGCATCCCTTTGATTGCCAACTTTAGCGCTTGCTCAGGCTTCTTTGCCATTAATTCTCTGGCAGTTACTTCCTTTAATCCGCCAGGATGTCCTGTGTGGTGTCTGTACAATTTCTTATCAAGCTTCTTTCCAGTAAATAATACTTTCTCTGCATTTACGATGATTACGAAATCACCAGTATCTACATGGGGAGTAAAAATAGGTTTCTTTTTTCCTCTTAAGATGGATGCCACTTCTGAAGCCAAACGTCCTAGGGGCTTTCCGTCAGCATCGATTACATACCACTTTCTTTCTATTTCTAGTGGCTTTGCCATAAATGATTTCATTAAATTTCCCTCCTAACACTACCATTTCAGTACTCGCTTCTATGTTAAAAAACCCGGGGCTAGTGGATTTTTTAATAAGCACACTCTTAAATCATTTTAATACATGCAGCCGTGTGTGTCAAGGAATATTTGAGGTTTTTAGTAAATCACCTCTCCTAAATATAACCCTTGAGCTGGAGCTGTTGGACCTGCAAGGTCACGAATTCCAGATGCAATAATTTGCTTTATATCTTTCGGGTCTATTTTTCCCTTTCCAACCTCCACTAAAGTTCCAGCGATAATCCGTACCATATTATACAAAAAACCATTTCCTTCAACCTCTATTTTTATGATCTTTTCATGAAAATATACATCCAATTTGTATAGGGTTCTTATGCTATCCTGCACACTGCCGCCGGAAGCCATGAATCCTTTAAAGTCATGGGTACCCAGAAAGTACTGGCCAGCTTCCTGCATTTTTCCTATATCTAAAGGCTGGGGTACAAAATAGGCATAATTCCTTAGTAAAGGGCTGCGCAGAGGGCTGTTATATATCTGATAAATATATTTTTTCCCCTTTGCTGCATATCTAGCATGAAAGCTCTCATCTACCTCTGATGCCCCTAGGATTGAGATATCCTCAGGCAAAATGCTGTTTAAAGCTATAGGGATTTTATCCACGGGAACAGTAATATTGGCATGAAAACTGGCAGTTTGTCCTAATGCATGGACTCCCGCATCAGTTCTCCCCGCACCATGAATCTTAACCGGCTCTTTTATAACCTTCTCAAGGGCCTTTTCAATCTCTTCCTGTACGGTCCTACCCTCAACCTGACGCTGCCACCCACAAAAATGGGTACCGTCATACTCAATCAATAGCTTTATACTCCGCAAAGTTTCACCTACTAACTTAATTACATGATAAACCGGTCTAGGATCACTATCATCAGCATCAGCAGAGTAATTAGAGAGGCAACAAGGTCTCTTCCATGAAGGGATAGTTCTTTCATTCGCGTCCTGTTTTCCCCGCCTCGATAACACCGTGCTTCCATGGCCATAGCCAGTTCATCGGCTCTTCTAAAGGCACTAATAAATAAGGGCACCAGCAGCGGTACCAAACTCTTAGCGCGGTTGATGATATTGCCGCTTTCAAAGTCTGCTCCCCTCGCCATCTGTGCCTTCATAATCTTATCGGTCTCCTCCAGCAGAGTAGGAATAAATCGAAGGGCGATCGTCATCATCATAGCAAGCTCATGAGCTGGCATTCCAAATCTTCTAAATGGATTTAGTAGTTTTTCGATCCCATCGGTTAGCTGTATGGGAGAGGTTGTCAATGTTAACAAGGATGTACCGATAATCAATAGTATAAGTCTTGCTCCCATAAATACCGCCTGTCGAATTCCTTCCTTGGTCACATCCAATGGCCCTAACTGATAAATCACTTCCCCTTTAGTCATAAAAATATTAATTCCAAAGGTAAGGATAATAATCAGAAAAAGTGGTTTCAGGCCGCGAACGATATAAGAAAAAGGAACCTTTGACAATAATATAGAAAATCCCAAAAATAGCAAAATGTATCCATAGGCAGTGAAATTCTTTACGAGGAACAACGAAACGATATATACGAAAGTGGCTAGTATTTTTACCCTAGGGTCCAGTCTGTGTATAACAGACTCCTGAGGATAGTATTGTCCAATTGTGATATCCCTAAGCATATTACTTTCTCCTTAACCAATTGATAATTTCTGATTTTGCTTCTTCAATCGTCAGTACATCGTCTCGTATAGGCTTACCCATGGCTTTCAGCTTACGCATAAGATAGGTGATCTGTGGAATAGCCAGACCTATGCTCTCCAGCAGCTCCACATGCTGAAATACTTCTCTAGGGGTTCCCTGCAGGGCTACAGTGCCTTTATGCATCACAATAATTTTATCCACTAATCTGGCGATATCCTCCATGCTGTGAGAAACTAAAACAACGGTCATCTTATAACGATTATGGAGGTTTTTTATTTGATCCAGTATCTCGTCTCTTCCTTTTGGATCGAGGCCTGCGGTAGGCTCATCGAGAATCAGCACTTCCGGTCTCATAGCCACCACTCCGGCAATGGCTACTCTTCTTCTCTGACCACCGCTCAATTCAAAGGGGGAGCGTTCCTTGACATCCTCAAAGGATAATCCCACCAGTTGAATGGCTTCACGTACTCTCTGATCCGCTTCCTCCTGGGATAAGCCTAGATTAATAGGCCCAAAAGCTACATCTTTATAAATGGTCTCTTCGAAGAGCTGATGCTCTGGGTATTGAAATACCAAGCCAACCTTCTGACGGATTTCTCTCAGTTTTACATCCTTCTTTGTGATCTCAAAATCATTCACGTAAATTTTGCCCGAGGATGCCTTCAATAATCCATTCAGATGTTGAATCAGAGTAGATTTTCCTGAACCGGTATGGCCAATCAATCCAATGAAATCACCTTTTTCTATTTGAAAGCTTACATCCTTTAGGGCAGTTGTTTCAAAGGGGCTATTGGGGTTATAAATATGGGTTAAGTTTTCTACAATAATTGACATAAATGCACCACCATCTCATCAACAGTGAGTATTTCCTGTGAAAGGTTAAACCCGCTGTTTTTTAATTGAAAGGCCAATTCCGTAACCTGAGGTACATCTAATCCTAATTGCTTCAGGATTTCTACCTGTTGAAAAACTTCCTTCGGTGTACCTTCCAATACAATGTTTCCCGTTTCCATTACGATGACGCGATCTGCCTGAACTGCCTCATCCATAAAATGGGTAATATGCACAATCGTAATTCCTTCCTCCCGATTCAACTGGCGAATGGTCTCCATCACTTCTCTTCTGCCGGAAGGATCTAACATGGCCGTAGGTTCATCCAGTATAATACACTTTGGTTTCATGGCAATAACTCCGGCAATGGCAATCCTTTGTTTCTGTCCCCCCGATAAAAGGTGAGGCCCTTTTTTGCGGAATGGTTCCATTCCCACGGCTTTTAAGGCATTGTCTACTCTATTACGAATCTCCTTTGGTTCGATCCCTAGATTTTCAGGGCCAAAGGCCACATCTTCCTCTACAATCGTTGCTACAATCTGGTTATCAGGGTTCTGAAATACCATGCCGGCAGTCTGACGGATTGCCCATGTATTTTTTTCATCGGCTGTATCCAGTCCATTCACATAAACCTTTCCTCCGCTGGGCAGCAGCAGCCCATTCATGTGCTTGGCCATAGTAGATTTACCGGAACCATTATGACCGATAACTACTAAGAATTCCCCTTCCTTCACCTGCAGAGATACTTCTTTTAATGCAGCCACACCTTCATTTTCTTCATTCCTATATTCATAAACCAGATCTTTTATTTCAATAATCTTTTCCATGGTTGTTCCCTCACAACTTTACAAGTATTTTACCTAATATATTATACCTCTAACCTGCCAGAATACCAATAGATTGTTATATTTTTTTTGTATCTAGAGTTGACTAATGAATAAAACAAAAGGGACTAAGTGCGTCACTTAATCCCCATCCTATTAAACCAATTCTAGTATAACCATTTCTGCTGCGTCCCCTCTGCGAGGTCCAAGCTTCATTATTCTTGTATATCCACCGTTTCTTTCAGCATACTTAGGTGCTACATCATCAAACAGTTTCTTTACAGTTGTTTCGTCATATACAAAGGCCATTACCTGACGTCTTGCATGAAGATCTCCTCTCTTAGCAAGGCTGATCATTTTTTCTGCAAGCTTTCGTGTTTCTTTAGCTCTTGTCACAGTTGTCTGAATACGACCTTCTTTCAACAAACTTGTAACAAGGTTTCTCAACATTGCTATCCTGTGGTCTGTTGTACGGCCTAATTTACGATGTCCTGCCATGTCTTTCCCTCCTTTAAACCCAATTAGTCTTCACTAGGTCTTAAGCCTAATCCAAGTTCAGCAAGCTTTTGCTGCACTTCTTCAAGGGATTTTTTACCCAGATTTCGTACCTTCATCATATCTTCTTCGGATTTCTGTGTCAGTTCCTCCACGGTGTTGATACCGGCTCTCTTTAGGCAGTTATAGGATCTAACAGACAGCTCCAATTCTTCTATGGTCATTTCTAATACTTTTTCTTTCTTATCTTCTTCTTTTTCTACCATGATTTCTACATTATCAATGTGGTCTGTCAAGGTAATGAACAGGTTTAAGTGTTCATTCATAATTTTTGCACCCAGAGAAGCTGCTTCATCAGGCTTAATACTTCCATCAGTCCATATTTCTAATGTTAGCTTGTCATAGTCAGTTACTTGCCCAACTCTCGTATTTTCTACGTTATAGCTTACCTTCATAACAGGGGTATAGATAGAATCTACCGGAATGACGCCAATCGGCATATTGTCGTTTTTATTGTTCTCTGACGGCACATATCCCCTGCCTTTAGCCAGTGAAATTTCCATCAGCAATTTCGCATCATCCTCAAGAGTGGCAATATGAAGATCGGGATTCAATATTTCTACATCTGCATCGGCAATGATATCCCCTGCTGTAACAGTTCCAGGCCCTTGCGCTTCTACTCTTACAATTTTGGGGCCATCGGCATACATTTTCGCTGCCAGCGATTTTAGATTCAAGATGATTTCTGATACATCTTCCTTCACACCGGGTACTGTTGAAAACTCGTGCAGCACACCCTCAATTTTTACAGAAGTCACAGCAACACCAGGAAGAGAAGAAAGTAAAATTCTTCGCAAGCTGTTTCCTAATGTGATACCGTATCCTCTTTCCAGGGGTTCTACCACAAACTTTCCATAGGTATTTTCAGCGTTTTGCTCCACACATTCTATCTTCGGCTTTTCGATTTCAATCATATTTTTGACCCTCCTTATCCATTTTATCTCTATACAATATGAGGGTAACTGATTCTATAAATTATTATCTTGAATACAACTCTACGATTAAGTGCTCAGCAATTGGAATGTCAATATCTTCTCTGGTAGGCAGTGCAACCACTTTTCCCTCTAAGCTTTCAAAGCTTACCTGTACCCAATTTGGTACATTTGTTGCTGCTTCAGCTAATTCTTTAAATTTAGCAGAACTTATGCTCTTTTCTTTTACTTTAACCACGTCACCTACAGATACTAAGAAAGATGGAATATCTACCTTCTTTCCGTTTACTGTGAAGTGTCCGTGTCTTACTAACTGTCTTGCTTCTTTTCTAGAAGAAGCAAAGCCCATTCTATATACTACATTATCAAGTCTGGTTTCAAGAAGTCTTAACAGGTTTTCACCAGTGATTCCCGGCATTTTTTCTGCCTTTTCAAAGTATGCTCTAAAAGGAGTTTCCAATAGTCCATAGAATCTCTTTGCTTTTTGCTTTTCACGAAGCTGTAAACCATAGTTGGACAACTTTTTTCTTCCCTGTCCATGTTGTCCCGGCGCATAGCCTCTTCTTGCAATTGCACATTTATCTGTATAGCATCTTTCGCCCTTTAAATACAGTTTTTGCCCTTCTCTTCGACAAAGTCTACAAGATGGTCCCGTATATCTTGCCATTATTTCTACACCTCCTAATCCTAATTATACTCTTCTACGCTTCGGCGGTCTGCATCCATTGTGAGGTACAGGCGTAACGTCTTTAATTAAATTGATTTCTAATCCTGCAGCTTGTAGAGATCTGATTGCTGCTTCTCTTCCGGAGCCAGGTCCCTTTACATATACTTCGATCGTTTTTAAACCGTGCTCCATTGCTGATCTTGCAGCAGTCTCCGCAGCCATCTGCGCTGCAAAAGGAGTAGATTTTCTTGAGCCTTTAAAGCCTAATCCGCCCGCACTTGCCCAAGAAATTGCATTTCCCTGCAAGTCCGTTAAGGTAACAATTGTATTATTAAATGTTGATTGAATATGCGCTTGACCGCGTTCAATATTTTTGCGTTCGCGTCTTCTCTTACGAACTTTCTTTGCTGCCTTTTTGGCTACCATCGATTCAAACCTCCTTTAACTATTTCTTTTTCTTACGTCCAACAGTCTTTCTTGGACCTTTTCTCGTTCTCGCATTGGTCTTCGTTCTTTGTCCTCTAACCGGAAGATTTCTTCTATGACGAATTCCTCTGTAGCAGCCAATTTCCTTTAGACGCTTAATGTTTAAGGAAATATCGCGTCGTAAATCCCCTTCTACTTTGTACTCGTTATCAATGATTTGTCTAAGTCTACCTACTTCATCTTCTGTAAGGTCTCTTACTCTCGTATCAGGGTTTATGCCTGCTTTTGCTAAAATGTTGTTAGAAGTTTTTCTGCCAATACCAAAGATATATGTCAATCCGATTTCTACTCTTTTCTCTCTTGGTAAGTCAACGCCTGAAATTCTTGCCATTCTACTTTGCACCTCCCAAATCTGTACTTATTTCATTCTCATGGTTATTTGTTTAGAATCTATAAAATTAGTATTAAGCATTTGACTGCCTTGGGCAGCCAAATTCAGCCGCACTTAAATACTAACAATGCCACAACTTATAATTATACTAAATTACAGCAGGAAATACTAGCTTTTTATTTATTTTAGCTAGTTTAACCTTGTTTTTGCTTATGCTTTGGGTTTTCGCAGATAATCATGACTCTGCCTTTTCTTTTAATGATTTTGCATTTTTCGCAAATAGGTTTAACTGATGGTCGAACCTTCACTGTTATCCCTCCTTAATCACTTACCACGCCAGGTTATTCTACCTCTAGTCAAATCATAGGGTGATAATTCAATGGTTACCTTATCACCGGGTAATATTCTGATAAAATTCATTCTTAGCTTACCGGAAATATGTCCTAATATTTCATGTCCGTTTTCCAACTTTACTTTAAACATGGCATTTGGTAGAGCTTCAACAACAGTTCCTTGAACCTCTATGACATCGCTTTTCGCCATTAGGAAATCAAACCTCCTATTCCTGAGCCTACTCTAGTCCCAGTTTTTCCAGTTCCCGCCTTAGAAGTAAATTGGTGATCTTCTCACCGCTATTCAAACGATTTTTCACTTCTTCACAGATGATATTATATTTTGCCAGATGCCGAATTTTCTTTTTCTTAGGGTGATCTAGCTTCCTTAAGTCTCCATCGGCAACCAGGACGTATTGTTCATCCACTACATCAATAACGATGAAGTTTCTATCCTTGTCTCTTCCTGCCTTTGATTTCACCACTTGACCCACAACGATTCCAAGCGTAGTATCCATATTCTTCACCTCTTTTGTTTTGTTAGAGGGCTGTCAATAGGATTGGCTCATCCTTCGTGATCGCTACCGTATGCTCATAATGGGCTGACATTTTTCCGTCTGCTGTTATCACAGTCCAGTTATCTGCCAGGGTTCTAACATGATAGCTACCTGCATTCACCATGGGTTCTATGGCCAGGATCATACCTTCAGCCAAACGTGGACCTTTTCCTGGAAGTCCATAATTTGGTATCTGAGGATCTTCGTGCATATTCTTGCCAATCCCGTGTCCCACAAAATCCCGAACCACAGAAAAGCCATGCTTTTCCACATAGGACTGTATTGCGTGGGACACATCGGAAAGTCTATTTCCTTCCCTGCACAGCTGCAAGCCTTCATAAAAGCTTTGCCGTGTTACTGCTATCAGTCTCTCTGCTTCTTCACTTGCTTTTCCTACGGGGTGTGTTTTCGCAGCATCTCCATAATAGCCATTATAAATTGCCCCGATATCCACACTAATAATATCGCCATCTTTTAGCATTTTTAATCCAGGAATTCCATGTACCACCTCTTCATTAATGGAGGCGCAAATACTTCCGGGGAACCCGTTATACCCTTTAAATGCTGGCTCTGCACCGTACTTTCGTATTTCCCGTTCAGCTATTTCATCTAGCTCTCCCGTGGTGATACCCGGTTTGATCGCATTCCGAAGCACTTCATGGACATTAGCAACAATTTTGCCTGCTTCCCGCATATATTCGATTTCTTTTCTGGATTTTAGTATAATCATGCTACTACGCTCCTAAAGCCGCTATGATCTCTTGGAACACCTTATCGATCGACTGTTGGCCATCGATGGTTACGATGGTTCCTTTTTGCTTGTAATAGTCTATCAGTGGCTGCGTCTCGTTCAGATATACTTCGATTCGCTTCGTCACAGTCTCTTCGTTATCATCCGCTCTTTGATACAATGGGCCTCCGCACTTATCACAAACATCGGCCGCTGCAGGAGGATTAAACTGAATATGGTAGGTCGCACCGCACTCTTTACAAATTCTTCGTCCTACGGCTCTATCAATCAAGATTTCCTTGTCTACACTTACATTGATTACCCGATCCAATACACTGTTCATTTTTTCTAATACCTTGTCTAGTGCTTCTGCTTGGTAAACAGTTCTTGGAAAACCATCCAATAAAAATCCGTTCTTGCAATCATCTTCCTTCAAGCGGTCCTCAACGATTTCCACTACCAGATCGTCGGGTACAAGTAATCCCTGATCCATGAAAGACTTTGCCTTTCTCCCCAACTCCGTACCTTCTTTGATATTCTTGCGAAAAATATCTCCGGTAGAAATATGAGGGATGTTATATCTATCAACAATTCCAGCAGCCTGCGTTCCCTTGCCGGCTCCTGGAGGTCCTAATAATATTAGCCTCATGATACCATCTCCTGGTTATTTATTCGGTATAGGTCATGGGGAGTAACCCCCATGATCCTCCTATCTATTTCAAGAATCCTTGGTAATGTCTCATCAGCATTTGTGCTTCTACCTGCTTCATTGTCTCTAAAGCAACAGAAACAGCGATCAAGATACTTGTTCCGCCAAACAACAGCTGAATGCTTGTAAATTTAAGAATCAGCGTTGGAAGCACTGCGATGAAAGCAAGGAATACTGCTCCAGCCAAGGTGATTCTAGTTAACACTTTATTTAAATAATCAGTTGTAGGTTTGCCAGGTCTGATACCAGGAATAAAGCCACCGTGTTTCTTCATATTCTCAGATACTTCCACTGGATTAAAAGTAATGGCTGTATAGAAGTAAGTAAAGAATACAATCAGAAGTACTTCCAAAATAGAGTAGATCCAGATTCCCGGATTGCCTCCCGGTGACAAATATCTCTCAACAAAGGCTGAGAATGCACCACCGCGGAAGAAATAAGTGATGGTTAATGGGAATTGCAGCAATGAGATCGCAAAGATGATCGGGATAACTCCCGCTTGATTTACCTTTAACGGAATATGGGTGCTGTGTCCGCCGTACATCTTTCTTCCAACTACTCTTTTTGCATACTGTACTGGAATTTTTCTTGTTCCCTGTTGAATGGCAACAACTCCAGCAATGATTAAAACAGATAAAACGACAAACAATATAATTGAGAAGATAGATACTTCTCCAATTCTAAATTTTTGATATGTCTGTGCAATTCCTAGAGGCATTCTTGAAACAATACCTGCAAAGATGATTAGGGATATACCGTTTCCGATACCCTTTTCTGTGATCTGCTCGCCCAACCACATCAAAAACGCTGTTCCTGCTGTTAGTGTAATCACCACTACACTGACCGTCCAGAAATCTCTAGAAATCAATGCCTGGTTAAACAACCCCACACTTACGCCGGTGGCTTGAATCAATGCCAATACAACGGTTCCATACCTAGTATATTGTGCAATTTTCTTTCTTCCTTCTTCGCCTTCTTTTGCCATTGCTTCCAAACTTGGAATGGCAATGGTTAAAAGTTGAAGAATAATGGATGCCGTAATATACGGAGAGATACTAAGTGCAAAAATTGTAAAGTTTCCAAAGGCTCCACCGGAGATCAGGTTGAATAACCCGAACAGGCCACTTTCTGCCTGATTAAACAGTTGGGAAAGAGCGGCCCGGTCCATTCCAGGTACCGGAATAGTTGACCCCAATCTGAAGATGATCATCATCATGAAGGTGTATAGCATTCTCTTTCTTAAATCAGGAATTTTCCAAGCATTTTTTAGGGTTGTAAACAACTTAGATCACCTCTGCCTTTCCTCCAGCAGCCTGAATCTTCTCCACAGCTGTCTGACTGAATTTATGGGCTTGAACAGTTATCTTTTTCTCTAGTTGACCATCTCCAAGGATTTTTACACCATCCACTACCTTTTTAATGATTCCATTTTCTAAAAGGAGTTCTGGTGTAACAACCGTACCATTTTCAAATTTATTTAATTCGTCAAGATTTACAATCGTCCATTCCTTCTTAAATGGGTTATTGAAACCTCTCTTTGGCAATCTTCTATAAATAGGCATCTGTCCGCCCTCGAATCCAGGTCTGACACCGCCGCCGGATCTTGCTTTTTGGCCTTTTTCTCCACGACCGGCTGTCTTACCTTGCCCGGAGGCTGTACCTCTACCGCGTCTTTTTCTGTCTTTCGTTGAACCTTCAGCAGGTCTTAACTCGTGTAGTTTCATGGTTCCACCTCCTTAAACTAAATTTCTTCTACAGATACAAGATGTCTTACTTGATGGATCATCCCTCTTGTTTGAGGATTATCCGGTTGTTCAACAGCTTGATGAATTTTCTTTAATCCTAATGCTTCTACTGTTTTTTTATGTTGTGGTTTAGCACCAATCGTGCTTTTTACCAGTGTAACTTTTAACATATTAGCCAAGGCTTTTCCCCCCTAACCTAATAGTTCCTCTACGGATTTCCCTCTTAATCTGGCAACCTCTTCAATCGTCTTTAGCTGCCTTAAGCCTTCAATCGTAGCGTTAACCATATTTCTTGAGTTGTTTGTGCCCAATGATTTTGCTCGTACATCTTTTACTCCGGCTAATTCAAGTACCGCACGCACAGGTCCGCCAGCGATAACCCCTGTACCTTCTGCAGCTGGCATGATCAGTACTCTGCCTGCCCCGAAATGTCCTTCGATCGGATGCGGGATCGTTGTTCCAACTCTTGGTACATAGATCAGGTTCTTCTTCGCATCTTGAATTCCCTTACGAATTGCATCAGGAATCTCCATTGCTTTACCAGTACCAATTCCTACGTATCCATTTTCGTCTCCAACTACAACAAGTGCACTGAATCGGAACGTTCTACCACCTTTTACAACCTTTGTTACACGTCCTATATTTACAACGGTTTCTTTTAAATCCAGTTTACTGGCATCAATAAGTTGACGTCGCATTCATTTCCCTCCTTCTGTTAGAATTGTAAACCAGCTTCTCTTGCACCTTCTGCCAGTTCCTTCACTCTTCCGTGATAGATATATCCACCTCTATCAAAGACAACCTTGTCAATTCCTTTATCTAATGCACGCTTTGCTACCATCTCACCAACAAGTTTTGCAGCCTCTTTATTTCCTGTATATTCCACTTTTCCTTTTAAATCCTTATCTAAGGTTGAAGCAGAAACTAGAGTTGAACCTGTCGTATCATCAATGATTTGAGCATACATATTGCTTAAGCTTTTATATATACTTAGTCTTGGACGTTCAGGAGTTCCGAGCACTTTTCTGCGTACTCTAACGTGTCTAACTTTTCGTTTTGAATTCTTGCTCTCCTTCTTAATCACCTTAATTCACTCCTTTCCTACTTCTTACCTGTTTTTCCTTCCTTACGACGAACCACTTCGTCAGCATATCGAATACCTTTACCTTTATATGGCTCCGGTTCTCTCCACTCTCTGATCTTTGCAGCGTAGTTTCCTACTTGCTGCTTGTCGATTCCCTTTACAAGAATCTCTGTTTGTGTTGGAACCTCAGTTGTAATTCCTTCTGGATCGATCATCTCTACTGGATGAGAGAATCCTAAAGATAAAGTCAATTTATTTCCTGACTTCGCTGCACGGTATCCAACCCCAACAATTTGCAGTTTTTTCTCAAATCCTTTTGTAACACCTTCAACCATATTATTGATCAAAGTACGGCTTAATCCGTGTAGGGATCTGTGTACTTTATTATTTGTTGGTCTTTCTACTAAAAGGGTATTGTTTTCGATTGTAAGTTTGATGTCTTTGCTAATTTGTTGCTGTAATTGTCCCTTTGGTCCTTTTACGGTAACAAGGTTTTTTTCGTCAATCTTTACCTCAGCTCCTTGAGGTATAATGATTGGCTGTTTACCTATTCTTGACATTGCTGCACCTCCTATGCCCTAAAATGATCTATTACCATACGTAGCAGATAACTTCTCCACCAACACCTAATTTTCTTGCTTCCTTATCGGTCACAATTCCGTTTGAAGTTGAGAGGATTGCTATACCTAATCCGCCAAGTACCTTTGGTATTTCATCTTTCTTTGCATAAACCCGTAAGCCAGGCTTAGAGATTCTCTTTAAACCACTAATTACCTTCTCACTGTTCTTTCCGTATTTTAACTGAATTCTGATGATTCCTTGCTTTCCGTCCTCGATTACATCATATCCCTTAATAAATCCTTCGTTCAGTAATATTTCCGCAATCGATTTTTTCATGTTAGAAGCAGGAATATCAACGGTTTCATGCTTCACAGTATTTGCATTTCTTACACGTGTAATCATATCTGCAATTGGATCTGTCATCGTCATGGTATAAATACCTCCTTCCCTTTATTTCTACCAGCTTGCCTTTTTAACTCCTGGTATTTGACCTTTATAGGCTAATTCTCTAAAACAAATACGGCATACTCCGAATTTTCTTAAATAAGCATGTGGTCTTCCGCAAATACGACATCTATTGTATTCTCTTGTGGAGAATTTTTGTGTTTTTTGTTGCTTGTTGATCATTGCTTTTTTAGCCACTATTTTCCCTCCTCACTATCTGGCAAATGGCATCCCCAACAGTCTTAGCAGTTCACGGGCTTCTTCGTCTGTCTTTGCAGTTGTTACAAAGATGATGTCCATTCCACGAATTTTTTCTACCTTATCGTACTCGATTTCAGGGAATATTAATTGCTCTTTGATACCTAATGCATAATTTCCTCTGCCATCGAAGGAGTTCGGGTCTACACCTCTGAAGTCCCTAACCCTTGGCAGTGAAACATTAAACAATCTATCTGCAAATTCGTACATTTTTTCGCCTCTGAGGGTAACTTTAGCACCTACTGGCATACCTGCACGTACTTTAAAGTTCGCTACGGATTTCTTGGCTCTTGTAATGATTGGCTTTTGTCCTGCAATGATTCCTAATTCTTGAACCGCTACTTCCAATAACTTCGTATTGTCCTTTGCATCGCCAAGACCCATGTTAATAACGATCTTTTCTACTTTTGGTATTTCCATTACGCTTTTATAATTAAACTTTTCCATCAGCGCTTTTGCTACTTCGTTTACATATCGTTCTTTTAGTCTAGCTGTCACCGCTTAAACCTCCCTTCAAGCCTAAATATTATTCGATGGTCTCGCCACTTTTTTTAGAAACTCTAACCTTCGTTCCATTCTCTAATACTTTATATCCTACTCTTGTAGGCGCCTTTGCCTTTGCATCCCAAAGCATTACATTGGAAGCATGCACTGGTCCTTCTTGATGAATAATTCCGCCCTGTTGAACCTTTGCACTTGGCTTCTGATGCTTTGTAAGCATGTTTACGCCTTCTACGATTACTCTATTTTCTTTAGGCATTGCTTGAAGCACTTTGCCTTTTTTGCCTTTATCTTTACCTGAAATAACAACTACTGTATCACCTTTTTTAACGTGCATTCATTACACCTCCTCGAACTATAGTACTTCTGGTGCAAGCGAAACGATTTTCATAAAATCTCTTTCTCGTAGTTCTCTTGCTACAGGTCCGAAAATACGAGTTCCAACCGGGTTTTTATCTTCTTTTATGATTACCGCCGCGTTTTCATCAAATTTGATATAGCTTCCGTCAATACGTCTTGCGCCATGCTTGCTTCTTACCACAACTGCCTTCACAACCTGGCCTCTCTTAACAACTCCTCCAGGTGTTGCCTCTTTAACTGAACAAACGATTATATCACCAATGTTGGCATATTTTCTCTTTGATCCGCCTAGTACACGGATGCACAGCAATTCCTTCGCACCTGAATTATCAGCAACTCTTAGGCGTGATTCCTGTTGAATCATGGTAAACCCTCCTTCCGGTTATACATTACTTCGCTTTTTCAACGATTCGTACTAGTCTCCATCTCTTATCCTTGCTTAGGGGTCTTGTTTCCATTATTCTTACCTTGTCCCCAATTTTACACTCATTATTTTCATCGTGAGCTTTGAATTTTTTCGTTCTCTTAACCGCTTTTCCGTACAGCGGATGACGTACGAAATCTTCAACAGCTACTACGATTGTCTTTTCCATTTTATCGCTTACAACACGACCTACTCTGGTTTTTCTTCTTGCTCTCTCCACGAGTGAAGCCTCCTTCCTGCATCTTTATTTATGCATTCACTTGTTTTAATTCTTTTTCTCTAAGGATGGTCTGAATACGTGCAATGTCTTTTCTCACGAACTTAACTCTCATCGGATTATCTAATTGGCCAGTAGCTAATTGGAATCTCAAATTGAAAAGTTCACCCTTTAGTTCCGCTAACTTATTATTTAACTCTTGAACAGTCATATCTTGAAGCTTATTAGCTTTCATTAGCTTCACCACCCTTTTCTCCCATCTCTTGACGTGTTACAAACTTACATTTGATGGGTAGCTTGTGCATAGCAAGTCTCATCGCTTCTCTAGCCTTCTCTTCAGACACACCAGCAAGCTCAAACATTACTCTGCCTGGTTTCACTACTGCTACCCAATACTCAGGGGATCCTTTTCCGGCACCCATACGTGTTTCAGCAGGCTTTTGTGTAACCGGCTTATGAGGAAATATTTTGATCCAAACTTTTCCCCCTCTTTTTATATATCTCGTCATTGCAATTCTGGCAGCTTCAATTTGGTTTGAGGTAATCCAAGCAGGTTCCATCGCCATTAAGCCAAATTCACCATAGCTGATTGTGTTACCTCTCTGTGCGGTACCTTTCATTCTGCCTCTATGCACTCTACGACGTTTTACTCTTTTCGGCATTAACATCGTGTGTTTCCTCCTTCCCTTCGTCAAGTACTACTTTTCTTCGTTAGATCTATCTCTTTTGTAAGGTCTGCTATCACGGTTTTGATTGTCTCGATTTCCGCGATAGTTATTATCTCTTGGTCCACGATTTTCCCTTGGTCCGCGGTTTTCTCTAGCTGGTTTAGCTTCCGGAGTTTGTGCTCTTAAAGACCTTCTCAGCTCTTTTACTTCTTCACTAGCTTCTGGAAGAATTTCTCCCTTATAGATCCAAACCTTTACACCAATTTTGCCGTAGGTTGTATTCGCTTCTGCAAATCCATAATCAATATCTGCTCTTAGTGTATGGAGAGGCACATTACCTTCGCTGTACTTTTCATTTCTCGCCATCTCAGCTCCGCCAAGTCTGCCGGAAACTGCGATCTTAATTCCCTTTGCGCCAGCTCTCATGGTTCTTTGGATGGCTTGCTTCATAGCTCTTCTAAAAGAAACTCTTCGCTCCAAGGAGAAAGCTACATTTTCTGCTACCAATGTTGCTTCCATTTCTGCAACCTTGATTTCTGTAATGTTTACAAGTACACCTTTGCCAGTTAGTTTCTCTAGCTCGTTCTTAAGATCTTCTACCCCTTGTCCGCCCTTGCCGATTACCATACCAGGCTTCGCAGTGAAAATATTTACCTTCACCTTGTTGTTTGCTGCTCTTTCAATGGTAATTCTAGCAATACCTGAAGTATATAGTTTATTTTTTAGGTATTTACGAATTTTATGATCTTCTATTAAAAGGTCTGCAAAGTCACCTTTTTTTGCATACCACTTCGAATCCCAATCTTTAATGATTCCAACCCTTAAGCCGTGTGGATTAACTTTTTGACCCATACATTTCCCTCCTTCTTACGCTCTTTCTTTTAGAACAACTCCTACATGACTCGTTCTCTTTAAGATTTTTACACCCCGGCCCATTGACGCTGCTCTAAATCTCTTTAACGTAGGTCCTTGGTTTGCATAAATATCTGCTACAAACAATTTGTCAACATCCATTTCGTGGTTGTTTTCAGCATTTGCCTTAGCTGATTCGATCACCTTGATGAGTACCGGCGAACCCGCTCTTGGAGTAAACTTTAATATTGCTAATGCCTCATCGACATTTTTTCCTCTAACCATATCACAGATAGGCTTAAATTTTCTTGGAGATATGCGTACATATTTCGCAATTGCTTTTGCTTCCACTTCAGTAACCTCCTTCCGTAAGAATCTACTTCTTCACTCTTGATGACTTTTCTGTATCCGCATGGCCTCTATAGTTTCTTGTCGGTGCAAATTCACCAAGCTTGTGGCCAACCATATCTTCCGTTACATACACAGGAACGTGTTTCTTTCCATCATGGACGGCAATTGTATGTCCGATCATTTGTGGGAATATTGTGGACGCACGGGACCAGGACTTTAATACTTTCTTTTCATTCTTTTCGTTCATTTCTTCTATTCTTTGTAAAAGCTTAGGCTCAACGTAAGGCCCTTTCTTTAAAGATCTACTCATACCGCTTATATCCTCCCTTCGGCATCTTTTTCTACTAGACATCGAGAACTATGAGGCCAAGATCTCATGCGTATCCATGACCTCCAAGCCCCTATTACTTCTGATTTCTTCTCTTAACGATAAATTTATCAGATGCTTTGTTTTTCTTTCTTGTCTTATATCCAAGAGCTGGCTTGCCCCATGGTGTAACTGGTGAAGGTCTTCCGATAGGGGATCTTCCTTCTCCACCACCGTGCGGGTGATCGTTGGGGTTCATTACAGAACCTCTAACGGTTGGTCTGATACCCATGTGTCTCTTTCTTCCAGCTTTACCGATTGTAATATTTTCATGGTCAAGATTTCCAACCTGACCAATTGTTGCCTTGCAGTTGATGCTTACTAAACGCACTTCGCCGGACGGCAGTCTAACTTGTGCATACTTATCTTCTTTTGCCATCAACTGTGCAGAGTTACCTGCAGATCTAGCTAATTGGCCGCCCTTACCAGGCTTTAACTCAATGTTGTGAATAACAGTACCTACAGGGATATGCTTTAGCTGCAGCGCATTTCCTACCTTGATATCTGCACCTTCCCCTGAAACTACTGTATCTCCTACATTTAACTTATTGGGTGCGATAATGTATCTTTTCTCGCCATCTGCATAAGTTAATAAGGCGATGTTCGCTGTTCTGTTTGGATCATACTCAATAGCTGTTACCTTTGCAGGCACCTGATCCTTGTCTCTTTTAAAGTCAATTAATCTATATTTTCTTTTTTGTCCGCCGCCTCTGTGACGAATCGTGATTTTTCCTTGAGCATTTCTTCCAGCATTCTTCTTCAAAGTCACCAATAATGATTTTTCAGGATCCTTTTTTGTGATTTCTTCAAATGTTGACACTGTCATTTGTCGGACTGCTGGAGAGGTTGGTTTAAACTTCTTGATTCCCATCGTGTTTTCCCTCCTTCTTTGACTTACATGCTTGCTATCCTGTATTACATGCCTTCGAAGAACTCGATTTCTTTGCTATCAGCGGTTAATGTAACGATAGCTTTTTTCCAATCAGGTCTTTTCCCAACATGTGCACCCATTCTCTTATACTTGCCTGTTACGTTTTGGGTATTCACCTGTTCTACCTTTACGCCGAAGATTTTTTCGATGGCTTTTTTAATCTCTGTCTTGTTGGCTTTCTTATCTACTTCGAAAGTGTATTTCTTATCTGCCATATCATCCATGCTTCGTTCTGAGATAACTGGCCGTTTAATGATATCATATGGTGTCATCATTATGCGTACACCTCCTCTACCTTGTGTACCGCGTCCTTCGTAATGATAAATTGATCATGCTTTAAGATGTCATATACATTTAAAGTTGACACAAGGGTTGTTGTAATGCCTGGCAAATTATTTGCGGACTTGATCACGTTTTCGTTCTTATCACTCATTACGATCAGTGCCTTTTTCTCAACCTTAAGATTTTTCAGCACGTTTACCATTTCCTTCGTCTTTGGTGCATCCATTTCTAATGTGTCCAATACGATAATGCTGTTATCTTGAACCTTCGCACTTAAAGCAGACTTCATTGCAAGTCTCTTTACTTTCTTAGGTAATTCATATCTATAATCTCTTGGTTTCGGTGCGAATACAACGCCACCGCCTACCCATTGCGGAGATCTGATGCTTCCTTGGCGTGCTCTACCAGTTCCTTTTTGTCTCCATGGTTTTCTGCCGCCGCCTCTTACTTCTGCTCTTGTTTTGGCAGACTGTGTACCCTGTCTTTGATTTGCAAGGTAATTCTTTACAACGTCGTGAAGTACATGTTGATTAATTTCAACACCGAAAACGCTGTCGTTTAATTCAATTTCTCCCACTTGTTGTCCTGTAATATTTAATAAAGCAACCTTTGGCATTTGAGTTCCTCCCTTCTGTAGCCAGATTATTATTCAGCTTTAACCGTTTGTTTTATTGTAAGCATTCCGCTTTTTGGTCCTGGGATTGCGCCTTTGATCAATAAAAGATTTCTCTCTGTATCTACTTTTGCAATCTCGAGGTTCTGAACTGTAACTTGTTCATTTCCCATTCTTCCAGCTTCTGTCTGTCCTTTGAATACTCTGCCTGGAGTTGTACCTGCACCTTTTGATCCAGGTCCTCTGTGGTACTTGGAACCGTGTGTCATTGGTCCTCTTGATTGATTGTGTCTCTTGATCGCGCCTTGTGTTCCTTTACCCTTAGAAATACCAGTAACATCTACCTTATTGCCTTCAGTGAAGATGTCTACTTTGATTTCCTGGCCGATCTTATAAGCACTTGGGTCCTCAACTACAAACTCTTTTAAAGTTTTTTTGTACTCAGTGCCTGCCTTTTCAAAATGTCCTTTTAAAGGCTTTGTTACGTGTTTCGTTTTGATATCTCCATATCCAACCTGAATAGCGTTATAGCCATCCGTTTCCTCGGTCTTGATTTGCGTTACTACCATAGGTCCCGCTTCAACAACCGTCACCGGAATTACTCTGCCTTCTTCTGTAAAGATTTGTGTCATTCCGATCTTTCTTCCTAAAATTCCTTTCATCTTTCACACCTCCTGATGTTCTTACAGCGGATTACATTTTGTGTAATCATACTAAGCGAGGTTTATTCCTATATGTCAACCTAAATCTTAGTAGATTTTCTTTCTTATAACTTGATTTCAATATCGACGCCTGCTGGTAAATCTAGTCTCATTAAAGCATCAACGGTTTTTGGCGTTGGGCTTAAGATATCGATCAATCTTTTGTGAGTTCTCATTTCGAACTGTTCTCTAGAATCTTTGTACTTGTGAACTGCTCTTAAAATCGTGATGATTTGCTTTTCAGTAGGCAGCGGCACTGGACCTGAAACCTCTGCACCTGTTCTCTTTGCAGTCTCTACAATTTTCTCTGAGGATTGATCCAAAATCTTGTGATCAAAAGCCTTTAATCTGATTCTGATTTTTTGTTTACCTTTACTCATTGTTATTTCCCTCCTTTTCATCGCACGCAACAGTTTTTTACGTGCGACTAGAATCACTGTACACTTTCCCGGGTGTTCCCAATTTATTTTTAAAATTTTGGGTTGTACAGTTGTTCTGTCGCCCGATTCTTGAACGGACATTCTCCGTGAAAATTTCCCCAAAATCCTTCTTGGCAACCTTTCACATCATCGCAGTCCTTACAAACACACTAATATAGTATATAACATTATAAAGCACGAATCAAGTATTGACATTTTTCCATTTTTGTGCATTCAGCAATTATTTTCAATGAATAACAGAGTGCATATAATGTTTATGAATAGCCGAGGCTGAAAGCCCGGCTATTCATAAAATGAAGTTCTTAATTATTCAATGATAGAAGCAACAACGCCAGCGCCTACTGTTCTTCCGCCTTCACGAATCGCAAATCTTAATCCTTCTTCGATCGCAATTGGGTTGATCAGTTCGATAACCATTTGTACGTTGTCTCCAGGCATACACATTTCCATTCCTTCCGGTAATCCGATGGATCCTGTGATGTCTGTTGTTCTGAAGTAGAACTGCGGTCTGTATCCGTTAAAGAATGGTGTATGTCTTCCACCTTCTTCTTTCTTTAATACGTAAACCTCAGCTTTGAACTTTGTATGAGGCTTAATTGAACCTGGCTTTGCCAATACCTGCCCTCTTTCAATTTCGTCTCTTTGTACCCCTCTTAACAATGCTCCGATATTGTCTCCAGCTTGTGCTTGATCCAATAATTTTCTGAACATTTCTACGCCTGTTACTACTACTTTTCTTGGCGCTTCTGTTAATCCTACGATTTCTACTTCGTCTTGTACTTTTACTACGCCTCTTTCTACTCTTCCTGTTGCTACTGTTCCTCTTCCTGTAATGGAGAATACGTCCTCTACCGGCATTAGGAACGGCTTGTCTGTTTCTCTTACCGGCTCTGGAATGTAGCTGTCTACCGCTTCAAATAACTCTACGATCTTATCTCCCCATGGCCCCATTGGATCATTTAATGCTTGTAATGCGGATCCTCTGATGATTGGCGTATCATCTCCCGGGAATTCATATTCGCTTAATAATTCTCTTAATTCCATTTCTACTAGGTCTAATAATTCTTCGTCATCTACCATGTCACACTTGTTTAAAAATACTACGATGTATGGTACCCCTACCTGTCTGGAAAGCAGGATGTGCTCTCTTGTTTGCGGCATTGGTCCGTCTGTTGCTGCACATACGAGGATTGCTCCGTCCATCTGCGCTGCTCCTGTAATCATGTTCTTTACATAGTCAGCATGGCCTGGACAGTCTACGTGTGCGTAGTGTCTGTTTGGAGTCTCATACTCAACGTGTGCTGTTGAGATTGTGATTCCTCTTTCTCTTTCTTCCGGTGCTTTATCTATTTGGTCGAACGCTACTGCTGATCCAAATCCATATCTCTTGTTTAATGTTAATGTGATCGCTGCTGTTAATGTTGTCTTACCGTGGTCTACGTGTCCGATTGTTCCAATGTTAACGTGGGGCTTATTTCTCTCAAATTTAGCCTTTGCCATTTTTTTCTCCTCCT
>NZ_FQZV01000052.1 GCF_900142145.1 Geosporobacter subterraneus DSM 17957 | reverse complement strand
ATCATTAATAAATTTAGACATAAGAGCACAACCTTTCAAACAGAATGAATCAGAGCATCCACTAAAAGAAGAACGTCAAACAACCTTGCATTTGAAACGGGTAACACCAAATGGTGGCCCAACCAGCTAAACATCGAATCGTCCTTGTGGAGTGACACGCTTTTTCACGGATAAGCCTCTACTATGGAAGGGATCCAGGAGGAATGCACATCTATCTCTCTGACAAAGAGATTATAGCACGATGTTTAAAAAATTCAATGTCTGGTGTCACTGATTCATCTGAACAATAGATTTAAAGTTGTCAAAGAACATTCGGGTGGGTTTTTGAGCCCTAACCCTATATTTATCTTACAAGGAGGAAATAAAGATGCAGGAAAAAGATAAAAAAGTTATCGTACTTTATAAATCCAAGTATGGCAGTACCAAGCGATATGCAGAATGGATTGCTAAGGAAGCAGGAGCAGACTTATTGGAAGCTTCAAAGGTGAAGGTTGAGGACTTGTACCGATATGATACGGTTGTTTTTGGCGGATCTTTGCATGCGGTGGGGATCAAAGGTGTAAAACTGATTACAGATCATTTCGACAAGCTTATGGATAAAAAGTTAATTGTATTTGCAGTGGGCTGTTCTCCGGGAAGGGAGGAAGCCATTAAGCATGTTGAAGCCAATAATTTTACAGAGGAGATGCGAAACAAGATAAATTTCTTTTATTTAAGAGGAGCTTTTAATTATAAGCAGCTTGGTTTCATCGACCGATTCATGATGAATGCCTTAAGAGGGAAGTTAAAGAAGAAGAAGGAAGAAGAGCTTGATGAGGATAGTAAAGGTTTACTGGCTGCTTTCCATGAACCGATTGATTGGACAGATCAGAAATCAATCCTTCCATTGGTAGCCTGTATTAGAGGCCAGTAGATTTTTGTTCTATGAAGCCCCCTACCCACGTAGTGGACCCTAAGCATCCTGGAGCCATAGATGAGATCATTAATTTCGGAGAATTTTGGGAGCAGAAAGGAATTATCGGCAATAGGGATAAGATAATCGAAAGTACTGGGAGAATCAGCAATCTATTTAAACGGGCATATCGATTTTTTGCGGCAGCTAAATCCATACGGGATGACTTAGAGGTTATTTACGAAGAGGCACTGGATCAGGGGAAGTATAATTTTGCTGCAGCAAGGCTAAAAAGTGAGATATTTGGGGGAATTCCCTATGCCTTAAGAACGGTAAAACCAAGACATCTGTTTGGTAGTGCTTTTTCACCAAAAGGTATTGTTGATTACTACGAAACGATTATTGATGAAATGGAGAAAGTGATATATATTCATGGAAAGTATATTAAGGGCAAATCTATGGTTATGGAGAATATACTGGATGAGGCTGTAAGAAAAGGTTTATTTGTAGAAGTGTATCATGAGCCTATGGTGGAAACCAACATAGAAACCCTTGTAATCCCCGAATTGAACGTCGCAGTGACCAGCAGTAAAAAATATGAGAAAAAAAATCAAAGACAGTTAAATTTGGATGATTATATTAATAGGACAGTTATTGAAGAAAATGAAGATAAAATAAAAGAAGATGAAATTCTATTCGAAAGATTGATGTCTGCAGGTCTTGCCAGCATATATAAAGCGAAACGGGAACACGATGTATTAGAAACCTACTATGTGCCTTATATGAAATTCCCAGTGATAGATGAATTAAGGAAAAAGGTAATGGAGAAAATATTAACATACGAAAAGAAAGATAATTAGTAAAAAAGGGTAGATCAAATAGCGATCTACCCTATCTACACTTTGCACTTGTTAACGTGTGCATTATATGTTATGATAACATTGAGGTGGTAAAATGAGTGTTACAATAAAAGATATTGCTAAAATTCTTGGGGTATCTCATACAACCGTATCCAGAGCACTCAATGATAGTCCGCTCATTCGTCAGGATACCAAGGAAAGGGTAAAGGAATTGGCAAAAACATTAAATTATACACCTAACTATAATGCCAAGAGTCTTGTTTTAGATAAATCCTATAATATTGGATTATTCTTTTCAACCTTGCATGAAGGGACATCTTCCAGTTTTTTTTATGAAGTGGTTAGGGGTGTCAATGCTATCATCCATAAGGAATTTAATTTGGTTGTAAGGGGTATAGACGACTGCGGAGATCTAAATGCCATTAATAAGAAGCATTTTGACGGCATCATCGTAATGAGTCAGAGTACAAAAGATGATCTATTCATATATAATGCATTGGAAAAACAAATCCCACTAGTGGTACTCAATAGGGAAATTCAGGATGCCCAGATCGTTAATATTCTTTCTGATGATCGAAAGGGTGCTTATAATGCAGCAGCCTATCTAATAAAAGAGGGGCATAAACAAATTGCAGTGATTGAGGGAAAGAAAGGGTTTAAATCCTCCCAGGAAAGAAAGGAAGGATTTTTGCAGGCACTCATTGATCATGATATCCCTATTCATAAGGACTTTATCGTTGAAGGAAAATATGATATGGAAAGCGGATACAGGTCAATGAAAAAACTTTTACAACTTCCTGTAATTCCAACAGCCGTGTTTTGTTCTAATGACGATATGGCAGTAGGAGCAATGAGAGCAGTTGTGGAGCAAGGATTAAAAGTTCCACAAGATATATCTATAATAGGATTTGATGATAATATTTTTTCTTCATTCCTATCTCCTGCATTGACAACTGTTAAAAGACCTATTGAGGAGATTAGTAAAGAAGGAGCTAAAAAGCTGCTAGATTTAATCCGTAATAGGGAAACGACCCATCAGCTGCTCTATTTTCATACAGAACTCAAAATCAGACAATCGGTAAGGAAAATCAATGATTAAGTCTGCCTAATGTATTGTGCCGGACTTTTTCAGTCCGCAGAACCAGTTCAATAAACAAAGTATAACTCATGGCAGTCTTTAGCGATGAGTTATGTTTTAGATAAAGGTGCACACGTTAACAAAGTATAAAAAGGAGGACAAGGGCATGAAAAGAATTCATGAAGTTTATCAAAAGAAAAATTATCCGGAAAAGATTTTGCAGATCGGTGAAGGAAACTTTTTAAGGGCCTTTGTGGACTGGATGGTCTATAAGATGAACCAAGAAACAGATTTTAACGGAAGTGTTGTAGTCGTGCAGCCTCTTAAGGAAGGGATTATCGAGAAGCTGGAACAACAAAATGGATTATATACCTTATATTTAAATGGCATTAAAAATGGAGAAGTAGCCAGTGAGCATGCAATCATTGACGTCATCAGCAGGACGATCAATCCTTATGTACAATTCGACGCGTACTTGCAGACAGCAGAAAACCCGGAATTAAGATTTGTGGTTTCCAATACGACGGAAGCGGGAATCGTCTTTGATGAAGGAGATCAATTGGAAGATCGACCGCAGAACAGCTTTCCCGCAAAATTAACAGCACTGCTGTATCACAGATATAAAACTTTTAACGGGGATCCCACAAAGGGCCTTATCTTTATTCCTTGTGAACTTATTGATAAGAATGGTGAAAAACTGAAAGAGATCATGTTAAGACATGCAGGACTTTGGGAATTGGGTGAAGGCTTTGTGACCTGGATGGATACAGCAAATACTTTTTGTAACAGTCTAGTAGATAGAATTGTTCCAGGATATCCAAAGGAAAAAATGCAGGAAATCAGGGAAGAACTGGGATACGAGGATGATATGGTTGTGGAGGGGGAACCCTTTCATCTATGGGTAATCGAAGGGCCACAGCGGATAAAAGAGGAATTCCCGGCAGACCGGGCCGGACTAAATGTACTATTTGTTGAGGATCTAAGTCCATATAGAACAAGGAAAGTAAGGATTCTAAATGGAGCACATACTTGTATGGTGCCCGTTGCTTATCTATACGGAAAGGATACTGTAAGAGAAGCCATTGAAGACCCTTTAGTAGGAAAATTTGTGAAGGACACCATATTTAATGAAATTATTCCAACCTTGGAATTATCAAGAGAAGAACTGGTTAATTTTGCGAATGCAGTGTTAGACAGATTTAGAAATCCATTTATTAAGCACTATCTGATGAGTATTTCACTCAATTCCATGTCTAAATTTAAAACAAGAGTCCTGCCTTCCATTTTGCAATACCAAGAAAGTAAAAAGCTGCTGCCCAACCGGTTGGTATTTTCTCTTGCTGCATTGATCGGCTTCTATCGAGGAGATAGAGATGGAATAAAGATTGATCTAAAGGATGATGCAGATATTTTAGAGTTGTACAGAGATGTATGGGCGGCCTATGATGGAACAAGGCTAGGCTTGGAAATGCTGGTTGAGCAGGTGCTGGCTTACGATAAAGTATGGAAAGTGAATTTAAATGAAGTAGAAGGATTGCACAAGCAGGTGACCGATTATTTAGCTTTGATTCTAGAAAAGGGAATGCAAGAAGCTGTGAAAGAATTGGTAAGCTAGATAAACCCATGGTAAGGGGTAAAGGGAAGAGAATATCCAAGTGAATGGAAAGGAAGAGGATTAATGATGAAGAAATTTATGGATGAAAACTTTTTACTAAACAGCGAAACGGCAGTAAAGCTCTATCACGAATACGGAAAGCACATGCCGATCATCGACTATCACTGTCACTTAAATCCAAAGGAGATTGCAGAAAATAAGCGTTATAGAAACATTACAGAAATCTGGCTCGGAGGAGATCACTATAAATGGAAGGCAATGAGAAGTAATGGGGTAGACGAGAAATATATAACCGGTGAAGCAGAGGATAAAGAGAAATTTTTAAAGTGGGCAGAAACTGTTCCTTATACGATTGGGAATCCACTATACCACTGGACCCATCTAGAATTAAAAAAGTATTTTGGGATTGATACAATTTTAAGTCCTGAGACTGCTGAAGAAATATGGGAAAAATGCAATAGGCTGCTTCAGAAAGAAGAATTTACAGCACGAGGCCTCATTGAAAGATCTAATGTTAAAGTAATTTGTACGACAGATGATCCTATAGACACACTAGAATATCATAAGGCTATTGCTGAGGATGAATCCTTCAGCGTAAGCGTATTTCCGACATTCCGTCCTGACAAAGGGATTAACATTGAAAAGGAAGGCTTCATCGAATGGATTCAGAAGCTGGAAAAGGTAGTTGGAAGAGAAATTAAGAACTGTGAGCAGTTGTTGATTGCCTTAGAGGAACGTATCGAATTTTTCCATCAGCTAGGCTGCAGAGTCTCTGATCATGCCTTAGATCCGGTTGTTTTTGAAAACGGAACCCTGAAAGAAGTAAATATAATCTTTGACAAAGCACTGAAGGGTGAAAATTTAAGTGAAACTGAAATTAAGAAATACAAAACCCAGGTATTATTATTTTTAGGGAAAAAATATGCAAAGCTTGGGTGGGCTATGCAGCTGCATATCGGAACCATAAGAAATGTAAATACGAGAATGATGAAGCACTTAGGACCGGATACTGGTTTCGATACCATCGGAGATTATATCTTTGCACAGCCTCTGGCAAAATTTTTAGACGCACTGGACTGTGAGAACCAACTTCCAAAAACAATTCTTTACTGCTTGAATCCAAGGGATAATGAGGTATTGGCAACAATGATAGGCTCCTTCCAGGGCGGAGGCATTCCCGGGAAGATACAGTTTGGTTCTGGCTGGTGGTTTAATGATCAAAAAGACGGTATGATCCGTCAAATGGTTGCTTTAGCCAACATGGGTCTATTGAGCCGATTTGTTGGTATGCTGACAGATTCGAGAAGTTTCTTATCCTATACAAGGCATGAATATTTCAGAAGAATCTTGTGCAACTTGCTGGGTGAGTGGGTTGAAAATGGAGAAGCGCCAGATGATCTGCAGCTGTTAGGAAAAATTGTAGAGGATATATGCTATCGCAACGCCAGTCAATATTTTGAGTTTAATCAATAACAAAATTATCTATATACAGAGCTGCAAAGAGGAGTGAAATCCATTGAAAACATATATGAAAATTCATGGCGATGATAATGTTTTGGTTTTACTCAAAGACTTTAAGTCAGGAGAAATCATAGAAATCGATGATATAAAAATAAGAATAAAACAAGATATACCAAAAGGACATAAGGTAGCGCTAAAGGCTATAACACAAAATGATTCTGTAGTCAAGTATGGATTGCCGATTGGATATGCGCTGCAGGATATTGAGGCTGGAGATCATGTGCATGTGCATAATACAAAGACGAAACTTAGCGGGACCATAGAGTATGTCTACCGGCAAAAGCTGGCAGATAAGGATATGCCAAGGGACAATAAAACCTTTATGGGCTATCGAAGAAGAGATGGCAGTGTGGGAATTAGAAATGAGTTGTGGATCGTCCCTACAGTAGGCTGTGTAAATGGTACGGGGCAAATGATCATAGATACTTTCAAAAGAGAAGTAAATATTGACTTGATTGATCATATCGAGGTATATAAGCATAATTACGGCTGTTCCCAACTGGGAGACGATCATGAGAACACAAAAAAAATCCTCAGAGGACTTGTGAAGCACCCGAATTGTGGTGGCGTTCTCGTATTAGGGCTTGGTTGTGAAAATAATCAGGTTTCAGAATTTAAGGATTTTCTGGGTGAGATTGATGAACAACGTGTTAAGTTTCTAGTAGCCCAAGAGGTAGAGGATGAGATTGAAGAGGGAGCCCGGCTGTTAAAAGAAATATTTGATGCAATGAAAGATGACCATAGGACAGAAGTACCCTTGTCTGAGCTTAAGGTCGGCTTGAAATGCGGTGGTTCTGACGGGCTCTCAGGAATTACTGCAAATCCGCTGCTGGGGAAATTTTCAGATTATCTCATTGCTCAGGGGGGAACCAGCGTACTTACTGAGGTGCCGGAAATGTTTGGTGCGGAAACCATATTAATGGAAAGGGCTAAGGACGAAGAAACCTTTGAAAAAATCGTTCACCTGATCAATGATTTCAAAGACTATTTTATTGCTAATGATCAGCCCGTATATGAAAATCCATCGCCGGGAAATAAAAAAGGCGGCATTACAACCTTAGAGGATAAATCTTTGGGCTGCACACAAAAAGCGGGACATTCTAAAGTAGTAGATGTGTTGAAATATGGAGAAGTATTAATAGAGAAAGGGTTAAACCTTTTGAGTGCACCTGGAAACGACTTAGTTGCTGCAACTGCGTTAGCTGCTTCAGGATGTCATATGGTCCTATTTACAACCGGACGGGGTACTCCCTTTGGTACCTTTGTCCCAACGATTAAAATTTCTACCAATACAGAATTGTATGCCAGAAAGAAAAACTGGATCGATTTTAATGCAGGCACCATAGTAGAGGATCAATCGATAGAACAGGTATTGGAAGATTTTATCACGTATGTGATTGGGGTTGCAAACGGTGAACGAGTTAACAATGAAATAAATCAATTCAGAGAAATCGCAATTTTTAAGACGGGAGTAACCTTATAGAGATCTATTATTTAATAAAAGATATAAATGCTCATAATAAAAGAGATAATCTGTTGATGGGTCAATAAAAGCTGCCAATTAGCAGCTTTTATTTTTTGATCTTTATCCATTTAATGAGCTCATTTACTAGGATTGTAGAAGCAGATAATCCGAATACCAATAACCAGTCTTTTAGAAGCAGAGGCACCGTGCCAAAGAAACTATTTAGGACGGGAAGATGTACCACCAGTATCTGCAAGAAGATCCCCATAAGCCCTGCATAAAGCAAGAATTTATTTTTGAATATGCCAACCCTAAATATGGACACTCTAAAGCTCCTGCTGTTAAGGGAATGGAATAGCTGGGCAATGCTAAGAATCATGAATGCCATTGTTTGTGCATAAACAAGATTTTGTGTTTTCAGTCCATATCGGAAAAGGATTAAAGTCAGTAAGGCAATAAAGATGCCATTAAAAATGAGATAAAATAACCCTCCCTGGGCAAAAATGCTTTCATTATGCTTTCTTGGCTGATCATTCATAATATTTTGGTCACTGGGGTCTACTCCCAAAGCCAAAGCAGGCAGTGAATCCGTTACCAGATTTACCCATAAAATATGGATCGGTTTCAGCGGTGTTACCCAGTTTAAAAGAACTGCTGTAAATAAAGTGATGACCTCACCCAAATTACAGGACAATAAATAGAGAATGGATTTTTTAATATTACTGTAAATATTTCTGCCTTCTTCAACCGCTTTTACGATGGTAGCGAAATTATCGTCAGTCAGGATTATACTGGAGGCTTCCTTTGAAACATCACTTCCCGTTATGCCCATGGCAATGCCAATATTAGCTGTTTTCAAGGATGGGGCATCATTCACGCCGTCACCAGTCATTGAGACGATATAGCCTTTAGACTGCAGTGCCTTTACAATCATTACTTTATGCTCTGGTTGTACCCGGGCGAATACACGATAGTTTTCTATGCTTTGATTTAAATTATCCTGGGTTAGTGCGGATAAAGTATAACCGCTCATCACTTGGTCCATATCTGAGCATATGCCTACGTCCTTTGCGATGGCATAAGCAGTATCCTGATGGTCTCCGGTGATCATGATCGTACGTATGCCAGCTGCCTTGCATTTTTTCACTGCTTCTGCGACCTCCTCCCGGGGAGGATCAATCATGCCGACTAAACCCAAGAAGGTGAGGCTGCTTTCATAGGGATTAGAATCCTTTTCTTTAAAGGCTAAGGCTAGAACCCGAAGTGCGGCGTTAGATAAGCTGGATGCATTTTCATAAATCTCTTGAACATAATCTTCTATGGGCAGTTTATTGCCATCCACTAAAATATGCGTTGTTTTTTTCAATACTAAATCTAATGCACCCTTTGTAAAGATGATTTCCTTACCTTCATATCGATGGAGTGTAGTCATCATTTTTCTATCAGAGTCAAAGGGAATTTCATCTGTTCGGGGAAAACTTGTATCTAAATCTGTTTTCCGAATAGATAAATATTTACCCATATCCAGCAGGGCAATTTCCGTAGGATCGCCGATGCGATTGTTTTCATTGCTGGCGTCGTTGCAGAGCATGAAACCATCTACTAAAAGACGATGTTCTTCAGATAATTCTTCTACCTTCTTTAACTGTCTATTGTAATAAAAGGCAGTGACGGTCATTTTGTTTTGTGTAATTGTGCCGGTTTTATCGGAGCATATAACATTTACAGAACCAAGGGTTTCTACGGCAGGCAGTTTTTTTACAATGGCATTTTGATGGATCATTCTTTGTACACCTAAAGCAAGTACTACAGTAATGACTGCGGGAAGACCTTCAGGGATGATGGCAACAGCTAGTGAAATGGAGATCAGGAGCATCTCAATAATATCCCGGCCTTGCAATATACCTACTCCGAACATCAAAATACAGATGATGACAGAAGCAATCCCCAGCAGTTTGCCCAGTTCTGCTAATTTCCTTTGTAAGGGAGTTTGCAGTTCCTCTGTATTATTCAGCATACTGGCAATTTTGCCGATTTCTGTCTGCATTCCAATGGCTGTAACAATCCCTATACCCCGACCATAGGTTGCATAGCTGGACATAAAGGCCGTATTCTTCATGTCTCCCAGTGCAACGATGTCTTCAGAAAGGGGATCTTTAGATTTATCTACAGGCACTGATTCTCCCGTAAGGACAGATTCGTCTATTTTCAAATTAACAACCTCTGCCAGGCGCAAGTCTGCGGGTATGTATCTTCCTGCCTCTATCATAACAATATCTCCGATCACCAGCTCTTCTACATTAATTTCCCGAAGTTGCCCATTTCGTTTTACCAAGGTCTTAGGGGTAGATAATTTTTTAAGCGCACCCAAGGATTTCTGGGCTTTATCCTCTTGTATGAGCCCAATTGCAGCGTTCAACACGATTACAATAATAATAATAATAGCATCACTAAGCTCATGCATCACCATGGAGATGGCCGCTGCAATCATTAAAATATAAATCATAGGTTCGTTAATTTGGTCAAAAACCTTTAAGAAGAGGGATTTTGGCTTTTTTTCATCTAGGACGTTGCGCCCGCCTTTTTGTCTTTTCAGAACCTGATGATCGGTAAGACCTGCTTCTAAATTTGAATCTAGTTCCTCCAGCACCCTTTTGACTTCTTTTTTAAACACGAGTCCACACCCTTTCATAATGATAAATAGGGATAAAACATAAAAGACTCTATAGCTGATCTAAATCAGCTATAGAGTCTCACTAAACAAAATTTGCTATCAAAGCCGGGTACGCGGACCGAAATGACGACTTTGATCCTGTTTCAAGCAGGCAGTTACTCCCTCTATCCTTACATTTTATGATTACAATATTATATTATTACGCACCTGAATGTTTGTCAATATTTAGTAGAGATTATTCTTCTGCAGCCTTAGGAGGCTGTCATCTTAAAAGATTGGTTATTGATACTGAAGGTAAAGGGCTAATTTCTCCATTTCAGAGTTGGAAAAGTTAAATAGATGAATAAGTTCTTTAGAGGGTTTCATAAGGATTTATAGAACTATAGTATATATCTTTCACTGAGATCACAGTACTTGTTCTCACTACACGAGGCGGTATTCATCCAGCTTGGCCCGAACCTCAGCAGGAGTAACGATGTTTTCATCGTACTCTACTGTAATAATATGATCTCTTGTGCTTACGGCTACAGATCCAATTCCATCCAGCTCATAAATGACATTTTCGATATCCTGAGGTTGTATAGCTATGTTATTAAAGGTTTTGAAGTGGAATTTTTCGATTTCCATAGAATCACCTCCTTATGAATGCGATTGATCCTGAATGATCTTGAAATATTAAGGATGCTATAAATAAGTTTTGAATGTAGCAAAGTAAATATGCATGAAAGTTATGATCGTTAACCAATAAATTTTCATTTATTTTAAAAATGTTTGCTGCAACATCAGCATTAAGACAGAAAGTGAGGGTTCTATGGAAAGAGCAACTATTCCGAGAAAGCATACAGTTGCACTGCTGCTGATTATGGTAGTATCCATCGCTGTGTGCATACTATCAAAAACTCCACTATATATAGGACTGTTCCTAAGTGTGGTATGGGCTATGGGCATATGTCTAAAAAATGGATTTCAATTGCCCCTACTATGGAATATGATCATAAAAGGGATAAAAGAATGTAGCAGCATATTTATCATCATTTTATTAGTGGGTTCACTGGTAGCCATATGGCTGGCTTCGGGAATTGTTCCTGCTATGATGTATTATGGGTTCGACTATATTCAAAAAATGAACTTTCTATTGGCCGGATTTTTTATTACCATGTTGACAGCTATGGTCATGGGTACTGCTTTGGGGACTGTCAGTACTATAGGGGTTGCGTTGTTAGGAATTGGAAAAGGCCTGTTTATCCCGGAAGGACTGCTGATGGGGGCTATTATATCAGGAGCCTTTATAGCAGATAAAATATCCCCTATTGCAGCCCTTGTAAATCTTACAACAAAGACTACAGGGGTTTCCTATAAGGATAATGCAAGGCAGGGATTGATAACCCTCTTGCCTACTATTGCTCTCGTCAGTTATTTTTACTATTATCTGGGCAAAGGCTATAATGGAGAGTTAAATAGTAACCAATTATATCATTATCAGGAGGCCATAGAAGAATTCTTTCACATATCGCCCCTGATGCTTATCGTTCCGTTGATTATAATTGGAATGGCTTTTATAGGCGTGAAAATCATTAAAAATATGACTTTAGGACTTTTAGGTGGAATGATCATTAGTTATGCATATCAAAATCTTGGATGGGCTGAAATTTTTCGTATTATCCTTGGCGGCTACAGCGCTGGTACTTCCGTGGAGGAATTAAATACAATCATAAAGGGGGGCGGTGTTGCCTCTATGTTAGAGGCTATCTTGATCGTACTGGCAGCAGTAGTATTAAACAGCATTTTTGAAGGCACCAATATGATTGCGCCGGTTATTGAAAATTTTTTATTGAGTATAAAATCAAAGCGGGAACTCATCGCTAAAACGGGGTTCTTAAGTATATTGCTAACGATTCTAACTTGTGATCAAACGGTTGGAATCCTGCTGCCTGGTAAATTTTTGAAGCAAAAATATGTAGAAATGGGTTTGCCAAAATCAGTTCTTGCCCGAACGATAGGAGACACAGGTGTTATTGTGGCACCAATCATTCCTTGGAATGTGAATGCAGTTCTGACAACGGTGATTACAGGGGTATCTGCTTTACAGTATGGACCCTATGCGATATTATGCTATGTACTGCCTATAGTAACCTTGTTATTTGGAGCTTCGGGATTCATCCGTGAAAATGAAAATAATCATATAGAGCAGGGCATGAAAATAGGGTAATTATGCATATTAGCAGCGAACATTTATTTAGCATATGGGATCTTTGGCCGATACAAATCTGCAAAGCCAAGGGTCCTTTTATTTATCACCTCTAATGGACTAAAAATTCCTTTATATTCACAAACTAATCAAACAATAATAAAACGGGATGTGATGGGTTGAAAAGGTTTTGGTTAGCGATTATATTTTTTTATCTGCTATATACATTCCTTCGTCATTTTTCCATCAGAACAGGCTTAAAGGCTGTGTTTTTACTGATGATCCTGCTGATCGGCAGCATTTTAATTAGGGAAATCCAGGATGAATATTTTGAAAAACTAAGGTCAAAAAATAACACCTATTTTGAAGCCTTGAAGGAAAGTATTGGATCTGATGAGATAGGGGATTACAGGCATACATCTAATCAATGGGGATTTCAATTTCTAAATGCAACAGATAATCATCATATAGGATACGGACAAGTGGAGGTATTAGGAGAACAGGTAAATACGTTTATAACCATAATAGATGAAATTAGCAGGGCACAGCATCATATTCATATGGAGTATTTCATAGTCCGTAACGATAAAATTGGTGAAAAACTAAAAAATGTGCTTATCGAGAAAAGCAAACAGGGGGTGGAAGTGAGATTTATTTATGATGGGTTCGGCAGCTTTTTGATTAGCAAACAGTTTGTTCAAGAACTGGAGAAGGCAGGGGTTCAGTTGATAAGGTTTTCGCCTGTTTCTCAGGGAATAAAGAACTTTAATCTTAATCATAGAAATCACAGAAAAATTCTTATTATAGATGGAAAACTGGCAGTCATTGGAGGATCTAATATCGGTGATGAGTATCTGGGAAGAGATGAAAAAATTGGAAAATGGAGAGATATGGATATACTCATTAGAGGAGATGGCGTAAGGGCTATTCAAGCTGCCTTTCTAAGAAATTGGTATATTGCAAAGCATGAAATGATTGTGGAAAAGATATATTTTAGAGAACCGCAGGAAAAAGGAAATATACCGATGGAAATTCTCTCGGGAGAACCGCTTACGGAAATAAATAGTATTGAACACTTTTTTCTTTCCATGATTTATTCAGCAAAGAATTATTTATATTTTACAACTCCCTATTTTATTCCACCGGATAGCGTCTTACTTGCCTTAGAAAGTGCCGCAGCCAGAGGTGTTAAGGTTAAACTGATGATTCCGGATCGGTCAGATAATATCGTTGCAGAATATGCTACTAACCTATATGCACAAAAGATGCTGAAAGATGGGATAGAGGTCTATCGGTATAAAGAGGGTTTTTTACACAGCAAAACCGCTATCATGGATGGCAAAATATCTACTGTTGGAACAGCAAATATGGATCATAGGGGATTGCGATTGGATTATGAAATATTAACAGTTATGTATGATTCTAAAACTGCAGAGGTGATGGAGCATTTTTTTCTGCGGGATATAGATAAATCGATAGCCATGGAGAGAAATAAGGGAATGAGATTCACAGATAAAATCGGCTATCAGTTAGTCCGTCTCATTCGAGGTGTTTTGTAGAGGACATATTCAATGAAATATTTTAGAAGGGAGAAAAAGGTAGAAATTAATCGAATTGTACTATTGAAGTCTAAGAAAAATTCATATAGAATATACATGGAACACATTGTTTCCAAGCATTTTAGGGAAAAAAAGAGAAGGGTCGGTTTCGACACTTCTCTTTTTTTTGTTCCCTTTTCAGCCGAGCTAAATTATAGATATCGATTTTTAATAATTTGTTGGGCTGCAAGCAAGGCACCCTCCAAATTGCCTATGTCGCTGCCGCCGCCTTGCGCAGTCTGAGGGTTCCCCCCGCCCTTTCCATCGATCATAGGTGCTACTTCCTTGAAAAGTTGATTCATATTGATATCGATTTCTTTGGAACGGCTAAAAAGCATTTGAGCTTTGGAATCATGCTTTACGCCAAAAAGCACTACGATATCGGGATTGGAAACAATTTTCGCAGATAATATTCTCAGCTCGTTAATGTCGCGATCTTCAAACATTTTTACCAGCAACCGGGTATGTTTATGCACAGTACTATTCTTGTAAAGAAGGTCAGCTTCATAATCCGTCAATTGATCCTTAAGATTTTTCATGTCTTTTTTCAACTGATTATATTCATTGTAAATGCGTTCTACTCCTTCACTGGCATCGGTGTCCTTTATAGATAAAAGAGCAGAAATCTTATTGATGCTATTATTTTTCCAGTAGTAGTCTTTAAGGGCCCGGTTGCCGCATAGGAATTCAACCCGGATGCTGCCTTTCATTTTTTCCCACCTGCGTATCTTTATAATACCAACTTCTCCTGTATAGTTCGGATGTGTACCGCCGCATGGTGAATAGTCAAACTGATCAACTTCGATGATTCTGATATTTTCACTCACCTTAGGAGGTTTCCTGAGCGGCATTTTCTTCAGATCTTCTTGGTCAGGATAATGCTGGTGGACATGGAGATTATTAAAAACGATCTGGTTGGCTAAATACTCTATTTTTTCTGCTTGGGCAGGCACCATATTTTCCATAGTGATATCAACAGTAACTGTATCCGTACTCAGGTGAAAACCTACAGTTTCGCCATCGAAAAGTTTTTCAAAGCAAGCAGATAGAATATGCTGTCCCAGGTGTTGCTGCATGTGATCAAACCTGCGTTCCCAGTCAATAACACACTTTACATTTTGAAATTCTGCAGGAGCTTGTCCTGCTACATGATAAATCATCTGATTTTCTTCGTAAACATATTCTATAACTAGATCATCAATTTTTCCCAAGTCATTCGGCTGACCTCCGCCTTCAGGATAGAAGGCGGTTTGGTCTAGAACAATGTGAAATCTACCCTCTTTTTCTTTAACTTCAATGATATTTGCAATGAACTCCTTTGTGTACACATTTTCGTAATACAGTTTTTTTACCAATCCACTCATCCCTTTCAAAAACTATTGGTTTATCTATTATTTTCTATGTTTAAAGATAAAATCCTCTTATTTTATCGATAGACGATCCTTATGAATATAGCCAGTTTTCCCGTTAAGATAAGTTACTTTGTAGGCCTTGGAAATAAAGCCTAAATAGGATTCCACACTGGTTTCTAAATCCTGAATGATAGCAACGGGGGTAGTACACTCCTCCAATGTACCTTCTTTTAATATATAGCGTTGGAACCGGGTACTCCAATGGTAAAACTCATGGGCTTGAATTCTTTCCTGTAATCGAAAATCCTCTGGCATTGGGAGCTGCTTTTTTACGGCGGTTAGTTTACTCCGCTTGATAGTGACGTGGATCTGAGGATTTGGCTGTTGAAGAAAGCGGATCTCATTATCTTCCACAATTTTTATCCATTGGTCTCTGCTGCTCTGGGGATTGATCCATTGTTGATTATAGATTTCTTCCATATAGACGGTCTTTTTCCACAGAGACTGCCAGCGGCCGCTGATCCATCCATAGCTTTCTACAAATTTTTCAAGAATATAAGCACCCAGGCGCTCATCTAAAATTTGATAAATATTCAGCGTTTGATAACCTAAATCAGGGATCAGAAAAAATTCAATCTTTTCAACAGGCAGTAGATTTTCAAGACTGTGGATAAATACGTATTCCTGATTGAGGGATCGATAAACTGCTGCTACAGCTAAATCTTTCGATAGATTTAGTACAATAATTAATTCTTCGCCGCTGCCAGGCATGATATCAGCGGTATAAAGCAGCAAGTCTATGTATTCTTGATAATCCAACCACTTTTCATAATTCATATTTTTCAGTGTGGTATGGATTAACAGGTTGCGAGCATTTTCTCTCTCATTTTCTGAACCATTCAGGTACTGCTGAATGGTTTTATTTGTCAGCTTTCGATTCCGCGCCGCATGGTTTCTAAAGGTTCTTACGGCAGCTTGATCATGGTAAAATGTATTTAATGAAAAGATTGTTAATACCAAAATCAATGAGCAAAGAAATAGAGATAGTTTTCGAAACATATGGATCACCTCATTTAAGTATATGAGGTGTATAGCCGAAACTGTACTCACATTTAATGAAATAGCATCTTCGATGCTTTCGCTAGGAAACCCTAGGTTTCCTTCGACGGCTGCAAAGCAGCCTGAGCACCTTCCTGAATGCGGGCAGGGGATTTCATCCCCTACAACCCCTTTTTTCATATAAGTAGGAAAGCAGAACTTTCCTACTTATATGAAAAAAATATGAAAAAACGCTGAGATAGCTCAGCGTAGTTGAATGGTAATCCTAAATGAAACAATTCATATAAAATTTATAATATCAATTAGTTCGGTACATCTATCTGGATACTATCCCAGGAATACTGATCGACGAAAAACAAGGGTTCTGCATCTTCGCTCCAAAGCTGATAATGCGTAATCATACAAATTCGTATGATTATATCAGTAATGTTGTTCCAGTCATTTTCAGATATGACTCTAAGATGATAGCCTCTTGATAGTTGAATTCCATGAACGATTGAAAAGGGTATGTTCACATTTAATGAATCAACAATGTACTGATCGAGAGAATAATTCAACTCGTTGAAATGCTGAAGCTTTAAAGCTTTTTGGTAGCCTTCCATTAAATTTTCCTGAACATTCTGGATGATAAGCTCCATATCTTTTAGAGCTAGTTGTTTGATGCCATCGTTGAGTTCATAAAACCATACGGGTCCGCGTAATATTACATTTTTATATTTCTGACGATGCTTATCTTTTCTATACTTGTCTAGTTCGATGACTTTGGACACACATATCCCCCTTGCTTGACATAATGTTACTCAATATATTATACACTATCCATCTGCATAATTAAAAGGAGTTTTCATCAAAAATGTAATGCTTCTTAATAAACACAATATAGACAGGCTGAATAATATATAGTAAGTTATTAGTCGAATTTACAATAGGGAATTTACAATAGGGAGGAAAAAGCATGAAGGTTATAAAATCAATCGATGAGATGCTGCAAAACTTTATACAAACTTTTTTTGTAAAGTATAAATATGAAAATAGGGGATTAATGAAAAAATTCCGAATAGATAGCCGATTAAACCTAGAGTTAGACGAGGAAAAATGGTGTGAGTGTTTCTTATTCAAAGCTTGTCTAAACCGATGTGCGCAAATAATCATCATGCGCATTTTGGAGGATCGTGGTTTGATTTATAGTAAAATGAACAGAAGCGGAATTGAAAAATGGAAGCAGTTGGTACAGAATTTAGGAAGCAGCTATCACTTACTTTTTGATATTGGGCAGCAGGATTTGGTAGCAGATGAAAATAAAAAGATAAATAGTATTTTTCGAAAAAGTGATTATGATATCTTTGTTGTAGATGGGGAATTGGCAAACATTGTAATACATTATTCTGCGGACCTGAATTTATCAGATATAAGTCAAGAGGAGTTGATAGGAATACTCCGAAAAATCTACTCTTTAGAACAGCGTGAAGAGTGGAAGTTAGAGGAATTTTATAAAGAAGCCCCTGCATTGACCTATTTACTAAGTATAGAAAAGGAGGACTTCACATTTTGGAATCGAATAAAAGGATGAAGATAGTTTCTATTGGTCATAATGTTATAGAATGCGAAGTTTAGTCTTTGTTACAAAAGAGGAGAAGGAGAGAATAAAATGGATTTTGATTATTTAGCTGCCGGTGTAGAAGAGGATGTTCTTATTTATGCGCTTCAATCTAGCTTTTTTGAAGAAATTGAAGCAGCAAAAAACAGATTTTATGAAATCATTGGAGAATTAGACACCAATCATGAAATGATAGCAGATTTTAACACATGGCTGATATATGATTACAAGGGTAAAGAAAACACAACTTTTATAGAAAGATATCGTAAGAATGCCTTAGAAAAGCTTTCACAAGAAGAGAATGCTTTCATCAGCCAGGTGGAGAAAGCATATTTAAGTCTGTATGAGTTGAGAGATCGCAGAGAAGATCGATGTCAGTTAAGGGATATATTTACCAAAAAAGAAATATGGGTATCTGCTAACCAATTGGAGGAGATTCAGGATAGAGAACTTATTTTATCTAGGATTATTGAAGTTGACGGAGAATATTGGATCCTTGGCAGCTGTGTTTTCATTCCTGCCATGTTTCGAAACAGTATTGAGAGAAATATGATCGATCAATATGAAAGCTTTAAAAAGACCAATCCTTATGGAAACTGGGAGATTTTCCTGAAAAATCACAGCTTATACTTATATAAATATGTTAGCATCATACAGGATGTAATGGTGCATGATACTGAAAACGAAGAGGATTATACTGTTTTTCAAAGCACTTATATTATCAAAGACAGCAGAAATATAAAACAAATTTTGACTGAGAGCAAGCAGATCAAGCTAGATTACACGGAAGAAGGGGCTCTGTTTTTCCGCATAATGACAGGAGAGGGTATTCTGGCAGAAATGGTTATTCGAAAAAATCAAATAGAGCTGGAATGCAACTCATTACAAGATCGGAAGAAGGCAAAAAAGCTGCTTGAATCTCTCGTGGGGGATCGAATAACACATTACAAGGACGAGGAAATTAGTATGGACGATATCCTGTAGAAAGGAAGATGCTGACGATGAAAACTTGGGAATATAAAATTGTTAATCTCCGGGCAAAAGGAGTTACCAATTTGGTATTAAGTAAAGAAGACGAGGATGAGCTGAATAAATTGGGAGAAGCAGGCTGGGAGCTAGTTTCTACTGCGCCCACGGTAAATGGAAGAACCATCTGCTGTATACTTAAACGGGAATTAGTAGAACAGTAATATGACATAATCCCCATGCCTGTAGATTTGACATTCTTCCTCCAAAGTTGTAAAATATAATATAATTATGGTTCATGGAAATACGAAGGGGGAACAAAAAGATATATGCAAAGCGCAATGCCAGATCTGGCAGACTCGTGTGAAAAGGATTTGTGTCTGGAACTCAACCTATCGCAGGAGCATACCCGTGATGATTTAAAATTCCTGAGGGAATTGAGAAAATTTCTGAAAAGATACAATAAAGCAACCCACAAAATTGACTATCTTATAAAAAAAATCGAAGAGGATATGGGTGTTGAAAAGGCCATTCAAGTTTATGATATTGATGAGTATAAGATAAAGAAAAATATCGAAAAACATCCATACTTTAAGAACCCATGCAACTATCCTATTCGTTTGGTTACGGTTATGAAGTATTTGAAGAAAAAGGGAATTAACATTCATTATACAGATATAGATTTGATTGTAGATAAATTGATACAGGAAATAGACGGAGTAAAAAAAGTTGGCGATGGTATGTATCTAAAAAAGAATCAATAAAAAGAATCAATAAAAAGAATAACCCTGCGGTTATTCTTTTTATTGTTGACCTATTGTTATGAACGGCCAAGATGAGTGTAGGCTTCCTCAACCTTAGTGCGGATCTTGGAGTCAAGATGGGCGAGGGTTAAATGCTTTTCTACAAAGCTATCTGCACCAAGCTCAATTGCCATTTCCTCCTTGAAGTGCCCAAGGGCTTGTTTGGCATTAGAATCTATTTTTTTCATATGAATACCACCTAGAAAAAGAATTTGTTAGTATTTTTCCTGACTTCATAGGGTTTTATACCTTTTGTACAGCTACTTAATTAAAGGAAAATGAACGTGAATGTAGAATTAGAAGGAAGAGCGAAACAATGGGAATGGGGAGTTGGGATGAATAAAGAGAGGGAAACAATACATTTTGTTATAAATAAAAGAAAATCTATAGGCATCATCATGCTGGTGTTTTTTTCTGTCCTTGTTTTATCAGGAAGCATGCTGTATTTATTTAGCTTGTCTAGATTTCAGCAGGCAAAACCTATACAGTTTATACTAAATCTGCATTCAAGGCATGAAATCTTTACCTATTTAAAAAATGTTCAGGAGATCGAGAATCAGTTTTATGATATTGTTCATCAGCAAAAACAGCTTAGTGCATCAGAGGATTTCAATGGGCATCAGCTGGTATCCTTATATGAAAAGGCGATTCCTGCCTTAGAGCAATTGATGATCGATTTGGCTAAAACAGAGACAAACCCTACGATCATGGAAAACTATCATTTGTTTTCTGAAGAAATAAAGAGCATGAGAGATGCGATGGTAGAAAACAAGTTCGGTATAGAAAAAAATGATCCTATAAGTCGAGAGAGGGCAGGAAAATACATAGACCGATATGCCTTGGTGTCACGTTTGCGCAGAGAAAACTTAAAAACATTATTTGACCGGTATAATATTTCCTATATTGATATGGGAGACAAAATTAAGTATAAGGTAAAATAGTGCTGCTATCCGTTTTCCTAGTATGTAATCATGTTTTTTTATTGATGATGGAGGGCGGATCTATTGGAAGATGATCGTATTTTTCTTTGCTGGGCAGTTTTATTTCTTTAAAAGAACGATAGACTTTGGAAACAAACCCATTTTTCGTGTCAAATAAAAAGTCGGTTATGTTTTCTCGGTTCTTTAGACAGGGAATCAGTACGGATTCATTGATGAATAGATGGAAGCTTCGGTCAAAGGTAATTCCCATTTTATATAGTTGGGATTTATGGAGCATCAGGATGGTATAGATTGTTTTAGCATGTTGGGTTCCAAAATGATGATCAAACTCCTGTAAAGAAGTGATTGCATGGTTGTATTTTTCTACTAGATTTTTTATCACTGAGAGAAGGTCTTCCTGTTCCTCTTTTTTGATCGTCTCAATGGTTTCTTCTAAATCTCTCTCAGATCGATAGTAGTCATGGTATTGTTCCTTTAGCGCTTTCAGCTGCTCATAGAAACTTGACGCACTTAGATAGGTGCTTTCTGAGGATTGAAAACGATTGTTATTTACCGTAGAGCTTCTATTGATTGGCTTTACGCCATCAATTTTACCAATTTGGGTATTTCTGTCTACATACATCGTATATATCCTCGTCCGATTAGCGGAGGATATCCTTTTAATTGTCATGGTCACACATCCCTTCTAATCAATTCTTAATATAGATATCGGCAAAAATATGTTTTTTTGTACTTCTAATGGATATTTTGATAAAAAGAAAAGGGATATGAGTAGAAATATGGAAAATAATAATCATAATCATAAACTGGGGAGGAAAGGACACGATGTTAAAAATTGCGGCGATTCAAATAGATTTAGCCTTCGGAGATCCGGCTGTAAACCGGCTGAAGATTAAGAATATGATCGAGAAAGCAAGTGTCAATGGTCCTGATGTCATCGTTTTACCTGAGATGTGGAATACCAGCTTTAGCATGAATAATTTAAAAGACCTTGCGGATAGGGAAGGGGAGCCCACAAAATCAATGATATCGGAGTTGTCAAGAAAATATCATGTAAATATTGTAGCCGGTTCAATTGCAGACCGCTATGGGGACAAGATATATAATCGTCTATATGTAGCCAATCGTCAGGGAGAGATTCACTCTTATTATGATAAAGTACATTTAGTGCGTCATGCCCGAGAGGATGAATATTTGACAGCTGGAAATACATCCCGGATTTTTTCTATTGATGGCATAGCCTGTGGGGCAATTATTTGTTATGATATAAGATTTCCGGAACTGTCTAGAGCCCTGGCTCTTAAAGGGGCGAAAATCCTGTTTATACCAGCCCAATGGCCTGAAACCAGGATAGAGCATTGGAAAGCCTTGGCCATAGCCAGAGCCATCGAAAACCAGATGTATGTAGTTGCAGTAAATCGTATTGGCAGTGAGTTTAAAGCAACCTTTCCCGGAAATAGCCTTATTGTGGATCCTTGGGGCAAGGTGTTGGCAGAATCCAACTGTGAAGAGACGATTCTTGAGTCGGAGATTGATATCGATTTGGTTGAGAGAATTCGTAGAAAAGTTCCTTGTTTTCAAGACAGAAATGAAGCAGCTTATGGAATTGATTAAGGAAAGAAGGCGGCCAAGGGTGGATGCCTTGTCGACTTTTATAACATATCGGGGAGAATACTTATGCACAACATAGATCGGCAAATAGATATCCTATATAAACAAATGCAGCCTGTGAAAAATACAGGAAAAGCACCAGAGGACACCTTTGTAGATTTATGCAGGGGTCTATTTGCATATCACTACGAAAATCTGCCGCAGGAAGAGTTATTGGACCTCCATTGGAACCTGGATAAGGGAGAAGGCATAAATGCATTTTTTACGATGAAGACATTTAGCCGTATTTACGATCGGTTTATAAATTTAGGCTTACGGGAAAGGACTGGTAGTTACTATACGCCAGACTATATCATCAGATACATGGTAGAGGATACCTTGATTGCATATCTGGAGAGAAGTACCGGAGTAGAGAAAGATCGAATGATACCCATTGTAAAATCCGATCAATATACCCATGACTTATCCAGTGAAGATTTATTAGCGCTGCAACAGGCCCTAAAAAATATTAAAATGATTGATATTGCCTGCGGAACAGGGCTGTTTTTAATTGAGGCTTTTGAAAAAATCTATCTTATCAGAAAGAGGATTTTCCTATATCTAGGATTAAACATAGAGAACTATTTGCTAAAAAAGGAAATTTTAGAAGAGAATATTTATGGAATGGACATTCAGGAGCAGCCTCTGGAAATTGCTAAATATGTTCTTTTATCTATGGCATATGATGAAACTTCGGCGGAGCAACGGGGCCATATTGAATTAAATTTACGAAAGGCGAATAGCCTTTTAGAGGAGGAGCTTTTCCAACAGGAGTGGCCATATTCCTTTGACGTAGTCATTGGGAATCCCCCCTATCTCGGAGAAAAGGGAAATCGAAATGTCTTTCAGGAAATCAGAAACACTTCTTTTGGAAGAAAATACTACGAAGGAAAAATGGATTATTTCTATTTTTTTATCTATCGGGGGCTGGAGTTATTAAAAGATAAAGGATTGTTGAACTATATTACTACAAACTACTTTGTTACCGCTGATGGAGCCAGCAAGCTTAGAAACTACTTAAAGGATCACACTACATTCCTTCAAATTGTAAACTTTAATCATGCCATGATTTTTCCCGATGCCAAGGGACAACATAATATGATCTTTTTATTGTCCAAGGGCAGGAATGAAAAAGGGTGTATTCTTATGAAGTCTTTTAAAGACCAAACCCTCACTGAAGATGGCATAGAAAAAAGGCTTTATTACAGTTGCCAAGGGGATAAAAGTGTGGATGTTTTTAAGCTATACCCTGCCCAGTTATTTACCAGCAGGAATCACATTGTTCTTCAGGGTACCGGCGAAGAGCAGTGTCTGCTAAAAAAGATTGAAGAAACATGCGATCAGCTATTGGGCAATATCTGTCATGTAAATCAGGGAATTGTAACCGGTGCCGATAAGGTTACAAAGAATATGCTGGAAAAAAAGTTAACTTTAGAGACTACTACTCAGTATGGCATAAGGGAAAATGACGGTATTTTTGTGTTGAATGAAGCAGAAGTTTTATCCTTAGGGCTAGAGGCATCTCCATTCTTAAAGCCTATGTTCAAAAACAGTGATATTTTAAGCTATCGTGCGAAGGAAATTACAGATAGATATATTTTATATGTGAATGATCTGCACATGCTTCATCAAACACCGGAGGACTATGAAAGAATCCTTCACCATCTATTAAAATATAAAGAGGTACTCCAGCAGCGTAGGGAAGTCCTTAAGGGATTGAGAGGCTGGTATGCTATACAATGGCCTAGACAGCCTGAAATTTTTGAAAAGGCAAAAATAGTTGTACCCCATCGGGCGAGGGAAAACCGATTTGCATATACAGAAGTTCCTTGGTATGCCAGTGCAGATGTGTATTTTATAACGCCTAAGAAGGATAATGTAAACTTCAAAACCCTATTGGCGCAGCTCAATTCGAATATCATGTATTTTTGGTTATATCATCGGGGGAAACGTAAAGGGGTTGACCTTGAATTATATGCAAATCCGTTGAAAGGATTACCCATTTTTACAAGCATAAAAAGTATTGATCAGAGGACCTTAGAGAATAACATCGATCGATTATTGAAAACAAATTGTGCAGAAAGTAGAAAAAACATTGATATATACCTATACAAAGCCTATGGGCTGCAGCCCAATGAGATTCAACGGATAGAGATGCTATGCAATGAAAACCGAAAGTACAGATAATTTCAGGGGGTGAAGGTATGCGATTCTACCTTTTAGCAAAATGTATTGATACAGAGAAGGGAAATATCGTAATCGATTTTGAAGGAAGTGAAATTAAAAAAATAGATTTGCAGGAAAAATTAGAGGAAGATCATACCTATGTTTATGCTAATGGAGAACTTATCAAGCTAAAAAATATTGATTGGGGCATTCGTGATACCTATTTATTGGCCTTTCACCGTATACGGAAAATAAACACCCTGGATTATCGGTTTATAAGATTAACAAAGCAGGACAAAATTCTGTTAGATGAGAACTATTTTATATATAAAGAGGGTAATCTGTTAGGCAGACTGGTGAATCAGAATGAGATTGATGTAGTGAACAGTCAGGGATTAGAAAAAGCACAGAGAATTCTGGATAAATTCCTCGAAGATGGAATGTCAGTTTTGATTAAGGGAAAAAAGATTTACAGAATATTTACCTTAGCTAAGCTTAAATCGCTTATGGCGGAGAGCGATAAGCAAATTAGTCTTCAGCAGTATTTGGATGTGGAAAAAAATACAGAGAAGGAAATCATGAGGGATCTCCATGAACATATCGCCAACGCTTATGAAAAGTTAGGCAGTGCGTTGAAAATAATAAAGGAAAGATCAGTAAAATAATAATACGGGTTATCGAATGAAAAATGCATCACGAAATTTATTTGAGAGAATATTATATACTGAAATAAGGAAGTAACGGAAAAGGAGTGACTATTTTACCGTATAGTCCCTTAATAGAAAGGAGGGCTATATCATGAAGACATTAAATATATTTTTTCCAACAGCACAATTAAGGGATGATTGGATCAAGAATTTATTTGAATATAAAGCCCCTATTCAAATAAAGGAAATCGTAAGACAACTGCCAAAAGGAGTTGAAGGTATTCGTTTGAGGGGAAGCCGGAATAGAATACCTGGTTTTTGGATCACAATAGACTTTAAAGAAGACCCTATAGGAAAGAAATTGCTTTCAAAAGCAATAACCACTATTCCATTCCATTGGATTGACAAAAATGTCTATTTCCCTCAGGAAGTTCTTGGGGTAAAAGAGATGGAGAACCAATGGAGACAAAAATATGATTTAGACCGGGTATCGACGCACTCAGAGGCCTGGAGACTTTTTCTAAAGGAAGTAAAGGAACATTTCAATCAGGAAAGAGTGGACATTGCGAGTATTGGATTAATGTATATCTATAGACATAATCCTTATTTTTTAAAAAAATACAAACGTTTTTATTTGTTTGAGGATTTTGCATATTACTATGAATCAAAAGGGGAATTGCACAAGAGCATTAAGTATTTACGGGCGCAGGCAAGCTTACAGCCTGAATCCGCAGAAGCTTATCTCAATATGAGCAGTTTTTTGATTTTAAATGGGTTAAGTCAGGAAGCGATCGATGTTTGTTATAGAGGAATGCAAATCAATGAGGATGATGAATATCTCAATAATAATCTTTTAATAGCCTTTCTTAATGAAGGCTATTATGAGGCAGCGCTAGAGCATTTAAAAAAAATGATGAATAGGGATCCGGAAAACTCAAAAAACTGGAAGCTGATTGGAGATGTTTTTTCAGAGATGGGAAAAGATCTGGAAGCTATAAAATATTATCAGAAGGCCTTAAAGGTTAATTCTGTTAATCTGCATGATGTAGAACAAGAAATCTTTTATGGCCTCGCCATCTGCAATCAACAGTTGGGCCGATTTAAAGAAGCGATTAAGTATTATCAGAAAATGCTTCGATATAATAGTACAGACCCTAAGGTTTTGCTGAATCTATCTAAAATCTACGGAGATGATTTGAAAAAATATGATAAGGCGCAGCTTTATGCTGAAAAGATTGTTGAGTTATTTCCACAGAATGGATATGGCCATCACAATCTGGGTTTGGTCTATTTATACACAGGAAGACTGGATCGTGCGAGATGGCACCTATATCAGGCACGTCGACTGATTCCTGATTATCAGCCGGTCTATAAAGCCATTCAAGAGCTGAAAAAGATAAAAAAAAATAAGTTAACAGCAAGAACCAGTCAATGATGATTCACTGACTGGTTCTTTTAACATATTATTGATTGAGCTGCTCCAGAAGCTTTTCTAAATCAATTCCATGTATTTCTGCAGCCTGACCGATGGATTCCATCTGCGCAGAAGGGCAACCCAAGCAACCCATACCAAAGCTCATGAGTATTTGTGCAGCCTTTGGATTCAGTTTTAATGCTTCACTGATTTGTGTATCCTTCGTTATTTTCATTCTTATTCCCTCCAAATTATTGTATTTTAATTTCATGAATAAAGATTTGACGCCCATTAGATGTTTCTTTGCTTACTGTATATCCGTATTTCTCATTTGCATTTTCAACAAAGGCTTTGATCCAGGCTGTACGAAGCTGGTAGAAGACATCAATATCAGCCCCTACGGCTTCCCAATAGCCCCGGTGAAGACATTGGGCAGTTTTCCACTGTAATAGGTCCGGGTCAGCGATCGTGATATTGTTGACATTATCGCAGGGCATACCATCTAATAAGTAGTTATTTAAGGCTTTGTAAATAGCAGGTGCACTATCTGCCTGACTTTTATTTCGCCCATCATTTCCAGATACTTTTCCTTGCTGTTTATATTCTTCTAATGCAACCTCGATAGCCTCTTGGCCATGTAATTGAAATATATTCGTTAGAATTGCTGCCTGTCTTGTTTCTGCAGCGGAGATTCTACTCTGAAGCCACCCGTGGATATTTCCCGTATCGATCATCTGGTCGAGGGGTTTTTCTTCCATAGGAGACCCGTATTGTGCTTCTGCTTTCTCTTGAATCCTTGAAATTTCATCACCATACATACTTTTGTAGTGGGATAACAAGCTTTTTTCCAAAGCTTCGTGCAGTTTGATTTTATTGAATAGCCAATGATGTATTGGACCTAAAAAAGCACTCATGTTTACTCCTCCTTTTAAAATCAGTATATTTCTTTATTCCTAGCAATGCGGTGATTTGAATCACATTATTTGTCTTTTTTGAACCTTTCCATAACCTCTCTTTGAAAGACAGCAAAGGTTATACGATCGATAAAATCTCCCATTTTTTCACCGGTGGATGCCTGTTGGTTATAGTATTCCATAATAATCTTTACTAATGCAAAGGCATCATCTTCCGTAAGACCCACTGTAACGATATCCGATAATCTCTGATGAAAACCAGCGCTTCCTCCTACCGTTACCATGTAGCCATCTACATCTGCTATTACGCCGATATCTTTGGAGTAGACACTAGTGCAGGCATTTCTGCATCCTGCTACACCAACCTTTGTACGATTGGGTGCCGGAGCACCATATAATGCTTTTTCCAGTTTCATGCCTAATCGCAGAGAATTTTGTTTTGCTCTTTTGCAAAAGGATGCAGGACACATTTCAACATTTTTTACAGAATAAGGTGATAATACTGCGGGTTCCATTCCTAATTCTGTCCAAACCTTGTCTACGTCCTCGGGCTGCAGACCCAGGATCGCAACTCTTTGCCCAGATGTAATTTTCAAAGTACCATTATACTTTGAAGCTACCTCTGCTATTTTTATGAGTTGTTCCGGCTTTATAAAACCACCGGGAATTCTCGGTGTTACACCATATGTTTTATTGCCATTTCTAACTTTTTGAAGGGTGGCGTATTTCGGTGCATCCATTTATCTCTCCTCCTTGTAAGATAAATATAGGGTTAGGGCTCAAAAACCCACCCGAATGTTCTTTGACAACTTTAAATCTATTGTTCAGATGAATCAGTGACACCAGACATTGAATTTTTTAAACATCGTGCTATAATCTCTTTGTCAGAGAGATAGATGTGCATTCCTCCTGGATCCCTTCCATAGTAGAGGCTTATCCGTGAAAAAGCGTGTCACTCCACAAGGACGATTCGATGTTTAGCTGGTT
>NZ_FQZV01000019.1 GCF_900142145.1 Geosporobacter subterraneus DSM 17957 | reverse complement strand
TTTGAGAATAAAGGCATAAAGCATAGCCTCAAGAGAATAGTCTCGATTGGTACCTAGTGAAGAATAATACTTTTGATAAAAAGAAAAAGGGATAAACGGAGTAATATCAATATGTTGGTTTAATAGAGAAAGTAGATTATTTTGATCCTGATGAAAGAACTTATCAAATTCAGATGAGATATCACAAAGATTTAATTGTTTCGCTGAAATTGGCATAAGTTTCTCCTTTCTTGTAAGTTTTGAGTTATGTACAATTTCACAATGTATATATACCCAAAACGGGGGAAACTTAGCCATTTCAATAGATTAAAATGCAGTATTTGTGCGAGTTGTAGAGTTCTGCAACGAGCTAAAATAAAAAATAAATGGGGGGAGTAATAAGATGAAAAAACTTTTAGCAGTAGTATTAACCCTAATATTGATTATTGGGGCAGCAGGTTGTGCAAGTAAAACCGATACAGCCGGTACAGCTGAGCAAAACAGTGGAGGCGGTAAATATAAGGTTTACCTTATAACCATGGACCAAATGGACCAGCACTGGGTTACTGTTGACCAGGGAGCAAAAAAGGCTGCACAAGAGCTTGGCAATATAGACTATACATGGCTTGCTCCAGATGTTAAAGATGATGCAAAGCAAATCGAAAGCATCAATAATGCCATCGCCGGCGGTGCCGATGCAATCCTGCTTGCAGCAAACGGACCAACCGCAGTAACTTCAGCACTTAAAGAGGCAGAGGCAGAAGGCATTAAAATCATATATGTTGATTCACCTGCTGATTTCCCAGCAGTACAAACATTGGCTACAGATAATGAAGCCGCTGGCAAAACTGCAGGGGAAGAGATGCTTAAAGCTTTAACCGCTAAGGGGATTACATCCGGTAAGATTGGTATCGTAAATGTAAATGCATCCACAGCTTCTACAGTTGCAAGAGAAAAAGGCTTTAGAGCCGCCTTTGAAGGAAAAGGCTTCGAAATCCTTCAGACACAGTATGGTGATGGAGATGCAGCAAAATCAAAGGATATAGCAGCCAACTATATTACTGAAGGCGTTGTTGGCATATTTGGCGGAAATGAAGGATCTACCGTAGGAACAGGCAATGCCATTAAAGAAGCAGGCGGAGAAGTTGTTGGGGTTGGTTTTGACAAATCCGATACAATCCTGCAGCTGATCAAAGAAGGACATCTTTTAGCCACAATGTCACAGAATCCGGACGTAATGGGCTATGAAGGTATGAAGACAGCAGCAAAAGTTCTTGAAGGCGGTTCCGTTGACAAGGCCTATGTAGATACAGGCGTTTCTGTTATCACGAAGGATAAATTATAAAAGAATATTCATTTAAATAAGAGGTTACCTGGGTAACCTCTTTAAAACTCTATTTATCCTTTTACGATTTTAGAGGGATTTGGAATTGACAAGGTTATATTTGTTCGAAGCGGGTGAGGAAATATGGAGCATAAAACAGAACAGATGCTGAAGGAATTCAAAGAAAAATATCCTGTGATGGCCTACCTGGAGGAGGAAGTTCGAAATTTGATTGATCAGGTAGTACATAGAATAAAAAGTGGTGGTAAAATATTGGTTTGTGGAAACGGTGGAAGTGCAGCAGACAGTGAGCACATTGTAGGAGAGCTGCTGAAGGAATTCTATATCAAAAGGCCGGTGGATGAAGATTTTAGGAAAAAGCTTCAAGAATATGTCCAGAAAAAGGACTTTGATACCATAACTGCATGCCTTCAAGGGGCTATACCTGCCATATCCTTAGTTTCGCAGACCGGATTTCTGACGGCTTACGGAAATGACGTAAGCTTTGAAATGGCCTATGCACAGCAGGTTTATGCCTATGGAGAAAAAAATGATGTTTTGATTGGCTTGTCTACATCGGGAAACGCTTCGAATCTTTGCTATGCGGCCAAGGTTGCAAAGGCAAAGGAGCTTTTAGTGGTTTCCTTCACCGGGGAAAGTGGTGGAAAGCTTAAAGAACTGAGTGATATTCTATTAAACGTTCCTGCTCAGGAGACCTTTAAAGTGCAGGAATACCATCTTCCCTTATATCATTTTATCTGCAGGGCTCTCGAATATGAAATATTTGGAGGGGTTTTATGATTGTTTTGGGACTTGATATAGGAGGTACAAAATCGGCGGTTATTTTGGCTGAATGTGCTGATGACAGTATTCATTTTCTGGGTAGAAAAGAAATCAAAACCACCAGAAGCTGGAAAGAGGTCCTGGATCATCTAATTCTAGAAGGAAAGAACATGCTCAAAGCTGCAGGCAAAGAGACTGAGGATTTTACGGTAGGTATTTCCTGCGGCGGCCCGCTGGACAGCAAGAATGGCATTATTCAATCCCCGCCTAACCTTCCCGGGTGGGATGATGTGCCGATTATTGAATATATCCATGAGAAGCTGGGGGTTCAGGCAAAACTTCAAAACGATGCAGATGCCTGTGCCCTGGCTGAATGGAAATATGGAGCGGGAAAAGGCATTGAAAATATGGTTTTTCTTACCTTCGGAACAGGTCTGGGGGCAGGTTTGATTTTGAATGGCAGACTATATACCGGTGCCAGCAATATGGCTGGGGAAGTGGGGCACATTCCCTTGGCGGATGAGGGCCCTATAGGATATGGAAAGCCTGGAAGCTTTGAAGGATTTTGCAGTGGCGGTGGAATTGCACAAATCGCAAAAGGAATAGCCTATGAATTAGAAAAACAGGGAATAAAGGCATCCTTTATTAAGTCCGAAATCAATGATATTACCACAAAGGATGTTGCAGAAGCTGCTGAGGCAGGAAACAGTGATGCATTAGAAGTATTTAAACGATCGGGAAAATATTTTGGAAGAGGGCTATCTATACTAATTGATATTTTAAATCCTGAAATTATTGTAGTAGGCAGTATATATGTGCGGGCAGGAAAATTCCTGGAGGAAGAAATGTACAGAGAGCTGGAAATCCAAGCCTTGGAGTCTTCCAGGAAAGCAGTTAGAATCCTTCCGGCAAAACTTGGTGAAAGCATCGGAGATTATGGGGCTGTAGTAGCTGCGCTGGCATAAATAAACCGTTATGAAGGGGGAGTGATGAAGATGTTCGGTGCCATTGAGGCAGGGGGAACAAAATTTGTTTGTGCAGTGGGAGATGAGAATTTTAATATTATTGACAGGATTTCTTTTCCCACAACCTACCCAGGAGAAACCATGGAGAGGATTTTTGACTTCTTTGACAGGTATAAAGATTTAAAAGCGATAGGTATAGGTTCTTTTGGACCGATAGATATTAACATTCATTCGGAGAAATATGGTTATATTACCTCTACACCAAAAACAAACTGGAGAAACTTTAACTTTTTGGGTGAAATGAAAAAGCACTATAACCTTCCAATAGGATGGACCACCGACGTGAATGCTGCCTGCCTGGGAGAATATGAAATTGGAAGCGCTGTCGATAATCATAGTTGCCTTTATCTGACGGTAGGAACCGGCATCGGCGGTGGTGCAATATTGGATGGAAAAATCATAGAGGGCTTTGGCCATACAGAAATGGGACATATTATTATCCGAAATCATCCCCATGATGATTTTGAAGGAGTATGTCCATATCATAAAAATTGCCTTGAAGGGCTGGCAGCCGGTCCATCTATCGAAAAACGATATGGCATAAAGGCTGAAAATTTGGATGAGGATCACAGAATTTGGAGGATAGTTGCATATTATCTGGCCCAGGCCCTTGTGAACTATACCCTGATATTGAGACCGGAGAAGATCATATTAGGAGGAGGGGTTATGAATCAGGCTGGGATGATTGATTTTGTAAGGGAAGCCTTTGCTTCACTGTTGGCAGGATATGTTGAAACCCCCGATTTAGATTCCTACATCGTAACCCCTTCATTAGGAGATAATGCAGGAATCATCGGAGGTTTAATACTGGCTCGCCGAGCTTTATAAGATGAATGGTAATAGAAAGGAATGGAGCCAGGCCGGATTCCATTCTTTTCTTATTACTGCCATGACATGCAACTATCTGATTTATAGGATTTAATGGTATAATGATTATGAAGAAACGCGAATCAAAAAAGCTCAGAGGAGAAGAATTGCTATGGAAATATTATTTTTAGATAGGATTTTTCATGAAAAAATTTGGGGTGGCAATAGACTCAAAACCTATTTTGATTATCCCATAGACAGCGAAAACATAGGTGAATGTTGGACGGTAAGTGCACATCCTAACGGGGATTGTAAGGTTATCAATGGCGTACATAAAGGCAAAACACTCAGTTGGTTATGGGACAATCACAGAGACATTTTTGGTAATATAGAAGGAAACAGATTTCCTTTGCTTGCGAAAATAATTGATGCTACAGATGATCTAAGTGTTCAGGTTCATCCCGATGACCATTATGCAAATACCTATGAGAATGGTGAGCTGGGAAAAACGGAGTGCTGGTATATTATTGACTGTGATGAAGGGGCAGAATTGATCCTAGGGCACAATGCCAGAAGTAGAACAGAAATGGAGCAAATGATAGCCCAAGGCAACTGGAAGAATTTGCTTAGAAGGGTTCCGATCAAACCGGGGGACTTTTTCTATATTCCGGCAGGCACTATGCATGCAATCGGAAAAGGAGCATTGATTTTAGAAATACAACAATCCAGTGATGTTACTTATCGGGTATATGATTATGATCGGCTGGAAAATGGGAAACCTAGGGAGCTCCATATTCATAAAAGCATTGATGTAACTACAGTACCCCATGAGGATTACAAGATCATCAGGAATGTCCAGAAATTCGAAAATGGATTTAAAGAGGATTTAATAAAGGAGAAATATTTCTCAGTATTTCGATTGTGTGTTGAGGGGCGTATAACCCTCGATCATGATGACAAATTCAAAATGGTAAATGTTTTAAAGGGATCGGGCTCCGTCGACGGAACAGCGATTCAGAAGGGCGATCATTTTATCCTTCCCTCCAATTATGGATCACTGCAGCTTGAGGGGAATCTGGAGTTAATTATTTCCCATTTATAATGGGAAGGACAAGTGGGGACGGTCCTTGCTTGCTAGGTTGACAGGAGTATAAATGTGGAATAAACTGGGAATATGGGGGTGGGAAGATTGCCTAGACAAGCAAGAGAAAAAGGAGAATTTTCGACCTATCATATTATACAGAGAGGGAACGATAGAAAAGAGATCTTTTTATCCGATCATGACAAAACCCGATTTGTGGAAACCTTAATTAAAATGAAGAACAAATATAATTTTATAATCTATGCATATTGTCTTATGGACAACCATGTTCATCTACTAATCAATGACAATGGAAATGACATATCTAAACTCATGAAAAGTATCAATGTAAGCTATGTATTATATTTCAATCGAAAATACAAAAGATGTGGACATTTCTTTCAGAACCGATTCATAAGCGAATTAATTACGGATGATAAACATTTAATAGAGGTAAGCAAATATATCCACAACAATCCTGTGAAGGCTGGTATAGTGCAACGACCGAAGGCATATAAATGGAGCAGCTATGGAGATTATATGGGGAATGTGAAATCAGAATTCATCGATGTAAGTAAAGTATTAGATATTTTTTCCAACACTAGAAGCAAAGCCATTAAGGAGTATCAAAGCTATGTTAACAAGATAGGGAATACAGTGGAGATTATGGACATTAAAGATCCCTATGAAAATGTAAAGGAAAACACTATGTTCATAGACTCCATTGCCCATGCAAAAGAAATTTTAGCATATATGCTGGCAGATAGAAATCTTTCCATGGAGGAATGCATTGTAAATAAGGATATCCGCAATGAGATGATAAGATATTTGCGAAAAAATTCAAATTTAACATTAAAAGAAATAGGACAAGTTTTTGGTGGGATCAGTGAATCAAGAGTAAGCAGGATATTGAGTCGTTAGATTAGCAAGCAAGGACCGTCCCTGCTTGCTCCTAATATGATGCTAAAGATAAGGAGATATATAAAATGAAGAAAGTTTTTTATTGGATAGCCGCTATGCTCCAATTAATTTTGATCATTGCCGCATATGGGATACAAAAGCTATCTATGAAAAAAATGGGAATGATGAGGTATGTAGTGTATATAAACCAACAGTGGGAGGCAAAATACCCTATTGCAGCAATACGAAACACTACCATTGCATTTTTAGTAATATTGTTTGTTGTTATTCTTTTATATGTTTTCATCAAAAAAAGCAATTATATTACGGACAAAAAAGCTGTATCTATGTTATTGGTAAATGGAATCATCCTCTCTGGGTTTGTTTTTTTCACTTTATCCTATTCAGTACAAAACTATCGTTCCTACTATTTTACCAGTCTGATTTTAGCGGTTATTGCGCTGATACAGGAGATAAAAATTATTGTATCTTTGATAAGATATGATTACAGCCACAGGCTTACGTTATAGCTTCATTACAAAGAAAAAATGTCTGAAAGCTTTTTGGCGATCAGACATTTTTTATAGAATTTATTTATATTTTGCTGCGGCTTCTTCTGGTGTAATTGCCTGTACTGGGTTGCTCTCATCCATCTGCCATACAAACCAGCCGCCGTCATATAGCTTGATGTTTTTCCATCCGTTTTCGTAGGCCAATAGCCATGGAATGGTTGCTCTCCAGCCGGTACCACAGTAAAATGCGATCTCATTGTCTTCTGAAATGCCTTGTTCATTCCACATTGCCACGACTTTATCAAAAGGAACAATGGTTCCATCGGCATTACGGTAATCAGGCTCATCATGTCCCCATACTGCACCTTGTGGTTCTCCAGCCCTTTTTATGTAGCCGTACCCGCTTGTTTTTCCTTCAAATTCATCCAAGCTCCGTATACTAACCAATCTGAAATTTTCATTACTAGCCATTTCTGACTTTACATCTTCAGGCATAAATAAAACATACTCAGGATGCGCAGGTATTGTTGCACCGAAATCACGGGTGGTTGCTGTTGGATTTTCTATACCTTCATTCGTTGCATATCCTGCTTTTGTCCAGGCATCTAAGCCGCCATCGAGTACTTTTACATTTTCAACACCAGCCCATAGACATACAAACGCAACTCTGGCAGCACCTGAGTCAGCACCATAAACAATAACTGTAGTATCTTTTGTGATACCATAATCGGCCATAAGCTTTTTAATTTCATCTCCTGTTCTTATGTTCCAGTAGGTGGGCTCTTCGATATCATCTGTGTTTAAATGTACTGCTCCAGGTATATGGGCAGCTATATAGCTCTTATTATCATTAACCGATCCCCAGGCGGCTTCGATAATTACGTAATCTTTTGATTCGGGCTGCTTTCCATCCATTACACTTTTTACCCAATCTGCAGATACAAATACTTTTTCTTTAGAGACAGCCTCGACAGACTTGTTCTCTGTTGAACTAGATGCTACTTTTTTAGAGGCACAACCAGTTGTGAATACCACGGTCATGACTAAACAAAGAGAAAGAATCAGGAATTTCTTTTTCACAATGCCACTCTCCTCAAGATGATTCATTTTATTTTTTATAAAATAGACTGCAAAATAAGCTGTTGCATAGCTCTGCAATAGTTATCTTGAAGCTATTCCTATAACAATAGTAACAATATAATATAAGATTTTAGGACGAATTACCGCTATTTATAATACATGATTGTTAATAATTAGTCTAATAGAAATATTTAATAGTTGACTCGGCTATCATTGTTTTTTCAAATCAGGGACAGAGGACAAAATCTTACTGATACAATACTTGAATAAATAAAGTGATAAGAGGATACTTAAATAATGGAATATACTATTTTAGGGGCAAATGATTCCAGCGTATATATTGAGAGTGAAGATGTTTTAATATCTGACTGGCAATCTGCTCTCGACTTAATGATGACGGTAAAATATGAAAAAGACTGCAGCAGAATTGTATTAGACAAAAAGGCATAAGGGAAGAGTTCTTCAGACTAAGCATCGGTATTGCCGGTGAAGTTCTACAAAAATTTATAAATTACCATACTAAGCTGCTTATTATCGGTGACTTTTCCAAGAACATAAGCAAGCCTTTGCATGATTTATTTATAAGACTAACAAAGGCAATGATATTTTCTTTGTAGACAACTTGGATAAAGCAGTAGAAAAGTTAGCTCTGGCTAAGTAATTAAGGCATGTTCTTAACACCATGAGGTGAGTTGCTGAATGCAGCAGAATAATTAAATTTGAAAATCCCATGAGGATAGCAGAACTTTTAATCTAAAGAATACATTAATTAAAGCAGGTTTTAAAGAGAATGGTGCCAGTAGGGGTATTTTTTCTTTTGCCGTTGAATACTATAGCATGTCGAATAATGCGATGAATACTTAAAGGATGTGGGTGTTTACTCTCGAATATTGGAAATGACTAGAAGTCATTTAAGCCTGACCAATATTAATGAAGAGGGTCAGATGAAATTCAAGGCTATTCCGTTAGTAAAATAAGCACAAAAACACAATATCCTTATGCGGGGAAGGTGGTTGTATTTATAGAAAGGTTTTGATATGCAGAATCCTTTTAATCATCGCTTCTTACACTCTTGGTTTTTTGGAAATAGATTGTTCGACTGTAAATATAGGTGATGAAGGTTCTTTTTTTACTATTAAGTTATTTCCGCTGCATCTTCTGGGTACAACATCCGGAGGGAGGTATCGAATATTAGATTATTCCTTGGGAAGAACAGTAGATTTTAAACAGCTAAAATCAAAAAACCAAACATTTTTAGCCTATTTTAAGGGGGAGGCAGTGCTTATTTTATCATCAGGGGGTGAAGTTCTGAAGCATTACCCCCTGGCAGGAAAAAAACAAAATATTATCAGCAGCTGTATAGATGACCTAAACAATGATGGTTATGACAATATACTCCTGCTGGTTGGCGATAAAGGCTCAGAATTTGGCGATCGACTGATTATCCTAAGCTTTGATGGAGCAGACATTAAAGAAGTCTACCATCAATCCTTTCAGGTGCTTAACCCATGGAAGGTTCAAACCTGCGACATAGACGGAGATGGGCAAAAGGAGATTTCTCTAGGGGTTCATAAGGAAGCTCAGTTTCATCCGGTGATGGCCAAAAGACCATTTATCTATGAATGGCAGCAGGGTATGCTGGTTCCAAAATGGAGGGGTTCTAGATTGTCCAGGCCTTTTACAGACTATACTTTTTCTGATATGGACGAAAGCGGCAGTGATGAGTTAATCGCTATTGAAATTCTGCAAAACGGGGAAAAAGTTCTCCATGCTTATAAGTGGAAAGGCTTTGGCTTTGAAGGTATTTGGGAATCTTCAAGCTATGCAGATATAGAGGGAATCAAAATTGCAGAAGAAGGGAAGATTTATGCTTTCATTCAGGGGAAGGGTCCGGCAAAATGGTATGCTTTTAATTTAAAAGGAGAAAAGATAGAGATTTATAGAAAAACAGGGGGGAAGATAAATGAGCTATAATAGAAATATCTTTATGAGGATAATGAGTTTTTTACTCCTTATGATGCTTTGTGTTTCTGCCATTGGCTGCAGCAGACAAAAAGAAGCACTTCCGCAGGAGGAGGTTGTTGCCAGTCCTTTACAAAAAGAGTTTAGTGCAGCTTTTACCGGTGAAAAGGATCGCAAGAGGATTGATGTTCCTTTTGAACCGTTGAAATTTACAGCCCAGGTAAAACCCTATCAAGTAAAAGCGGATCTGTCCAATATCGTAAACTTACAGCAGTTTGGAGAATTCACCCCAGAACAGCGGAAGTTGATCGCAAAGAACGGTTTTGTTGTGCTGCCGACTAAAGAAGAACAGCTATTTTACATATATGAAAAACAATGAGTATAAAAAACTGCCCTCCTTTATTACAACCGATTCAGTGCTTCAGGTCTATCACATATTTTTTGATTATTCCCTCCGAACACTGGAAAGTGAAACGCTGTTAGGGATTTTGGAAGAACTGACAGAAAGTATGTATGAGAAGTCATTAGCCCTCTACAATGGGGTTACGGATCAGGAACTCAAGGATATCCTTATAAAAAACATGGCTTTTTTCGCTGTTGGACTGCAGACCTTAGAAAAGCCCATGCCAACTGATATACCGGAGCAGGCTAAAAAATTAGCTGCAGAAGAATATCAACTGGTACGAGGAGAGCAGGGATTTGCTCAATCTGCAATTTTCCCTTACGAGCTGGATTATAGTCAGTATAAACCTCGGGGTCATTATACCCGCAGTGAGGATCTCCAAAGATTTTTTAAAACAATGATGTGGTATGGGCAGGCACCCTTTCCCCTGTACAAACAGACAGAGGACGCCGCTGGAAATGATAAGGCTGCAGGGGTCAGAAATGTTGAGCAGACCCTGCAGGCTCTCTTGATAACCTATAGCCTCTTTATTGAAAATGAAGGTATATCAGACGTAACCAGATGGGAAAACATTTATGATCCTACAGTGTTTTATGTCGGGAATACCGATGATCTAAATATATATCATTAGGGGACATATTGATGGATAGAGGCGTAAGAAAGAGCATTGAGAGACATGGATATGATTACCCTTATCTTAAAGTAGAGGAATATTTAAAGAAGGGGGATATCACTTTTGCCAATCTGGAGTCTCCTCTGACCTCAAGAGATACTGCTGTACTAAAGGATAGAGCACTCATTTTTAAAGGAGACATTGAAAATGGCAGGTCTTTAAAGGCTGCAGGGTTTAACATACTAAATTTGGCCAATAACCATACCTTAGATTATGGACCGGAAGGCCTTATAGATACTTTAGAGGTACTAGAGGAAAATGGGATACTGCCTTTGGGGGCAGGGCTTAATGCTCAGGAGGCAAGACAGCCGGTGTTTGTGAATATAAAAGGGATCACCGTTGGTTTCCTAGGATATTCCCAGTTCCCGCCGGAGGGCTATTTGTACTTTTCTGATCGGCCGGAAGTGGCTCGAATAAATCCCGACACTATATCGGCAGAAATAACGAGAGCAAAAGAAAGCTGCGATTTTTTAGTGATTTCTTTTCATTGGGGGAAAGAATATGATGTCTATCCCAGTGAGTTTCAAAAAAGCCTAGCCCGCCTTGCGGTGGACAGGGGAGGGGACTTGATCCTGGGACATCATCCCCATGTTCTGCAGAGCATGGAGAAGTACCAGGGAAAACTGATTTTTTATAGTCTGGGCAATTTTGTTTTTGATCGGCAGATACAGCCAGGAACTGATGAAACGATTATGCTTAATGTAAAATTAAGCAAAGGCCAGTGGCAAGAGGCCGACCTTATTCCTGCAAGGATAATAGACTGCCAGCCTATCCCTGTAGCAGGTGAGGATGGGGAAGAGATTTTAAAGCGTTTACAAAAATATTCAGAAGGATATAATAGCGAACTGATTATCCGAGATGGAAAAGGGTATATTGCCCCTTAGACCAATTGACACCTATAGAACAAGATAAAATAAACCAAGCAGTTATCTGGTTTGACCAGGGCTGCTTGGTTGTTCTATTTTTTGCATGATATTTTTTAATATTTCATAGCTTCTAGGAAAAATCCTCCATGCTCATTTGAAAAGCTGTTCTCAGAGTTTTTTTTATTCTCTTTATGGTGCTCATGGTCGTGGTACTCTTCTGCATCTTTTTTTGTAACATGGACGGTTCCATGGGGATGCTGGGGCGGCGCATAGATAGAGTACAATTTCAACGGTTTATTGCCCGTATTGATTAAATTATGCCATGTGCCCGCAGGTATGATGAAAGCAAAATCATCTCGGACATTTGCCTGAAAATCTAACCTGTCTTTTCTATTTCCCATTTTTACAACTCCTTGACCTTCTTCAATACGTACAAACTGATCCAGGTTGGGATGAATCTCCAAACCTATATCTTCCCCAACCTTGAGACTCATCAGGGTAAGCTGCAGATGCTTTCCTGTCCATAAAGCGGTGCGAAAGGTATTGTTTTGTTTGGTAACCTCCTCAATATTGACGACAAAGGGTTCTGGTCCATAATCTCTAAGTTTCGCAAACTGTTTTGGAAAGTCTGTATGATACATCGGGTTATTGATCCAATAAGGATAGGGACTATAAATGTTATATATATGATATGGATTATAGTAATAGGGATGTGAATTAAAAGCATTATACATCTTACTTACTCCTTTCAAGAACTTTATAACATCATATTCTCTATATTTAGGAGATGTGATTTAATTTATGGAAAAAATGCATACTTAGACTTGTTAGAAAATTCTTATAATGCTTAATTCTGATGTAGGATAGGTTTCCCTTTTTTTGTCTGATATAGATTTCTGGCTATTATTGTAAGGATCACAATTATGCCTCCAAAAATAGCGTGATGCCCCGGCATTTCCCCTGTAAACCAGAAGACCCAAATGGGATTTAGCAGTGGTTCTATGACAGGAATTAGGATTGCCTCGATAGCAGATACATGTAGAATGGCTGTAGTATATAAAATATAAGAAATTCCTAGCTGAAAAACACCTAACACCAGCAGTGCAAGGATACTTTTTAGGCTGGGTATCGATAAGAAGAAAAAAGGCAAAGCAATTACAAAAGTCAGCACGTTGCCCAGCAAGGTGATCTCTACCGGAGATCCTTCATTCTGAAGCTTCAAAAAAATAATCATAGCAGCCATAGCTATACCACTGAGAACGGCAATCAGATTACCCTCCATATGGCCGGTTTGCAAGTCCCCAATAAAAAATACAAACATTCCTAATAGCACAAGGACAATAGCAGCCCAATCTGATTTTCGAATCCTTTCCTTTAAAAACCAACTAGAAAACAAAGCCACCCATATAGGGGCAGTAAACTGCAGCAATATGGCATTGGCTGAAGTGGTGAGCTTATTTGCAGAGACGAAAAGCATTAGAAGGGCAGAATAAGAGAGGGCACCTCCCAGCATATTCTTTTGCATTGGAATTTTAGGTTTTCTTAGATAAAAAAGCATAACAATCGCAGCGATACCGCTTCGAGCACCGGCGATGGCCATAGGGTTCCAGTCTACCAGCTTAATAAATAATCCTCCGGTGCTCCATAGAATAGATGCGATGATCATATACTTTATTGCTTTTTGACGGTTCATATTCACTAATACTCTCCCATCATTTAGTTTTTTTAATAAAAATCTATTCTCTATTATGATTCAATTATATATACTAGAAGCATACGGTACAATGGTTTTAGAATAGGTTTTTAATAAGAGTCATTACATGACATTGTATAGGGGGCAGGGAGATGCTTAAAAAAACAATTTCTTTCTTTTTGATTTTGATTCTAGCAGTTTCATTCAGTGCTGTGTATGCTGAAGAGATTGTACCGTTGAAGGGTGACATCAACGGCAACGGGGTCGTAAACCATATCGATTTCTTGCTGTTATCGGAATATTTAGAGCCAAATATAGAGATCCAATATGATCAGAAAAAAGACCTGAATGGTGATGGTATCGTTGATACGAAAGATTTAGAGCTCTTAAGACAGGGGATGCCCTTACTGGAACTGCATGGTTATTATCCGAAAGAGATTTTCAAGGCCAATAATTTCAATCAAAAGGATCTCCTCAAATATTTCAATGATTTGAGTTTTGCATTTTACGATATTACGGAGGATGCTTCAACTGCTGAGAATCCCAGTATAGCCATAAGACCTATGGTTTTGAATGAAAACCACATAGAAGCCCTGCAAATTGCAAAACAAAATAACATTCCCATTCGCTTCAATCTGTTTTCCAAAATGAGTATATTACATAAAATTCTTCCATATGCTGAAAAACGACAGCTGTTGATTCAGCAAACCACAGATATGCTAACTCGGGAAGTTGTTCAGGATTCCGGAATCTATTGGAATGGTGTGGTGATCGATTTCGAGGAGATGAGGAATACGAGGATAAATTCCATCAATGGAGTAAGAGAAAACATACTGTACGAAGGCAGGCTGATGAGTGAGTGGTATGTACAGTTTCTGCAAGAGCTAAGGCAGGCATTAGCCGCTGCAGGCTCCGACAAAGACTTATATGCAGCAGTACCCTATTCAGCCTACTATGATGGTTATAATTATCGGGAAATAGGAAATATAGCAGATAAAGTGATCGTGATGGCCCACGACTATGAACCAAAGGGAAGCATTAAAAAATCCGATGTAATGTTGTATTTGAAAAATCCGGCTTTTGTGGATTCCATTGCACCGGCTAGCCGGATTGAAAAAGCAATACAGGCTTTGACAAATCAGGAGACAGGCATTCAAGATCCAAAGAAGATTATACTGCAGATTTCCTTTGGAACAGCCCAGTGGAAGTTCCCGAATATTGAAAAACCAGAGGATTGGGAAAAACTTTCTCCGGAAACAGTAGGAAACTATTCAACACCTTCCTATACACAGATTTATCAAAGAATGACAAGCAGCCTTGATCCGGCCATACCCAGCTATATCAAGGTACTGGAAAGTCCCTATATAGCCTACTATAACAGTGTAGATAAGTCCTATAACTTTATACTTTATGAGGACAGCAGGAGTGTAGCTGAAAAGATTAAAAAAGTACGGGAAGCCGGGCTTGGGGGCATTTCTCTCTGGTCATTGGGGAGGATTCCTGCCTATGAAAATCCTATAAGGGATAGCAGTACCCTGGAATTATATATGAATGTCTGGACACAAATCCTTGAGTCCGCAGGGTTCTGATTGATAAATAATCAATAGAAAAATATTAAAGCCATCTGTCCAATGATAGACAGATGGCTTTAATATTAAAAAAATGCTGATCAACATAGACTTCTTTCTTGACTTGATCACTTAGTTTATTTGCAATAGCTTTGACTGTCTCCAGAAGGGGGGGAATCTACAACCGCCTAAAAACATTTTTATAAAGCAGAACCTATTAAGGTATTGACACATATAGGACTATTATGATAATGTTTAATTATTGAAAACGATTATCATTATCATATTAAGGGGTGTCTAAAATGATTGAAATGAAAAAAGCTTTTCTAGAAAATGCTTTAACCTCCACAAAAGCAGCTGAAGATGGCTGCAGCTGCACCAATTGCCAATGCCATCAGCCTAAGGGATGTGGATGCAAGGAAAAAGGCGATTAAGCAAATCCACAGCAGCTTATAGAAAATAAGTTTAGTGCTAATGAAGGAGGTAATTGATTTGAAAAAAGTAACAGTGATTTATTGGAGTGGGACTGGAAATACGGAGATGATGGCAAAAGCTGTAGCAGAGGGCGCTGAATCTGATAATAGTGTGGTGAGATTGCTAAGTGTGGACAAAGCTTCTGCAGAGGATGTAGCAAATGCCGATGGCGTTGCATTAGGTTGCCCGTCGATGGGAGCAGAGGTTTTAGAAGAAACTGAAATGGAACCCTTTGTAGCGTCTTTGGAAAAAGTTGTAGCAGGCAAACCCCTGGTGCTGTTTGGGGCTTATGATTGGGGAAATGGCGAATGGATGAAGGATTGGGAAGAGAGAATGAAGGGCTATGGTGCGAACCTGGCTGCAGAGGGCCTCATTGTAAATCTAACACCTTCTGATGAAGATTTGCATGCTTGCAAGGAATTGGGAGCAAAGCTGCTCTAGCTACATAGAATTTTTACCAAACTGTATATGATAGTGAAAACTTAGGACATAATCTCCGGTGCAATGGAGGTTATGTCCCTTATTGTTTCAAACTGTAAATATGAAGCTTTAGAAAGAGGATCATTGATAGCATAATAAAAGCATTATAGATATCTGTAAATGGTTTTTATTCATAGGAATGGGTATAAAAAATATGAAGCAATGAATGTTTTACCTGTGATAAAATGGTAGATAGAGTTATTTTTTAGAATTGATAGATATAAGAGTAATATGATCACGATGGCAATTGTAAAAAAAAATTTACGAATATTATTTCATATTGGAGGGAGAAAAAATGAAACATAACCTTAAGAAAGGCTTGGCTTTATTACTGATGACGGCCTTAATACTGGGAATCGCTGCTTGCGGAAGAGTTGTGGCACCAGGAACCTCAACACAGGTAGAAACACCGAAAGAAAAAACCAAAATAAAAGTTGCTGCTTTAAAGGGGCCTACCGGTATGGGTATGGTAGAATTGATGCAAAGCCATGAAGCGGGGGACGCTGGGCTAGACTATGAATTTACTCTTGTTGGAAGTCCGGACGATCTAGTAGGTAAGATCATTAGCGGAGAAGTCGATGTGGCGGCAGTACCGACCAATTTAGCACTGGTTTTGCATAACCGGACAGAAGGTGCTGTTCAGCTGGCTGCAGTGAATACACTAGGGGTTTTATATATGATAGAGAATGGCGATACGGTCCACAGTATGGATGATTTGAAGGGAAAAACCGTATATACCAGCGGAAAAGGGGCTTCACCGGATTATATATTCCAATACATATTGCAGAAAAATCAGCTGACAGCTGACAAGGATGTTATGCTGGACTATAAACTGCAGCATGCTGAATTGGCAGCAGCCTTGGCTGCAGGAGACGTAAACCTTGGCCTTCTGCCGCAGCCTCATGTTACTACAGCGCTAATGAAAAATCAAAATTTAAGAATTGCCCTAGATATCACAGAGGAATGGACAAAGGTTGTAGAAAACCAAGGCAAGCTGGCCATGGGCGCTATTATCGTTCAGAAAGAATTTGCCGAAAACCATCAGGGAGCATTTAATGTATTCTTAGAGGAATATAAGAAATCTGTGGACTTTGTCAATACACATGCAGATGAAGCGGCGGTACTTATTGAGAAATATGAAATTCTCCCCAATGCAGCTATTGCAAAGAAAGCAATTCCTTATAGCAATATTGTTTATATAGATGCACAGGAAGCGAAACCTTTTTTACAGGATTTTTATCAAATTTTATTTAACTTTGACCCTAAATCTATTGGGGGGAAATTAGCTGATGAAGGATTCTACTATAAAAAATAATCGTAAACCCCTGAATAAATTATTCATTTTTTTGTTTTGGGTGGCGATGTGGCAAGGGATGTACTTTATCATTGGACGGGATATTTATGTCCCGTCTCCTTTTAGTGTACTTATGACGCTGAAGGAATTACTGTTTTTACCAATCTTTTGGAGAGCCATTAGCTATTCTATCTATCGGGTGTTAGCAGGACTCTTCTTGTCGATTATACTAGGCGTAAGCATAGGAATCATCTCCAGTATGAATGATTATGTTTATCAACTGATTAATCCCCTAATGGCAGCTATCAAATCCACGCCTGTTCTCTCTTTTATCATTATTGCTTTAATATGGTTTTCTTCTTCCAATGTTCCGATCTTTATCTGTTTTTTAATGTGCTTTCCTATTATTTGGACCAATGTGGTTGCTGGGGTCCGGAATGTAGACCGGAAGCTCTTACAGATGGCCCAGATATATGATGTTCGAAAGCTAACGACACTGAAAAAAATATACCTGCCCTCCATCAGCCCCTATCTATCTGCCGCATGCATAACTTCCCTGGGATTAGGATGGAGAGTGAGCGTGGCAGCGGAGGTATTAAGCCATCCTAGAAATGCCATAGGCAGTCATCTCTATAGTGCTAAAGTCTATCTGGATTCCAGTGAGCTATTTGCATGGACAGTAGTGGTTATTCTTTTAAGCCTGCTGTTTGAAAGTATTTTTGCCCGCTTGATTAGGAAAGTCACCATGAGAAAACCCTCTGCAATCAATAATGAATAAAAGGATGTGTCAGGATTGGAGCTGTTGATCAAAGACCTTCATAAAAACTACGGAAGCTTAGAAGTGATCGCTGGCTTGAACATAGCTTTGCCATCAGGGCGAATTCATTGTGTTTTTGGACCATCAGGATGCGGGAAGACTACTTTAATGAATATACTGACTGGCCTGATTCAACCGGACAAAGGCGAAATTCAAGGATTTAGCAATAAGACATTTTCCTATATTTTTCAGGAAGATCGGCTATTGCCTTGGTGCACTGTGGAGGAGAATCTTCTATTTGTTTTGGAAAACCGTTATGAGAGAAGTGAGGCAGTAAAGAGGGTAGATAAGTATTTATCACTAGTAGATTTAGAAAGGTTTAGAAAAAGCTACCCGGAAGAGCTAAGTGGAGGTATGCGGCAAAGGGTAACCATTGCCAGAGCCTTTGCCTATGGGGGAGATATTTTTGCTATGGATGAACCCTTTAAGGGACTGCACTTAGAGTTAAAAAAGACACTGATGGACTATATTATTCACTATTGGTACGATAAGAAACCTTTCTTCATTTTTATTACCCATGACATCGATGAGGCTTTATATTTAGCAGATGATATTTATGTTTTTCAGGGTCCGCCTCTCAATTTAGAAAAACAAATCACCATTGATATTCCTCATATTCGGAGGGAATGCAGAAAAGAGCAGATGAATCATTATAAAGCATTGCTTATGAAAAAATAATCTAAAAAAGTTTGGAAAAGAGCATTGACAGAAATTTCATTTTGCTATAAACTGAACATGTTCAAAACAAATACAATAAAACCTTGAAGCATTTTGGAGGTGTAGGATGAATCAAAGCGAGCTAGATGCACGAAATAGAATAATCAAGGCAGCAATCGAAATACTGGATGAAGTTGCCGATGTAGATAAGATTACTGTTCGACAGGTTGCTGAACGGGCAAATGTGGGAGTTGGCTTAATCAACTATCATTTCAAGACGAAGGACAATTTGTTGAGCATTGCAATTGGTGAGGTCATGGTGAAAATGGCTACTGGGTTCAGCACACCGGGGCATTACTCGGATATGGAACCTGTATTGAGGCTTAAAAAAATGCTGAAGGAGCTCTATAGTTTTGCGGAACGCCATGAAAAGCTGGTGAAGTTTACGTTAACCCATGGCATACTCAATGGGGATATGCAGACGCCTCTCTTGCTAGTACCTGCACTGAGGGAGATATTTGGAAACCGAAAGGATGAAATCCAATTAAGAATCATAGCATTACAGATCATTATGCCTATACAGGTAACCAGTATCAGTCCATCGGCCTTTCATTATTACAGCGGCATAGATCTGTACAATGAAGCCCAAAGAAATAACTTTATAGATACTTTAATAGACAATCTAGTGAATCAATAAAACAAACTGCTCTTTGTTATAAAAAAAATGAAATGGGGGATCTATATGAAGATTTTTTCACTTATTATCGCCATTGTTTCAGGATTGCTTTTATCTTCTACTTTGATCTGCGGGTTGTGGATAAGGGCAAATAAAGTGACAGATGTAAGTTCATTGAACTTTCACATGAGTATTGGGATTGCATCGGTTCTATTTAGTCTCATTGCGGTGATATTGCTGATGCGATTGGCATTAAGACTTTAACGAAAAGGTACAACAGGCAGTACATTCTTAGAAAGAGCTGCTTGTTTGTACATCCATCAGGATTTTATAGGTAGAGGTGAATTATGAAAATTATAGCATTGATGGGCAGTCAAAGAAAAAATGGGTCCGGTTACAGATACATGACTCAAATCAAAAATAAAATCATAAGTACATCCGGTATTGACTTTGAATATCTGTTTCTTTCTGATTTTGATATTAAAATGTGCAAGGGTTGCATGGTATGCTACGAAAAAGGAGAAGATGCCTGTCCTTTAAAGGATGATTACCTTTATGTTATTGGAAAATTGCTTGAGGCGGACGCTGTGATATTCTACTCTCCCACTTATACACTATCCATTTCCGGAATGCTGAAGAATTTTTTTGACCGCAGCTCTTATATCTGCCATAGGCCTTTATTTAAGGGAAAATATGCAGTGATCATGACCGCCGTGGGAGCATTTGGGGAAAAGATGACTCTGAGAACATTAAGTTGGATTGTTTCAGCTATTGGTTTTAGAATTATAGGAAAAATTGGCATTCGAAATGGGGGTTACGATAGAAAACCTGATTATGCATTAAAAATAGATAAAAGGCTTCAATATGAGGCTTTAAAATTAGTGAATCTAATAAAACAAAATCAGCCCATTGAGCCTAGCCTATTTGAACTTATATCTTATAACTATCAAAAAGAAATTTTCAGCAGGGATACGGAAGGCTGCAGGTATGATAAACAATATTGGATCAATCTAGGATGGACTGCTCCCCCCACGGACTATTTCTATGATGTGAAAATCTCCCAAATCAAAACAGCGATTGCAAAGCTTTTAACAAAAATATTGATAAAAACAGGGTTTATTGCAACTTAAAGTGATAGAATTGACGAGATAGCGACTATCTGTATCGTATAGGATGAGGATTTTTGCAACAAACCTCGTGGGCCATATGAATAAAAGCCTATAAAGCAGATTACAAATTTAAGGGCTGATTCATGTGTCGTCTTAAAAAAATTGGGCAGACACGAAGGCCTGCCCATACCGGAAATACAATTTGTTTTAGAATCATCGTAATTCTGCATACGAACCAGCGACAAAAGATTATTTAATTGGGATATATATGTCAAATTCTCCATTGCGCATAAATCTTTCGTCATATAATTCCAATTGAGGCCTGCAATCCATTTCATACCCTGAAGCCGGAAGCCACTGGGAAAATATATTTTCGTAAAAACCTCCCAAGTCTTTTATTGCACCGGCATAAGTATATACCACATACTTACCGCTTTGGACAACCTTTGTTTCCATAAATTGAGGCACATCCTCAAAGCTGTCTACCTCTGCACATGCAGTATAGTGAAATCTGCCTTCTGAGTCCATTTCACCATCGCAGATACCATAAAACCGCATAGACTTGCTTTTCTGCTTGATATCCTTGTAGTGTTTGTTAAATGCCTCCCAAAGACCAGGAATTTCTCCATTCTGATTGTCTCCAAAATAAGTCATTCCTACGGCTTTAAACTCTTGGATGTTTACAATTTTTCCTTCCATATTTATTAGCTCCTTTCATATACTTGATATAATCAATTATATCAACGAATACTTGCCAATAGCATGTCAGGATTTTATGGGATTATTATATAAACATAAAATTTTATTGCATTTTTGGATTATGTACTCCCTAAGCTCAGCAGGTTCTAAAACCTCTATTTTGCTGCTCAGAGGAAATATTACGCTGCAGGCAGTTTGAAAACTGATCATATCCATATCATAAATCCAGGTATCCCCCACTTTGATGGAGGCATGTACATGAAAGCCCTGAAGGAGCTGCTGCTTTTCCTCGTAGAATTTAAGCTTCACTGGATATGCATTATGCTCGGTCTTTGAAGAAGCCTGCTTCACAAACTGGCGTTTGCTATTTTCCCAAAACCTTTCCAGAGAAAAGCTCTCTGCTATGGTAAAACTTTCATCCAAAACCTCAATATTTTCTATTCTGTTACACATAAAAACCCGAATGTCATTTTTTAGTTCGCAAAAAGCGATTACATACCACTCTGAATTTTTAACTACAGCACCATAAGGCCTTAAAATCCTTTCTGATACTTCACCATTATACTTTTTATAACATACTTTTAACTTTTTCAAATTGAGTACTGAATTTTTGATGATGTCTATATTCTTGTTTTCGACTCTCTTGCCCCACCAAGGCTCCGAGTCAATAAAAAACCTTTCCTTCGCTTTTATGATTTCTTCCTTGTGTTCTTTAGAAACACTGTTTTCAAGCTTGATAACCGCATTTTTTAGTTGTTGGGCCATTTCAGTGTTCTTTTCCGGTCTAATGCCCATACTTGAAAGTAAAAGATGAAGGGCATCTCCACTTTCTAGGACATTTGAATTAATTTTATAGTTCTCCATAAAAGAATATCCTCCATTAGGACCCGGAATTGAATAAATAGGAATGCCTGCTTCGCACAATATATCAATATCTCTATATATGGTTCTTTCAGAGGTTTCAAGTATCCTGGCTAAATTTTTTGCTGTCATTATCCCGCGGGAATCAAGCAGCATCATAATTCCTAATAGTCTGTGAAGCCTCATTCAATCACACCTCCACCTTAATCTCATTTTCCTCTGATATAGCTTAGATCATGGGCTTTATTTCCCTTTTGGGAATAGAAAATGGTTTTTTTTTCAATTTTTCCATCGCTTTTTCCAATCTATTTATCCCTTCGGATATTACTTTTTCATCATGCTGCGAGAAGCAGAGACGAAATTCTCTGTCCTCTCCCGGTGCTGCATAAAAGGCTTCTCCTGGTATAAAGGATACTCCGGTTTTTAAAGCCTCCTGCAGCAGTTTTTTTGATGAAAGGCTTTCATTGATTCTACACCATATATAGAAGCCGCCTTGAGGGATGTGAAAGGAAAGCTTTGATTTGAAGCTTAGGTTAAGGGCATCTGCCATTACATCTCTGCGATTTTTATAGATTCCCCGTATCTTTGTCAGATGCTCTCCAAGGTGCCCTTCTTTGATGAATAAGTCCAGCAACCATTGTGAAATGTTGTTGCTGTGGAGATCAACATACTGTTTCTCCAGTATGATTCTGTTTATCAGTGATGGATGAGCAACCATGTATCCAAGCCTTAATCCTGGCATCAGGGTTTTTGAAAAAGTGCTTAAATAGATCACCCCTCCATAGTCATCCAAGGATTTCAAGCTCATGGGTGGAATATCTTCATAATAGATGCTGCTGTAGGGATCGTCTTCCAGAATGGCCAACCTATAACGGGCTGAAAGCTGAATGAGCTGCTTTCTTTCTCCGGCTTTTATAATCGCACCGTTGGGATTTTGAAAGGTAGGTATACAGTACATCAATTTCGGCCTGTAGCGGGCCAAGTAGTCTTCCAATATTTCAAGGGGGAAATGCTCTCTTTGGGGCAGGCTTAATACTCTGGCTCCCAATGATTGAAAAACCTGAATGGCTCCCAGATAGGTAGGCTCTTGGATGATCACATAATCACCGGGCTCAATCAGCACCCTTGCAGTAAGATATAAGCCTTGCTGAGATCCGGAAAGGATAACTACCTCATCGGCGTGACACCGGATACCCTCTAGTGCCAGCATTTGCGTAATTCTGTTTCTTAAGGGTTCATATCCGTGAATAGGGATATGTCCAAAATCTTTAGGGTCTAAGGCTGACAAATTATCCAAGTAGAGCTTAGAAAATGTATGGACAGGATAAAAATTAGGGTCTGGCATTCCCGCATCAAGGGAAATTTTATCCTCCAGCACATTGCTAACCATCAGTTCACTCATAAGAGAAGACATTGAAGACTGCATATAAGGCTTTAACAGCTGAGGCCAGGGCATTTCATAATTTGATCTGTTGCCTAGAATATATCTGTCACTGACATAGGTGCCGCTGCCATTTTTTATACTTATATAACCATCTTTTTCTAAGTGGCGATAAGCATTAATTGCTGTGGTTCTGCTTACCTGGAATAGCAAAGCCAGCTCCCTTTCTGCAGGAAGCCGTTCACCTACTGTGAGAGAGCCATCATCAATCTTAGCCTTTATAAGGGAAGCAATCTGCAGGTAATAGGGTGATGAAGTATCCAATTTAGTATTTGCGATCAATTTGGATATATCCATTTCTTGATTTTCACTCCTTTGGTATCCAATTTGCTCTAATAATAATATAATTGGATATTTATTTGGTATTTCCTTCTACGTATAATAAAAAATAAAAGGAGTTGAAATCTACAGTGGAAAAAGATATCGCCTACACCTTTCAAAATGGAAATAAACTTATCTGGAAGGAAGTACTGAAAGACTGCTTACCGATTACTGCAGGAATCGTTCCCTTTGGGTTGACTTGTGGCATCATGGGAAGAACAGCAGGTTTTTCGGCTTTCGAAATAACCTTCATGTCTATGACCGTATTTGCCGGGGCAGCCCAGTTTATGGCTATTGCCATGATTAACTCAGGCATTATCAATTGGGGAGTAATTGTCTTTACTACTTTTTTAATTAATCTGAGACACTTATTAATGGGAGCATCCTTATCCCCTTATCTTTTTAAGCAGCCTAGAATCCTTCAGTACCTTTTAGCCTTCAGCATGACCGATGAAAGCTATGCATTAACGATCAACAGAATTGAAAAAAAGGGCTATGATTTATATTACCAGTTGGGAGTAAGCTTTTTTTTGTATATCATATGGACGTCTTCTACTTTTCTAGGGGCTGTTCTTTATCAAAATATTCCTAACCCCTTGGAATGGGGACTGGATTTTGTCATCCCGTTAACCTTTCTGGTTTTGTTAGTACCTCGGCTGGCAAACCGAAATGCTCTGCTTGTAGCACTGGTTTCAGCTCTGACAGCTGTTTTAGGGGCTTTGTATCTGCCAGGCAAGTGGTACATCATTCTGGCCGCTGTTGCGGCAAGTATTGCTGGTGGACTTATTGAAGGAGGAAGAAGAAATGAATTTTAAACTAATTTCCGTTATAATAGGTATGGCTTTGGCAACCTTCATCACCCGAATGGGTGCACAGGTTATTTTTAGCAGCACGGGAATGCCAGTGTGGCTGGAGAAGTGGTTGAAGCATGTACCGACAGCATTTTTAACGGCGCTGATAACGCCGGCTGTTTTACTGCCAAAGGGTTATCTGGATCTATCCTTCAACAATAGTTATCTCTTGGCAGGGATTGTTGCTGCATTCACAGCTTATAAAACTAAAAATGTATTAACCACCATTATTGTAGGCATGGCGGTTATGATCGCTGTAAGTTATTGATTATGTCGTCATACACGAACTCTATCATCTTGTCCATATGAATCATGACCGTTCCTTTTGGCGCTTGGCAGGGAAAATCTATCCAAACTACAAAGAAGCGATGACTATTTTAGGGACGGAAAAAACGAGAGACATGTAGGAAATATTAATGCAAATGGAGGTCAAACATAAAATTTATATGGCGATTATACACTGAAACACAGTCATCAGATACCGCCTGAAAGCATTATAATATATTGGAAGGAAATAGACGATCTATTTAGAATTGTTTATAATGTATCTACAGACCGATTCAGATCAAGGAGGGATTATATGTCGCTTCAATCCTTGCAAGCTCAAAAGATCGTAGAAAGATTGATGAATATCTTAGGTAAAAATATAAATGTAATTGATACAAGAGGAAACATAATAGCATCAGGAGATATTACCAGATTGAATTTATTTCATCGGGCGGCAAAGGCAGCGGCGGATCAGAGAAAAACGGTTTTAGTAGATGATAATAATATTATTGACTATGAAGGATGCAAAAAAGGGGTTAATATACCAATTTTTAACGATAACAAAGTGATCGGTGTGGTTGGAATCACAGGAGAACCCTCAGAGGTTGAAGGGTATGGAATGATAGTGAAAGAATTGGTTGAACTTATGATTCAAGAGGATGAAAGAAAAAAGCTGGAGCTGTTCCATTCAAGGGCCATTAGAAGCTTCGCAAAAGAACTCATCAAGCATGCAGAAGGAGAGGATATAGACCTGTTGTACTCCAGAGCAAAGCTTGTAAACTTCGACTGCAGTGTGTCAAGGGTAGTGATTGTAGCTGATATTTGTGATTTTTCGAATCTAATAGATATAAATGAAGAAAAATCTGAGATCATGCTTCAAAGCTTAAAGCAGCAAATAACAGATATTATCAACAGCGTATCTGATTTAAGATATGATGTAGCATTTAATCTCTCTGAGGACCGGTTTATTATATTTAAAGAAATCAGCGGGAGCATGGATGAATACTGTCTAACAGTTCAAGAACAGGTGCTTAAAAAGACGGGTGTAAGATTATATATAGGAGTAGGGCCGAAGTGTGATACCTTAGATGACTTTAACAAATCATATACCCTGGCAAATGTGACCTTGAATATAGGAAAAAAGATGAGCAGGAAAGATATGATATATTTTTCAAAGGATTTTAGGCTGCAGCTGCTTTTAAAGCAAATTGGAGACAAGCAAAAGAAAGAATATATGGAGAGCTTTGGAGAGATATTTAAGCTGCCTATTGAAAAACAATCTAAGGATCTGTTTTTAACCATAAGAGCATACTATGAAAATAGCATGAATGCTCAAAAGACTGCTCAAGCACTTTTTATACACCGAAATACACTTTTATATAGATTGAGTAAGTTTAAGGAATTATACGATATAGATATAACCGTACCCTACAACTGTATGCTGATTTATATTGGTACAATACTGATGGATTTAGATTAATCAAGCAACCGTGTGCATTTTACTGCGTATTATACTAAATTGCCAGTAAAGATATGGACTTCCATATCTTTTGTTCTTTTTGCACAAAAAATAGCTCTTCAAAACCGAATATATTGTATGGTAAGTACATATCATTTGTGCATAGATTACTATATAATTTAAATAGAGTTTACGTTAGGTGGTTATGCGTATGAAGATAATAATAGCACCAGATTCATTTAAGGGAAGCCTATCTGCCAAAGCAGTAGCAGATGCCATTGAAATTGGTATAAGAAGAGTGGTTCACGATGTAGAGATTATAAAGGTGCCTATGGCAGATGGCGGAGAAGGAACGGTTCAATCCTTAGTGGATGCAACAGGCGGAAGAATGGTCAGCCTAAGGGTATTGGACCCTTTGTGCAGGGAAATAAACTCCTTCTACGGGATACTTGGAGATGATAAAACTGCGGTTATAGAAATGGCTGCAGCTTCTGGACTACCTTTGCTAAAGGAAGAAGAAAGAAATCCCATGATAACGACAACCTACGGGACAGGGCAGCTGATCAAGCATGCTCTTGATATGGGATGCAGAAATATCATATTGGGTATTGGCGGCAGCGCAACCAATGACGGAGGAGCTGGTATGGCAACTGCTCTTGGTGTCAAATTTCTGAATGAGCAGGGTGAAGAAATAGGTTTTGGAGGAGGTGCACTAGGAGAACTCCATAGCATAGATAAAAGTGGCATGGATCAAAGAATAGGATTATGCAAAATATCAGTAGCTTGTGATGTTTCCAATCCTCTTATAGGGTTAGAGGGGGCATCCTATGTGTTTGGCCCGCAAAAGGGGGCAGACAAAACCATGGTTGAAACTTTAGATGAGAATCTGAAAAGATACGGACAGCTGCTGGAACAGAATCTAGGGATTTCCGTATTAGATGTTCCGGGAACCGGTGCAGCCGGAGGCCTGGGTGCTGGGGTGCTTGCATTCTTAAATGCTGATCTAAGAAGAGGCGTGGACATCATAATTGAAGCTACAGGACTAGAAGGGAAACTGAATGGAGCAGATTTGGTGATCACCGGGGAAGGTATGATAGACCATCAAACCATATATGGAAAAACACCCTATGGCGTTGCAGAACTTGCAGGGAAATACAAAATACCCGTAGTTGCAATAGCCGGAGGAATAGGCAATAATATAGAAGTTTTATACAATAACGGATTTAATTCTGTATTTTCAATAGTAGACAGACCGATGACATTAAAAGAATCAATAGACAGAGCTCAGGTTCTCCTTCAAGATACTGCAGAAAGAATTATGAGATTATTTTCTATTAACCTCCATCATAAATGATGGAGGTTAATGTATAATATTATAAGAATAGGAGGTAGATTATGAAAATTGTAGTTCTTGATGGATATACACTAAACCCGGGAGATCTTAGCTGGGAAGGATTGCGAAAATATGGTGAGGTAACTGTATACGATAGAACACCTGCCGATAAGGTTGCAGAGCGGATAAGCGATGCAGAGGCTGTATTTACAAATAAAACGCCCATTACAAGGGAAACCCTTGAAGCATGTAAGTCTATCAAATATATAGGTGTTTTGGCCACAGGCTATAATATTGTGGATGTAGGGGCTGCAAGGGAAAGGAATATCCCTGTATGTAATGTACCTACCTACGGAACCGCTGCAGTATCACAGTTTGCAATAGCACTTTTGCTGGAGATGTGCCATCATGTAGGGGAACATTCCCAAACAGTAAAGGCAGGGGACTGGTCAAACAGTCAGGATTGGTGTTATTGGAATTATCCTTTGGTAGAACTGGATGGCAAGACCATGGGGATTATTGGATTTGGAAGGATTGGACAGGCAACTGGCAGGCTTGCTCAGGCATTTGGAATGAAGGTCTTGGCATACGATGAGCATCCGAATCATGAACTGGAAAGTGAGACGTTAAAGTATGTGACACTAAATGAACTGCTGGAAAAATCCGATGTAATTTCCCTTCATTGCCCCTTATTCCCGTCTACAGAAGGAATTATCAACAAGGATAATATCGCAAAGATGAAGGATGGGGCCATGCTCATCAATACATCCAGGGGTCCGCTGGTGGTAGAGCAGGATCTGGCAGATGCGCTTAATTCAGGCAAGCTGGCAGGAGCAGCAGTCGATGTGGTATCTGCTGAACCCATTAAGCCTGATAACCCTCTGCTTACAGCTAAGAATTGCATCATTACACCTCACATTGCATGGGCTCCAAAGGAGTCTAGAAAAAGATTGATGGATACAACTGTCGATAATCTTGAGAAATTTATGAATGGAAACTCAGTGAATGTAGTGAACCAATGATTTTTGGCAGAAACGTAAAAGTAGAAAGGTAGGACATTTTCAGTGTGAATATGTACCTGCCTTTTTTGTTTTTGATAGGAGCTTAAATTCGATGAGCTTTGTAGAATCCCAAAGGGTAAAACTGTTTTTTCAAGCTTTAATGGCTTATCTTCGTGGAAAACGATTTCAGATCCCTCGTAAATATACAAGAGACCAAAATATTCTCCTTCACTTTTATTAATCTCACTGGGGGTACGCTTCCCGTTGCATGTGTCGCAGACGCAATATAACAGCCGCACACCGCCTAAATGTCGCATTTTGATTTTACCGGAAAAACTAGTGGAAGGTGATTTGTCTAGTGACCATTTCAGATGAGAGTCGTTTAAAGCAGAACTCCAGGCTTCAAACTGAGACTTAGGAAAAAAGTCTAATGAATTCCACTCTGCCCAAGCTTCTTTAGCATCAAATCTCATTCTTATCCACCTACCTCAATAAAAATAGCAGACAGTTCCTTTTTAGAATAAAAATGCTTCACTGAAAGACAAGAATCATAAAAAGGTTGCTGATAAACTAGGTTTACACCAAGATCATCTCTACAATGCCTGTGACTTACAGTCAAATTGCGAAGTGGACAGGAATGCAGTTTAAAGCTGCTCCCCAAATTGCAGTTGTGCATATCCATGGTAATGCAATGATCAGTACTGTAATAGTATACGGAAGGAGGCAAGGCTGATGCTGAAATCAATCGTAAAGAGCTATTATGAAAATTTAGGCCAGGGCAAGCTAATGGGTAATAAGTGCAGTCAATGTGGAGGATATACCTTTCCTCCTACGACGGCCTGTGAACATTGTGGAAGCAGTAATACAGATAGGATTGAACTCTCCGGTAGAGGAGATTTATTGTTTGTTTCTCATAGTATGGAACCGCCTCCTAATCTGAGATTTAACAAGATTGCTCAGACTGTGTGGTTATTGATATAAATTTTCTTTTCTAAATACAAGATCCAAAAAGGATTTCCATTGTTACACCATTGATTTACAAATAGAACTAAATATGGACAAATATAAACTACGTCAAATGATAGTAGAGCATCCCTTAGGGACCATAAAACGAAGTTGGGGAGCTTATTATTTCTTAACCAGAAGAAAAATCTCTGTAACCGCAGAGATTTCCTTGGCGTTCCTTTCATACAATTTAAAACGAGTACTGAACATTCTTGGAGTTAAGGAAGTGTTAAGAAGGCTCAGAGAAAGAAGTAAACCAGCACTGGTGTAGCGTACTGGTCTATTGAAAATATACTATACATAAATTTAAGCGATGAATAGGGTTGTTAGTTCAGATATCTAGCTGAATAGCCACACAGTCTGACGGTTCTCTTGACATCGCATACATAACAAATTACATACCAAATAAATTTGGTAAAAAGAGTGTTATCTGTGGGATAAAAGTAACTAAGATTAGAGCAGCGATTAAAGCTAATAAAAATGGCCAAATTGATTTGACTAAAGTTTCAAACCTCATACCTGTTATACCACAAGCTACAAATAGATTTGAACCAACAGGAGGTGTTATAAATCCTATTGACAGGTTTAGGATCATCATTACGCCAAAATGGTATACATCAATCCCGTACTGAGCAACAATTGGGTATAATATAGGACTCAAAATGATGATGGCTGTAAAAGTTTCCATGATACATCCTACAATCAATAATATAATGTTAATGACGATTAATAATACATATACATTACTACTCAATGAAGTTAATGCAGTTTCCACCATCTTTGGTATACCTTCAACTGTCAAGATCTTCCCTAGCACCGATCCAGTGGCGACAACGATTAATATTGATGAGACAGTAATAGCAGAGCTAACTAAAGCTTTTGATGTTGCATTCATAGAAAGCTCTTTATAAATAAATTTTCCAACAATGAATCCATAGACACATGCAACAACAGCTGCCTCTGTTGCTGAAAATATACCACCATAAATCCCGCCTATGATAATAAGTGGTACAAATAAGGCCCATATAGCATCGATGGTACATTTTATTACATTTTTAAAATTAAATTCAGTGTTTGTACTCCTATAGCCATTCCTTTTAGCGTAGTAGCAAACTAGAATCATAAGAGTAACACCAGCTAGAAGTCCTGGTCCGATTCCTCCCATAAACATATTACCAGGAGAAGCAGCAGGGAGTGCCACACAATACATGATCATAGGGATGCTTGGAGGTATTATTGTACCTAAAACGCCGGCCGCAGCAGCAAGTGCTGTTGCAAATGAACGAGGATAGCCCTGTTCCTCCATCGCTGGGATCATGATAGTACCAACTGCTGCAACTGTGGCGATAGCAGATCCGCTAATGGCACCAAAAAATATACAAGTGAGGACGGTTACAATTCCAAGTCCACCTGTGAAATGTCCAACCAGTGAATTGGATAAATTAATAAGCCTTTTAGATAATCCTCCACCTTCCATAAGTGTGCCAGCCAAAATGAAAAATGGAATTGCAATAAGAGGAAAGCTATTCATTGAGGAGAAGATGGCTTGCGAGATAAAATCAAGTCCCATTGAACCACCTGCAAATCCATAAAGGCAAAGTGCCATTCCAATGGAGACACCAATTGGAACTGATAGAAATACAAATAAAGCAAAGGAAGCTAACAATAAAAATATGTGCATTAGTCTATCCCCCTATTTCTTTCTTCTGTTTTTTCTTTAAACAATAGCTTTGTATCGATTATGAGTCTGTAAATGCTAAGTACAAATCCAAAGGGGACGGCAATTTGTATCATCCACATAGGAAGTCCAGTAGATTCTGAAATTTGTGGATTAACAAAAATTAACTTATAAACTTTGAGTAGTGAATAATAACTGAAAATGCCACAAAACAGCATAAAAACTAAATTTGATAGTATTTTAAGATAGAACTGCATTTTTTCAGATAGAATTACAAAAGCTAATTCGACCTTGATGTGCTTTCTCTTCTTTACTGCCAATGAGATGCCAATAAAAACGGACCATATTAACATATAGGTAAGCAGATCTTGGCTCCAAGACAGCGAAAGATTAATCACATACCTAAAAAACACTTGAGCTGTTGCTATGACCAGCATAGCTGTATAGGTTGCTATTAAAATCCACTCTTCAATATGTTCATGTAGCAATTTTAAAACCTTCATAGAAACCCTCCCAAGCTTGATATAAATAAGGTGTCAAAAGACACCTTATTACTCAAACAATACATTGATTTTTATTTGCTTTCTATCTCTTTAATTTTAGCAAGAGCACTGTCCATTAGCTCTTTTCCAATTTTTTGTTCAAAATTTTTGTATGTTGGCATTGACATATCGATGAATACCTGTCTTTCTTCATTTGTTAAATAATAGATTTCGCTGGTTTTCTTAATGGTTTCTATACTTTGATTTTCAAGTTCAACGGCTAATTCTCTATTAAATTTTTGTGTACTCAAAGCAGCTTCTTCAATTATTTGCTTTACATCATCTGGATAAGAGTTGAATACGCCTGTATTAATAAACATTCCAGCGGGATCAAATGCATGTTTTGTATCAGTAAAATATTTTTGAACCTCATTAAACTTCATACTCGCAGCATTGCTGAAACTATTCTCTTGTCCATCAATTGTTTTTGTTTGAAGACCGACGTATATATCTCCATAAGGGAGTGGAGTTGGATTTGCACCGTATGCTTTAAAGTAGTCAATTTGAATAGGGTTATCTAATGTTCTTATTTTTAAACCTCTTAAGTCATTAGGGTTTTTAACAGGACCTTTGTTATTAGATACATTTCTAAAACCACCATCGAATACAGCAAGTTGTTTAAAACCTTTGTTTTCAATGCTTTTGGCTATGTTTTTAGCGATATCGCTATCCAAAAACTCAAAAGCTGCTTCTTTACTGCTAAATAAATAAGGCAAATTGTAAAGTAAAAACGCATCAGAGAATTGTGCAAAAGGTGGGTAAATGTTTACACACATTTCAATACTACCGTCTTGAACACCATTGAAAATATCGGCACTTCCGCCTAATGCTCCTCCGGGGAAAACCTCAACATCAATTCGTCCTTCAGACAACTTCTCGACTTGCTCTTCAAAGTGACGCATAGAACGTGTTGCGATATCTTGCTCTGGCGTAACAAGACCTACTTTGATTTTGAATTCTCCCTGCTTGATTTCTGTACCTTTATTGGTGGAATCCACATTATTTGATTTAGTGGAACATCCAACGGCAAACAACATAACTAAAATAAGTACCAATGATAATAGTTTTTTCACTTTCATTCCCCCTTTTTTAATATAAAGTATAATAAATAACAATTGAATTAACTCGTTTATTCCATGACGAATTATGACTTTTCAATATTATTTCAGTGTCAAAATGTCATATTTATAAATTGCTACTGATTAATGTATTAGACTTAGAAGGAAAAACTAAAGAGTTGATTTTGGAAGAATTTGTTTTGGACCTGGGCCGTGGGAAAATTGAATCTGACTCAATCATCCCTTCTATTGTTAAAGATCATGGAAATGTTATAATAAAAGAAAATCCATAAGGGGCGATGGATATGTCTAAAGTAATGGTTGTAGATGATGAAATTGAAATAGCAGAAATGATTGAAGACTTTTTAAGAATTGAAAACATTGAAGTTGTTAAGGCTGATTCTGGAGAGAAGGCATTAGAGCTTCTGAAAGAAGATATTGAACTATTGGTTTTAGATATAAATTTGGATGGAATGAATGGAATCGAGCTATGCAAAAAAATTCGCAAGGCCAATTTCATTCCAATTATTTTTTTAACCTGCAACAACTCCCAGAATGATATGCTTCTCGGACTGGGGGTAGGTGCTGATGATTATATTACCAAGCCTTTTAATCCTGTGGAACTGGTGGCTCGTATCAAGGCCAATATCCGCAGAAGCCGTTCCTATAATCAAGGCAGTATAAGGGATGAAATCATTACCTTTGGGGATATTGCCATCTATAAAAGAGGTTATAAGGTTTACAAAAACAAAGAGAATGTAAATATAACGTCTAAAGAATTCAATCTTTTGCTCTTCTTGATTGAGAATGCCTATATTGTTTTGAGCAGGGATCAAATTCTTAACAGAGTATGGGGGGACTCCTTCTACGATGAGAATTTGGTCAATACAACAGTTAAAAGACTTAGAAAAAAAATTGAAAACAATCCTGAAAAACCAGAATATATCAAGACTATATGGGGTGTTGGTTATGTTTTTGAAGGTGATGTGAGATGATCCTAAAAATACGTACCAAACTACTGGGGATGATGCTAATTATTGGGGTGATCGCTGCTCTTCCAATAACATTTATAAGTATGACTTCATTAATAAAGTCATCTAAAGAACAGGCAAAAGACTTTGGAGAGAAATCTGCCTATTACAACTCAGAGATCATCAACACATGGCTTTCGGAAAAAGCAAAGACTCTGATGGAATTAAAAACACAGTTAAAAATGAAACGGAGCCAAGAGGAAGTCAAAGAGCTCCTTAGGGTATATTCCGAAATTAACCGGGATTTCATCAGCATATTCATTGGGACGGAGGACAATGAAATGATGGATGCGTACGGATGGATACCAGATGAAAATTACATTGTTACTGAGAGACCTTGGTATCAAAAAGCAGTTAATCAGGATACCTATGTAACAACCTCTGCTTACCAGGATGTCAATAAAAAGGAGAATGTCACTGCCATTGCATCCAGTATTGAGCTGCAAGGACGCAAAGGCGTCATTGCAGCCAATATTTACGTAGATTATATTGTGGAGATTATCGATGATATAAAATATGGGGAGAATGGATTTGCCATATTATTGGACGATAACTATAATCTGATCACTGGCCCAAAAGATGATGACCTTTTAGAGGCGTTTAATCACATCTTTGAGATGCTCACTTCAAGGGGAGAGTTTTTTGTGGAATCAGAGGCTTTTGAAATTGAGATCGATGGCATAGAATATATAGCAGCTTATTCCAGTATCAAAGGATTTGACTGGAATCTTTTTTTAGTGGCACCTTTATCCGACTTTATTCAATCAGCCTATGCTATGCGGAATCAGATGATTTATATTTTGTTAGGAACGCTTATAATGATCTTTATGATTGATTATTACTTAAGCCGCTCTATATCCCGTCCTATAGAAACATTAGTTAACAGGGTGTCTAGAATTGCAAATGGGAATTTTGATATGGCTATAAACATTAAAACACAGGATGAGATTGGTAAGTTGAGCAAAGAGCTGGATAAAATGCGGATTAACTTAAAGACAATCTTTGAATCCCTTAAATATGAAAGTAAAATTATTTCTATGAATTCACAAAACTTAGCTGAGCATTTAGAGGAAACCTTTAAGGGGACATCTCGCTTTATGTCGATGCTTTCTCATGATATCAAAACACCAATAACCTTGATTAAGGGATACAGCAAGGCTCTAAGTATGGAGATGGTGGATCAGGATAAAACGAAGGAATACATTGAAAGAATCCATTATCGTTCTGAACAAATTGAGAACATTGTGACTGATATTCTAGACAACACATATGAAGCACATAACATAGCAGTAAATCTAAAGGAGATAAAAATCTCTGATTATATAAACATGATTCTCTATAATTCAGAAAACTATGTGAGCAACCAAAATCATCAGTTCATTCAAAAGATTGATTATGAAAATATTGATCCTGAGAATATCATAGCAGTTGATATCATAAAAATTCAGAGGGTTATCAATAATATCTTATCCAATGCTGTGAAGTTCTCAGAAGACGATTCAATTATTGAATTAGTCATAAAGGAAGAAGCGGGTAGGATATTGACCTGCTTCAAAGACTACGGGATAGGCATCAAGACAGAAGAGCAGGAGAAAATTTTTAATATGTTTTATAAATCCGACAACTCTAAAAAAGGTTACGGACTGGGATTATATATTAACAAAGCTATTATTGAAGCACATAATGGCGATATTTTTTTCGAGTCGGAATACCATCGAGGAACTATTAGCGGCTTCTATTTAAATTACAGAAAAAATTAATAAATAAGGATAGTTATGAGCGAGATAAGCAATGTTTTTTTCAGAAAAGTCCATCAATAGATTTGGAAAATATATTTTATCCATCATTCTACATCATGCACCAGCTTTATATAAATTGCATATGGTACTACCGAAGAAGGACTAGGCGCATATTTCCGTTATGAAACAATATTTATAAAGGAGCTGTTTATATGAAATCAAAAACGACAGATATTACAGACATTTTCACCAGTAAAGGTCTTACCTACCAGCAAAAGCTTTTTAACCTTGCCAACGTTGCAGAAAGGTTATTAGACCCGAGAGAATTACTGGGCTATACTGACGGAAATGATGTATATTGAAAATGAAATGATATCTATTTAGCCCCCAAAAAATTTAGATGAGCTGTTAGACAGCCTGCTGATACTTTACCGTCTTCTTCCTTCTATTACTTCCTTTCCTGTTTTTATAGAGGATATTGATAGGTTGATAGATCCCTTTATCACCGATGAGGAAAAGGACTATGTAAAGATTAAGCGGTTTTTAAATCACGTCCAATAGCCATGAAGCCCCTTATTGCGAAAGAACCAACAATCGTTATCTTTTACATGCTCAAGTAGGGGCCAGCCTTAGTGGGGAGGATGCCTGCAACACATCGGCTCATCGGGTAACTGTGGGGGATGAGCCTATTTTGCCGCTTCATATAAAGCAGGCAATTCCCTTCCATGAATATTTTACTTCCGGTACAGGAGATCTCTTTGCCTTTGATGAAACCTATCTGAATAAGCCAGAGGCGGTGCTGGACATTATTGAAGGAGCTTTTTCCTTAGGAGGACGTTACATCACCACCTACCTGCACAATACCGATCTTATACGGGTAACGGGTTATCTGGTGAAGAAAAGTGAAGTTAAAAAGGCCAGTGAAGGGGAAGCGGTTCTTAGGGATACAGATATTTTAGGTTATGGTACCAATAACATCGCCCATGTTTTTGAAAGAAGATTGAGAAAAGATGAACCCTAAAGCGGTGGTGAACAAAATTATTCCCTTTTCAAACGTCGATGGCCCTGGCAACCGGCTGGCGATTTTTCTTCAAGGCTGCAATATTAACTGTGTCTACTGCCACAATCCAGAAACGATTAACTCCTGCAACCACTGTGGGGCGTGTGTAAATCACTGTCCCACAAAAGCGATCAAGATGGCGGAGGACAAGGTAACCTATGAGGAAGGCCTGTGTATAGGTTGTGACCAATGTATAAAAATATGCGGCTATAGTACCTCACCCAGGACAAAAGAATATACCGTGGAAGCCCTTTATGAAGTGATCGAGGGCTATGCTCCTTTTATAAGAGGAATTACAGTTTCAGGGGGAGAGCCTACCCTTCAGGCGGATTTCATCGCAGCTGTTACACTTTTGTCTGCGTTTTGTTACACTTTTATATTACACTAAACGGCTTGGGACAGTGTCAATAAGGTATAAAAAGAGTATCAGATGGTGCCAGGTTATAAAAAATAAAACAGACACAAAAAGCCAGCGGCCCAAGATTAAAATGCTGGGATTACACTGGCTTTTTAAAATTTAGCCGTTTATACTGTGTGATTCAATCATACACTTTCATTTAAAGAACTATTAACATAAGAAAGAGATTTTTTCGAGAACTGCTTCCATACTGGCCACCATAACATCAATGTCCTCTTTAGAAATGACAAGAGGAGGCTGAAAAGCGACGACATCTCTATTTAAGCCATTTTTCCCAATGATAAAACCCCTGTCTTTCATTTCCTCTAAAATCATGTCTGTAATTTCAGCTGATGTGATAGACGGATTTGCGGATTGAATCTGCATGCCTAACATAAGGCCGCATCCTCTTATTTCCTGAATCAATGGGGATGATATTTGTTCTAATTTGTGTTTTAGATATTTTCCCAGTTCATCTGATTTCTCAACCAAATTGTGTTTTTCAATATAATTGAGGACACTTAGTGCGGTTTGAGCAGCCACAGGATTTCCGCCAAAGGTAGAAGCGGAAGGTCTGTTATAGGCTTTTGCAATTTCATCGGTGGTTGAGAAGGTGGAGATTGGAATTCCATTACCCAGAGCCTTTGCGGTAACGATAATATCCGGAACCACACCGTAGTGTTCTATGCAAAACATTTTGCCGGTTCTTCCATAGCCCGTTTGTACTTCATCTGCAATGAGCAATACATTATGGGCTTCCAGTAGGGCTTTTACTTTCTTCAAATAATTTTCAGGATACATGATGATTCCGCCATTACCTTGGATCGGTTCTACCAACATGGCACATATATTTTTTCCATGATTTTTTAAAACTGTATCCAGCTGCTGCAAAGATTTCTCTATCGCTTCTTCATAGCTGGAGCCGACAGAATAAGGCCGTTCAATGAAGAAAATATTTTCTTTCACTAAATGATCATCTAACCGCCACATGGGTATTCCTGTAACACTCAAGGTTAAATGAGTCCTGCCGTGCAAGCCGCCGGTTAAAGCAATAAATCCGTTTTTTTTCGTATATAACCTTGCTAATGCCATGGCTCCTTCGTTTGCTTCCGATCCGGTTACGCAAAAGAAGGTTCTTTTTATATCTCCGGGAAATACTTCTGCAAGTCTTTGGGCAAGTTCCACCATAGGCTGTGTCAGATATAGGGTAGTCGTGTGTTGTATGTTGTTTAATTGTTCGATGGTATCCTTCAGAATTTCCGGATTTGAGTGACCACAGTTCATGACCGATACGCCTGCAAAGAAATCAACATATTTTTTATTGTTGTGATCAAAAAGATACTGCATAGATCCTCCGATGATCTGAGGAGGCTCCTTGTAAAAATGAGCGGTAGCCGGGAAAAGATATTCTTGTCTCATTGTAATGATAGTATCAGGACCCATATAATTCATCATAACACTCCTATTCTATATTGAATTTGTAAGCCAGAGAGCCTGCAGTAAAACCGGCTCTTACAGATTTCATATGTGAAAATAGGTCTTTGCATCTGGATGGATCAGCTATGGCTGTTTGGTAAACTTCAATGATGTTTTTTAATTCCTCTGCTGTATAGGTCTGTCCCTCAATGCGAAAACCTACCGGTTTTTCAAAATTCAAATGGTCCAGAATGGGAAGCAGGCAGAACTCTTTCGAGGTAAATAAGTGATTTTTCAGGTTTTGATCTATGTAAACCGGGTTTTCACCTTTATCCGTCATCAATACCAATATACTGTTATCTACATATTGATTATCACCTGGCTCAATGGGTTCAAATGCTTTCGTATTTTCATAAAGATTATGATCCAAGTACATAACTCTTAGGGGTCCGTGAACAATGAGTTCTAAAGGTTTTTCGGACAGCGTGACGAATCTGGCCAATTCATCGACCTTTGCTTCTATAGATAGGGTGTGTTCACTAACACCTAGATTTTGATAGAATTCCATTGCTTTATGGTTATAAATGTTTACATTATAATCGGTTACAATCTTATACTGGTTCCCATATCTTTTGACAGCGCCCAAATTGGAAACCAGTAATCCGTCAAATAGGGAACCATGCTTCATCAAATAATGATCAATCCTATCAAACTGCAGCTCATCCATCATTTGCGGCAAATCAAGATAAAGCTCGGTAGTATTCTTTATACTTGCCAAATGCTGCAGCTGTTCCAAGGTTAGAAATCCATCGGGCAACAAAACTTCGCAAGGCAGATAGACCCGGTCTATGCCCAATTCTATACAAAGCTTAGCCTGGATATAGTTATTTACTTTTACCGATAGATTGTGTTTTGAGACGGATTGACCGGAATGCTTGCTTAGCTCAGTTTGAATCGTGTTGATAACAGGCTCTGTCAGTTCCGGTTCTTCCGTAGGGGTAGAAAAAACCTTACCGGTGGAATAAAACTTACCTGTACCTTCATATCGGGTATTGATGAAATCCAAACCGGGCTTTGAGAAAGCATAGGCAGTAGTAAAATCGCGTTTTCTGTTCTCAAACAGTTCTAAGGCGTGTTTTTTGCGGTCAAAGGCTAAAGGATCTTCTATATATCGATCGATGGCTTCCCCATAGGTGTTCACCAGATTCACAATAAAATCAGTATCCCGCATACGGCCTTCTATCTTAAATGAAGTAACACATGCTTCAATCAGTTCGGGGATATGCTCATACATATACATATCCTTTGCCGCAAGGGGATATTCAGTCGGGAAGACAAAACCATCCTTTTTTACACGATAAGGCCACCTGCACGGTTTAAAGCATCTTCCACGATTTGAGCTGTTGCCCCAAATAACAGAGCTGTAATAGCAGTTTGCGCCGTTGACGGTACACATATCTCCGTGTACGAAGTACTCCGTTTCAATACCTGTTTGTTTTTGGAGGTTTTTTGCAGTTTTCAGGTCCATTTCCCTTGATAATACGACCCTTGATACGCCGAAGGCTTTCAGTACCTTTACAAATTCGACATTATGAACATTCATCATAACAGAAGAATGAATTTCGAATTTATTAAAATGATGCTCCTTACAAATTTGCAGAATTCCCAAATCCTGAACGATGATACCGTCAACATGGCTGCTTTGTAAAAAATGCAGATATTCAGTGGCTTCATCGATTTCATAATCATTTAGCAAATTGTTTACCGTGACATAAACCTTTTTATCAACCTCATGGGCTATGTTTACAGCTTCATGGATTTCTTCATTGGAGAAATTAAATCCCTTTCTGATCATTCTCATATTTAAATTCTTGCCGCCAAAATAGATTGCGTCACAGTTTGCCTTCACCATGCTTTTAAAGGTTTCCATGGTTCCTGCGGGAGCCAATAGCTCTATCTTTTTACCATTAAAAAATCTTGACATATCTTCACCTCGAAAAATTATAATGAATAGGGCGATTTAACCTTCCATTTGCATATTGCTTCTTCAAGAAGATCTATTAAAATAAATAAAGCGAAACCCAACAGACTTATGACCACAATACCTGCGTACATTCCGATGTAATCGATTCGCATCCATGCATCCAGAATATAGTAACCGATACCATATTGCGTTCCGTAGCCTTCGGCAAAAAATAATATGGAAAGGGCAGTTCCTATGGATAGTCTTAGATTCGTAAGCAGCTCCGGTAAAATAGCAGGCACTGTTATGTGGATGAATATTTGAAGCCTTGAAGCACCAAGGCTCCTTATGGGATGGTAGGCTTCCGGTGAAATATTCAGCACCGCATCTTTTACCGCTACAATAACCTGAAATACTAAGATGAATACGATCAAGATAATTTTCGAGCGGTCTCCCAATCCAAATAACAGCATGACTACCGGCAGCAAGGCGGTTTTAGGTATAGGATATGTAAAATAAACTAAGGGATTTAACAGTTTATTTCCTATCTTCGAATAGGCCATAATCAAGCCTATAGAAATTCCTAATACTAAGGATAGGGCTAATCCGCCAAGGACCCTACATAGACTCACAAAAACGTGAATATAGAGCTTGTCGCCATATAGATGGTTCATATTTAGATATACATCTGTAGGCTTTGGCAGCACCCGCATGTTAATGACGATTGCAAGGAGATACCATAAAATATTAAATAGGATGAAGCCTTGTAAGAATATCTTTATTTTTTTTCCTGCCTTCATATTTGCCATCCTTTTTTCACAACATTTCTCAGATGTGTGGATAATTTAAGGTATTCTTCATTTTCTCTTAAGTTTTCAGTATTAAAAAGGGGATTATCGATGACTTCAACGACTGTACCGGGGCAGTGGGACAAGATTGCAATCTTCTTTCCCATGTAAATAGCCTCTTCTATGCTGTGGGTTACAAATATTGTAGTTGTTCTATACTGGTTCCATATGTCAATAAAAAGCTCCTGGGCTTCTTCTCTTGTAAGGGCATCTAAAGCAGAAAAGGGCTCGTCCATCAACAATAAATCCGGATTCATGATGAAGGCTCTGGCGATAGCTACCCTTTGTTTCTGGCCTCCGCTTAATTCTCTGGGATACCTGTCTTTTAATGAATGGATATTCAATTTATTCATGATATAATCTATTCTCTCTGTCAGAGAAGCATCGATCCTTTGTTTTTTGATCCTCAGAGAGAGCAGGCAGTTTTTTTGAACATTCTTCCAGGGAAGCAGTCCAAAGTTTTGGGGTATAAATCCAATATCATGTTTTTTGGAGTTAAGGCTTTCGCCATTAAGGGTTACTTGTCCCGTATAATCCTTTATGATGTCGCTCAGTACATGGAGAAAGGTAGATTTACCGCAGCCGGAGGGACCTATAAGCGCATAAATATCACCCGGTGCAACTTTTAGGTTTATAGGTCCTAAAGCATGGATCATCTTTTTACCGGAGCGGTAGCTGACAGAGAGTTCATCTATTTCAAGCATAGGATACCTCCATCTTATTATTGAATACCTATATCATTCAGTAAGTTTTGGGGATTGAGTGTTTTCTGAACAAGGCCATTTATGGCAGCCCAATCAATAACAGACTGAATTTCCTCTGCCGATGGAAGCTCATTTTTTCTAAAGCCGGGCAAGGTGATTTTGCCTTTCATGTCTTCTGGATATCCGACGGTTTTTATGATTGTATCTTCGTATGCAGCAATAGGCGTATTGTTGATATAATCTACAGCCTCATTATAGGCTCTGTAAAATGCTTTGATTTCGTTGGCTTTTGTATTGATTGCCTGCTGCGTAAAGGCTGTCACCGAAGGATAGAAGCCCTCTTCGTTTGCACTTCCCAGGAGTATTCCCCCGTCCTGGATGGCAAGGGTAGCAAATGGCTCTGGAAGCAGTGCTCCATCTACTTTGTTGTTTCTTAACATTTCAAGTCGGGTAGGGATGGGTGGAACCATGGACTTTTGCACATCTTTCGATTCCATACCGTTTTTCTCCAATATTTTATCCAGCATATATTCAATGCAGGTTTTTTCTGAAATAGCTATACTTTTGCCAATGAGATCATTCATCGTCTTTATTCCGGCGCTGGGATTTGCTATCAGCATAAAATCTCCATCGGTAACGCCTGTGATCTTTACATCAAAATCAGCATTTTGATAAAGACTGACGGCTACCATATCACAAATGATTCCATCCAGATTTCCGCCTTGAAAAGCGGCGTCCCGGTCCTTTGCACTTTTAAAGGGCTGAAAGTTGACTCCTACACCTTCTTTTTCAAAGTATCCCTTTTCAGCGGCGATAATAATGGGAATTACATCCACAGAAGATATGGCACCGATGTTTAAGGTTTGTTTTGGCCTTTGGCTAGTCGGAGTTTCCTTAGGAGATGAGCAAGCGGATAATGATAGGAGAAGTAAGGAAGCAATCAATATAGCAAATACTTTTTTAAATTTTAACATTTTCTAGTCCTCCCATTTTTTAAACAATGTATTTTCAATTGAAAGATTGTCCAGAATCTTTCCAACTACAAAATTGACTAAGTCTTCCAGAGTTTCCGGTTTATGATAAAAGCCAGGTATGGCAGGAAGTATGGTAACCCCCAGTCTCGAAAGCTTCAACATGTTTTCAAGGTGGATTGCATTCAGCGGTGTCTCCCTGGGAACGATGACCAGTTTTCTGTTCTCTTTTAAAGCCACATCAGCCACTCTGCATAATAGATTTTTCGCTAAACCATTACTGATTTCAGCAAGGGTCCCCATGGAGCAGGGAAGGATCACCACAGCATCAAATTTGAAGGAACCGCTGGCTACTCCGGAAAACAGATTGTTTATATCCTCTGGTTTGACATGGCTATACTTTTCTTTTAATGCCTCCATCCATTCGTCTATGTCTAAGGATGTCTCGTACTTCATAACTTTTTTGCCGTTTTCCGTACATATGACATGGGTATAGATACCTCTTTTTAAAAGCTCCTCGATCAATATTTTTGCATAGATACTGCCGCTGGCGCCTGTGATGCCTACTACTATTTTTTTCATATGAAACACTCCTCAAAGGTATATAAGTTACATTAAATCTAGTACATCCTTCATGTGACATAGGGGACAGTTCCATCGTCTTCCCTTTGGCCCTTTGCTCTGCTCCGGGGACGATTGAACCGTCCCCCTGTCACATATGAAAACACTCCTCAAAAGTAGGTTAGATTAGGATGTCTATCGTTCCACAGATCAAAAAAACAATGCTGACGACCTGATTGATGCTGTAAGAAGCGATCTTTACATTGGATAGATTATCCGGCGAAACCATTTTATGCTGTACCACAAACAAGATGGATATAATGGCTAGCCCGGTGTAATAAATCACGCCGAGATGATTGCTTAAAGCACCCACAATGGCTAATAGAAGCAAAGCTACTCCATGGAAAAGTGCGGCAATATGCAGGGCGTTTTTTACGCCAAATCTTGATGGGATGGAGTATATCCCATTGGCAGTATCAAAGTCATAATCTTGTGAACCGTAAATGATGTCAAAGCCGGCAACCCATAAGGTATTTGCGGCTCCCATAAATAAGGGAAGCCATGAAAGCTTTCCGGTAACGGCAAGCCAAGCTCCTACAGGTGCAGCGGCGCAGGTTATGCCTAAAACCAAATGACAGGTCCAAGTAAAGCGTTTTGTATAGGAATAAATGATCATTAGAAATAGTGCTATAGGGGAAAGCAGCAGACATAAAGGGTTGAGCATAGCTGCTGCAATCACCATGACGAAGAAGCAACCTGCTGTAAAAAGGATAACCTCTTTCTTTTGCAGCAGGCCTTGGGGCAGCTGTCTCAAGGCGGTACGGGGATTTTTAGCATCTATTTCTGCATCAATCACTCTATTGATGGCATTTGCACCGGTTCTGGCCCCCATAAAGGCAATAAATATCCAGAACAGTGTACGGAGGGAGGGGAGCCCATCGCTAGCCAGAAGCATTGAAATAAGGGCAAAGGACAAAGAAAAAACCGTATGGGAGAACATGACAAGGATTCCATAGTCATGAATCTTTTTAATCGCCTTATTCAATACCATATTCAGCCCATCTCTTTGAAACAAGTTCCTTAATATCCTCTGTCATTTCAATATCCTCCGGCCATTCTCTTGTATGCCCTTCACTTGTCCACTTCTTCGTAGCATCTATGCCCATGCGGTGCCCATAATGAGGAAGATTTGAGGCATGATCCAGAGCGTCCAAAGGCCCTTCAGATATGACTACATCTCTCTTGGCATCTATATTGTTGAAGACCTTCCAAGCTACAGTGGATAAGTCCGCAGGATTTATATTTTCATCCACTACAATGATCATTTTTGTGTACATCATTTGACCGATTCCCCATAGAGAATTCATGATTTTCTTGGCATGTCCGGGATACCGTTTCTTTATAGAAACAATCACACAGTTATGGAAAACTCCTTCCAGAGGGAAGTTGATGTCCACAATCTCAGGGTGTTGCATTTTAAGAAGAGGTAAGAAAATCCTTTCTGTAGCTTTGCCCATATAGCAGTCTTCCATAGGCGGCTTTCCTACGATGGTCGTGGGGTAGACAGGATTTTTTTTATGGGTGATACAAGTTACATGAAATGCCGGATAATAATCTGCCAGAGAATAATATCCGGTATGATCGCCAAAAGGACCTTCGAGTCTTAGATCCTCATTGACATCTACATAGCCTTCGATAATAAACTCTGCATCTGCCGGTACATATAGGTCATTGGTGATAGACTTCACCAGCTTCACAGGAGATTTTCTTAAGAATCCGGCAAACATCATCTCATCAATCATTTTTGGAAGCGGTGCAGTAGCGGAATAGGTTATGGCAGGATCGCAGCCAAGTGCAACAGATACAGGCATTCTCCCCCCCAACGCTTTATATTTTTCATAAATCTCTCTTCCATCCTTATGTAGATGCCAGTGCATACCGGTAGTATTTTTATCAAATACCTGCAGCCTGTACATACCCATGTTTTGAATATCAGTCTCAGGATCTTTGGTGATAACAAGAGGAAGGGTTATGAATCTTCCTGCATCACCGGGCCAGCACTTTAATATAGGAAGCTTCGTTAAATCCGGTTCGTTTTCAATAATTTCCTGACAGGAACCCTTTGTAGGCAGTTTTATCGGAAATACGGTTGCCATTCTAGCCAGTTTTGGAAGTGACTTAACTTTTTTCATAATTCCTAAATAATTGGACATATCTATAAATTCTTCGATATCATTTCCGATATCATCCAGCTTTTCCACCCCGAGAGCCATACTCATCCTTTCGTAGGTGCCCATTGCATTGATCAGCACGGGGTAAGGAGAGCCCTTTACATTTTCAAATAAAAGAGCAGGGCCATACTGCTTAGATATCCTATCGGCTATTTCAGTAATCTCCAGCTCAGAATCTACTTCTATTTTTATTCTTTTCAGCAAGCCTTTTTCATCTAACTGTCGGATAAAATCCTGCAGATCTTTATAAGCCATGTAATCACTCCTTGTAAATAATACATACTCTAAAAAGAGTCTATCATAGTTTTATAAAAAATTATAGTTTTATGTAATATAACCTATAGTGCTATACCTATGGATTTCAATCATATATCATAAATCTCCTTAAATATAGAATAACACCACTTTACAAGTAATGTAGTGATTTAAAAACAATTCCATAAAATAACAAAATCAGACACCTAAATCCTAGGAATGCTAATCCTATGACAAACCAATACCCTAGGAGGCGTCTGATATGATTAGTATATCCCATAATTCAATGAATCAAACATTGCTGCAATATTTAATGCAGTATAGATCGATTTTCAAGATACAGCAGATATTGAAACCTTCTCATCGGTCAGAGTATATATTAGCAGCATCGATCCTAATAAAATTAGGGCGCTGACTTCGAAAGTGCCAAAATTTATTCAACTGTTAAAGAAGCTGTGCAGAGCCTCCTTGACAAAGATCAGGTAGCTTAGTCAAACTTGTAAAGTGGTATGTTCATAGTAGATCAACTATGTGCAAAAGTTGTATTTTGATTTTATATTTTTGTATTTTAATGCAGCAGTTTACCTTTTCTACATGTGGGACATAGCCTTACATCCCTGCCAACTAGAATACAAAGAACTTCAATGGTTAATAGCCCTTCAAATTTGGGCTTGTACATTGAACTCAAGGTTAGTTTCCTGCAAAGGGTCAGCTTAGTATTTTTGTTACGGTTGGCAAGCAGTCCAAAATGCCTAATTTTAACAAAAACAAGTGTCCAGAGAACTCTTAATTCCCATCAGACTTTTTGAGGTCATATGAAGATAGATCAATGTGGTATGAATTTGTATTGTGTTTGGCATTTTCCCCTCGAATCCTCATGGTTTTGCTTGCAATTATTTTAGAATGTGCTATACTTACTAGGATTATCATCTAAGTTTAAATAGGAGAATTATTGAATATGAAAAATCAATCGTTTTACACACAGCTTAACAAAGATCAAAAATACATTTTGAATTGTTGCTTTTTTGTTTTTGCAGTCAATGGATTATATGCTATGATTTTAGGTTCACTGCTCCCTTTAATGAGTATTGAATATGGGTTAAGCAATACAGTAAGTGGAGGATTGATTTCTGCGCACCAAGCAGGCAACTTAATTTCTGGGTTTATTGCAGGGGTGTTGCCTCTGTATTTAGGCAGAAAAAAATCAATTATATTTTTATGCAGCTTTGTTGTTATGGGATTTCTAATCATGATTTCAACAGGCAATCCAATCCTATTGGTTTTAGGGTTTTTATTTACAGGATTAAGTCGTGGTAGTATTTCTAATTTTAATAACACTATTGTAAATGAGGTATCGAATAGCAGCCCAGCAGCACTTAATATTTTGCATAGTATTTTTGCGGTTGGTGCTTTAACCTCTCCATTTTTAGTTATTCTATCCTCAAACATTTCTGGGGACCTGGGCTGGAAAATAGCTGCCAGTGTAATTATTGTTCTTGCTATTATTTCTATGTTTCTTTTTTCAAGGATGAAAATAGATAACACTGCGAAAAAGATTGAGAAAGAGAAAGTGTCATATGAATTTTTGAAGGATAGAGGTTTTTGTATTAGTGCCGGGATTATGTTTTTTTATTTATGTGCCGAAGCAACTATTAATGGTTGGATGGTTAAATATTTTATTGACTCAAACATCATGACTATAGAATATGCTCAAATGCTTGCTTCCTTATTGTGGTTAGTTATTCTTGCTGGTAGATTAACCTGTGCATTTTGGGGGGATAGAGTATCGAAGAAATTACTACTGCTAGCAACCAGTTGTGGAACTGCTGGCTTTTATCTATTATTACTTTCTACACATAACTTAAAGATTATTACCATTGCCATAATGGGATTAGGATTTTCTATGGCAGGAATTTATCCTACAACAATTTCTACAGTTGGGGATATCCTTAAGTCTTACCCTATGGCGATGGGTGTCTTACTAATGTTAGGAGGAATCGGTGCTATTATCATGCCTATTCTAACCGGTGCATTATCGGATGCTTTTGGTATTTTAGCGGGTATGGGTGCTATTGTAGGTGCTATTGTTTTAATGATTCTATGCGTGGTTTTAAACGGACAAGGAAAAAAGAGCATGTTGGCAAAAAAATGATCAATGTACGTGACTGTTTACAGGTGCTATGGTAGTATGGTAAAATGTCATATATAATAAATAAAATAATTCCTCTAAAGGAAGTGAATATATGAATTTAGAAATAGAAAAGCCAAAAGATGGGATGTCAGTTGGTGATTATGTATATGAAGTCATCAAAAGAAACATTATTAACCTTAATATGGCTCCGGGAAATCGGGTGAGTGAACAGGAGATTTCTGATCTTCTAAATGTTAGTAGAACACCGGTCAGAGAAGCTTTTATTAAATTAGCCAAAGAAGGCTTACTCTACGTTCTTCCTCAGAGAGGAACCTATATTTCCTATATTGATTTAGCTATTGTTGAAGATGCAAGATTTATTAGGGAGAGTTTAGAGAAGACTATACTCAAGATTGCTACAGAAAAGTTTCCGGAGGAATTATTAGATGTTCTTCAAGAGAATATCGATATACAAAAAAAACTAATAGAGCAGAAAGCCTTCTTCAAGTTTCTCCAGATGGATGAAGAGTTTCATAAAACTATATTTATTGGATGCAACAGAGCAAGAACATGGTCTTTTATAGAACAAATTAATGCTGAATACAAGCGTGTTCGTATGCTTACCTTTATTGCAGATGTCAATTGGAAAAATGTCATTGGACAGCATATGCAGATTTTAGAGAGCATTAGAAATCGTGATGAACAATTGGGACAGGAAGTAATCAGTAATCATATCAAAAAGCTGATGTTTGAGCAAATAGAATTAAAAGAAAAGTATCCTCAATACTTTAAAGGGGATTAAAAAATTATCGATCTACGTCCAATTCATTTATAAAAATTTTATTTATGGCATAATTGACTCTGGCAACACTAGTATGGTAGTATATATTATAGATAAAGATGTGGGATAAAAGTTATTTAGTTATGTTAGATTTTAGCAAATAGATTATTGTATGGATGACGTACTTAAAAGAATAAGTGGTTTGCAATAAATGTGGAATTTTGCAGCATGAAGGAAGGAGCTTTTTTTTAGATTCTAGTGCAAACGTTAACAAATGCAAGCAAAAGCAATTGGCATTTATGTAGAAATTTCCTAGGTATAGGTATTGTTCTAAGGAAAAGGTTTTTTAGGAACTTTCTACAATGCAAATATCAAGTACAAAAAATAGGAGGGGGCAAAATGAAAAAAAGTTTTAAGTTATTGTCATTAAGTCTTGTGCTAGTGTTAATTGTTGCAGCATTGACAGGTTGTGGCACGAAAGCACCAGCGGAAGCACCGGCAAAACAAGATCCAGCAGCAGAGCCAGAGATTACTCTTGTATACGCAGAAGTTAATCCGCTGGATACGATTGTTGGTCAAACAGGTACTGCATTTAAGGAGAAAGTTGAAGAACTTTCGGGGGGAAAGATTAAGATTGATATTCAGGCTAGCGGCGTTTTAGGATCAGAAAATGATGTGCTTGACGCAATGCTTGGCGGCGGTGGAACAATTGATATGTCCCGTATCTCAGCATTTGCTCTTACAAGCTACGGCGGAGAAAAGTCAAAACTACTTTCTATTCCTTATACATTTGTAAACCGTGAACATTTTTGGAATTTTGCTACATCTGATTTAGCTCCTGAATTCCTTCTAGAACCACATGAAAAGGGCAGCGGTGTTAGAGGGTTATTCTATGGAGAAGAAGGTTTCCGTCATTTCTTCTCAGCTAAACCACTTAATAGTATAGAAGATTTAAAAGGTTTGAAAATAAGAGTATCCAATGACCCTGTTATGCAAGGCATGGTACAAGGATTGGGTGCTTCCCCTACAGTTGTTTCCTTCGGTGAACTTTATTCTGCATTGCAAACAGGTGTAGTAGATGCTGCTGAACAGCCTATTGCTAACTACAAATCAAATGCATTCCCAGAAGTTGCACCTAACTTAATTCTTGATGGTCATACACTTGGTGCAATCCAAGTAGTTATTACAGATGAAGCTTGGAATAAACTTACAGAAGAACAGCAAAATATTCTTATGGAAGCTGGTAAATATGCATCAGAATTTAACAGAAAGATTTCACAAGACGCTGAAAATAAAGTGCTAGAGCAGTTAAAAGCAGAAGGCGTTAATGTTGTAGATGTTACGGATAAGGCACCTTGGCAGCAGGCAGTAAAAGCTGTTATTGAATCTGCTACAGCAAACAACAAAGAGCTTTATCAAAAGATCGTTGACATGAAGTAAGGTTTATATTGTATTAATGGGACGTTTCTATAGACACAGAGGAGGACAACATCCTCTGTGTCTAAATTTTTAAGGAGGTAAGGTATGCCCAAAATTTTTAATACAATTGATAAGATTAAACCGGCATATGATGTAGCTTATAAGATTGTTCTTTTCTTATGTAAGTTACTTTTAATAGTGGATATTCTCATTACCACTATGGCAGTGGCTGGTCGATACATTTCATTTATTCCAGATCCGGCATGGAGTGAGGAAGTGGTTTTAACTTGTATGGCCTATATGGCAGTTCTTTCAGCGGCTTTAGCCATTAGAAGAAATGCACATATTCGTATGACGGCATTTGACAGATATTTGCCTAAAAAAGTGATACTGGCTTTGGACATTCTTTCAGATGTTGCTGTTTTAGGACTTGCTGTGGTGATGATAACAGTAGGTTGGAAGTACGCAGTGCTGCTTGGTTCAAGGGGATCTTATGTAAGTATGCCGACGGTTTCTAGATTCTGGATGTACTTCCCGGTGCCACTAGCAGGTATAGCCATGGTGATTTTCGAAATTGAGATTCTATATAATCATATCAAAAGCATTTTTGTAAAAGAGGAGGTATACCATGAGTGTTGAGAGTATGGCAATATTGATTTTGCTTGGTAGTTTTTTCGTCATGGTATTTTTAAGATTTCCTATTGCTTATGCAGTAGCACTTGCATCTCTATTTTCTCTTTTATACCAAGGCCTTCCGCTTACAACCATTGCTCAGCAGATGGTAAAAGGGATTAGCTCTTTCAGCCTTATGGCAGTACCCTTCTTTATTACAATGGGGGTTCTTATGGGCTCCGGAGGGATCTCTGAAAAACTGATTGCACTGGCGAATGCCTGCGTTGGCTGGATGCGGGGCGGTATGGCGATGGTTAATATCGTTGCATCGTACTTCTTCGGAGGTATTTCAGGTTCTGCAGCTGCAGATACAGCGTCTCTTGGCAGTATTCTAATCCCTATGATGGTAGACCAAGGCTACGATGATGACTTTTCAACAGCAGTTACCATTACTTCATCCTGCGAAGGACTCTTGGTTCCGCCAAGTCATAACATGGTTATTTATGCGACCACTGCAGGTGGTATTTCGGTAGGCAGTCTTTTCCTTGCAGGTTATGTACCGGCCGCAATACTTGCAGTATCTTTGATGATAGGTTCCTATATCATTTCTGTTAAGAGAAACTATCCAAAGGGTGAAAAATTCAGCATCATGGATTTGTTAAAACAGTTTGCTGTTTCCTTTTGGGCTCTGGCAGCGGTTCTGATCGTTGTAGTAGGTGTAGTTGGGGGTGTTTTTACAGCTACAGAATCGGCAGCTATTGCGGTTATTTACAGTTTGATTGTCAGTGTATTTATTTATAAAGGTCTTGACTGGAAGGGTGTTTGGAAAGTACTTGAAAATTGTGTGGATACACTTTCTATTGTACTCATTCTGATTGCAACATCCAGTATTTTTGGATTTTGTCTGACCCGCTTAGGCGTTCCTAAGTTAGCAGCAAATGCAATTATCAGTCTTACGGATAATCCAATTCTTTTAGCACTGCTTTTAAACGTTATCCTGTTGATTCTTGGATGTATTATGGACATGGCTCCAATCATATTGATTGCTACCCCAATCTTGCTGCCAATAGCAACTTCAATTGGCATTGATCCTATTCAGTTTGGTATTATGCTTGTCTTAAACTGTGGAATAGGTCTTTTAACACCACCTGTTGGTGCCGTACTGTTTATTGGTTCTGCAGTTGGTAAGGTGTCGATGGAGCGGGTTGTAAAAGCTACATTGCCATTTTATCTATGTATGATTATTACGCTTTTACTAATTACCTTCATTCCGGGATTTAGTCTATGGCTTCCGGCTCTATTTAGGTAAAGGGATATGAAATATAGATTTCCTTATCGAATAACAGCTTTTGATCTCTGGCAGTTGTCCATGTACGGTACTTATGGTTCAATGGTAGGGGTATGTAATATTATATTCACTGTTGCTATGTTACTGTTAAGTGCAAGGTTTTGGGGTGATGCAAACAGCATTATGAAAATAATTTTCATAATGGCAATCTGTTTATTTACGGTTATTCAACCTGCAGTCGTCTATATGCGGGCAAAAAGACAGGTAGCGATGGTTCCCCATGATATGGAGATAGGTTTTGATGATCATGGCATTCATGTAAAAGCTGGAAATCAAAATTCAGATTTAAAATGGAATACGATAAAAGGCGTATCTAAAAAAACCACTATGATTGTTATACATTCAACGACTAAACATGGTTTTGTACTAACGAATAAGGTGTTAGGAAAACAAAAAGAAGCCTTTTATGACTATATAGTTTCAAAGATTCAAAAATAAATAAAAGCAGGATAATTAATGATGGAAGCTTCCCAGAAAAATAGTTTATAAAACTAAGAATCATGCAAGAGCATACGGAGAATAACATGGAAATATATTAGTATGCTAGTATAGTTTTGCCATAATAGGGAGGAGATTACAGGAATGAAAATGACATTAAGATGGTTTGGAAGCAAATATGATACCGTAACCTTAAGACAAATAAGACAGATCCCTGGCTGTGTAGGTGTTATTTCAACGCTTTATGGTACAAAGCCCGGAGAGGTATGGAGTAGAGAAGCGATCAGAACCATGAAGGAAGAAATAGAAGCAGAAGGACTTGAATTGAGTGGTATTGAGAGTGTAAATATACATGATGATATTAAAATTGGCCTTCCTACAAGAGAACAATATATTGCAAATTATATTGAAACGCTTGAAAATCTTGGCAAAGAAGGGATCGATTTAGTATGCTATAATTTCATGCCTGTATTTGACTGGACAAGATCTGACCTTGCGAAAGAAAGGCCTGATGGATCTACAGTCCTTTCTTATGATCAGGAACTTGTGGATAAGATTGATCCAGCTAAAATGTTTGAAGAAATGGATGCCAATTCTGGTGGATTTATTCTGCCTGGTTGGGAACCAGATAGACTTGCAAGGGTAAAAGAACTATTTGAAATGTATAAAGAAGTAGATGAAGAAAAGTTATTCCAAAATCTTGTATATTTCTTAAAGGCCATTATGCCAACCTGCGAAAAATATGGAATCAAGATGGCCATTCATATGGATGATCCGGCATGGTCTGTATTTGGCTTGCCAAGGATTGTAAATAATAAGGAAAATATTCAAAGAATATTAGATGCAGTTCCCGTAATGAATAATGGTCTTACATTATGCACAGGTTCTTTAGGCTCAAGCCCTCACAATGATATTCCAGATATGATAAGAAGCTTCAAGGGAAGAATTCACTTTGGTCATGTAAGAAACGTCATCCATCTTGCACCAGGTAAGTTTGACGAGGCAGCCCATCTATCTTCTGACGGTTCTTTAGATATGTTTGAAATTATGAAAGCATTTTATGATATCGGTATGACCGGACCTATTAGACCGGACCATGGAAGGATGATTTGGGGCGAAAAGGCGATGCCTGGTTATGGCCTATATGATAGAGCTTTAGGTGCAACCTACCTAAATGGATTATGGGAAGCAATAGAGAAGTCAGCTAAAAAATAAGCTAAAGTATATCAATCTATAGCTATTCGATAAAAACCTATCAGACATCTCTATCTTAGGGCTGTCTGGTAGGAGTATATGTATGAATATTACTTATGGATTTAATGGAAAAATGAAACTAGAGAAAGAGGTGAACTAGTAATGAAGTTAAATTTAAAGGATTTAACCGATGAGAAGGTGTGGCAAAACGCAGAGTTTAAGTTGCCTAAATTTAATATTGAGCAAGTCAAAGCAAATACGAAGGCAAATCCTGTCTGGATTCATTTTGGTGCAGGCAATATTTTTAGAGCATTTATAGCAAATGTACAGCAAAACATTTTAAATGAGGGTAAGAGTGATAAGGGGATCATTGTAGCAGAAGGATTTGACTATGAAATCATAGAAAAAATGAATAAGCCCCACGACAACCTAAGTGTGCTTGTTACCCTAAAGTCAGACGGAAGCATAGAGAAGACGGTTGTAGCCAGTATTGTAGAATCCTTGATTGTAGATGCACAGAATAAGGAAAACTGGGATAGGTTAAAAGATATTTTTGTTAATCCAAGTCTGCAAATGGTAAGCTTTACAATCACAGAGAAGGGATATAGTTTAAATGATGCCAAGGGAGAATACTTCCCTGCGGTAGTTGAAGATTTTAATAATGGGCCTCAAAGTCCGGTAAGTTATATCGGTAAACTAGCTTCTCTTTTATATGAAAGATACATCAATGGAAAAACACCACTTGCACTAGTGAGTATGGATAATATGTCCCATAATGGAACAAAGCTTTTCCATGCGGTAAATGACTTTGCCCAAAAGTGGGTAGAGAATGGACTTGTAGATAAAGGCTTTGAAGCTTATATCAACGATCCTAAATCTGTGGCTTTCCCATGGAGTATGATTGATAAGATTACGCCAAGACCCGATTCAAGCGTAAGAGAGATGCTCGCAAAAGAGGGCTTTGAAGATGTAGAGGATGTTGTTACATCAAAAAATACCTATGTGGCACCCTTCGTGAATGCAGAAGAATCGGAGTACTTAGTTATAGAGGACCTATTCCCGAATGGAAGGCCTAATCTTGAAGAGGGCGGGGTTATCTTTACCGATAGAGAAACCGTCGATAAAGTGGAAAAAATGAAAGTTTGCACTTGCCTTAATCCGCTTCATACAGCACTTGCTATATACGGCTGTCTGCTAGGCTATAGGCTGATATCAAAAGAAATGAAAGATCCTGAATTGAAGACATTGGTAGAGAAAATAGGGTATACAGAAGGTTTGCCTGTGGTGGTAGACCCAGGAATTATTGATCCAAGGAAGTTTATTGATGAAGTCCTTCAAGTAAGGATTCCAAATCCATTTATGCCGGATACACCCCAGAGAATTGCCACAGATACTTCGCAGAAGCTAGGAATTCGTTTTGGAGAAACTATAAAAGCTTATATAGCAAGAGAAGATTTAAATGTTACAGATCTAAAGCTCATTCCCCTCGTGTTAGCTGGATGGTGCAGATACCTGATGGGTATCGATGATAATGGAGATAAAATGGAGTTAAGTCCAGACCCGCTGCTCGGAGAGGTAGTACCTTATGTTACAACGATTGCTCTTGGAGATAAGGGGCCATTCCATGACCAGCTTAAACCTATCTTATCCAATGAAGCCATATTTGGTGTAAATCTTTATGAGGCAGGCCTGGGAGAAAGAGTTGAAGTATATTTTGCAGAATTGGTATCGGAAAAGGGTGCAGTTAGAGAAACACTAAAAAAATATGTTTACTAAATAGATCATCCTTAAGAACAAGTTATCATTTCTACTAAAGCAAAGGAATTATCTATTCATTACAATAGCCTGTACCGTTGGATAAGTGAATATAATGAATATGGGGAAAGTGCGTTTCCAGGCCATGGAAGCGCACTTTATAATTCTCAATATGAAATCAAAAAGCTTAAACGTGAAAATAAAAAGGTTAGAGCAGCGTTGGAACTGTTAAAAAAATTCCAATTAAAATAAATAGGAGGGTTATTCGTGCGTGTATCTTATGATGAGCTGAAAAGTGAACTTAAAAGAGTGCTTATAAGCAGAGGCTTTGAACCAGAAGCTGCGGAGATGGGAGCGTCCATAATAGCAGACAACAGCCGTGATGGAGTACATTCCCATGGTTTAAATAGGTTTCCTGTTATTGTAAAATCTATAGATGAAGGTATGATTAAGCCTGATAGACGCCCGGTGAAGCTGAATAGCGTCGGAGCCCTTGAACAATGGGACGGACAGCTAGGCTTTGGTCCAATAAATGCGTGCATTGCCATGGACAGGGCTGTTGAATTAGCGGGACAATACGGTTTAGGATGTGTTGCTCTTAAAAACACGAATCACTGGCTTCGTGGAGGTACCTATGGATTAAGGGCTGCCAATGCAGGGTGTATCGGTATTTGCATGACAAATACATTCCCAAATATGCCGCCATGGGGTGGTACGGAAAAGCGTGTTGGCAACAATCCCTTGATTATATCTATTCCGGAAAGTAGTGGAGGGCACGTGCTATTGGACATGGCTCAGTCTCAGTTTTCCTTTGGAAAGCTGCAAACCTACGCCCTTGCCGGAAAGAAGCTGCCGGTTACGGGAGGCTATGATAAAGATGGAAATTTGACTAGCGACCCCAATGCCATATTAGATGGCGGTGAGGTTCTTCCTGCAGGCTATTGGAAGGGATCTGGACTTTCCATAGCCATTGACATGGTAGTTGCGGCACTATCCGTGGGCAAATCTACCTACGATATGAGGATGAGCAAAAATGATGCAGGCATTTCCCAGGTATTTATCGCCATTAATCCCACAGTTTATGCAGGTGAGGATTATGCTGATGCCTATATTGAAAGTATGTCTGCGTATATTAAGACATCAGCAAAAAAGAGCGGTGTTACCGATATCCTTTACCCGGGAGAAAGGACTGCCAAAGCACGGGAAGAAAATATGAGAGAAAAAATTCCCGTAAACCAGGAAATGTGGGAAACATTGCTGAAGCTATAAAGGGAGCCATTGTATGCAAAGGGGACGGTTCCTTTAACAGGATACGAGCAATAATGAGATGCCATATCAATCTAAAAAGACAGGTAAGCAATCATATTTAATGTAAATATGTGCTTGCCTTTTTAAAATCTAATAGTTTTTTTAGGAACGACAAACTCTTGGCCTATATAATGGGATGAGTTTACCGAGTAACCCGATCAAGTTTTATCATAGGCATTATTTTATGAATATAACTGTTTGCTTGGTAAGTTTATGAAGCTGAAAGTGAACAAGCTCTTGAGAGAGCTGCTTAGAAAAAAGAGAGGTCAATTAGTACAAATTAAGAAACTTCCTTGAATGCTAGGTTGTCTTTTATTGACAAAGTGGTAGGTTAGCATTATAATTTAGTTAGTTAGACTAACTAAATTAATGGAGTGAAAAATACAAATGAAAGAGTATATTATGACCGCAACAGAGGAAGTGGCAATGTTTTGCCGATTGCAAATGAATATCAAAAAACATTTACCAATTAGACCCAGTGAAATGGGAGTGCTAATTTATACATCAAAGCATCAAGAAGCTGTGACACCATTGATGATTAGTCAGTTTTTTCAAATCTCAAAGCCTTCTGTAACAGCTATGGTCAACTCATTAATCAAACAAGATTACTTAATGAGAACTGCGTCTGCCACTGATGGGAGAAGCTACACAGTTTCCATAACGCCAAAAGGTCGTAAATTAGTTGAAAATACATATGATGAGTACCTCAGTGCCATGGCACTTATTAAAGAAAAAATGGGAGAAGGGGACTTTAAGCTATTTGTTCAATTAATAATACGGGCAAATGAGATATTAAAAGAGGAGAGAGGCCAATGAAAGTATTGGTAACTGGAGCATCAGGTAATGTAGGCAGCTATGTAGTGAAGGAGTTACTAAATCAGGGAGAGAAGGTAGTTGCTGCAGGGACAAATATTGAAAAGCTAAAGAAATTATTCGGAGAGCAAGTTGATGCTGTAACCTTTGATTTTACTGATAAAACTACATATAATGAAGCTCTAAAGGGAGTTGATCGCGTGTTTTTAATGCGGCCACCCCATCTAGGAAAACCAGAAGATTTATACCCTTTTATTGATTTAATGAAAGCTTATAACATTAGACTGGTTTCGTTCTTGTCTTTAATGGGAGTTGAAAATAACACTATTCCACCTCATTACAAGATTGAAAAGTATATTGAGAAAACAGGACTTCCTTATGCACACATTCGTCCAGGATTCTTTATGCAGAATATCTCAGGAATTCATTCAGTAGAGATTAGAGAAAAAAATGAGATTTTTGTTCCGGCAGGAAATAGTAAAACGAGCTTTATCGATGCAGCAGATATAGGATTGGCAGTGGCAACTTTACTCCATGATCCTGAAAAGTATATAAATACTGCCCATACTATTACAGGAGCAGAAGCTCTAGATTACTATGAAGTAGCAGAAATTTTAAGTAAGGTAACTAAAAGAAAAATCACTTATAAAAAACCTGGTTATTTAAAATATAGAAGTTACTACATTAAAAACAGAGGTCTAGAGAAGGAATATGTTAATGTGACTGTAGCTCTTTATTTTATGACGAGAATGGGAACAGCTAAAAAAGTTACAAATACCTTATTTGAGTTAACGGGAAGAAAACCTAAAACATTTGAGAATTTTGTAAGGGATAATATAGACTGCTTTGTTTCAAGAAAATAATTAAGGATGCTAAGCAGTCCAAAGGCAATCCTTTTGATTGAGTGCAATAAGATAAAATTTATTATTCAGAATGGAGGAATCAAGATGTCCTTTATAGAGGGAGTGGTCTATCCCCGGGGATAGGTTTTGTTAAAAGGTTTACACAATAACTTTCATTTGTTATATTGTATAAGAGTATAATGTGATACCGCATGTAGAAGCGGTCAGCTGCTGCAATTTCGTATATATTTACAATATGCTAACAAGAACACACCATTCATTTGGAGACTGCTTGCTTAGTAAGGCAGACCCATAATGGAGACGGTACTTTCATTAAAAAGCATTGCAAAAAGATTTGAGTTGAGTCTTCAGAAGGATTAATTAGGAGGATAAGCTATGAAAATTTCAAAGAAAGATGCGTTGATATGGTTTGAATTGTTTGCTCTAATGCCTGAGGAAGAGGAAATTAATACAAAACATGAAGAAATCATTTACTCTACCTTTGCACAAATTGAGGCAGCGATCGATCATAGAAATGATACGTTAATATCGAAAATTAGAAGCTTGAAAACGTTGGAGAATAGAACTTTTTTTGTGGGAAATGAAAGCAAATTCCCAAAAGGATGTCGTTCTTGTCTGTTGGGCACTGGTTTGAGTGCGGTTAGGAAAACGAATAAATGTAACTTAGAGTGTAAGTTCTGTTATAATTATGGACAACTAGAAGATATTCCTCCAATTGGCGAAGATATGTGGGAAATTGGGGGCACTAAATTTTATGAGAAAGATATTGATTTACTTCTTTCCATCCACCAGAAACCCTCTGGCATTTCCTATGTTTATTTAGAGCCATTCATGGAAATTGAAAAATACTATTCGGTTATAAGGAAGTTTAGTGATGCGGGGATTCATCAACATCTATACACAAATGGTACTTTAGCTACGGAAGAGACATTGAAAGCATTAGGTGAAGCCGGTCTTAGCGAGATACGTTTCAACTTAGGTGCTTCTAAGTGTTCAGACAAAGTTATTGAAAATATTGGAATAGCGAAAAAATATATTGAAAATGTAGGTGTTGAAACTCCAATGACTCCTGAGTTTTTCCAAGCATTTTTTAAGAAAAAGCAAGCGATCTTAGAAACAAAACTCGATTTTATCAATTGTGCAGAATTACATTTAAATGAGAATAACATAGACAATTATTATGGGGAAAACATGTATATTTCCAGACACGGCTATATATCTCCGATTTGGAGTAGGGAATTAACTCTGAAATTCATGAAAAAAGCCGATGAAGAAAACTGGGATTTAGCAGTTCATGATTGCTCAAACTATACAAAATTTGCTAGGGGTTTAAATTTAAGCAGCAAAGCAGGTATGTGGTTCGGAGCCAGTAATTATGCCTGTGAGTTTTCTAGGATTCCATACGAAGTATTTTTACCAATTCTGCGTGATGACAAATTCAAATTTTTAAGTGAGGAAGAATTGCCTGACGGTTATAAACCAGTGGGCAATTAGGGACGGTCCTTGCTTGCTCTAGTTCTTATTGCAAAAGATGGTGAAGAATTGGACGGTGACAGAATTTTAAATGAATAGTACCAGCAGTTTTGCGATGCCTTTGAGTCCTCAAAGATAAAGCATAAGATAAGATGGCCTGAATTCCACGAAAGATATGCTAAAAGAGAATGAACCCTACACAGTGCTCCTATGACTACTTACTGTGCAGGGTTATTTTTCTGTTTCTAAAGTATCTATTGCCTTATCACCCTATAGGTGCCTGAGTCTTTTTTACAAACTAAGATGATTCCATAAAATAACAAAATCAGACACCTTGGATCCTAGGTATACTAATTTTATGACAAACCAACATCCTAGGAGGCGTCTGATATGATTAATATATCAAGGATCATAGAGCTATTTTTATATGCGAAGTTTCAGTATATTAGTTATCCCTACTCTTCTCAGCTTGTCATCTGATATTTTGCCTAAATTCGGTGCCTTTTTCAGTTCATCCATTTATCTTTTCACTCCTTGATATTGTATTGCTAAGATTAGAATACCTCATAAAACATGACAACAGGATGTCAGCTTTTGTAAATACCAGACTTTTTATTATCTCTGAATCCTTTAAAAACACTGTTAAACGCCTTTATTAATACAGCCAGCAGAAATGCTATCCCAAAATTAGGAATAGTTATACCTTTTATAAACTTATCTGCCAGTATTACAATCCAGGTATTTACAATTAAACTGAAAAAGCCTAGGGTAATTATGTTAAATGGAAGTACTATAAGAAGCAGCAGCGGTCTCAGAAGTAAATTTATTACCCATAATATGATACTAAAAATAATAATAGAGGTGATGCCGTCAGCTTCAATAAATAGAAATATATTGGACAATAAATATAAGCTTAAAATACTGGCTAACAGCCTCCATAGTTGTCTTTCCATGTTCTTTTCACCCGCCTATAAAAATTCCACTGCAACATATATTTCTTTTGTATCTACCTCTACCAGCTTAAAGCTTCTATGCTTACGCAGTTCATAGAATAGCTCCTGAATGAGTTCAAAGGCCTCTCTTAGAGAAAAATTATTCAGCGGAACGTAATCCGATTTCCATTTCAGTAATTTTTTGTTCCAGTCCGGGTGCAACCTTTCAAAAACCCACAGCCAATCTTCAGCTATTTCAAGCATTTCATCAAAGACTATAAAGGCTACAGGAATAGTAAGCTTCATTTTTCTTCCATGTTTGATTTTAATCAGCATTATTTTACTTAAGGCTGACTTAGTCAACATAAACTTCCACCTGAATTCTTCCCTGTTCAGGGTCAGTTACATCAACATCCACCAGCTTTCCATCGGACAGTCCCTGATCGATCAGCTGTACCATTTCATCAAAATCTATTTTTGAAATGTCTATTCCTTTTTGTTCCATTTGTTCCTTTGCTTCCTTTGGAACCATCCCTATGCCCATATTCACAAACTTTGAGGCAACCTTTAGAAGACTTAATGGTATGTTTACATCTACTTTTTTAACATGAGCCCCATCCCCTGTTACCCTCACTCTTAAGAAACGCTCTTTCATGTTTGCACTTGTTTTACTTAATGATAAAGTTTTCTCAGGTTTATCCGCCTCCTGAAGAGCGTTAAGTAGCTCTAGGCCTTCTCCTGAGGAAATTTTACCTTCCTGAATCATTTCCAGTATTTTTAGTTTTTCATTTTCCATAACAACCATCCTCCATATTATTTATTTTCCTAATTTACGAAGCTGCTGAGCCGCTTCCTGGGGGCTTAATTCTCCATTTTCCAACGCATTAAGTATTAACTGTCTTTTTTCACTTGTAATTTGGGAGTTCTTACGTTCTTCTGTATAGTCTCCCGTTTTATCAATGCTGTATCCAAGAGCCTGTATTACACCTTCAAGTCGATTCCGTACAGTGGGGTAAGAGATACCCAGTTCTTTCTCAACATCTTTAATATTGCCGCGGCATTTTATAAAAACCTCGATGAATTCAAGCTGTTCATCGGGAAGCCTGCAGAATTTACAGCCGGTAAAGTGTCCTTCCAATTTGGTTTTACAGGTTGAACAACCTAGACTTGTAATTTTCAGCTCATCTCCGCAGATAGGGCATTGACCCGGAGCTTTATAGTTCACTTTATCACCTTCTTATAAACAATATCTTCCTTATCTAATCAAATAATACTCCTTAATATTAATATTGTCAATATTAATATTAATATTTTTAATGTTTTAATTAATATTTTTAATATAATTTAATTAATAAACATAATCGTGGTAGATCGAGTAGATTGAATGAGTAGATTATGAAATAAACAGGAGAGAATAAACAGAAAAAAAACGTAAGACCCTTCGTACCTCAGGATGACAGCTGCACCCTGACAAGAAAAAAGTCTTCCTTATAAAAGATTTTAAAAGAAGACTTACTTGTACGAAGTACATGTGATCCTGAATGCTATGAGGATCTTACTTTACCCTAAAAATCCGAGGAAACAATTAAAAACGGTCTGCTTGATCACCAAAAATGATCTCACAAACCGTTTATAAGTTTTTTAACACGTTGAGTTTACAAACATATAGTTAATCTACTGCTCTCATCTTTATATTACTGTCGCCATTATCTGTATATACTGAATAGAATGTTCCGCCAAGATTCACTATTGCTACCACTGACCCTTTTACCACTACATCATTATATACCTGGGATGCTCCATTATAATGGATTTCTAGATTTGATGAGGATTTTCCGCCTACCACAATATCTATGCCATCAGTTGCAATAGAGCAAACCGACGAACCTGACAGGTTAACAGTATCTGCAAAGCTGATTGCACCTCCACTTTCACTTAATACTGATGTTTTGAATCCAGATTGATTATATAGAACGACTATTGTATTTCCGTATGCCGCTAAATCAAATAGATCAACCGTATCATTAGCCGTAGCTGAATAGGTTGTACTGTCACCATTGGCAGTGCCTGACTTAGCGTTTACCCCATAATAATGAGATGTTACTGCTGGCATTCCTGAATCTCTATATTGCTGGTACTCATGGTAAGTGATCATATATTCTCCATTTGAATTAACAGTAATGAATGAACCCTTTAAGTACCTAAAAATAAACCAAGGAGTTGTTGAATTATCTCTGTATCCATAAGCAATTACTTCTTTATTAAAACTTCCGCTTGTATTGTTAGCATACATGATATCTTCATAATCCCAAAGTCCATAGTTATAACCCTTCGTATCTGTATAAGTAATATGTGCATACCCATCAGTGTCTACTGCAATGTCAGGTTTAGAACATGCACCTTCATCATTACTTTCTATGAATACCTCTTCAATCCATGAACTTCCATCAAACACCTTATATCCTATTTTTCCAGATGTTGTATAGACAATATGGGCATTCCCTGATGAATCAATAGCTATTCTTCCATCTGTACCACTCCCAACTTCTTCTTCACTACTCCAAACTCCATTTTTATTTTCACTATAATAAATTGTTCCTGAATTTGTATAAATTACTCCAACAAAATCAGGTCCTGAAGCTGCATGAAGCATATCACCTATGGGACTCAATACAACCTCTTCCTTCACAGTTACGGTTGCTGTTACCTCCAGCAGTGTTGCTGGATCGGTTTGCCCTACTCCTGATGGTAAGCTGAAGCTTCCTGTGGCTGTATAGTCTCCGGCTGTATTGCCATCGTAGTCTTCAATACTCCAGCTTAAGCTTACTGTATGACTTCCTCCATCACTATCTGTTATGGTTGTTGTTCCTGCCAGTGCTGCCTTTGCATCTGCCTCACTTGTACCATAGTCCACTTCTACGTTTCCTACGGCACTAATACTGGCTATGGTTGGTAATATGGGAGGTACATGAGTATAACCCTGCCATCTTAAGAACGGATATCCATCATTTTCATCTGGATTGATTCCCCAAATACTGTCAAATTCCCAGTCAACAAATGTTGTATTCTCTTTCATCTCTTCTGACGATTTTGGTACACCTTTTTCTGTATCTGTTTTGCCTGTTGTATCTTTATCATAGTAACTGCTTATAACACTTCCCCAATCATCAAGATAGCCAGCAAGACCTCCTAAATAACTAGATCCTGATACTGCCCCTTTTGCATAGGTGTTTACAATGCTGCCAGATGCTCTTCCTACCAGGCCTCCCACATGCTCTACTCCGGATACTTGCCCTAAAGAGTAGCTGTCTTCTATGCCACCTCCACTGCTTAAGGATCCTACTAAGCCTCCTACATTCCGCTGCCCTAATACAGCTCCTGTAGCATATGATCTAATAATTTCAGAGTTATACCCACTTTCTCCTACCAAGCCCCCAACATAATAACTACTAGAACTTCCATCAGGTGAACCGGTTACATTTCCTGTGGCATAACACTGCTCTATTACTCCGCTCCAATTTTCTCCTACCAGTCCGCCTATTTCCTCATGACCTGACACATTGCCTGTGGCATAGCAGTTAAAAATGGTTCCTCCACTATTGTACCCCACTAAGCCGCCCACATTATAAACATCGGTTTCTCCTTCTATGTTCTTCACTGTTGCTGTGCTAAAGCTATTTTTGATCTCTGCTGAACTTGTGAGACTCTTACTATTATCTCCTACTAAGCCCCCTATTCTAGATCCTCTTCCCATTACTATACCACTAGAAAAGCAGTTATCTATTATGCCTGTGCTGATTCCTGCTAAGCCGCCGATATACATGGAACCAGTAACTTCCACATTTAATGCAGCACAGTTCTCTATTAAACCATTGTTATTGCCAACTAAAGCCCCTGTATAGTCATTACCAAAAGCTTGAGCTGTGTTTAAAGTTATGTTCTCTAGAACAGCTTCCTCACCTGTTAATCCAAACAATCCCGTATACCGTTCATATAGATTGAAATCCGGTCGATTTATTGTCAGATTTGAAATGGTTTTGCTATTACCATCAAAGCTTCCTGTAAATGGGTTGTTATAATTTCCAATGGGCTTCCAGCCATTCCCACCATGATACCCTGCGCCATTTTCACTCACATAATCATTCAGGTCTATGTCTTCTATTTGTCTATAATGCTTATCAAGATATTTGCGCACATTGTTTAGATGCTCCACTGTTGCAATTTCATAAGGGTCCCCCAGAGTCCCTGAACCCCCTGCAAACTCAGGTACATGCTCATAGCCCTGCCACATCAGAAAAGGATATCCATTATTTACTTCTGGGTTTAGTCCCCAGGTCGAACCAAATTCCCAGTCTTCATATGTACCCTGTGCCATCATTTCTTCTGTTGTTTTGTAGGTTCCGTCTCCCCATTGACCTGTGGTCTCGTAATTATAAAAACTATTTGTAATTACTCCTGTGTTATTATTTCCAATTAAGCCACCTAATTCACTACTCCCTGTAACAGATCCCATAGCATAACAATTTTTGACGGTACTACTAAAATGCAATCCTACAAGTCCTCCTACATTTCTATCTCCCTGTACTTCTGCCGTAGAGTAGCAGTTTTCTATGATTGCTCCATTCGTTCTTCCTACAAGACCACCAAAATAGTAGTTATTGTAATTATTATCTAATCCCTTTACTAATCCTTCTGTATAGCAGCCGGCGATTTCGCCATTGCTTTGACCTACTAAGCCGCCCATGTTATTATTGGCACTAACGCTTCCTTCAGAATAGCAATTAAGGATGCTCCCTTCATTAAACGATACTAGGGCGGCCACAAATGAGTTTCCTGTTATATTCACATTGTCTAGTCCAATATTCCTAACAATTCCCTCAGGTGCTAAGTATCCAAATAGAGCCTGGTACATTTCAGAGCGATTTATAGTTAGATTACTGATTGTAAATCCATTCCCATCATAAGTACCTGTGAATCTGTTGCTAAAATCACTTATGGGCTGCCATCCTTCTCCCTCATTCCATGGAGCAACCCCTAAGTCTATATCTGCCACCTGTATAAAATGCTTATCTAAATAGTTCCTCACTTTATCCAATTGCCCTGCTGTAGCTACTTTGTACGGATCAGCCTCAGTTCCTGACCCACCAGCAAAATCAGATAGTGTTTCAGGAACTATTGTATAAACAGCAGTCAGTACATTACTGTTTGTCATTCCAGCCTTAACGGCAATTGCCTTTATTGTAACTGACTCTGTTATGGTTATTGCACCTTCATACAGAGTACTGGAAGCAGTGGGGGTACTGCCATCCAATGAATAATAAATGGATGCACCGGCTGTAGTGGTAGTTAAAGTAATTTCTGTGCCCCCTGCTACAGCTCCAGCTCCTGGGTTAGCTGCAGGTGTGGCAACCTGTTGCACTGTTGACCCACCGCCGCCACCACCACCGCCGCCAGAGGTTGGTATGAGGTTCTCAGGCAGGTTTGTATCATAGCTTGAATCTCTTGCCACATCCCCAGTTGCTTTCTTTATTCTGCCTTCATTATTAAACTTTGCCTTCATATGAATCACTGCTTCTTCAACAATTGTTTCTCTAGAAGTTGTAATTACTGTACCTTCAGCCTTCTTATCTATGGTCAATCTGCCTATTGTTGTTTCGCCTTGAGTAGTAATGCTAACTCCTTTAGCCCTTACAGTAACATTTTCAAAAGAACCCTTTAATATTACTTTATTATCTTCAGTTTCAGGTTCTATAATAACATCTGTACCTTTAGCACCAATGGCTATAATACGTATACCACCCTTTACCTTTTGAATAATAATTCTTTTATATTTACCTCCATCAATTTCTACACTGTCAGCTCCGCCTCCACGGATAAAGGTATCTCCTTCAACCTCAACATTTTTCAGATATACTTCACCATCACCAACTTCTTCTCCTATGATAAGACTTCTTTTAATTATCATGTTTTGCAGGGTAACACCCTCCGCTTTAATCATTACATCTTTATCGATGACTTCTGTGTCCATTAAATTACCATAAACCCCACTCTTATCGATTATAAGTATATCCTGTAAAACATTAAACTTTTCCATCATTGCTTTGTTCAGTGTCACAATAGCTTCTGCTCTTGTAATAGGTATGCCTGCCTTGAAGCTTCCATCAGGATAACCTGACATATATCCTTTTCCTACTACTGCACCCACTTGACCTTTACTCCAATCTGGTATCTTTTCTGAATCGGTCAATTGATCTGCTTCCTTTGAATCCTCTGTCAGGTTCATAATGTTAGCTACCATGACAGCAGCCTCCTGGCGGCTGATGGGGTTTTTAGGTTTTATTGAACCATCAGGGTATCCTCCTATATATCCTGCTGCTGCTGCTTTCTTTACATCTTCTGAAAACCAGTCTGTGTTCTTTACATCACTATACTGGGCAGAGGTTTCTGCTGTAAACCCAAAGGCCTTGTTGGCAAGAACCATAAATTCTGCCCTGGTTATGGGATTATTAGGCTTAAAGCTATTATCAGGATATCCAGTGGCAAGCCTTTGCTCTATCCATTTTTGAATAATCTCCCCAGCCCAGTGATTGTCAATGTCATTGCTTTGCGCCAATCCTACACCAGAAGTCATGGATATCAGCATGACAAAAACAAGGATGAAAATAATACTTTTTCTTACAGCTGCTTTTTTCATATTCTCCCTCCTTCATAAATTATGGATGTTTTTAGCTCATCATTAAAATAAGGCAGCTCTTTTATACCAATGATCACTGCTGCCGTATTGTTAGGAAATGTTAAAATAAACTTATTGTATATAGTAACTGCATTATTATAAAGTTGAATGGACTCTTCCAGTTTTTCCTCAAGTCTTGCAAATCGTTGCTTCAGTTTGACAAAATCCTCATCTGAACTAAGATATTTATAGTGCTCGCTAATCTTAATTAACCTGATTAACTCGGCTCTATTATTCAGAAGCATATTTAATTGTTCCCCCTCGATCTCAATCCTCGATTTCTTATTTGTAATACTGTTGTAAAAGTATATAAGCCATCCTGAAATAACGATGATTATTGACAGTAAAATTCCCACTATTAAATGCGGCATGGAATTCCTCCCTTGTGTGATTTTCCATTTATCAGATAATCTTCATAATCAAAATATATCTGTTTTAGAATCATGAGATAACACATAAAAGGGGTAGTTTTAGCTATAAATAACCCCACACAAAAAGGGTAGGGCCTAATTTAGAAACAAAAACTAGAAAAACCCAGGACAATTATCCCAGGTTTTTCTTTATACCATTTTAGTTTTCAGCAAAAATTTTAATCAACTCCATTTTACTGTTAATATTCAACTTTTGATATATGTTTTTCACATGATATTTCATTGTATTTTCACTAATAACCAAGCTTTCCGATACAGCCTTATAGGTATACCCTCGCAATAAAAGTTCCACAATTTGAGTTTCTCTTTCTGTAAGCTGTTTATATACTTTAAAATCATCTATAATTCTTTTCCTCTCACTTTCTATCATGCTGGCAAATTCAACTAAAAAGACATGATTTTTTAACAGCCGGCTAAGCTTATTATTCAATATAGGTAATAGTATAATTATTATAAAAATAATCACCAATGCTATAATAGAAGCTTTAAAATAACCTCGTTCAAAGGTAACTATGTTACTGCCTGCGATCCCTCCAATAAGTATCCCTAATACATTCATGGATAGTCCTATTCCAAATATCTGAACAGGATTCTTCCAATAATCAAAAAAACTACCTAGAATACTCCACCAAAATAAATCACATACACCAAAGGCTCCCATCATCAGTGTATTTATTAATAGGTAGCTTAAAACCGATCTGTTAAGCCCCATAAATAAGATGAATGAAAGTCCAATCATTGTCAGTGCAATATATAATACATAGGCTTTATTAATTTTAGAAGGTAAATTTCTGAGAAGCAGAAGAGCAAGAATATAGGGTACTGCCCAATAATAGCTTGTTAGCAGCGAAAGATGTTCAAAGGCAGGATTCACAACTTGATACATGAGTCCGGAATTTATCGTAATAATTAAAATGAACAAGCACAAAAACAGGAGTGGATTTAAAATGCTTGGAATATTGTCAGGCAAAGCCTCTAAAGCTTTCTTAGATAACCTCACGTCAGTCTTGGCTTCTAACCTGAATGATAAAAGAAGCGAGCTGAGAAGAGCTCCAATTGATAATGTAAGAGCAGCCAGACCCGATACATTAACAGCCATTACATTGATGAATATCATTAGGACATTGGAACAAATCAGCACATCTGCTATAGTTCTAAGCCGTTCCCCTGCTGGTGAATAGTTTTTAAGATAAAATCCCCAACTAGCTACAAAAAGTCCAGAAAAAAACGCCACAAAAAAAATGGAAATATACCACAGCCTAGAAAATGGGAGATAAAAAATAAAGCTTCCAGCGATACATACAACAGTTGATGTAATCATGGTCATTTTTGCTGCAATTTGTTCTTTAATAAAAAAACCACTTGTAAATAAGCCCGCAAAGTTTGCAAATACAGCTAATATATTATGTGTGATCCCATGGATTTTTGAGTTTTCCATAAGGGTATATAGTACCTGTCCTTCAAAAGGAACTGATAATAACCAGCAGGAGAACAGGCAAAAACACAAAGAGGACAATGTTCTCTGATTTAAATCAAATTTCATGATTGATATACTCATACTTTAATGTGCTCCTTTCTCAGAACTTTGATTTTAAAGAGCTAAGTATTATATATCATTTTAGCATAAGAGTCTATTTTTGCATATGTAATCTAGTGATATTAGTCCACTACAATAATCCTCCACCACTTTACAAGTGATGTAGTGATTTAAAAACAATTCCATAAAATAACAAAATCAGACACCTAAATCCTAGGAATACTAATCCTATGACAAACCAATACCCTAGGAGGCGTCTGATATGATTAGTATATCCCAT
>NZ_FQZV01000050.1 GCF_900142145.1 Geosporobacter subterraneus DSM 17957 | reverse complement strand
GAAAACCAAGCTTATGGGCGAATTCCTTAATCAGAAGTAGGCCAGAATCGGAGGATAAATCCCCTCCTGCGAAATTAATTTTAATTTTACTGTTGCTTTCTGAGTGAAGTGCATTTAGACTAGACATAAGGGTTTCTCCTTTGTGAAATGTTAGTTGCGGTGACTTCATTTTAACAAAGTTGAAACTCTTTTTCTATTGTATTGGTTTCACTTTTTAAGTGAAACCAATAATAATGCAAAACTACTGTAACTATGCGGCACGAAGCAATGCTGGATAAATTATGATGAATAATTCAGGTTTTTTTATATCATTCATATAATTTTTCAGCGCTAAGGGCAAACCTGTCTAAAGGCAGGGACGCAAAGCCATAGGGTCTAAGGTACCTACCGGTACTATGATAGCCTGGTTGCCGCAGATGGAGACGTATCTACACCTGCCAAATTTAGCGGCAGGTTTTTGTCTGTTTAGCACAACTCACATTGCTTAGTGCTGAAGGTTCACTATGAGGACTGGGGGCAACACAGGAACTGACTGTTTTCGACAACATATAACAGTGATATAAACATTGTCCTTATCATTGTTTTTGTTTTCGATTTTTAAGTGAGTGAGGTGCTACAGATGAAAAATAAATTTATGTTAAAGGTGCTAAAATAGCAGGTTTATGCAGTTGTATCCATCTTCTATTTCTATGGGATAAATTACGGCCTCCAATTATCCCACAACTAAATACATGCCATTTAACCTTGAAAGCCGCAATTTGCAATAAGCAAATTGCGGCTTTCTTATTGCCAAAATACTTGGATTTTCGACTAATAAGCCTAAAGCTGTCTTCTTTATTTCTACAATATTTTAAAGTGGACAAGCCCTATCTTCTTCGATTTTTAAAATACCCATCAGGATGCCGTTCCCCTCCCTCTGTTTTGGTTTTTTCATTTATAAAAAATCAAAACGGAGGTTCAATTATGAAAATAATCAATTTAAGAGATTATTATCCATTCTACCAATCTGACTTTTTCGTTGAAGTTCCAGATGAAATAGTAGAGCTATTGACACAATTTAACAGAAAAGAACATGCAGATTTTGAACGCAGACGTGTTCATAAGGCATATTATTCCCTTGATGCTGGCGACAACATTGAAAAGGATGTTGTGTTGCTGGTTTTATCACCAGAAGAAATATATGAGCGAAAGCTAAACAGACGAGAGTTGTATGCTGCTATCAACAGCCTCCCAGAAAAACAGGCCAAGCGAATTTATGCTCATTTCTTTCTCGGAATGAGTAAAACAGAAATAGCAAGAACTGAAGGGGTTGGAGAAAGCACTATTAGAGATTCGATTAATCGTGGATTAAAGAATATAGAAAAATTTATGAAAAAATTTTTCTATACCCCTGCGAAATCGCCCCAAAAATCTGCTGATTAATAGAGGGACATATACTACCCCCCTCTCAAACGTACTTTGACAATTGAATAGGTGTTTTGTTCGGTACTTTCCCCGTATGCCTGTAAAGGAAAGCCAGATTGCAGGTACGCCAAGATCACCTGTCCAGTATTTTCTGGATTTAAGCCGAAGAATCAATACCGTTTACGGATTGGATGAAGGTAAGGTGTAAGCGATAACTACCCGTGCAATAAATAAATGTGGTTACATTTAAGGCGATGATACATACGGAGGGATAATGATACTTGCGTACAGTCGAGGTTAGGTCCCAGAGTGCGCCCCGGTCGCTGACGGGGAGGTGAGATTCCTATGAGGGCGGTCAACCGCTGCCAGCCGAATAAATCCACAAATTAATATAAAACCAAAACAGAAATGCAAGTTAGGAGGACGTCTATTTATGCAAGCATATATGAGTAACCAACTAAAGACGTCCCCTAATATTGCAGATTTAACAGAAAGGGGCTGATACTTTGCTAAAGAGTAATGAAGCATATAAATTGATTTTTCGAGAATATCCGGATGTTGTAAGTGTAGAACAGATGTGTGAAATGCTTGGGGGTATCAGCACAAAAACCGGATATCGTCTGTTGAAACAAAATGAGATAAAACATTTTAAAATAGGCAGATCTTATAAAATCCCAAAACTTCATATTTTTGAATACTTAAATGTCGTTCAAGAATCTAATACGTAAAACATCGTTTGTACATTTGAACAATAGTATAAAGCCTGCTACACTATAATCGTCAGTGGTAGGTGAATTTAAAACTGTTACTTTTTAAGGAGGTCAAATTATGGTAGCAGGACATCTACGAGAAAAAAACGGTTACTTCCACATTATCCTAAATTATAAGGATATAAATGGAAGCCGCAAAACAAAGTCCATTAGCACAGGACTACCCATAAAGGGGAATAAAAAACGTGCTGAAGCAATACTTTTGAAAAACAGAAAAGAATTTAATCCGGATACTGCAATGAGTGATAAAAATACTTTGTTTGCAGACTTTCTTCCAAAGTGGCTGCAGGATGTTATATATAAAGTGGATGCCGAAATATTCGCTCAATACTCATATGATACAAAAAACTGTATAATCCCTTACTTTAAGAACACTGCCATTAAAGTATCAGAAATAAAGTCGAGGGACATAGAAAATTATTATGAACATGAGAAAGCAGAAAATGGCGCATCAAATAGCACTCTTCTCAAATATCATGAAGCCATCAAAGAAGCCTTGCAATATGCATTGGAGCTTGAGTTAATAGAGGATAATCCAGCAGACAAAGTTAATCCGACTTCTGTTGAGGTACAAATATTTTTTACTGACTTTCTTCTGGAATGGCTGGAAATGATGAGAAATAGTGTTGAGATGACTACCTATGCATCTTATTCTTATTGTATTAAAAGCAGTATTATCCCTTATTTTGAAGAAAAAAAGATAAGACTTAAAGACCTAACTCCAAAGCACATACAGAATTATTATCAGTATGAGCTAAATGAAAAGGGATTGAGTGCCAACACGGTCATTCATCGCCATGCAAATATCCGGAAAGCATTACAACATGCTCTGAAAATAGGGTTGATAGATTATAACCCTGCTGATCGGATTGAGCGACCAAGGAAAGGGAAATTTGTTGGCAGCGTTTATGACGAGAAGGAGCTTGATGTTTTATTTGCTGTAGTTAAACATCAAAAGATAGAGCTTGCCGTCATTTTGGGTGCATTTTATGGGCTGCGACGGAGTGAAATTGTAGGACTAAAGTGGGATGCTATTGATTTTGAGAAAAAGACATTGACGATAAAACATACGGTAACTGAGGTAACATTAGATGGGAAAATTACCACCATAGCAAAAGACCGTACAAAGACTAAATCAAGCTATCGTACATTACCGTTGGTAGCACCATTTGAAGAATTACTCTATAGACTAAAAGAAGAACAGGAACTTAATCGAAAGGTTTGCGGCAAAGCGTATTGTAAAGATTATCTTGATTATATTTATGTGAATGAGATTGGAGACAGGATCAAGCCGAATTATATTACACAGCACTTTGCAATCGTATTAAAGAATAACAATTTAAAGAAAATTCGTTTTCACGATCTTCGCCACCCGTATGTCAAGTACACACCGAAAAATAATTTAGGTTTTTTTCGTAAACGACAATGCGGGGAAGAAGAGAGCGGTTATTTCAACCCATATAATCTTTCCATAGCTTTTCTTGTAATTAACCACACCTTACCACTTTTTCGATAATCTAAACCTTCTTGTAGTTCTTCGCCTGTAACCCGATGCCTAAGTGTGCTTGGGTCAATGTTCCAAATCTCTGCTGCTTCCGAAAAAGTTAAAACTTCTGAAATGTTATTGGGTGATGGGAGACTGGCTTGGACTGTAAGTTCAATATGGTGAACCTTGAAATTTGAATCACCATATGCTTCAAAGAGCATCGCTTCGGCTGCTTCCTCATTAATATTTGTGACCTCTCCTGAGATGCTCCTTCCGTTAATGTTTCGGATTGTTAGCTTATCGCCTTTCTTAATTATTATCTCTGCTATCTTTGACCTCTTCCCCACTATCTACATCCTCTTTTCCCGCAAACGTGAATTTTTCATTAATTATATCACGAAAGTGTGAATGAAATAAAGGGATAATATCTATCGTTTATTGTTTTTAACAATAGAATTTAATCCCTTTCTGATACTTTTATCTCTTTTTTTAACTATATTCGGCGGCAATCATAAGTGACATCACAAAATCAAAATCATTGTCCAGAGGGATATCCTCAGAAGTGATAAAATCCTTATCTCCTAAAAGCTGTCCTACATATTCTTCTGCCAGTATGGTCTTTATGCCCATAACGATCATACTCTTTTGGGTTTTTAAGCAAGCATCCCAAATTCTGCAAAGAGTTTTCATTGAAGGACGAATCCGTTGTAAGGAAAGCGACTCCTTTTTTTCTTAGCTGCTCAATCCAATGGGTGGTTTCTAAGACATTACGTCCTATGCGATCCACATTACGGACAATAACTGCCCCAACACGTCCGGCCTGTATATCGGCTTCCAGTCTTGAAAATGCGGGTCTGTCATAATTCAAACCACTGTACCCGTTGTCCATATAATATCCAATGCGGTCATATCCGTGTTCCTTGGCATATCCGCGCAGGTATTCCTTTTGAGCTTCCAGCGACAACTGGTCTGCGGTCGCCACGCGGCAATAGATGGCAACCCTTATTTCTTTCTTCTCCATGCGTATCCCTCCTGTTCTGAAAGTCCGAAAAGTCCGTCACTTTCCAGCTGATTTCAATTCGGTTTCCCGGATATATAAACACCTTGTCAATCAGCAATTCCATAAGCTCCTGCGTCAGGCCGGTTTCCTTTGAAATATCCTCGGCAAATTCCCTTGCCTTGTTGTTTTCCTCACAGTCTGCCTTTAATTTGGCGGCCTGCGCGGAAATTGCAGTGTAGATGCGGTTCAGGTGGTTCAGTTCAGCGTCTAAATCGGCCTTTAATTCCGCATACTGCCCGGCATCGATTTCCCGCATGACATACTGCTCATACAGGCTCCGCTTGTTATCCTGGCACCTTCTTATGAGCTTCCTGTATTCTGCCTGCTGCTCGGAGCGCAGTTCCATTTCGCCTATGTTGTTCAGGTTGTCGGTGTTTAAAATGATCTGTGCCTGTTTGGAGATAATGTCAAACAGCATGGTTTCCAGTTCACGTTCCTTGATTTCCATGCCGTTGCAGGGAGCCGAAGCATCCACCTTGGTATAACGGCAGACGAAAGCCGGTTCCTTTCTTGGTGCTCTGTTCATGGCATGTTGACAGCAACCGCAGACGATTTTGCCGCGCAGGACATATTCATGGTTGTGCTTGTCGCATTTGAAATGAAGCAGCTTGGCCTGCACCTGTTCATATACTGCCTTTTCTATGATGGCGGGATGGTGGTTGGGGATTTTGAACCATTCGCTTTCGTCCTTTAGCCTTGACCGTTTACCGCCGACCTCTTTGAGGGTGCGTTTTCCCATGATATACGTGCCGATATACCGCTCATCGGCCAGAATCCGAAGCACCGATGACCTCTGCCAGATACCGCCGCACCTTGAGATGTCATGGAAGCCCTTTCCCTTTGCGGCCTTGTATTCTCCAGGTGTAGGGATTCCGTCAGCATACAGTGCCTTTACAATCTCCTGGGCATTTTTCGTTTCCAGCGCCAGTGCGAATATCCGGTGCACTACCGCAGCGGCTTCCTCATCAATAGCCAGACGGCCATCCGTTCCTTTTTTGTAGCCATAGCAGCAGACCTCGCTGATATATTCGCCGCGCTTCATTTTGGTGTATTTGGCACTTTTGGTCTTACGGGACAAATCCAGGCTGTAATATTCGTGCATCAGGTACTTAAAGGCAACCGCCATTCCGCCCGTGTCCTCTTTGTAATCGTTGGTATCAAAGTTATCACTCACGGAGATAAAACGGGTACGGAACAGGGGAAATACCTGTTCGATGAAATAGCCGGTTTCAATGCTGTTCCGTCCAAACCGGGAAAAGTCCTTGACGATGATGCAGTTAATTTTGCTCTGCCGCACAAGCTCTAAAAGCTCCTGTACGGCAGGGCGCTCAAAGTTCACACCGGAGTACCCGTTGTCCACAAACTCCAGGATTTCCACATCATTCTGTTCCAGCGTGTCGATGTGTCTGCCCAGCAAAAGCCTTTGATTGGGGATGCTGAGACTGTCGGTTTTCGCGTCCTCCATGGACAGGCGGATATACATGGCGATTATATATTTACTCATGCCTGCATCCTCCCCTCCACAGGGGCAAGCAGTTTGCGCAGTGAACGCTCGGCCTCGCTTAATCGTTCAAATCCGCTTTCAAATGTGAACGTAACTTCAATACGCCTGTCGGAGAACACTTCTATTTTGTCGATCAGCCGGTCAATCAGAACCGCCGTAATATCTTCTTTGCCTTTTATGCCTCCGATCAGGTCGGATAAGTCAATGTATTCTGAAACCTGTGCTTCCAATTCGTTCTGCCGACGCTCCAGTTCCTGCGCAAGATTGATTTTATTTGATATCCTTTCTTCATAATCGGCACGCATTTGGCGATATTCGTCACCAGTGATAATGCCGGTTACAAGGCTTTCGTAAAGGCTTTTGACAAGCCGCCTGTCCCGGTCAAGCTCCTGCCGCAGGGCGGCAAGCTGGGACTTTATGGCGGTGCGTCCGGCTTCCATGGCTAGCTTGTTCTTTTTCAGCCGGATGGCCTTACCGATTACAGCGTCGGCGTGTTTCTGGATGATGGTCAAAAGGGAGGACAGCAATTCTTCCTCCGGGAGGGAATATAGGAAGCAGGAGCCTCTTGCAATACGGCTGTTGGATAGGCAGTGGAACACGTAAACATCCGGGCTGCGCTTCCGTTCACACCGCTGCCGGTGCAGGCTTCCCCCGCAGTGCCCGCAGTAGATTTTCCCCTTGAACATGTTGGGGGTATAAGGGCTTTTGGGTAGCTGGATTGCTTCCTCCGCCACCTGCTTGCGGAATGCCTGTATCGCATCGAACATCTCACGGCTGATAATGGCTTCATGGGTGTTTTCTACCTTAATCCAGTTGCTTTCGCTGGCATAGGTCTGTCGATGGCAGACCGTTTTTGTTTTCCCCTGCACCAGATCGCCGGTATAGGTTTCACAGGAAAGAATTCTGCTCACCGTCCGGGTCTGCCAGGCATTCTTTCCGATCAGGTTCTCATGGCTGATAATGCCTGTCGCTTTTTTTGTGTGGCTTGGCGTCGGAATCCCCGCTTCATTCAGGCGGCGGACAATGTCGTTCAAGCCCACCCGCTCATAGGCCCACTGGAATATCTGGCGCACCACCGGCGCGGTTTCTTCATCGATGATGAGCTTGTGGCAGTTATCGGGACTTTTCAGATAACCAAAGGGCGGCCTTGCGCCGACAAATTCTCCAGCCTTCATGCTCTGGCGCTGCTGTGCCTTGATTTTCCGTCCGATATCCAGGGAATAAGCTTCATTGATCATGTTTTTTAATGGAAGCATGATCCCGTCGCCGGAGTTTACGCTGTCGGTATCAAATCCGTCGTTTACGGAAATGAAGCGCACCTTCAGCGACGGCAGATACTTTTCAATATAGTAGCCGGTGTCAATGGCATTTCTGCCAAACCGGGACAGGTCCTTGACGATAATGCAGTTGATGACGCCGTTTTCCGCATCCGCAAGCATCTTTTGAAATGCGGGACGCTCAAAATTGGTGCCCGTCGAACCGTTGTCGATATAATAATCATGGAGTTTCAGGCCCGGTGTAAGGGCAATATAGCTTTGCAGGATGCTTTTCTGCGTTTCCAGGGAATCGCCCTTCTTCTTGTTGTCCTCCACCGAAAGGCGGATATAGGCTCCTACATTGTAAAAGGGCTGTGCGTATATCATGTCCGAAACGGCTTCTATGTTTTTTCTGCTTTTCCTTGCCATGCTACGCCACCTCCGTTACGGCAGATTTTGCTGAGATGGCTTCGCCGCAGGCGGATAAGGCTTTCTCATACTCCATCTGGTAGTTGAAGGTGATTTGAAGCTCGGTCTTGCCCATAATACGAACGGACTGAATCAGGTGGGCCACGGTTTTCCGGTCAAGCTCCGTGAGCCCCTCAAAGCGCTTGAAATGCTCCATCCAAAGCAGACGCCCGCTTTTATGGTTCCGTAGGTCTTCAAGCTCCTGACGTAGTGCGGAAATGGCCTGCTGCAGACGGTTTCCATCCTCGGCATACTTTGCCCGGAAGGTCTTGTAATCCTCTGCGGAGATAATGCCGTTTATCATGTTTTCGTACAGGGTGGACTTAAAACCGCCGATTTGTTTCAGTTGGTGCTCATTTTCGGCAATCTGCGCCTCCAGCCGGCGCGCAAGCCTGCTGCCCATGGCTTCGCTGTCGGCGCTTTCCAAAAGGGCTTCCAGAGAAGCGACATTTCGGATATGGGCTTTCAGGCTTTCCAATACACAGTCTGTCAGTTCGCTTTCCTTGATTCTGGCAGGAGATTTACAGCCGCCTTTCTTTCCCGTGGGACAATAGTAATAGTGATAAACCGCATCTTTGTAACGGTCGGTTTTGCGGGTCATGCGGCTTCCGCAGCAACCGCAGATGAGAACGCCGGAGAACAGCTGCACCGCATCGCTTCCCGGCGATGTCCGGGTATCCAGCCGCAGCAGCCGCTGAACCAGGTCAAAATCCTGTCTATGGATAATGGCCTCGTGGGCATCCTCTGTGCGTACCCATTCGCTTTCCGGTTTGTCAATCAGGTCTTTCAGCTTGTAGTTGAAGGTGCCCTGTTTTCCCTGAAGCAGCATTCCGGTGTAGGTTTCATCTTTCAGGATGCGGATGATCGTCGTGGCAGACCATTTGGCATCAGGCTTATCCGCATAACCGCCTTTGGGGTGCGGCAGGCCCCGGTCCTTTTTATATGCCAGCGGGGACAAAACGCCCCAGCTGTTCAGTTCGTCCGCGATTCTGGCGGCACTCATGCCGTCCAGCTTCATCTTGAAAATGTTCTGTACCACGCCTGCCGGATATTCGTCTATTTCCAGCCGGTTTTTGTTTTCCTCCGACTTTTTGTATCCATAGACGGTGCAGGCTCCCACATAATCCCCGTTGCTCCGCTTGACGGACAGGGCACTGCGGGTTTTCACGGAGATATCCCGGCAATAGGCGTCGTTTATAATGCTTTTGACTGAAACCACCAGATCGTCGCCGCTGTCCTTTAGGGTATCGATGTTGTCATTGATGGCGATGAACCTTACCCCGTAGGCGGGGAAGATGCGGCGCAGGTAGCGCCCGGTTTCAATGTAGTCGCGCCCCAGGCGGGATAAATCTTTGACGATGACACAATTGATATTTCCAGCTTCAATTTCTGTCATCATTTCCTTGAAAGCCGGGCGGTCAAAGAGGATACCGCTCCAGCCGTCGTCCACCTTTTCCAATACCGCTTCTATATCAGGGTGGCCCTCAATGAAGCTGTCTATGAGCTTGCGCTGGTTTGCCACACTGTCGCTTTCGTTGTTCTTGTCATCGGTATAGGATAGGCGTATATATTTTACAGCTTTGTACTGTTTTTCAGACATAGAAATCACTCCTTTGAAAAGTTACGGTCTTTCCCCGCAAATCAAAGGGTGATCAGGCATTGCCGTGTCATTCTGTTTGTTTCATTCTTTTTCCAATGCCTACATTACCACCACACGGGGAGAAAGTCCATTTTGCGGGCTTAAGTTTCTCATTCGGTCAAAAGCCTTTGCAGGCAGTCCTCCAGCGTGACGCCATTATCGGCAAACCGTACCCAGACGGTGAAATTTCCGCATTTAAAGTTGTAAGGGTCTTTGATCTGCCGGACGTATTCCGCAATCCGTTCCTCTTTAGAAAGGTTTTTATCTACCGAGATGTCCCGTATGTCCACTAACTCATTACATGCTCCCGAATTCATGGCCTGCACCTCCTTTTCTGAAATAGTCCGACATATTCCCAAGTTGGGAATACGTTCAGTGCAAGAGATATAGGAGCCGGACTACACGAAGTAATCCGGCCCTTTTTTGCTCTGTATAAAGGTTTCCACGTCCTCCAGGTTGGAGGTTACGCGGCAGTTGGGCAGGGCGTTAAGTACCCGCGTCCGGTATGGGCCGCCTTCACGCACCCGGCAGTCCAGCAGGGCTACCACGCCGGTATCGGTTTCCCTCCGGATGAGCCGCCCAAAGCCCTGCTTGAGCTTAATAATCATTTCCGGCACCAGTACGCTGTTTTTATACTGTTCCATGCTGGGGTACAGCGCCTGTTCATACTCGCTGACGGGATCGGGCGCCGCAAAGGGCAGCTTGACGATAATCAGCAGGGAAAGCACATCGCCGGGGAGGTCAATTCCTTCCCACAGCGCACCGCTTGCAAACAATACACCGTTTCCGCTCTTTCGGAAACGATCAATGGCGTTGATGCCTCCCCTGTCAAGACGGAACAAGGGAAAGCAGGGACCTTTGCGCTCCAAAAGCGCAAACACCTGATCCATTGCTTTATAGGAGGTAAACAGCAGGGCGGCATGGCCGTGGGATGCCTGAATCAGCCTTCCGGCTTCCTCCGCTACGGCAGTTATATATTCATTGTCCTGATTGTTGGGAAAGGGGACGATTTCACTGATATACAAAAGAATATTCTCCCGGTGACGAAAGGGGGACGGCTTGCTGGTTTCCATTAAAGAATTCACCCGGTCAAGGCCCGTCTTACGCTTGATATGTTCAAAGCTCCCGGCTGCCGACAGCGTACCCGAAGTGAGGACAACGGGAATCCCGCTGCTCCAGAGATCAGCGTACAGCATATCGCTCAACTGCTTTGGAATGGCGCACAGCAGGGTCTCAAGCTCTTTATCCGTTTGTGCCGGATATCTTTCCTCCGGCCTTTCCAGCCAGTAAACCAGTTCATCATACTTTTCCAGCACACCGGCCTGTTCCCGGATAAGGGAAAGCTCAAAGCGTATCTGAGAACAGCGGCCTCTGTACCGAAGAAGCAGCATCTGCTCCGACAGCAGCTCCGAAAGTTCTCCGCCGATATTCCGGATATTCCGCAGGTGCCGGGCAGCCGTTTTATCCATGACCGTTTTATAGCGTTCCGTTTCCTCCTCCAGGCTACCGGGAGGGATGTTATCCAGTAAGAGCTGAAACAATCGCCGGTTCTGACCCATCAGCTTTCTGGCAAGTTCCTGTACCATTGCACTGCTGACGCCCTTTTGGAAGGTGAAGCAGCCAATGTCCTCTACCACACGCGGAATGGCAAGGCTTCCAAATTCCACGCCGTACATCTGCCGGGCCGCCTGTAAAAACTTATGAGCCTCGTCGATGATGACTGCCTGGTAATGAGGAATGAGGGGGCTTTGCCCCTTGGAGCGGCGAATGACATCGGCCAGGAAATAGTTGTGGTTGCAGACCTGAAAATCATGCTCGCCGGACTGGACATGCCGCATATGGCGTAAATACCTGCAATCGTTATAATATGGGCAATTCTCATCGCAGCGTCCCGATACGCCGATCCTGCGTTTGATGTAGGGTGTCAGCCCTTCCGCGTCAGCCAGGTCAATGGATGCTGTCCTTTTGAAAAGGGGAGCCAGAAGCCCTTGTGTGGATTCGTCCGCGTCACGGTAATACGCACACAGGTTCTTTTCGCAGACATAATGCTCCCGGCCTTTGCGCAGGACACAGGACAGCGGTGTTTTGATAATGCCGTGGGCCATCAGGATACGAGATATTTCAGGAATGTAATCTTTTACGATGGCGTTTTGAAGCGCAATGCTGGCGGTGGAAACCACCACAGGCATGTAGGCGCTGGCAGCATAGCTCTGATCGGGGTAGTATCCCCGCAGCCAGAAGTCATTGACACGTCCCCGCTTGGCAAGGGCGGCAGCAATGAGATAGGCGTGGGTTTTGCCGGTGCCCACATCAGCCTCTGACAGAGATACGGTACGGTGCCCGATAGCTTCAAGAATATGGGCGGCAAGCTCCATCTGTTTTTCCCGGATACCATAGCCATGTTCGGGAAGGATGGCTTCAAAAATATGATTTTGGATATCCGCAAGGCTTTCCCGCAGTAAATTTTCACCAGGGGGCATGTCAATTTCATATTTTCCCTTGCCGGCTACAGGTGACAGCCGGATTCGCTCTGTCATGGCCGCCACGCCGGATATCATCAGGGGGTTGGTTCTGCGGTGTATAACCGCCGAGCGTCCGGTTTTCAGGTTAAGAGCCCGGTAGGTATAGCCTTTTCCGGTTTCACACTCCAACAAAACACAGCCATAGGCGGTAAAGAGGGCCGAATCGCCGTATTTCTGTATAATACCGGGCGGTATTTCACGGCTGACCTCATTGATTGCAGCATAGTGCACGGTCTTTCCCTCCTTTTTCACTGGCGGCAGAGTGGTGCGGCGGAACAGACTTCCACACAAGAAAGATAAGGGAGCAATCCGTTCGCTCCGCCGCAGTAACTCTGCCGTCAGGCAATATTTCAAAAATGCAAATTCATAGCAGTAAAGCATGTTCGTATCCTATTTGACCTCGCTTCCCGGATACGTTTCAGCACTTTTGCTTCGCAAAAGCGGGCTTGTGCCCGGCGGATTTCTTTCCGCTGCCAGGGGGTAATGTCAAGCCGCAGCGGTAAACCGCCGCGCATGAAAGCTCCCTCCGGCCTATCCCAGCCGGAGCGATGCTTTCCCAGCTACTGCCTTTTCGCTGGTCCTTTTACGGAAAGTATCATTATGGCTCCCGTGCCTTTTGGCTGCCGGCCTTCTGAAAACACAAAAGGGCGGACGCTCCTGCCTGGCCCAATCCGGTGCCCTCGAAAAGTCATTTACTTTGTGGGACGGAAATGGCCGGCGATCCTCGCGCGCAGCATGGAAGGTAATGTACTCGACATCCCGGTATGGTCGGCGAAACCGCCGATATTTGTCAAGGTGCAAAAGGGTCCTCACCTATCGGAGATGGGAGAGGGTAAAAGGTCGTATTTTAAAAAAATTTTTAAAATATTTTTTACATCAAAAAAGGCGGGACAGTGTTTTTACGCACTATCCCACCCAGGACGGTTAATCAGCCATATACCGGCTGACCCTTTCCAGCGCCCTTGCCAGAAGTTCTGTTACCGTATTGCGTTTGCAGCCCATAGCAGTTGCAATTTCCCAATGTTTATAGCCTTTCCAGTAGGCAAGCTCCAACGCCTTGCGCTGCTTAGGCGTAAGCTGCCGCAGTGCATTGGCCAGCTTTTCATTCTTTATGGTTTCAATAAAGTCCTCGGATTCTACCGCTTCCGGTTCATGTTCCTGATACTTTAACACGCTTTCCTGAAACAGGAGTTCTTCGCTCATGCTGTCCATCGACTTGAAATGATACCGGTGCTTGCGGTCGGAATTGGCAAGGAGCTTGTCCTCTCTTTTGAGTAGCTCGTCCCAATCAATATGATTTGTCACGTTCATTTCCTCCGAATCCTGAATTTTTTTGAAAATCCAGAATTCGAGGAGGAGAACGGCAGCCTGAGGAATATAGCAGTAGCGCGGAAAAGCCAGGCTTGTCCGCTTCTATAATTTTTTTTGAAAGAGAAAAGTAATATAAGCTTGGAAAAGGTTGTAAAAACAGATATTTTGTCAAAGAAAAAACCGCAATTTGCGGCAAGCAAATTGCGGTTTTTTGGGCTTTGCAGGCTATATTAAATCGAAGAAAGAACAGCCTCACTGGGTCATTCCAGGGTGGTGGAAGGTGTACCTTCATGTTATGGGCGACTTCAACAATGGTATAACCCTTATACCTTCGGAGGTGAGCTATTTTAACTTTTTTCGCTTCAACAGAGTCTGATTTCTCATCTGTCTGCACCTCACTTACTCAAAATGAAAGCTCCGATCTGGATAGGTATGTCCCAAAAACGCTGTCATTTTATGTCGAAATAAGCAAGCGGCCTTGCTGTTTAAAATATTGCAATTTTTCACCAGCAAAGCCGCTTACCCTTTACTCTAAAAAGACAAAAAACCTGCCGCTAAGAATGGCAGGTTTAGACACATATTCTTTCTGCGGCAACCAGGCTGTCATAGTGCCGGTAAGCACCGTAGACCCTATGGCTTTGCGTCCCTGCCTTTCGGCAGGTTTGCCCTTAGTGCTTGATTCATATGAAAATTAAAATCTATTTTAATTGAAGTAGATATTTTATGAAGTTTCGTTATCTGGCACATACTTTAGTATGTCACCAGGCTGACAATTCAATATTCTACAAATTGAGTCAAGTGTTGAGAACCGGATTAGTTTTGCTTTATTTGTTTTCAAGATTGATAAATTTGTCTTAGTGATGTTTATTTTTGCTGCTAACCCGATGGAATTTATTTTTTGCTGCAGCAATAAGTGTTCTAAATTTACAAGAATAGCCATAATGATTCATCCCTTATACTAATTCGTACGTTCGTTATATTATAATCATAGAATAAATCCCTTTAGGTAATGCATAGTCCTAATTGTCGTAATCCTTGACTGTAATGGTATACCTACTTTTGACAGACTTTTTTTACCAAACATCCTATTACCTCTCTGCAGAACAAATTTTTACTCCGAAGGATTTATCTATGCTTTTGAATACAGTGCAGGCTGGAGAAAGCTCCAGTTTTTTTCAACCGGCAGCTTTTCGAGCCTCTCCCCCGCATTTCACGCAATCGGCGCAACCATGTGATTCGGTCCAAAGCCTTTCCGCAGTCACAGCCCATTTTTCTGCGGTATTCACACACTTACAGCTCAGGCTGTGTACGTCCTCCGGTTTGATAAAATCCGTCGAGGCTGCACCGGACACCTCTACCATCTCTGTCAGTCTACCTGGATTGTCCAGCAGAGGGCAGGGCCGCAGATGGTTATCGTTAAAGGGCTGATTCATATGATACTGCATGAACAATGGGGACTGCAGTGCCTCAAGAACGGTTTTTTCATAAATGTTGGAATCTGAATAATGGATAAACGCACATGGCTCGATATCCCCGTTAGCATTGATATGCAAATACCTGCGCCCGCCAGCGATGCAGCCAGCTGCATATTCGCCGTCATTCCAGAAATCCAGGGTGAACAGAGGTTTTGTTTCACGGAAGTGACGAATCTGGCGATACATAAATTCACGCTGGTCGGCGGTTACCATCAAGTCGGGGACCGCATCCGCGCCCACCGGCATATAGGTAAAGAACCATGCGAATTTCACTCCTTTGTCAATCATAAAATCAAAAAATTCTTCGCTGCCGATCACCTCAGTGTTATAACGGGTATAACAGAGGGAAGCACCAAAGATCAGCTTTTTCCGTTTGAGAATCTCTATAGCTCGGATGACCCCCTGATAGGTGCCCTTGCCGCGACGGGAATCCGTGGCATCTTCAAAGCCCTCAATGCTGATGGCAGGTACGAAATTCATGACACGCAGCATTTCATCGGCAAAATCTTCGTCAATAAGCGTGCCGTTTGTGAAGGCGGAAAACAAACAATCGCTATGTTTCTCGCAAAGCGTGATAATATCCTTTTTGCGGACAAGGGGTTCTCCGCCGGAATACAGATAAAAATACACGCCCAGTTGTTTGCCCTGTTTAATGATACTGTCCATCATTTCAAGGCTCATGGAAGAATTTTTACCGTATTCTGCTGCCCAGCAGCCGGTGCATTTGAGATTGCAGGCTGCAGTGGGGTCCATCAAGATTGCCCATGGTATGTTGCAGCCGTACTTTTCCCGGTTTGCCTCCTGTATGGGCCATCCGGTGAAGTTTTCATTCAGTATGAAATTATTGAAAAATGCCTTCCGCACTTTAGGATTAATATCCGACCACATGCTGAGGATCAGTTTATACCAGTTATTGTCCTTATCTTCGATGATCTTGCGGATTGCCTTGCGCTGACTTTCCATTTCGTTGTTTCTATCAAAACGGTCTATCCAATCCATAAGTTTTGGGATATTTTTTTCAGGATTGGAATTTAAATAGGCATATGCCAGCTTCATACCTGTTGAACTGATTATTTTGTTCATAATATGACCTCCAACTAAATTTATCTATGATGAAGTTTACCATATCGCATATTCTGAGTAATTAAACAAAAACAGCTTGTGTAAAGAATCTTTACACAAACAGATATCTGTAAATAGAGTGCATCTTCATTTTAGAGTATATTAGGAGTGTACTTATTTAGGAAGGAGTTGTTTGATATTGGAGTTGCAGCATAGGTTGGTGAGGCAGGCAATCAATATAGCTATTAGCAAAGCTATGGAAGATATGAAAGGTAATACAAGACGTAGTATTAGAAACCTGATTGATTTGGGCCTGCTGTTTTCAAAAAGTGAAAATCAGAAGTGGTTTTTTTCTACCGCCCAAAAGGTAATTGCCAACCCGAGAAACCCCTATAATTCACTGGTCACAAGGATTCTTTCCGATGTTGATAACGATACGATAAAAAAAGTCGGCTTGAATTTGGGATACAGCAGTCTGATCTATGGAGCCAATAAACTAAAAAAAAGGCGGGAGGATTTAGGATTTATGCTTCCATGGCTCCTCATTTTTGATATTTCTGAATCAGATCCTGCTATTTTTCATCAGATGGAGCATCTTATCGGGGAAGGCAAGGAATTAGGCATTTACAGCTATATCATCTGTCCGCACGAAAAAGACGATATTCTCTCCATATGCGAAATCGCAAAACGGTTTGAAGAATGCTTATTCGTGTTGAAAGTGCCTTCCGGCTTAATTTTGGAGCAAACTGCCGAATTTCTCGGTAAAATCCATAATGCGATGGTTTCCGTGCAGGTGACAAACATGGATTTCAGCTGTGAAAGCGATGTAAACGCATTCCGGTTATTAAAGCAAAACCGTTGCCTATATGGCTTTCATGTAAGCTATAGCGAGAATACGATAAAACAAGTGACAGCCCCGGAGTATATTCGCTCTGCGATCAGCCTTGGCAATCTGTTTGGAACATACATCGCCGAAAACGGCGTCCCGGATACATGCAGGGACGCAGTCCATGCATTTGCGTGCAAAGAAAGAGGGGAAAAAGGGCAACCATTAATTACGCTGGAATGGTTCCGGGATATGCGTATTATCAGTGAAAAAATCCTCTCCGGCAATGGTTACACAGCGATTAACCTGGCAGAAAGGGTTTATTGTGAATACATCAAAGCAAAAGATGTGGTTACAAAATCGCTTTTTGAAATACTTCAGAGCACGCGGCTTTGCACAAGCTTCTGATCCTGTTTTGAGGCAATAAAGCATATCGATAGATATCAAGCAAAAGGGGCTTGCTGCGAGGCCAGCTCTCTTAACTTCTATGATACCTTTATGATAATGATAAAATGCATTTTTTTCAAACAGTAAATGGGGGAGTGGTTTTGACTTGTATGAAATAAAAGATCGTGTTTGTGCCAGCCGTACAGGCAGTAACGGAACTATGAAGCTTACGGGAGCTATGGACATCCTTCAGGATTGTTCATTGTTATGGCTGGAATCAGAGCCTTCTTTCCGAGACTTTCTTGTCGGGAACAATCTAGGTATGTTTGTCTTATCAAGGCAGGTGGATATTATACGGCTGCCGGTATGCGGCGAAAAGATTACTGTGAAAACCAGTATCTTTGCATGCCAGAGTTTCTTTGGTTATCGGAATACGGTCCTATATGGTGAAAACGGCCTGTCCTGTCTGCTGACATGGAGCCTCGGAGCATTTGTAAATCTGGGTACAGGTAGAATGGTAAGGCTGCCGCAAAGTGAAATTGACAAGGTTACCTTCGACGAGAAAATTGATATGGAGTATCTGGATAAAAAGATTATTCTCCCGGATATGCCAGGTCAGCGTATGGATGCTGTTACAGTCAAACGCAATGATATCGATATATATCACCATATGAACAATGTGAAATATGTTGAGGCTGCACTGGAACTTTTGCCGGAGAATTTCGGAATCAAAAGATTAAGAATCGAATATAAGAGGCCTGCAAAACTGGGTGATCTGTTGTATCCCCAAATGATAAAGGCACCTTCAGCGAATTGGTATGTGCTTCTGCTTGATTCACAGGATAATCCGTATGTAATCATGGAATTTTCCTAAGGTATGCCGGTACATATCCAGGCAATAACCGCTCATAAAATTAGGTCATGTTTTCTTATTTCCCGAATGTTCTTCATAGCTAAAATAAATAGTGAGCGTATGGTCTGAAACAGAAACCTTCTTGTTTCATCATCAATTTCTTTCATTGCACCAAGCACGGCATAAGCTCTTTTCTGCCAATCTCCCATCAGGTCATAAAATGTCGTAGCATTTGTTGCTTTGATCACATTATACAGAGTATTCACAAATAGCTCCCGTTTTTGGTCGTTCAGGGAGTTAACCCACTGGTTCAGTGTTTCATTCATATAGAGCGCGCTTTTGGTGATCGACGAAATATATTCAAAATCATCACTGTCAATCAGCCATGAAAAGGGATCGTGCTGCATAAGCCAGATGCGGTTGCTTTTCACCACGGAATACTTTTCCTGATGCTGCAAAAGCATCCCAATCACGGAGGACTGCGGCATGGTTTTGCGGATTCGATCCTTTACTGTCAAATAGCCGTCGCTTTGAAAGACCTCATCCTTGAATCCGGGTCCATCATGATCAAAGATATGTGTGATCCTGTCCTGAACCGACCGGCGGCATTTTATAGAGGAATAGACTGCAATATTTCCTCCTTTTGAGTGCCCGCCAATTTTTAATTTGCATGAAATTTTGTCGGCAACGGCATTCAAGTATGCAACGCCTTCGTCTTGCGACGGAATGGGGCTTGTGAACGCCATATTAAAATCCTCTTTCCATCCGACAAAGGTTGCATCGGTGCCTCGGTAAGCAATGTATGCTGAATTATCGCTCAGAAGATAGGTGACGGCGGAGAACTGCTTCTCTGCCGTGTTATCTATTTGATTCACATAAAAAGCCAGTTTCGTGTCACGAAACCGCGGACTGTTTGCGAACGCAAAGAGCAGTTGCCGGTTGCTTTTGCGATCCCTCACATCTTGATATAATGTATCAGGATTCTCTATAGCAGCAACTTCCTGGATCGGCACTGGCGATGAAATATCCGATAAGCCGGGGACGACGCCATCGTAATACAAATACGCCAATTGGGATAACACCAGGCTGTCAACAGCATTGAATTGTCTATTTTCAAAAGTATCTTCCATTACTTTTGTATAATCTATAATATTTTTCATATCACCTGCTCCTATTCCAATTTAGAATTCTTTACAAGCAATGCCGTTCTCATACAAATATAATTCAAAAAAATGTGCGTCCGATAGCTTTATTCCGATTCTGCCGGATTTTCCGCAGATACCTTTTGGCTCAGGCTTTCAAGTTCGCAAAAAATACTTCCGTCAAAAATGCTGCGAATTTTCGTTACGTACTCCGCCGGTTCCTCTTTCATACCCTTGTTGGCCCATCGTACAATCATGCCGACAAAAGCAGTAGATATAAATTCGGTAATAAATCCCCATTTTTCTTCTTCAAATTCTGCATTTTGAAGGTTTTCTATTATTGATATCGAGATATCCCGGATGTAATCATGTAGATATTCCTGAAAAGAATTTTGTCCGGTTGTATTGAGCGCGTTAATATAAAACGCCTTGTTCTGCCGCATATAATTACACAAATCCACCAGACCGTCCATCCAATGCTCTACCGTGTTATAGGAGCTTATCAAGCGGGCGGTTTCGGTATAGTAAATCCAGTTCATAAGATCATACTTGTCCTTGAAATGATAATAAAATGCTTGCCTTGTCAGCCCGCAATTTTCAACAATATCGCTCACGCAGATCCTGTTGAAGGCATTCTTTGCCATAAGTCCCTTTAAGGAATTGGCAAGTGCCAGCTTGGTAATGTTTGAATCCGACATGATAAACCTCCTCTCCCCAAGCCGGGCATAATTGCCCATAATACCGCTAATGGACAGTTTCCCATATGTAAAAAAATCCAAACATAGGTACCAATGAAAGCCTAAATACCGTAAGTACATTTGCAGCGTTTAAAATATTACCTCGGCTGTTTCTTATAATTATTAATTATTAATCTAAAAGCTGTTTAGCCTAGACTATAAATCTATCTATAAATTGCTTTGCAGCTTGATTTAATTCATACCACTCATACTTCAGGTTCTCAAATTGATCTTTCCCTTCGGATGTAATGCCGTAAAATTTCAGCATCGTTTTGTTGGAGGTTTCTTTTATACCACTTTTAATAAATCCTTCTTTTTGCATTTTTTTTAACAGAGAATATATTATAATTTCCGATGTCTCAAACGCATCTTGAAGTGTCATGCTCAGTTCACATTCATAAGCATCCTTACTAAATAAAATTGCTAAAATGCAAATCTCTATTATGCCTTTTTTTAGATGAATGTCCATAACACTTTTTCCCTTCTATTTGAGTTTTGATCTATTGCCCAAATAAACACCATGTACACTGTCTTTCAATATTAATTTGTTTTTTCTCAGCAGTCGTAAAATTCCGTGAATCAGGGAATCCGCATCAAGCTTATATATCCTGAATAGCTCGCTTCGCGTACCCTGCCCGATAAAGTGGTCCGGAAAGCCAAACATTTTAATCTCAATATTAAGTTCATACCTGTTTAACAGCTGCAAAACATTGCTTCCAAGTCCTCCGATTATAGAATGATCCTCAATTGTCACTACTTTCTTTATTCTCGTTGCGGAACCGATGATCAATTCTTCATCCAGGGGCTTCAGAAATCTAACGTTAATTAAATCAACGGAAATTCCCTCATTCTTTAGTGTCGCCGCTACTTGAAGGGAGGTTTCCACCATATTCCCGGCCGTAACAATGGTAACATCAGTACCCTTACAAATTCTTATCCCTTTATGCCAGGTTACCGGGTCTTTAATATCTGATAATACAACCTTGCCTTTTCCTCTGGGATACCTTATTGCAATAGGTCCATTATGTTCCATGACAGCATATCTCAACATCTGTTTAAGCTCTCTGTAATCGCATGGAGAAAGAATAGACATATTAGGTATATGACTGAGGTATGACAAGTCGTAGATTCCCTGATGTGTTTCTCCATCCTCACCTACAACGCCAGCCCTGTCTATAGCAAATGTCACGTGCAAATTCTGCGCTGCAACATCGTGAAGAATTTGATCATAAGCCCGCTGCAGGAAGGATGAATATACTGCGAAAACAGGCTTAAGTCCGCTTTTTGCCATGCCGGCCGCAAATGTTACGGCATACTGTTCAGCAATGCCCACATCAAAAAATCTTTTCGGATATTTTTGGGAAAACTCGTTGAGTCCCGTACCGTCCGGCATCGCAGCGGTAATGGCTACGAGTTTGCATTCTTCTCCGGCAAGTTTCACCATTTCTTTCCCGAAAATAGCCGAATAGCTATCTTTTTTATCATTCAATGTTTCACCGGACCGTATTTCAAAAGAGGATACGTTGTGGAAAGCATGGGGTTTTTCCTCCGCCGGCCCGTAGCCCTTCCCTTTTTGGGTACGGACATGAATCAGCACAGGCCCTTTTATAAACCTAGCCTTTGAAAAGATATCGATAAGCTCATTCAAATCATGTCCGTCTATAGGACCGAAATACTTAAACCCAAGCTCTTCAAACAAGGTCCTGTGCATGATCATATATTTGATTGCACCTTTAATTCTGTTCAGGCCTTCGGCAAGAGGCTCACCAATACCTGGTATTCTGTTAAAAGCCTGTTCCAATAGCTCTTTTGACTTGAAATAAGCGGGCTCTGTCCTTATTTGCGCCAAATGCTTTGAAAGCCCTCCAACATTTTGTCTTATGGAAAAATTATTATCATTAAGGACTACAATCAAGTTGTTCAATGACCTTCCGGCATCATTTAATGCTTCAAAAGCCATTCCTCCGGTTAGGGCACCATCTCCGATTACTGAAATAACGGAGTAGTTTTCGTTTTTAATATCCCTTGCCTTTGCAAGACCCAGTGCAGCAGATATGGAGGTACTGCTGTGCCCGGTATTAAAAATATCATGCTCACTTTCACTTGCTTTGGGAAAGCCGGAGATGCCATTTAGCGTCCTGAGTGTACCGAATCTTTCCTTTCTGCCTGTAAGAATTTTATGGGTATAGGACTGATGTCCAACATCCCATATAATTTTATCCTTTGGAGAATCAAAAATAAAATGGAGTGCAATCGTAAGCTCTACTGCACCCAAATTTGAAGCCAGATGACCTCCCGTCTTTGATACTGATCCTATCAGAAGCTTTCTGATTTCTTCCGCCAATTGCTTCAATTGCATTCTATTCAGTTTTTTGATATCACTTGGCACGTTGATGCGTCCTAATAGATTGTCCACCGGAGTTTTTCCTTTCCTTCACCTCTTTATTTTCCACTTCCACCTTCACATTCTTTTTTATAACAAACCTGTTCATAAACATTTGCTGGGCTATCTGATAAATATTTCCCACAATCCAGTAAAGGCCCAGACCGGCAGGTACGCTGAAAGAAATAAATGCGGTCATGACAGGAGACACCCACATCATGCTTTTTTGCATGGATGCTTGCATTTGGTTATCACTTGTCTGAGGTGTTTGCTGCATAGAATATTTAACAGAGATATAGGTCGTAATTGCTGATAATATTGGAATTAGAAGCAAAATTAGATTTTGTGCACCTACAACATCTCCAAAAAGCTTTTGATAATTCCATGTAGGAATTGCCCCAAGGTTAATACCAAGAAAATTCATATTAAGCAATTCTTCTTTTTTTAGCATTTGACTAACACTTGCCAATTCCTCCGTATGCTTCCCGAAGTAAGTGATAATGCTCAAGTCACGTATATTTGATATTCTATCGGGACCTATCGGTATTTTTTCGAATAAGTGCAAAATAGTTTCCGGTGACTTTCCAACCATATACCTCAAAGGCTGTGAGATTACATAATATAATGAAAAAAGAATAGGCATCTGAATCAGCAGCGGCAAACAGCCGCCAGCAGGGTTTACTTTATTTTCCTGGTAAAGTTTCATCATTTCTTCATTCAGCTTTTCCTTATCGTTTTTATATCTCTTTTGTATTTCCTGCATTTGAGGCTGAATTTCGCTAAGCTTTGATGTTGAATGATACTGCTTTATATAAAGTGGTAGTAAAAGTGTTTTTACCATAACCGTCAACAGTATGATTGCAATACCATAATTTTTAAACGCAAGCATATCATATATAAATTTCAACACATATCCCATGGGAATTGCAATAAAGTCAAGCATCATACACCTTCTTTCGCACATTACAGCATTTTTACATAAAACATATTTGTAAATTCATATTTCTAATATCTCTTTTAATCTATGAACATTTTTCCCGCTGCCAAATTTGACAATCTCCATAGATGCACAATATTTATCTGCCAGCAGCACAACGAAAGCTTCCCTGTACCTTGGCAATCTTATGGTTAAAGGCCACATATGCTTCTGTATGATGTCCTTTTCTCTGTCATTCAAATTGAAATATTTGTTTGCATTTTGTAATGCAATATGAGGATGAATAAATCCATGCAGTCCTTTATACGGCTTTCCTGTATGCCAGTCATACAGGAAAAAGTCATGCAGTAGCCCACCTCTGGCTGCTGAACGGTAGTCAAATCCCAGCTGCCTGCATACCAGATAGCTGATGTATGACACAAATAGGCTGTGCTCAAGGCAGTTTATATCACCATGCTGTATAAAATTTTTCATTGAATCTACCATCTCATGTTGAATCAGATCACTAATACATTCTTTATATTCTTCCTCATGGGAGGAATCTGCTCTTAAGTTCAACTTTGATTTTATCAATTCTATCATTCAAAATGCTCCTTATATCACGGTTTAAAATACCTGCATTTAAAATTAACAGCCGGGGGAATGCAAGGAAAAACCTTTTATATTTAATGATCTTTTCATAATATTTATTGACCGGTAAATTCGAATAATTAATAATCACTTCTCTTAAATCCAGGGCATCAAGTACAGACTTCGCGGTATCCGTCAGGAAGTACAGGATTATAAGCGTTGCAATATAGCCCTTCGTTGACACAGGTACGGAAAAAACCAGTTCTGAAAGAGCAGGATGTGCCACCTGTACCAAAAAAAATGCCAGTATACCCCAGAGAAGTGAATATTGCAAACATATATATCCCTTAAGATTCATAACATTATTGCTGTAATCCCACCATTTGCAGTTAAAAACTTTCTCTAAAGCAAATCCTGTGATATACTCCAATGCAGTAACCAAAAGAATCGAAAACAATATGCTTATGAATAATGATGTCGAATAATCTTCAAAAACAACGGTAACCCACTTTGAAGATTGAACAATCAGTATAGCGCCAAATCCATAGATCGGGCAAAAGAAACCGGTTAAAAACCCTCTATTGATTAGCTTTCTTTCGTTTATGCTTGCAAATATTGTTTCCATTAACCAACCTAAAAAAGAATATATTGCAAAGAATAACACCAAATCTGAAAATCCACTCACACTTCTATACCCCTTTCATTTATAATGCAGTCCTTAAAAGCGGTTTGACCTGAGCACTGAAAGGATCAGACCGACAATCATTATGCCGGCTATAACCAAGCCTACCTTTAAGACAGTTATATTAAGAACATATATTTCTGCACCGGTATGGGCACTCATCCCTGAACCTACAACAATTCCTGCAATTATTATACTGACAGCCAGCAGTATGATACTGAAGGATAGTCTGGTAAAAATCCTGTCTATTCGTTTTTCAATGCGTTCAATACCTTTCATTTTAAACTGCATGGTGAATTCGTCATCTTCCATTTTCCTTAAAAAATTGAGCAAAAAGGAGGGGAATTCTCTTAATAAGCTTCCGTAATCCAATACTCCGCCAAAAACTTCCTTGCCAATTTTTTCAGGGGAAAATGTCTTGAACATAAGTTTCCTTGCAATAGGTTCTGAAATTTCCAGGACATTCAACTCCGGATCAAGCTTTTCAACCAACCCTTCTAGTGTAACAAGGGATTTTGCAAGCATCGTAAACTCGCCGGGAATCACTATATTATAAGAAAATGCGAGATTGAAAATCTCGTTGAACACTTCACCTACCTTTATTTCATTCAAAGGTACCGACAGGTATTTATCCCGCATAATATCAATTTCTTTTTCAAGTTTTTTGATATTTATATGGTGTGTCATGGCATCCAGTCCAACAATAGCCTGTATAATCAACCTGCTGTTCTTAAAAGCTATTCCCATCAGCATTTTTAAAAACTGGGCTTTGCGCTCTTCATTTAGCTTGCCTACCATCCCCAAATCCAGGAAAACAATCGCATTACCGGGCATGACCATAATATTGCCCGGGTGTGGATCTCCATGGAAAAAACCATCCCTTAAAATCTGGTTGAATATTGATACCGCAAGATTTCTGGCAATTACTCTTCGATCCAGCCCGGCCTTATCCAGTGCAGGAAAATCGTTAAGGCGTATTCCCTCTATATACTCCATCGTGAGTACACGCCTTGTCGTATGAATCCAGCTAATATCAGGCACTTTAACACCTTTGTCTTTAGAGAAGTTTTCCTTGAATGTTTCAGCATTTTCCCCCTCGAACCTGAAATCCAGTTCATTTTTTAGTGTGCTTTCAAACTCCTGTACCATTTTGGTAAAGTCGTAAAGCTTTCCGAATTTGGTGTGGTTATCGATAAAGGATGCAAGGTCTGCCAGTACCTTTAAGTCCAGGTATATATTCCGTTCAATCCCCGGCCTTTGCACCTTTACTACCACTTTTCTGCCTGAGTTCAGCCGGGCAAGATGCACCTGGGCCATGGATGCAGCTGCCAGGGGTATCTCGTTAAATTCCTTAAAGATATTTTGAAGCTTGTCGTCAAATTCACTTTCTATCAGGGACTTTACATCCTCAAAGGGAAAAGGAGAGACGGCATCCTGCAGCTTTTCGAGTTCTGCAATTACGTCAGGAGGAAGAATGTCTGGCCTTGTACTTATTATCTGACCAAGCTTTACAAATGTCGGGCCGAGTTCCTCCAGCGAAAGCCTCAAACGTTCGCCGATTGAAAGCTTTTCATTACTATTCTCATCTTTGTCCTTCCCGAATCTTTTCTTAATTTTTATATTGAGGTAGTCAAAGATCCCCAGTTGATCGATAAGCGTACCAAAGCCATGCCTGGCAAATACCAGGATAATCTGCCTGTACCTCTTAATATGTCTGTAGCGGCTAATAACAACCAATTATATCACAGCCTGTTCCAGTATTTTTTGTAGCTTTAATTCTATTGTAACCCGATTTCAGTCATACCATTTCATCAGGCTGGCTCCCCAGGTTAAGCCTGCTCCAAATCCGGTTAACAGCAATATGTCGCCTTTTTTAACTTTGCCATTGTTACATGCCTCGGACAAAGCGACAGGTATGGAAGCCGAAGACATATTGCCGTAATATTCGATGTTGCAATACATCTTTTCCGGGGGCATTTTCAGTCTTTCCGAAACGGAGAGCAGTATCCGTTTATTTGCCTGGTGGGGTATTATTAAGCTTATATCCTCCAGTCCCACCCCTGTTTTATCAACAACCTGTTTTATCATCTTTTCAAAAATCCTTACTGCAAACTGGAAAACTTCTCTACCGTTCATGGCGATTGTATTCAACCTGCCGTCTAAAAGGTCATGAGTCAGAGGCAGTCTTGAACCTCCTGCCGGTATCTTTAGCAAATCCGCCCCTGAACCGTCCGCACCCATTATGCTTCCCAGGGTGCCAAAACCCTCCGGTACTTCCCCTACGATAACCGCACCTGCTCCATCACCGAATAGAATGCTCGTGGTAAGGTCATCATAGTTAGTAATTCTTGAATAGGTGTCAGCCCCAACCAAGAGTATATTGTTATACTGCCCCGATGATACATAATTTACGGCAATGTCCAGCCCATACATAAACCCGGTACACGCTGCGGAAACATCGAATGCTGCTGCGTTGCATGCACCTATCCCATGTTGAATCAGACACGCAGTTGAAGGGAATATCATATCGGGTGTTGTGGTAGCAACGATAATCAAATCAATATCTCCCGGCGATAGGCTTGCTCTATCAAGCGCTGATAACGCAGCTTTTACAGCCAGGTCCGATGTAGCTACGTTGAATTCGGTTATCCTTCTTTCTTTTATCCCCGTCCTTTCTTCTATCCAGTTTTCGGTTTTCCCGAAACGCCCGGCCAGTTCGTGGTTGGTTAAGACCAAATCGGGCAGGTAATATCCATATCCTAAAATTCCTACGCTTCTCACAGATGAATATAACCCCTTTTCATCCTATTATTAAATTTCTGACCTTGTTTCAGCCTTCAATCTTTCCGTGCATTACCTTCTGATAATTTTTTAACAATAATCGGACGTCCGTACTAACAACGCTACAAAAAAGTTCTAAAGGGTAAATATAAACAAATTTATTACTTTGAATTCAAGCTTTTCTTAAGATTGCTGATGTCTTCTTTTCTGGCGATTCCTTCATCGTTTATCACACTCAAAAGCTCTTCACGCAGTATTTCTCTTATGTCATCTTTTTTGACAAGATTACTTAGATCCAAAGAATCTTTGATTTCATCCCTGATTATTTTCTTTAATTCTTCCCGCTGTTCCTCACCTTTTTTTACAAGGTCGCTGACAAACCCCTGTGCATCTTTTCTGGCAACTTCGCCTTTGTTAACAAGCTCATCCACCATATTCTCAATTTTTTCTCTTGAGTATGCAAAGAGCCCTAACCCCATATTGAATGACTTTTCTAACAGATTTGACATAAATGATGTCTCCTTTCATATTTTTACTCAAATACTAATTCGATTGCCCTTAACGCTTCAGGCAGTTTTTTTTCTTGAGGGTCTAAAATGACCTGTATGGCAGTTCCAAACATCGCACCAAAAAGCATTCGGGCGATGGATTTAGGGGTATAGCCCCGTAAATTGCTTTTTGCAGGTATATTATTCAGGACATGCTTTTCTATTAAGTTTGCTAAATCTTCAAACAGGCTGCGGAGCAGTTTACCAAATGAAGCGGACCAGAGTGCCATACTGGTAAAGTCATACAATAGTCTGAAAAGCTTAGGATTTTCGTCTAGCATTTCCTGAAAATACATAATAAGTGATAATATTTTTTCTTTGGCAGTGGTTCCTTTACTTAAATGACTTTCTACTTCCTGCAGATACTTCTGCATCATCATATTTATTACCTCTGTAAACAACCCCTCCTTATTTTTATAGTAGTAGTTAAGCTGGCTTAGAACCACCCCTGCTTCATCGGCAATATCTCGTAATGATACATTTGCATAACCTTTTGATGAAATACACTCAAATGCAGCAAGTAATATTTTTTGGGATTGGTTCGCTTTTTCCATTTCGTTATTCATGGCATAGCTCCTTACTTGTTAATTCGGACATCCGACCAATTTGTTTTATTATATTACACCTGAATTATTCATGAAGATCTAAAAAATGAATTTAGACCCTCAAAATTGAGTTTTATCAGTTTTAAAAATCTATATAAAGGAAAAAGTTCCTAAAAAAGGGTAGACTTATCCCGTAATAGTTGTTTTTGGGTTATTTTTCCCGTTTTGAAATTGCCAAGGTTCACTGTTTTTGCTATTCAAACTTTGGGAGTCGCCTTATGTTTTCAAAGGTTTCGTAGAATTCCTCTTTATATGGGCAGCTGCTACAAAGTTTGAATGTAATATATCTTGCTGATCGGATTATCTTTGATGCAATCTTGATCAACTTTAAGCGGATG
>NZ_FQZV01000049.1 GCF_900142145.1 Geosporobacter subterraneus DSM 17957 | reverse complement strand
AAAGAGAGCTGATAGTCGACAGGAATATATACCAGGAGGGCGCAAAGACGACCCGGCAAAGGAGCATAGTCGACATCCACCTCACGGATAGGCAGGACGAAGGAATTTAGGCTACGAGCCAGCGAGACATGGGAGGGTATGCCACCTGAGATTATGTGGAGAAACAGAGCCGTCATAAACTGAAGAAAGGACGCAGTTTATTAAAGCTACCCATTTTTCGATAATCTTAGGCAATAAAGCATCATAATGCTAAATATCCGTGAAAAGTTCTCTTTTTAAAAAGTGAAATTCTAAGAATTAGTGAGAAATACAGAGAAATTTAAAGATAATAGAGGGAGGTATCCGAAATGGATAAGAACAGTTTAGCACATACCACATGGAATTGTAAATATCACGTAGTGTTTGCTCCAAAATACAGAAGACAAGCGATTTATGGAAAGATAAAAAGTGATATAGGAAAGATTTTAAGGAAGTTATGTGAGCAAAAAGGTGTAGAAATATTGGAAGCAACTGCATGTCTAGATCATGTACATATGGTGATAGCAATACCACCTAAATACAGTGTATCCAGTGTGATGGGGTATTTGAAAGGAAAAAGCTCACTAATGATATTTGATAGGCATGCAAATTTAAAATACAAGTATGGAAATAGACATTTCTGGTGCAGAGGATATTATGTAGATACAGTAGGACGCAATGAAAAAGCAATCAGAGAGTATGTAAAAAAACAAATACAAGAAGATATCGCCAATGGTAGTTATTAGTGGTTTATGCAAGAAAATACCAGGTTTATCTTAAAGTTATAGATGGTATATATACTACAGATTGTTTCCTACATAAATGACTATAGGGGGAGTAGGAATAAGGACCATCACGAAATGTACTTTTACAAAGGGATTGGGTCAGCTGATTTAAGGAGGTTAAAAGCTTAGAAAGTCTTCATAAAATAAAACAACAGGGGGTCGAAAACTTATGAAACTAAAGACAAAAATATTGTTACCAGTATTGATGGTAATTATAGTCGGAATTAGCACATTAGGAGTTACAAGCTACTATAGAGCAAAGAGCATTATATTGGATCAGCTGTACACTCAGGCGGAAGCAGAACTAGAAACAGCATCGGCGATGCTGGAAAGAGGCGATGTGGATATGCAGAGCCTATTGGACAAGGTAAGGGTGGGTGACAGCGGGTATGGTTATATAGTAGATGAAAATGGCATCATTAAAATCCATAAAAACAGACAAACCATAGGTTTAAATCTAAATGACTATGATTGGGGGAAAACCATCCTTGCTACAAAGAATGGAAATTTAACCTATGTATATAATGATTCTGAAAGATATACAGTTTTTAATAAAATCAAGGATTATATTGTAGTAATAGGCATACCTACAGAAGAGTTTATTAAACCTCTCAACTCTCTAAGAATAGGCATGGGAATTGTTTTGGCCGTATCTGTCATTTTATCGGCGGTAATCATTTTTATTCTGGTAAACAGACAAATTATCAAACCCCTAAACACACTGACAAAAGCTATGGAGCAAGCGGGTAATGGGGATTTGCAGGTTCGGCTGGAAGTCAATACAAAGGATGAAATTGGGACATTATCGGAGAATTTTAATAAGATGACAGAGAATATTCAAAACCTGGTACAGAATACAAAGGATATTACCATAAAGCTAAAGGATACCTTTGGAATGATTGCCAGCTCTGTAGAAGAAGTAAGTGCTTCAACAGAAGAAGTATCAAGAGCCGTCCAGGAAATCGCAGCAGGGGCTACCAACCAAGCATCAGAAATGGACAATAATGTGCAAATTACAGATGACCTGGCTGAAAAGGTTGAAAATATGGCTCAGAATATGACTGTTGCACTAAACAACACCGCAAGTATGAGGAATGAAAATGAAGTTGGAATGGGTTCAATAAAGGAATTAGAAAGCGTATTTGAGGAAAACGCACAAACGACCGAAATTGTAGGAGGGAATATTGAATCTTTAGCAGAGCGGTCGAAATCGATTGGTATGATCGTAGAAACAATTGGTTCTATAGCAAGCCAGACAAACTTGTTGGCCTTAAATGCAGCCATAGAGGCAGCAAGGGCTGGGGAACATGGAAGAGGTTTTGCTGTGGTAGCCGATGAGATTAGAAAGCTGGCAGAACAGTCATCCAGCGCTACAAAAAATATACAGGACATTATTACTGAGATCATAGGCGTGATTGGGAATGGAAGCAGTACGATGACACAGAACAAGGTGGTCGTACAAAATGCATCCTATACACTAAAACAAACAAAAAAAGTGTTTGATCAAATGAAAACCTCTGTAGAAGAAGTAGCTCAACAAATAGAAGCTTTAGATAGAGATATTGTTTCTATAGATAAATTAAAAGATAGTGTGTTGGATTCGATCAAAAACGTAGCTGCAGTATCTCAGCAAACAGCCGCTGCCACACAGCAAATTAGTGCTTCAGCTCAAGAACAGACAGCCTCCATGGAGGAAATCAGCGCATCTATCCAGGATTTGAACGAGATGGTGAATGTATTATCGGCATCCGTTGCGGTTTTTAAGATTTGATGAAGGATATATCAATTTGTTCCGTCGATTTCCTGAACACTTACTAAATACAAATAGGACCAGAACAGAGATATGCCCATAGGATTCCTAAAGGGGTCAATATCATATTTAATGATCGAGGTATAAGCTATGATCAGCATCGTAGTTAGGAGGATTCCTTTATAATGGTTGCTTCCCAATAAGTGAATCAGCTTAATCTTATAGTTAAATATTCGGTTTAATACATAAAGCACTAAAACCGATACTGATGCCGGTAAAAACAGTAATACCCAGTTCATATGAAAACACCCCTCCAAATGATTATAGGATAATTATATCAGAGCAGCATTAGGATTACCACATGATGGAAATGAAGAAGCATTATATAGATCGATCCTGAGATGATAATCGGCAGGTTTATTTGATGAAGATAACAGATAACTGACAACACATTATTGATATGTTTCAGCTTAAGGCTGCTTAAGAAAGCAGCCTTTAACAGTTTTTACAGCATAATCTCCTGTATAGATTTACGCGTCTACAACAAGATGTTGTTTTGTAGGGGCAGACCGATAGGCTAGGCGTCAACTTAACCCGTAATTTGTCATCCTGAGCGGAGTAAAACGGAGTCGAAGGATCTTTAAGCTAGATGATATATTCTGATAATCAAAAGTAATCTTGCTTATGTTCTATAAGATTCTTCGCTAACGCTCAGAATGACATGCTTCTAAGGTTTATTTGGAAATAATTGGATTGAGTTGACGCCTATGGGTCGTCCCCTCCATTTATCTTTCATTGTACTGGCGTAAATCTATATGGACTTTATTTGTAAAAATAGTTTGAAAATAGATCAAATTTACCACATGAATTCTTAAGATAGTTGTAGAAAGTTTTTAATATATGTTATAGAATGATTTTGTTCTTACTATATAGATATGTGACTGAGAATCCTAATGAATATTCGGACCGACGAGGGCGTCGATCCTACATGTCTATTGAGGTTTACGTAGGGAACGGCTCCTGTGCCGTTCCGCTGAATGTCAAATTTTTCAGTTACACATCTATATAATAACTTAAAGTAGAAGTCTTTAATGAACATAAATAATATTCATTAATTTATCATAATGGGTTTGATCAGGTATTAAAATACAAATGCCGTATCTATACAGGGAGGATTTTATGTTTTTAGAAAAGCTGGATGACTATACTGTAGTGGATATCATGGGAACAGATTTAGTAACCGTCAATGAAGATACATCCTTTAGGGAAGCTATAGGAGAAATGTTAAGGGGAAATACGGACGAAGTCCTTATACTAGACAGAAAGGGCCATATCATGGGTATGGTCTGCTTTACTGATTTTATTAAGGGAATGAAAGATATTCCGGGCAAGAATAGTTTTGAAGACAAAATAATAAAGTATGCGATCAAAAATGTAGTGTGTATCGAAAGCAGGGCAAAAGCTTTGGATGCCAGAAATTTAATGCAGCAGAAAGGCATAGGCAGACTCCCTGTATTAGAGGATAACCGATTGATTGGCGTAATCAGGGTAAAGGATATACTAGACAAGGTATATCTTAAAGTTGATGAAATGCGGGAAACCTTTAGGTATATTTTAGATAACCTCCATGAAGCGGTATGTGTTGTGGATAAAGAGGGGACTGTGGTACTATGGTGCGGTAAAGCGGAGAAGCTCTATGGCGTAAAATCAGAAGAGATCGTTGGAAGAAAGCTGGAAGAATTTTTTCCAACGGGACTTTTGATGAAGGTATTACAGGAAAAAAAGCCCATAGAAAATGTCCTTCACAGTCCTAGGAAGGGGAGCTATGTGAATATTAGTGCGATCCCCCTATTTATTAACGGCGAATTGGTTGGGGGAGTGTCTACTGATAGAGATATTACGGAGGTAAGAAATTTATCCTTGGAGCTGGAGGCTGCAAAAGAGAAGCTTGATTACCTGCAAATGGAAGTCAACAAAATCAGTGAAGACAAATATTCATTTGGCAAAAATTTAGGCAAGAGCTGTATTATTCGGGATAGAATGAATCGGGCTATGCAAGTAGCTGCTACCAACAGCAGTGTTTTAATTACCGGGGAAAGCGGAACAGGAAAAGAGGTTTTTGCAAGGTCTATTCATCAGGTTAGCGGCAGAAAAGGATCTTTTGTGGCAATTAATTGCAGTGCTATACCGGAAAACCTTTTTGAAAGCGAGATGTTTGGTTATGAAGGAGGCGCTTTTACAGGCGCTCTTAACAAAGGGAAAATCGGTAAAATTGAATTAGCCAATAAAGGAACTCTTTTTTTGGATGAAATTGGGGATATGCCGCTGCATATGCAGGTTAAGCTCCTAAGAGTATTGCAGGAGCGTCAGGTATTTAGGGTAGGCGGAGAGAAAGCCATAGATATAGACATAAGAATTATTTCTGCAACCCACAGGGACTTAAAAAGTATGATAAAGGAAGGCAGCTTCAGAGAAGACCTATTTTATAGACTAAACGTTGTAAGTATAGAATTACCTAGTCTGAAGGATCGGAAAGAGGATATCCCTATGTTTGTAAAGCATTTCATGGAAGAGTTTTGTAGAGAAAACAATCTTTCTATTCCAAGAATTACTCCAGAAGTACTCCAGGTTCTGATGTGCTACAGCTGGCCCGGGAACATTCGGGAATTAAAAAATATCGTAGAGCATCTGGTGGTTTTTTCAAAGGAAGGCGAAATAAAAATGGAAAGCCTGCCGGAGCATCTGACAGTGCCAGAAGAAAGACAGCAGGAACTGGATGTAGTTTATGATCTGCAGGAGAATATAAGAAGAATTGAAATAGATAGTATTAGGCGTGCCATGGCAGCTGCTGAAGGAAATAAAGCACAAGCTGCAAAGCTTCTGAATATACCGAGAAGTACCCTATATTACAAGATCAAGTTTTATGATTTAGTTGAGTATTTATAGGTTTTCTAAAGAAATTGTCAGTGGGCTGACATCTGTCAGCTCACTGACAATTTCTTTTTTTTGACAGCAAACCTTGAAATATAGAGGTTGAAAACTTGCAGAATTTTGTCTGTTATGTCTGGAGATAGGGAATTTTGTCAATGAGCTGACACCGAAAAATTATAGAAATTATGCATAAACAAAATACAAAAAAGAATCTAAAGTTAGATAAGTAACAAACAATAGGGAAATCAAGGGCTTTATATTTTTATTATAGAAAAAATCTATTAAAATAAGTAATCCATAGAGATTGGCACACTACTTGCACATATACAGAATGAGATTCAAGGAGGTGAAAAAATTGAAAATTATCATGCCATTAAAACAACATGTGGGTGCTCCTTGTGAGGCAATTGTCAAAGCAGGGGATGAAGTAAAAAAAGGACAGCTCATTGCGGTCCCTCAAGGATTAGGTGCAAATCTCCACGCCAGCGTATATGGTGTTGTTGATGCAATTACAGAAGAAGCAATTATTATTCTGCCCCATAATGAACAACCCCATGAATATATACGAATAAATGGAACCGGTGATAAACTGGAGGCAATCCGGGAGGCGGGTATCGTAGGGGCAGGAGGCGCAGGTTTTCCCACCCACGTTAAGCTAAAGGTTGATCTGCAAGGAGGTTTCGTCATAGCTAATGGAGCAGAATGTGAACCGGTGTTGGCCCATAACCTTAAGCTGATGGAAGAACAACCGGAGGTCATTGTCAGAGGCCTTAAGTATGTAAAAGAGATCACGAATGCTTCAAAGGGCTATATTGCGGTGAAGGAAAAATATAAGAAGGCAGTAGCAGCACTCAGAAAAGCCTGCTCTATAGAGCCAGATATTGAAGTGAGATTTTTGCCTGATATGTATCCCTCGGGAGATGAAAGAGTCATTGTACGGGAGATATTAGGAATCGAACTGGAGCCTGGAAAGCTTCCTGTGGAAGCTAAAGCAGTAATCCAAAATGTAGAGACCCTTAAACATATTGTCAATGCGATAGAGTTGGGAAAACCCTATATTACAAAGGATATCACTGTTGCAGGCCGTGTGAAGGATGCTAAAAAAGGAAGGGTTTTCTTAGATGTACCCTTGGGAGAACCGATAGGAAAATATATTGAAGCATGCGGCGGTTATGTGAAGCCCTATGGGGAAATCACCTTAGGAGGACCATTTACTGGGGCAGCCGGTAGGGAAGACGCTGCAGTTACTAAGACCCTTGGGGGAATTTTGGTAGCAATGCCCTTTCCACAGGAAACAAGAAAGATAGGCATTCTTGCCTGTGAATGCGGAGCTCAGGAGGATAGGCTGAGAGCCATTGCCAAAGCAATGGGCGCAGAAGTAGTAGCTGAGGAAAAGTGTAAGAGAATGGTAGAGGTAAATGGCAGATACCGCTGCGACAAACCGGGTGTATGCCCTGGACAGGCAGAAAAGATTCTAAAAATGAAGAAAAAAGGGATACAAGTTCTTTTAACAGGTACCTGCGGAGATTGAACGAATACCGTCATGAACGTAGCTCCTAGGTTAGGAGTACCAACTTATCACAGTACAGACCATGTACTTAGGGCAGTAGGCCAGCGGCTTGTTAGAAGAAGTGAAGAATAAATACAAAAAATCATTGAAAGTATCCAGATAGGAGGCGAAAGAAATGGCAATAACCCTAGAAACTGCAAAAGAACATGCGAATGATTTAGCAGTAGTATGTTGTAGAACAGAGGCAGGAACAATCATTGAGGCAAGTAATCTTGAAGACCCTGCAATCTTTCCGGATTTGGAAGATTCAGGCCTGTTAAAGATACCTCAAAACTGTCTAAAGATAAAGGATGTTTTAGGTGCAAAACTTATCAAGACAATTGATTCCTTAACACCTCTAACACCTGATTTATTAGAGGGAGTACAAGTAATGAAAGAAGAAAAGCAAGAGGAAGTTAAGGAAGCAGCCCAAGCTGTTGAATCCAGACCAGTAGCTTCAGTAGTGCAGGCTGCAGGCGGTGTAGTGAAAATCCATATCGGCGAAGGTAAAAACATCAATCTGGAAATTCCTTTATCAGTAGCCGGTGGGATGGTATCAGGAGCCCAAACCAGTGAAGTTATTCCGGCACCTCAAGCTGCAGTCGCAGCGATCAAGGAAAAAGAAGCAGCAGTTGTAGAAGCAAAGGCCATCAGAAGGCTGGTAAAGAAGCACTTTAAAATTGAAAAAGTGGAATTTGGTCCAGAAACAAAAATCGAAGGAACTACTTTATATATTAGAAAAAACATATGTGAGGATGCTGTTAATGTTAGCAACCTTGTTACATCTATAAAAGTAGAAATCATTACTCCAGAAGATTATAACAAATATAGCGAAACCATCATGGATGTGCAGCCAATCGCCACAAAAGAAGGTGAAAGCAAGCTGGGAGAGGGCCAAACCAGAGTGCTGGATGGCGTAGTAGTGGTTGTGACAGGAACCGATGAAAAAGGTGTACAGATTGGTGAATTTGGTTCTTCAGAAGGCGTCCTTGAAACCAACATTATGTGGGGAAGACCTGGGGCACCGGACAAGGGTGAAATCTTCATCAAAACGGAAGTAGTCATCAAGGAAAACACCAATATGGAAAGACCGGGACCGTTGGCTGCCCATAAAGCAACGGATTATATTACCCAGGAAATTAGAGATGCTTTAAAAAAGGTAGATGAGTCTTTAGCAACAGAAGTAGAAGAGCTTGTTCAGTATAGAAGACCGGGCAAAAAGAAAGTAGTCATCATAAAAGAGATTATGGGACAAGGGGCAATGCATGACAACTTAATTCTTCCGGTAGAACCAGTAGGTGTTATTGGCGGAAAACCAAATGTTGACCTAGGGAACGTTCCGGTGGTGCTGTCACCGCTAGAAGTACTTGACGGCGGTATCCATGCACTAACCTGCATCGGACCTGCATCTAAAGAAAATTCAAGACACTATTGGAGAGAGCCCCTGGTTATCGAAGTAATGAATGATGAAGAATTGGACTTAGCAGGGGTTGTATTTGTTGGATCTCCGCAGGTAAATAATGAAAAATTCTATGTTTCAGAAAGATTAGGAATGATTGTTGAGACAATGGACGTAGATGGGGCTTTCATTACAACAGAAGGTTTTGGTAACAATCATATTGACTTCGCAAGCCACCATGAGCAAGTAGGTATGAGAGGAATCCCGGTGGTTGGAATGTCTTTCTGCGCAGAGCAAGGTGCTCTGGTTGTAGGAAACAAATACATGAAGTATATGGTAGACCTAAACAAATCCTCACAGGGGATAGAAAACGAAATTCTTTCTAACAACACCCTATGCAGAGAAGATGCTGTCAGAGCCATCGCCATGCTGAAAGCTGCTATTGCAGGAGAAGAGGTTAAGCCAGCTGAAAGAAAGTACAATGCCAATGTAAAGGAAAGTAATATTGATATGATTCAGCAGCAAACCGGCAGGGTTGTAGAGCTGGTTGCAAATGAGCAGGTATTGCCAAAGAGCAAGAAAAGAATGGAGATCTACGAGGTAGAATAGAAAAACAATCTATTTCAGAAATAGATAGAAAAGGGGATCTTATGAAATATGGAGACAAAATTATATATATCGAAGGTATTGTAGTGGAAGTTCATGATGGCTCCATATCGGTTGACCTAAAAGGGAGATTGGGATTTATAAAGGTGCCTATGCGGATGGTTATTAGTGATTATCCGATCAGGGTAGGGCAGGAAGTAGCATTAAATATGAGCTTTATAGAAGTGATCAGTGATGAAGTAAATGAAAAATATGTCAGCAACATAGAAAAAAGAAATAAAGATAAGAAGGAGGTAGAATAATGGCTGATTTAACAGTAGTAAAAGGCCTGCAATCAGAAATATTTGTACCAATTACTCCTCCCCCGGTATGGGCACCTGTTACTAAAGCGCTTAAGGATATGACAGTAGCATTGGTAACAGCAGCGGGAGTACACTTAAAATCCGATAAAAGATTTAATTTGGCTGGAGACTTTACATTTAGAGTAATTCCTGGAGATGCTCCGGTTAGTGAGATGATGGTTTCTCATGGCGGATACGATAATGCGGATGTTAATAAGGATATAAACTGCATGTTTCCCATCGATCCTATTAGAAAATTAGTAGAAGAAGGTTTTATCAAAGCAATTTCACCTGTGAACTATGGTTTTATGGGTGGCGGCGGCGACCAGACAAAGTTCAGAGAAGAAACAGGTCCGGAAATTGCCAAACAATTAAAGGAAGCGGGAGTAGATGCAGTGCTCCTAACTGCTGGCTGAGGTACCTGCCACCGCTCAGCTGTAATTGTACAGAGAGCGATTGAGGAATCGGGGATTCCTACAATTATCATTGCGGCTTTACCTCCAGTAGTAAGACAAAATGGAACACCAAGAGCAGTTGCACCGTTGGTTCCTATGGGAGCAAATGCCGGAGAACCAAACAACCCAGAAATGCAAAAAGCTATTTGTGTAGACACATTAAAGCAATTAGTTGAAATTACAAGTGCTGGGAAAATCGTACCACTGCCTTATGAGTACGTTGCTAAGGTATAGACTATAGACAATCCCTAGCCTATCTCTTCCGTCGTTGAAGGATAGGCTAGGCGTATAATTAAAAGGGTGGTTACCTTGAAGACGGATGAAAGAATATTAAGAAGACTTGTGATTAAGACATACCACATAGAAGATGTAGTACTTGGGAATAGGATTCTAATAAGCAATAGAAGACTTCAAATTTCTGCGGGCATATTTGATAAAATTTTAACAAAATTTAACCATATACAGGATATCGCAATAGAGATCATTCCACCGAAAGCGCACGATCGGTGGACAAACAGCATTATGGATATTATCCCTATATCAACGAAGGTGTTAGGCAAACTAGGCGAAGGAATCACCCACACGCTAACCGGTGTTTATGTGATGATGACAGGGATAGATGGAGCCGGAAATCAGGTAGCTGAGTTCGGTTCTTCTGAAGGGGTATTGAAGGAGAAATTGTACTTGAACAGAGCCGGAACACCTGCTGAGGATGATTATATTATTTCGCTAAACCTTACGCTTAAAGAAGGACAGGGAACCAACAGAGCAGCCATACTGGAGGCACACCGGGCTTGTGACTTATTTGTTCAGGAAATCAGGGACAAGCTTAAAAAAGTAGATGCCAGAGGCTATACGGAGAAACACGAATTCTTTGACAAGATTCGCATGAACAGGAAAAGGGTTGCAATTGTAAAACAGGTAGCCGGGCAAGGAGCCATGTATGACAACCTGATTCTGCCGCAGGAGCCCAGCGGTTTTGCCGGAGGGCGTTCTATTATTGATTTAGGAAATGTACCTATCCTACTAACCCCTAATGAGTACAGGGATGGAGCTCTTAGAGCAATGACTTAAAGAAGGTGATCAAATGGGAATAGGACCCTCCACAAAGGAAACAACATTACATCACTTTAGAGATCCACTGCTGGATTTAGTGGACAAGGATGAGGATATCGATTTAGTGGGAATTATGATCGTAGGGACACCCCAACATAATGAGGAGAAATACTTTGTTGGTAAACGTGCTGCAGCCTGGTTGGAGGCAATGCGGGTAGATGGGGCGATTATTTCCGTAGACGGTTGGGGAAATAGTCATGTTGATTATGCCAATACCATTGAAGAGATTGGCAGCAGAGGGATCCCGGTGGTTGGATTAAGCTTTGTAGGCAAGCAGGGAAATTTCGTAGTAAAAAATCAGTATATGGATACTATTGTAGACTTTAACAAGTCTTTACAGGGCATTGAAACAGAAGTAGTAGGAGAAAACACTCCTGATTATTTGGACGCGAAGAAGGCATTGGCACTTTTGAAACTTAAAATGAGGGAGGTATAGTAAGTGAAATTTATCAGAAGCATTCATACAATTGATTCTCATACCATGGGCGAACCTACCAGAATTGTTGTGGGTGGTGTGCCGAGGATACCAGGAAAAACAATGGCGGAAAAAAAGAAATACTTAGAAGATCATTTAGACTATGTTAGAACTTCATTAATGCATGAGCCTAGAGGACACAATGATATGTTTGGCTCAATTATTACGAACTCTACAGTTGAGGACGCAGATTTTGGCATCATCTTCATGGATGGCGGCGGATACCTGAACATGTGCGGACATGGATCTATAGGTGCTGCTACAGTGGCTGTAGAGTCTGGTATGGTAAAGGTAACAGAGCCCTGGACAGACATTGTTATGGAATCTCCGGCAGGGTTAATCAAAGCAAGGGCTAAAGTAGAAAACGGTAAAGCAAAGGAAGTATCTATTACCAATGTCCCCTCTTTTCTTTACAAAAAAGATGTGGTGATTAACGTACCGTCCATAGGCAAGGTGACTCTAGACATTGCATTTGGAGGAAGCTTTTTTGCCATCGTCGAAGCGAAGCAGCTGGGGGTTAAGGTAGATACCTCCCAATCAGATGTATTAATAAAATTAGGTTTGCAGATCAGAGATATTGTAAATCACACTGTAAAGGTACAGCATCCGGAGAAGCCCCACATAAACAGCATAGATTTAGTAGAAATCTTTGATGAAGCTACCCATCCGGAAGCCCACTACAAAAACGTTGTTGTCTTTGGCCAGGGACAGTTAGACCGCTCGCCCTGCGGAACTGGAACCAGCGCCAAGCTGGCTACCCTGTATACAAAGGGGCATTTGAGGGAAGAAGAAGATTTTATTTATGAAAGCATTACAGGAACCCTGTTTAAAGGAAGAGTTGTAGGTCATGAAAAGGTAGGAGACTTTGATGCAATCATACCAGAAATAACAGGAAGCGCATATATTACCGGATTCAACCACTTTGTTATTGACCCGGAAGACCCACTTAAATATGGTTTCTGTTTGTAATTAAAACATAAGAATAAAAGGAGGAAAAAAAATGATCACAGGAATTCTAGGAGTTTTAGGATTGTTAACAGCATGGTTCAGCGTGGAGTTTGCAAAAGACTTATCTAAAAATAAAGTTAGTTTAGAAAGCGAAACAAGCTTTGCTACTTCCAGTGCCATTGGCTTCACTACAAACTTTTTTGATACTTTAGGAATTGGAAGCTTTGCACCTACAACGGCACTATTAAGAGGATTTAAACAAATACAAGACAGAGTTATTCCGGGAACCTTGAATGTCTCTTGCACTATCCCTGTTGTTGCGGAAGCATTTATCTTTATTACAGTAATCGAAGTAGAACCTGTTACACTCATAGGCATGTTAGCAGCAGCAACCCTTGGTGCCTGGCTAGGTGCAGGCATTGTGTCCAACCTGCCGGAGAAGAAAATACAAATGGGTATGGCAGTAGCTTTATTGATAACCGCTTCATTAATGTTCTCTGGAATGATGGGTTGGATGCCAGGTGGCGGAGACGCTATAGGACTATCCGGAGGAAAGTTAATCATTGCTATTGTGGCTAACTTTATTCTAGGTGCATTAATGACTCTAGGCATCGGAATGTACGCACCTTGCATGGCACTTGTTTATTTCCTGGGTATGAGCCCTGCAGTGGCTTTCCCCATTATGATGGGCTCTTGCGCCTTCTTGATGCCCGTAGCATCTGTAAAGTTTGTTAGAGAAGGATCCTATAATAGAAAAGCATCCCTTGCAATTGCGATATTTGGTCTATTAGGCGTATTTATTGCGGCATACATTGTAAAATCTTTACCGCTTAATGTGTTAAGATGGTTAGTGATTGGAGTTATTCTATATACATCTATGACAATGTTTAAATCTGCCAGCAAACCGGCAGAGGCAACTGCAATCAAATAATAAATAAAGCCATCATATCGTAACAATGAAGTTTTAGAAGCCTATCTATGATTGTACAGATAGGTTCTAAAACTTTTTTTTGGCAAGGCAGTGGAATATTATGTATAAAAGTAAATATTCAGTCACGAATGAGAAAAAATGGATAAATACTAAAAGTAATAAAGGGGGAGATGATAGATGTTGCGTTTAGGAAAAACATCTTTAGCGGGAAAAATCATTATTTCCATAGTTTTGTGTTTGATTATTGCCATTGGAGCTGTAACGGTTTTGCTTATAAGAACAACCAGTGAAAATCTATATAAACAGATGGAACTTCAAGGCAAAGAAATGGCTCAGCTGGTCATGTATGAAATACGTCTGAAGGAGGCAATGCTTGGAGACGTAGAAGAACTTCTAAATAATCATTTATATGATGCTGCCTTTAGCATAGCCAGCATGGGTACATATAGCAATGAAATGTTACAGTCGTTATCCCAGAAGACTGGATTGTCGGAAATTAATATTATTAACGGGGATGGAGAAATCATCTATTCAAATATGGCTGATAATATAGGATATATATATGGACAGAATCATGCAATGCAGCAGGTCTTAAAAGGAAATCAGGAAAAAATCGTAGAAAGTATAAGAAAAAGTGAAGTGGATTCCAGGTTTTATAAATATGGCGGAGTAAAGCTTGCCCAAGGCAGAGGTGCAGTCCAAATCGGTATTGCTGCTGATAAAATAGAGAAGATAAACCACAGTTTTAGCATTCAGAAATTGCTTGAATCTATAGGTGAGGATGACGAGGTAGTATACGCTCTGATGGTGGATAAAAAGCTAACAGCAACAGCCCATAGTGACCGGGAAAGAGTAGGGATGGTATTTGACTATCCAGGGGAGAGAATGGCCGTTGAGAAAGGAGAAGAGCATACGGGAATCTTCCATTCTGACGAAAGGAAAATGAATATATATGAGATCATCCTTCCTATCCAAAGCCAATCAGGAGAAATTGTAGGTGCTATTAATATGGGTCTGTCTGTAGCTTCAGTTGAGGAAGCAGTAAGGAACATGATATCCAAGAGTATTGTAGCAGCTATTATAACTTCTGTTATAGGCATATTGCTTATGTTATTGTTGGTGCAGAGAATAACAAAGCCGGTGAAAAATCTGGCTGCTGCTGCTGATCGCATTTCCTTGGGGGATCTGAGGGATAAGATTGAAGTGGAGTCAAAGGATGAAATTGGACGCCTGGCTCAATCATTTTCAATCATGGTAGAAAACGTAAAGGACATGGTCAAAAAAATTATGAGTACATCTGCCAGCATAAATACCTTTAGCGATGAACTGGTAGCTTCAGCACAGCAAAATGCCACTGTGGCAGACCAAATCGCTAAGGCTACTGAGGAGGTGGCTGCAGGATCATCGGAGCAGGTACGAAAGACCAGCCAGGCAAAAGAGCGGGTAGATATGGTTTCAAACAAGATAAAGACGATTGTTAATAATATAGAGGAGTTAAAGGCCTCTACAGAAACAATGGTTACTTCTGCAAATGAGAGCAAAAGAGAGATGCAGGCGATGAGTCAACAGATGGAAACCATTCGTGCTTCTTCTGATCTCTCCAGCAGCACGCTGAAGGATCTAAGCAATACCTCTCAGAAAATCGGAAAGATTGTAGATGTTATCAATCAAATTGCGAATCAGACGAATCTTCTGGCTTTAAATGCAGCTATAGAAGCTGCTAGAGCAGGGGAAGCAGGGAAAGGATTTACCGTTGTATCGGAAGAAATCCGAAATCTTGCTGAACAATCGGTAAGATCGGCAGAGGATATAACAAAGCTAATTCAAGAGACACAGGAAAAAAGTCAGGTTGCTATTATCGCTATAGATGCCAGCAGCAGTGAGGTAGATAAAGGACAGCAAATCGTTGAAAGGGTAGGACATACTTTTGAGACCATTGGCAATACAATTAATGAAAACCAGCAGTTATTTTCTCAACTAGAAGCGGCAATGTCAGAACTAAACGATAGCTTTTATCATACGATCACACTGGTAAATGACATCGAGTTTATTGCAGAAGGAACTGCTGCCAATACTGAAGAAGTGGCTGCGTCGACAGAAGAACAAATGGCTTCTATCCAACAGATTACCGCCTCCATCGAACAGTTGAATAACATGGTTGGAGAATTAAACGATCTCATTGCCCAGTTTAAAATATAATAAAGAGATTAATATAAAAATAAAAAATCCACGGTTTAGAAGTACCGTGGATTTTTTTATATAATAGGAAAGTTCTGCTTTCCTATTATATAAAAAGAGGGGTTGTAGGGGATGAAATCCCCTGCCCGCATTCAGGAAGGTGCTCAGGCTGCCGCGCAGCCGTCGAAGGAAACCTAGGGTTTCCTAGCGAAAGCATCGAAGATGCTTTTTTATAAGAGTGTTTTCATTGCGTTGTAGTTAGCGGTTATAGTCTTTTCGATATCCTCATCCGTATGGGCATTGGATATAAATATTGATTCGAATTGGGAAGGAGAGAGATAGATACCTTCCTTGAGCATGGCTTCAAAATATTTGGCAAATTTAACGGTGTCGCTTGTCACAGCACTATCAAAATCACTAACCTTGTCTTTTGTAAAATATAGGCATAGCATTGATCCAACTCTATTAATCTGAATGTCAATGCCCAGCTTTGAAGCATTATCTCTAAATCCTTCTTCAAGTCTTCTGGACTTATCCTCAATGCTCTGATAGATTTCAGGATGCTCTTTAAGAATTCTTAAAGTTGTAACCCCTGCAGCCATAGCAAGGGGATTGCCGGATAAGGTTCCCGCCTGATATACTGCGCCCATTGGAGATACGTTCTCCATAATCTTTCTTTTACCGCCATAAGCACCTACCGGCAGACCACCGCCGATTATTTTTGCAAAGCAAGTTATGTCGGGATCCACTTTGTACAAGCTCTGAGCACCATGGTAACTAAGTCTAAACCCTGTCATAACTTCATCCATAATTAACAGTGATCCATACTCTTTCGTGATATTTCTCAAAGCTTCCATAAATTCTTCAGAAGAAGGGACAACACCCATGTTGCCTGCTACGGGTTCAATAATTACCGCGGCAATATTGTCCCCATGGGTATCAAATATATTCTTTAAGTCAGCAATATCATTATACCTAGCCGTAATGGTATTCTTTACAATATCCACAGGAACTCCCGGACTATCAGGGATTCCGTGGGTTAGTGCGCCAGAACCCGCTTTTACAAGGAGACTGTCAGAATGTCCATGATAATTGCCAATGAACTTAACGATGATTTCTCTGCCAGTATATGCCCTAGCAAGTCTTAGAGCACTCATAGTAGCTTCGGTGCCTGAGTTAACCATTCTAACCATTTCAACAGATGGAACTGCATCACAAATTAGCTTTGCCATTTCAGTTTCGATTTCAGTGGGAGCACCAAAGCTAGTACCCCTCTCGGCCATATCTTTTAACGCTTTTACAACTTCAGGATGGCAGTGTCCTAAGATCAGTGGACCCCATGACCCAACATAATCCACATATTCGTTGCCATCAATATCGTAGATTTTAGAGCCTTTTCCTCGGCTAATAAAGAGTGGGTCTATGGTGACTGCTTTAAAAGCCCTAACAGGACTATTTACTCCTCCAGGTATGTATTTATTTGCCTCTATAAAGGCATTGCTTGATTTTTCCAGATTCATGAAAAATACCTCCAAATAAAAATGATTATTGGCAATGAAATGAACACTTTTCTATTATAGCACATCGTCAAAATCTGGTGTTAGTATAAATAAGATAGAAGCGAAAGAAGTGCGTGTGGATTATAGGATTGGGGAATGATGCTTTCTAAAACCACCATGATTTGGCTTATTTTCATATAATTTATACTTTCCAAGCTATCAGATTTGTGATAAACTTATCTTTGTGTCGTATCTATCAAGGATAACCTGTAATAATAGAAAGCAGTTGTTTGCTATTTGTTGTTGTATTCATATCTTATAAACAGGAGGAAAAAAACTATGAGCAACCTATTGAAAAAGTGGAATCAGCTTAGCTTAGTAAAACGAATATTTGTAGGCTTGGTTATTGGTATTATTTTAGCAGTTGTGATTCCTGAAACAGCAAAACCCGTGGTTATTCTTGGGTCCTTGTTTGTAGGTGCTTTGAAAGCGATTGCACCTATCCTGGTGTTCTTCTTGGTTATGTCAGCCATCTCTCAGCACAAGAATGGTCACCAAACCAATATGAAGTCCATCATTATTCTTTATCTTGTGGGAACCTTCCTGGCAGGGTTTGTAGCCGTTATCGCAAGCTTCATCTTCCCGGTAAGCTTAACGCTTGCTTCCGGTGTTGAGAGCATTGCAGCACCAGGGGGTATCACAGAGGTACTAAAAACGTTATTAATGAACATTGTGGATAACCCAGTAAAAGCGTTGTTTAATGCGAATTATATTGGGATATTATCCTGGGCAATACTTCTTGGATTTGCTTTAAGAAATGCACCGGATACAACGAAGACAATGCTTTCTAATTTTTCAGATGCTGTATCTCAAATGGTTAGATGGGTCATTAACTTTGCACCATTAGGAATTATGGGACTTGTGTTTGATTCTATTGCAACAAGCGGTATTGAATCATTACTCAGCTATGGACAGTTACTGGCCGTTCTGATCGGTTGTATGCTTTTCGTAGCCCTTGTGATTAATCCAATTATTGCATTTATGATGATGCGTAAAAACCCATATCCCCTTGTATTTAAGTGTTTAAGGGAAAGTGGCATCACGGCGTTCTTTACACGTAGTTCAGCTGCTAACATTCCTGTGAATATGAGCTTGTGTGAAAAATTAGGTTTAGACAAGGATACCTACTCAGTATCTATTCCATTAGGCGCTACGATCAATATGGCCGGTGCGGCTGTCACGATTTCTGTACTGACGCTTGCAGCGGTTCATACTCTTGGCATTCAAGTAGATATTCCTACAGCAATCATCCTGAGTGTATTGTCTGCTGTAAGTGCCTGCGGTGCTTCAGGGGTAGCAGGAGGTTCCCTATTATTAATCCCTCTGGCGTGCAGCTTGTTTGGAATTCCAAATGAGATGGCAATGCAGGTAGTGGGTGTAGGCTTTATTGTAGGGGTTCTGCAGGATTCCTTCGAAACATCATTGAACTCTTCAACCGACGTACTTTTCACAGCAGTAGCCGAATTTGCAGAATGGCGTAAGCAAGGAAAAGAAATCGTAATCAATAAGTAAAATGAGTTTAAGTGCAATTGTATAGTTTTCGGAGCATTATGAATATAATAGAGATGATATTTTAAACTTTGCTGAAAGGCTGCTTGAAAAGGCAGCCTTTCTTTTAATACTGGCGGGTACTTATTTAAGTCAAACAATAACGATGAGAGGAAAGAAAATTTTAAGTGAACTGGAATCGGAAATGACTGCAAAGCAGAAGCTTTTGATAAAAAATGTCTTTATGGAAAAAGCATCTAAGATGGATTTAATGACAAATTTATATAACCATGCAACATTCACCTGCACTTAGAGGGTTTAATAGAGCAATTCAAAAGGGACAGAAGATCATTAAGGAATACAAGAAAAATGGACAAAATCTGTTTGTAGCAGATGCTAAAAAATAATCGCAACCATAAGGGGCAGAATAAAACTGCTCCTTTCTTATGCTGATCTCCAATGCATTCTTTCTTCCCTCAATAGGAAAATCTTTAAACAAGTTGTTTTAAGGATAAAAGCCTCTGGATAATCTCCGGAGGCTTTTATCGTTGAGGTTAGTGGATATAACCTTCTAACATGGGGGTTTTGGAATAGGGCTGATCGGTCCAACAGCAACCTGTCGCTTCTGCAGTATTTTCAGCGTAAGGAAAATAACAGCTTTTTCTTCAATTTTTGTAAACTCTCTTTCTTCAAAAGGCAGGTCTACTTTATGGGGACGAGTTGGATTTAAGAATTCATCAAATTCAACAATGCGAGCAGAGATCAATTCGCAGAAAGGAAGCTCATTGAAAAACTCTGTGCTGATTTGATTAAATTCAGATAGATCTGAAGACAACAGACGGTCTTTATCTGCAAAATCAGGGCCAACTACATCCTGTTTTCTAAAGTAGCGGAATTCAGTGGATTCACTTGGGATAGGCGGCAGTGGTGCAATTCCATTATAGGTGATTGGCGTTGTAGTGGTAAATGGCGCATCGATAGTACAGTGTTTAATATCGCCGCAAACACCGTCTTTATTGGAGCACTTACGAGTAGCATACTGAATATTCTTTCTAATAAACCCTTTAATGAAAAGCACATTGGTATCCTGAATCAAGAGACATTGTGTGATTTTTAAGTGCTTCTTAATATCCTTAATCTCTAGTGCAGGCTCTGGCAGACTGACAATCGTATTCACATTTATCTGTACTGTTAACTCTGCCAATACTACAGGAATTTTTGCTACAGCACCTGTAACCAACGGACTTATAGCTACCGGTCTGTTTACCGCATCCGCTGCAGCACCTCCGCTAACGTTAGCGCAGCTATCTTTGTGAGTTGATCTGAATTGTAAATCAGCAGGACCTCTTTGCATGATAGGTGCCCAATTGTAGTTTCTATAAGACATCTTTTTCACATCCAACCGTATTTTTATCACATTAAGGATAAAACCGAGACCCTTGTCTCAATTTCCTAGTATAGAGTATTCAGGTTGTCCAGTATGGTGACATTTTTTATTAGTTTATATCTGAGAAAAAAATTAGTATGACTGCCATTTCTTGCATAGTGAATTTACAAAATCCCATGTGTAATATATCATGGGATATGGAAATAAAATTATTATTTACAGAGGCTGTCCGATGTCTTATGATATAGATATACTCTATCCTTCTTTATATAAAAAAATGCATGTTTATTTGAGTTGTGAAAGTATGATAAACTTGATAATAATATACTTTTGCAAGTGGGAAAAAAATGAAATTAATTAATGGGAAAAGACATCTCATACAAACCATTTATTCCTTAATAACGAGGCAGCAAATCAAAAAGATCCTATTAAATGGCATATTAGATACAGAAGTAATACGGGTTATAACAGACGAAGTAAGTACTCGGGAAAAACCGTCAGATATACGTTTTTTAGTTCCGAACTTAAGGGGGCAAAAACTATCAAATTTACAAAAATCCAATTTATTGGTGGGAAAGCTTAGAGCCAGCATTAAGTGTAAGGCAAAGTTTATACTATTAGATGATCATGTTATATTCTTTTCTGGAAGTGAGTCAGACAAGACCCATCATCTAGGAGAAAGGGACATGGCAGTTTTGTGTGAGAACAACATGGAAATATCAAAAACGCTTTTAGATTCCTTTGAAAACAACTGGGATAATGGTGTTATATTGCATATGTAGTAAACATTGAAAGGGAGAACACAATGAGAGTAATTATTGTAGGAGCTGGAAAACTTGGCTATAAGCTGGCGGAAGCCCTATTAAACGGAGATACTCATGTTATTATGATGGACACAGACGCAAAGGTACTAGAAAGGATCAATGATCATTTAGATGTATTAACCATCAAAGCAAGTGGTTTACAGCTTGAGGCCCTAAAAGAACTAAATATTCATACCTGTGACTTGATTATAGCTGTTACCAGCAGTGATGAAACCAATATGATTATTTGCTCTATGGCAAAAAAGCTGGGTTGTAGAAGAGCCATAGCCAGAATTAGAAATCCTGAATATGCTCAACAGCTCGATTTCTTTAAGAATGAAATGAAAATAGACCATGTTGTAAACCCTGAACTAGCTGTTTCTAATGAAATCATTCGTTACCTTCTAAAACGATATGCACTCTATACGGAAGAATTTGCAAAAGGAAAAGTGTGCATGTTCGACTTCAGTATGAACAATCTGCCCGATTTTATTGGGAAAAAGCTGTCAGAGCTGAAAGATATCCAAGGCATGCTGATTGTTGCAATTGAGAGAGATGGAGAGATTATTATTCCTTATGGAGCCACTACGCTGGAACATAATGATACAATTTATGTTATCGGAAAGAAGGATTGTATCAGTCAGCTTGCGAAGATGTGCAAGGGGTCCATTGAACGGAAGTTCGTTAGAAGAGTAATGGTATTGGGTGGAGGAAAGATAGGATACTACCTTGCAGAAAAGCTTATGGCATTAGGTGTACATGTAAAATTGATAGAACAGGATAAAGAAAGATGTAAGTATCTATCTGAACATTTGCCGAATACACTAGTAATTCACGGAGATGGAACTGATATCAACCTGTTGGATGAAGAGGATATGGCATCAATGGATGCTTTTGTAGGTGTTACTGGTTTTGATGAAGAAAATTTGTTGATGTCTTTAATGGCGAAGCAGGCTGGTGTTGAAAAGGTTATTGCAAAGGTAAGCAGAACCAACTACGTTCATGTAATAGAAAAATTAGGGATTGATGTAGCATTAAACCCTGTAAATATCACGGCTAGCGAAATTCTGAAATTTATTCGTGGTGGAAGAGTAGTGTCGGTTTCTTTATTATTAAGAGGACAGGCGGAAGTGACAGAGGTTATTGCAAAAGAGAGGATGCAGATTGTCGGTAAGCCTATTTGTGAACTAGAGCTGCCAAAGGGTATCATCATTGGTGCTATTGTACGTCAAGGCAGAGTCCTTATCCCAGACGGCAGATCCGTTATTCAGGCAAATGATAGACTGGTGATCTTCTGTTTACAGTCTGAGATTACTGCATTAGAAATGTTTTTAAACCCGCATAGAGGAGGACTACTAGGTGAACTATGGAACCGTAGTAAGGGTTTTGGGAAATCTTTTAATAATTGAAGCAATAGGCATGATTCCCGCTCTTGCTATTTCAGTTTTTTTTAGAGAGCATGACGCAAAAGCTTTTATTGAAAGTATTTTTGCGGTATTACTAATCGGCTATACGATGTCTTTGGCGCCAAAGAGTAAAAATAAGATCAAAGCAAAGGAAGGATTAATCATTGTTTCACTAGGATGGTTACTGGTATCTTTCTTTGGAGCTTTTCCGTTTGTATTATCAGGGAGTATTCCCTCCTTTATAGATGCATTTTTTGAAACGGTTTCGGGGTTTACAACTACTGGAGCTACTATAATTGATGATATTGAGGTGCTTCCAAGAGGGATCTTGTTTTGGCGGTCTTTTACCCATTGGATTGGGGGAATGGGTATTCTGGTATTTACTGTGGCCATATTACCAGCTATGGGTGTCGGAAGTTTTCAGATATTTAAGGCGGAGAGCCCTGGTCCCGTGGCAGATAAAATTGTACCAAGGATAAAAGATACTGCAAAGCTTCTTTATGTCACTTATGTTGGAATTACGCTTACCGAGATAGTGCTGCTAATATTTGGAGGTATGAGTGTATACGAAGCAATGCTGCATACCTTTGGTACAGTAGGAACTGGTGGATTTTCTACAAGAAATGCAAGTATTGGTGCCTTCAATAGTGTATATATCCACGTGGTTATTGGTGTCTTTATGATTTTGTCAGGAATAAACTTTTCATTGTACTATGAATTGTATAAAGGCAAATGGAGAGATGTTTTTAAAAACGAAGAGCTTAGATTATATCTATCAGTTATTGGGACAAGCGTTCTTTTGATTACACTAAATATTTATAAGAGTGTTTATGGTAATATTTTTGAATCCCTAAGACATGCTTTCTTTCAAGTTAGTTCAATTATTACAACTACTGGTTATGCAACAGCCAACTTTGATGAGTGGGGTTCTTTTAGTAAAGGAATACTGTATCTTTTAATGTTTGTTGGCGGCTGTGCAGGATCGACCGGTGGTGGTATGAAAAATATTCGCATCTTAATACTGCTTAAGCTCATAAAAAGAGAAGCATCAAAAATATTACATCCTAGAGCCGTCATCCCTATAAGGGTTGGAGGAAGAACAATTCCGCCAGATATGCTTGCAGGAATAGCAAGTTTTTTTGCGCTTTATATGTTGATCTTTGCTCTAGGGACAATTGTGGTTTCCCTTGAAGGAATCAGTATGGTGAGCGCTTCAAGTGCAGTAGCTGCAACACTAGGCAACATAGGACCAGGATTTGAGTTTATAGGACCTTCCCGTACATTTAGTCAATTCAGTCAGCCCATAAAGGTGTTGTTATCATTATTTATGCTCATGGGCAGATTAGAACTATTTACTGTTCTTGTATTGCTTTCACCTAGATTTTGGCGTGATGAGATATATAGCTAGAATATATAGCTGCAGTACTGATTATATTGAATCTAAATACGCTTACGTAAAATGGATATCGATAGGCTCTATCGGTATCTTGTTTTTTTAAGATTTAATCCGATTCAGCAAATAGTTAGTCAATTACTTCTCCAATCCGTGGGGACGTTTCGATTGTCTTGCTATTTAATGTTTTTAGCTCAATGGTTCAAACATAAATTCCATTTTATAGCATTATCTGCTTTAAATAATTAAGGCTGCTTGAAAAAGCAGCCTATTTCTATCTCCATTTCATTAATTTCTTCTCTAAATAAGCGACCCCTTGGTACATGATCGTAGCTAAGATTGCTAAGATAAATACACTGGTCATAACTAAATCCAGTCTAAATACCTGACTGCCGTAGACGATTAAGTATCCGATGCCAGCTCTGGACACCATCAGCTCTCCTACGATAACCCCTACCCAAGAAAGTCCTACGTTGATCTTTACAGCACTAACAATGGTCGGAATACTGGCAGGAATGATAACTTTCTGTAATATCTGCAGTCTTGTGGCACCAAAGGTTTGCAACATCTTTATCTTATTGCTATCAACCTCCTTGAATCCTCCATAAACACCAAGAATCGTCACGACAATGGATACAGCCATTGTCTTTTGTTACGATACCAAATTAGGAAAAAATATAAATGTTATTATGCAATTGAGCTATTTTCAGTGATGTGACACCACTGTGGCTAACATTTTCAAGGGTGAGCAGGAAACAGATGTGCTCTATAGTATAGTCAATAACTTTATGAAGAAAGGCAAACTCATTAAGAAAGAAAATGCTTTGGTAAATCTAGAACGTAAACGCTATGATCTGTTGATCCTATTAGTACATAATAATCTTTACCCTGCTTGCCGGGAAAAAGTGAAGAAAGAAATAGATCAAGTAAAAACTAGCCTTAAATGTATATTGTCCATTCTCGAAAAAATATTTAAAAAGGATTTCTATAATGAATGCCGAAATGTATTAATATGGAATTAATGGAAAAGTAAAGGAGGGCATATCTGCATGGTAGGCTTCTTTCAACGTAAGAATCAAGTAGATAAAGAACTGCTGCTAAAGATGCTATTCGATACACACAAGGAAAAAGTGTATCGAATAGCTTATTCTATATTAAAGAACGAATATGACGCTAAAGATGTGGTGCAGGATACATTCATAACGGTGTATGAGAAAATTGGAGAACTAAGAGACAAAGAGAGGATTACGAGCTGGATATGTACTATAGCTTGTAATATGGCGAAAGCCAAGTATAATAAGAGAAAAAGAGAAGTTTTATTTGATATAGAAGACAAGGTTATTCCCTTCAAAGATGTTTCTGAGGATTTCAATATCCCCGAGCAGTTGCTATTACAAAAGGAGTTCAGAGAATATCTGCTCAATTACATTGCCGATTTGTCGAATCCTCATGCTGAAGTATTGCAACTTTACTATTTCGCAGATCTCTCTTATGAAGAGATAAGTAAGGCACTCGCTATCAGTATGGGCACAGTGAAATCCCGTATTTCAAGGGGAAAAGATTATCTGAAAGTTAAAATTGAAAGTGATAAGCATAAGTTTTTATCTCTTCCAATAAAGGAGGGTTACAGTCATGTACAAGAATAATCAAGATAAAAACATTACTAGAGCGGTAAACGAAAGCCTTAACGATATCTCAGTACCAGATCTAGATGATGTGTGGAATAATGTCCATAAACACATTGAAAAAGATCGGAGTCCTAAGGTAAACAAAAAAATGATGGTTGTAGCTGCTAGTGTAATATTGACGCTATTATTAAATCTTTATTCTCAAAATGAAGGGCATGCAGATTTTCTTAAAGGATTAAATATATTTAAGCGGATAAGTGGTCAAATAACCGATGTACAGATAGGCAAAGAAAACCCTTCATCTTCAGGTAGCAGTTCGGTTGAAATCCATGATCCTACAGAATATAATATGCCTATTGAGAGAATTAAAGAGGTGTCCAGCTTTTACGTTAGCGAACCCTCTTATCTTCCCCCTGATTATACACTCAAAGAATCTTGGATGGTCCAATACGGAAAGAAAACACTGGAAACTCGGTTAATCTACGAAAATAGTGAAAACACATTAGAATTAACCCAAAATCCACTCGTTGGCGAGCATGTTATGAATATAAAGCTCAACAACGCTGAAGCAGATATCTTTGAAGAAAAAGTTAAGGGCATTACCTATGCTATCATCAGCTTTAGAGACGGAGAACTGAAAGTTATATGGGATAATAACGAAATTAAATATACGTTGGTTGGCTATCTAGGTAAAGATGAAGCTATGAAAGTAGCTACTTCGACGAAATAAATAGAAGGTCCTGTGGGACCTTCTATTTTTATGGGTTTTATCTTGGTGTCAATTCCATAGATAATGTCTGTTGAAATTCAGTAAAACCATCCTTACTAACAGTATGGACGGTGCGCACCCTATATTTCTGCCCTTTTACAGCTTCTATAACCTTGTTACTAGTAACTTTACTAGTATTTGTTCCTGTCTGTGTCCAAGATCCTGCAGTTACCCACGCTGATCCGTTCCAACGCTCTATGTACATATCCATATTAATACTGCTAACAGTGGTCAGTGTAGTAGTTGAAATAGTGGCATATAAAACTCCATTTCCGTTATCAATTAAACTGGAAGTACATTCTCTGATGTACTTATAAGATTCTGGAGAAAACTCGATATCAATTTTCATTTTATCTGTTTCAAAAAGAATGCCTGATTGTTCCTGGTCTACTGCCTCAGGTAATTCATCAGCAAAGGCTGTGGTGATTCCGTTAATACACAGTAATAAAGCAACTAAACAAATGATTGACATTTTTTTCATTGGTAATTCCTCCTCTTATTTTTTATCATCGCTAGGATAAATAACTGGCTTATTTTGTTCCATGTCCTAAAAATTTTTTTAAAATTTGGAACAAATAATGGTAGCAATTTATCACAGTATCAACAAAAGAAAAGGGGGGATTAGATGCTACACATTCGTTCTCCTGATCTGATTGATCAGTTTTGTATTTACTTAAAAATATTTAAGAACGAAGAAGGTGGGTGTTAAACATATGAAAATGAAAAAAGGATTGATTTTAGCGATAATCTTAGTATTATTAATGGGAATGGGTATATATGCTGCGGAATTAGAAATTACGCCCCAATCAGTAGACCCAGTAAGGGAACCTATTTCTAACAGTAATTATAAAACTTTTCAAGGGTATAATACTGATTTCGGGTATAGAGCTTGGGGAGTAAATACTTATTATGATGGGGAAGCAGTCTACCTAACAAACACTAAGTATGTTGATAAAAATTATATGTTTGCCTATATAGTAAACGTATATGATCCTGCAATAGGATGTGGAAGTTATTTACTTCAAAAGTTAGAAATCAAAAAAGGTTCTACCGTAGCAAATACATATTATTCATTTCAAAATTCAACGAAGTCAAGATGGTTAGATCCTCAATGGTATGTCTATTTTGACAAATATTTAGGAGGAACAACCTCCATTTACAACAGTGAAAGTGGCAAGGTAGTAACATATTATGGTTTCACTATGGGAAGCTCTTGGATTGCAACAAATGCATGGTCTAACAGTCTAACTGCGTCATTTTAGCGATCCATAAATAGTTTAATTATAATGTGTGCAAAGGAGGAATTATTTGTGAAAAAACCGATTATTTCAATGATAATTTTAGTTTTACTAGTGACATTTGCTAATTACCAGGGGTTAAATATTGTAATGGCTACATCAGGCCCTAATATTGAGCAGGTACTAGCCGCTGCAAAAACAATATCCAATAATAGGGATCTTCTAGAAGATGAAGATATCATAGCTATTATTGAAGATAAGAACATTTATAAAGGGGAATTAGAGCTAAAAAAGAAATTGTATGAGGTAACAAATAAATTGACTCACCAAGACGATTACAAAATACCATTTACCCAACTAATGGTGGAAAAATACGAACTTGCGCTTGCAGAAAAACTTGGTCTATCCGTAAGCATAGAAGAAGCTCAGGAAATTGCCCTCAAAGAAAAAGAACTAATATATTCTAGCGGGGAAACAAGTGCAATTAAAATGTATATTGATTCTTTAGGATTAACTGAGGATGAATATTGGAATGAATATGCACCCGGTGAATTAATAAAATATGTAACACATGTTAGAATAGAAAGACATATTATAGAAGAAGCTGTCAAAAACAAGAAACTTCCTAAAGTAGAGATGCATACAGCTGAGACGAATGAACTGTATCACCAGTATATAGATAACTATTATAAAAATCTGAAAAAACAGATCAAATATAAACTAGTAGATACGGATTACGCTGAAAAAATTAAGTAAGTTTAGAAAATACAAAGTGTTATCTTCATAAGGATAACACTTTGTATTTTAAATGCTAGACTAGTGAAATAACTTTTTGTCTGTTATAATGATGCCTATATAAAACTTATAAATACTGCGAGAAGGTGAAACCAAATGAAAAGATACACTCTTCTTATTATGTTTTCAATTCTATTAGTAGGATGCAACACAGATAAACACATAACTGAGAATTTTTCTATCAAAACTCCGACATACATTATTATAAAAAATGAACAACAAATTCAGCAGCAACAAAAATTACACGAAGAACTCTCTAGATTATCTCGTGCTGGGGCCGAGGAAAACACTGATCAAATTACTGAATTGATGGGCCAACTGCAAGAAATAGAAAATGACGGTTTACTAATAACGGATACACAAATAATTATGGAATTTGTTGATGAGATCAGCAATAAAAGTTTCTCTAGCTATAAAAAAAATACTAGCAGTGTATCTTTTATTATTAGCTTTTTCTATGACGAAGTTGAAAAAGATGCTTCTCCCGCAAATGAGAAAGCCTACCTAGAAAGAATTCAACATGGTTATATTGATTCCTTAGTAGTTCTATCTGACAGAAGTGTTTTGATCCCATACATATCATCAACCGGTACTAGTCTTGCGGATTTAAGAACATTAAAAATCAGTCTTAGCAAAAGTCTTTATGTAAAACTAAAGAGCATAACAAAAGAGACTGTAAAATAATTGTATCCGTCAAATACAGCCCACGTATGAAAATAGTCCTATCTATGAGATAATTATCATAAATAGGACTGTTACTATTTTTTAGGTTTAAATATTGTCCGGCATTCTTCCGGTAAGGTTTTTGACCAAGGAAGAAGATGGTCCAGGGCATCCGGGCAAGTAAGTTTTGTGTTTGGAAGTTCTTCGAGTAGATACTTCAGGTAGTAGAAGGGATTTAGTCCATTCATTTTGGCTGTCTCTACTATACTATATATCATGGTGCTAGCTTTGGCTCCATGGGGGGATTTGCAGAAGAGGTAGTTTTTGCGGCCAATTACGAAATTTTTAATTAATCGCTCTGATCCATTGTTGGTAAGCTCACACTGACCATCCTTTAGAACGTTACTTA
>NZ_FQZV01000085.1 GCF_900142145.1 Geosporobacter subterraneus DSM 17957 | reverse complement strand
TTAATTAGTTTAGGAAAACCAAGCTTATGGGCGAATTCCTTAATCAGAAGTAGGCCAGAATCGGAGGATAAATCCCCTCCTGCGAAATTAATTTTAATTTTACTGTTGCTTTCTGAGTGAAGTGCATTTAGACTAGACATAAGGGTTTCTCCTTTGTGAAATGTTAGTTGCGGTGACTTCATTTTAACAAAGTTGAAACTCTTTTTCTATTGTATTGGTTTCACTTTTTAAGTGAAACCAATAATAATGCAAAACTACTGTAACTATGCGGCACGAAGCAATGCTGGATAAATTATGATGAATAATTCAGGATAAATATTCTTGAGCAATTGATATTTCGTCTGTATTTATAGTTCTAATGCTATACTGGTTGATCATAAGGTTCTCACTCACTCCTTTGCAGTCATATTCTTAAAGAGCAATTTTTTTTTAACATATATGACATAATACCTTACTTCCATTATGCATGACTTTCACTTCTGGCGCTTTTTCACGGCAAATCTCACAGGCTTCAGGACAACGTGGACTAAATACGCAGCCTTTTACTTTTTCAACACCATTGATTTTGGTTGCCGTAGGCCGCATCTGGTTTTCAAACTTTTTCACTGAAAATACTGAATCCAGCAGCATCTTTGTATATGGATGTTTCGCATCTCTTATAATGTTTTGACTCTCAAACATTTCGATGATTTCACCAAGATACATGACATAGATTCTGTCACATATGCTTTCTGCTAGGGCTAAATCATGGGTGATGAAAATGCTAGAGAAATTCGTCTTTTCTTTTAATTCTAATAAAAGTTGGATGATCTGCTGCTGTATAGACACATCCAGGGCAGATGTACATTCATCACAAATAATGATGTCCGGCTTTAAGCCCATTGCACGTGCAATGACAACTCTTTGAAGTTGACCGCCGCTAAGCTCATTAGGATATTTGCGCATGTAATCCTTGCTTAGACCCACCATCCCTAATAGTTCTTCAGCATATTTGCCGGCTCGCCCTTTATCCATTATTTTAAAGTTCCTAAAGGGCTCCATCAAATAGGTTCCGATTTTCATTCTAGGGCTAAAAGTACCTATTGGGTCCTGAAAAATCATTTGTACACTTTTATAATATCTCCTCAGCAGCTCTCCTTGAAGCCCCGTGACATCTTTTCCATTAAAAATCATCCTGCCTTCATCAAGATCCGTCAAATGAGACACAATTCTGGCAAGGGTACTTTTTCCACACCCGCTTTCTCCAACGATGCCAATGCATTCGCCTTTAGCCAGCTGGATATTCACATTGTTTACTGCCTGAAAATACTTTCCTTCATGATCTTTAAAGCGCTTAGAGACACCCTTTAATTCGAGAATTATATTATCATCCATCATCTTAATCCTTTCAATTCAGGAAAAGCATGCAACAGCTTTTGTGTATATTCCATTTGTGGATTTGTTATCAGTTTTGATTTGTCGTTACATTCAACGACCTGACCCTTATTCATAACCATAATTCGATCCGCCATATAGGCGGCGCACCCAATATTATGCGTAACCAATAGAATACTGGTATGGAAATGGTTCCTTAGGGCCATTAACGCATTAATAATCTGTACTTGCGTCACTACATCTAGCGCACTGGTTGGCTCGTCCGCTATGATCAGTTTTGGCTCCATGGCCAAAGCCATGGCAATTGCAACCCTTTGCTGCATTCCTCCACTTAACTGAAAGGGGTAGGCATTCATAATTCTGTCAATATCGCCAAGAGACATTTTTTCAAGAGTTTCCCTGGCTTTTTGGGCTGCATCAACTTTAGAGAGATTTCTATGATTTCTAATACTCTCTACGAACTGTCTTCCAATCTTGATAATAGGATTGATATAGGCACCAGGATTTTGAAAAATCATAGTGATTTCATTGCCACGAAGATTTCTCCACTGTTCTTGATTATATTTACTGATATTTTGACCATTGAAAATGATCTCACCAGAAACAATTTCGGCATTGGGAGAAAGCAGATTGATAATTGCCCTTACAAAGGTTGTCTTTCCACTTCCGCTTTCCCCAACAATACCAATAATTTCCTTGTGATCAAGGACCATATTAATATTTTCGATTGCATTTTCTTCACCGTTATATTTGACGGTGAGGTCTCTAACTTCAAGCAGTCTACCCATTGCTCTACAGGCTCCGTTCTGTTTTTCTGATGAATAATATCTCTAAATCAACTGGAAAAAACACAGCTATTTTATTTTTACCCTAGGGTCAATATAGTAGATTTCTGATATATATCTGTACACACCTTCTACATTTTTCCTTGTTACCACAGATCCCTCTTGATAGTATAAGAATAAAGAAGCTACATCTTTCATGAGTATTTCTGACCCCTCTATTCCCAATTGATCTCTCTGTGCTTTTTCAAAGGTGTTGTCTAGCTTAGTACAAATGGCGTCAAGCTCTGAATTGCTGTATTTCCCATAGTTCCCTACACTTCCGGTTTTATAGCTGGCTTCTAGGAAGTATTGCGGATCTGCGGTTGGTGCAGATGTCCACCTTTCCCATAGCAAATCAAAATCTCCTGACTTCGCCATATCTGCATAGTTTTCAACTTGAATCACTTCCAAGCCTATTCCTATCTCTTTGTACTGGGCTTGCATGGCTGTTCCAATATTATTTGCATCACTGCCGTGGTTTGTTCTGGAGATATATTTTAATACAATATTCTTTCCATCCATTTCCCTTATTCCATCCCCATTGGTATCAATGAACCCTGCTTTATCCAACAGCTCTTTTGCCTTCTCAGGATTATATGAATAATAATCTTCACCCTTGTATCCAAAGGAAAGCATGTCATTAAAAGGTCCTTTAGCAGGTATGCCCTTTACCAATTCCTTTGCATAGGTTTCCTTGTCCATCCCATAAGAAAGTGCTTGCCTAAATGCTAGGCTTTTCATATAGGGTTTATCCATATTGAGTCTTAGTAAAAAGACACGAAGGTTAGGGCCTTTTTGAACTGCAAAATCATCATTATTTTCAAATAAAGCTAGATCTCTTATACCTATTTGTGTAGCAAGATCAATTTCACCAGATTGTAAAGCCATGGTACGCGTAGAAGGATCTTGTATATATTTTACATTTACGATATCTACACCAATATCTCCGCTCCAATGTTCCTCATGTTTATGCAGGGTTAATCCCACATCCGGTGTAAACTCTACTACTTTAAAGGGACCCGTCGCTATAGGCTTATACTTAAATCCTTCGTCATCGGCTGCAGTGCTATCTACGATAATATACACCGTATCTGCTAGCACATTCAGTAAAGTTCCATAGGGTTTTGATGTCTTAATCGTTAGTTTTTGTCCTTCGGCAGTAATCGATTCTACTGGGAATTTTACATCATCTCTATCGGTTATTTCTAACGCTCTTTCGATTGATTTTTTGCAAGCCTCCGCATCTACCCTATTCCCATTGTGAAATTTTACACCATCTCTTATGTGAAAAATGATTGTCCTATCATCAATTTGTTCCCAAGACTCTGCGATTGAAGGCTTAAACGCCAAATTCTCATCGATCTGTACAAGATTTTCACCTATGCCGCAGCGGGTTAACGTCCAGCCATTCCATCCTTCTGTAGGTTCAATGTTGCCGTCTAGCCAAAATAACGCCATGTTCAATACCTTTGGTTCCCCCGACTGGTTTGAGGCTGCCTTATCCCCTTGTTGTGTACAGCCGACGGATGCAATGCTCATCATAAGAATCATTACTACTGCTAATAATCTTTTCATGCTGCTCCTCCTATTCAGGTTTTTTAAACTATATCTAAACATGTTTAGGGTCCAACACGTCCCTTGCTGTATCCCCCAACACATTAAAGATCGCCACTACAGTAAATATTGCAAGCCCAGGGTATATGAGTAACCAGGGTGCCGTTTGCATATATGCTCTGCCTTCATTTAACATATTTCCCCATTCAGGCGTTGGAGATTGTACCCCCAAACCCAAAAACGATAAGCCTGCAATGGCTAACATCATACCTCCAATATCTAAAGCCAATTGTACAATTAAAGATGATAGTATATTTGGAAAAATATAATGGGTGATGAGTTTTAATTTCCCTGCTCCTGCCATTTTTGCTGCATGTATATACTCGCTATTTTTAATTCCCATTACCAGCACTCTTGTTAATCGGGCATACTTTGTCCACCAAACCACAGACAAAGCGAATATGGTATTCCTTATACCTGGCCCTAAGATTCCTACAATTGCAATGGCAAAGACAGTATCGGGAAAGGAAAGTACAGTGTCTGTAATTCTCATGATCATGGTATCGATTATACCGCCGGACATCCCTGCGACCATCCCAATTGCTAATCCTAGCGTAAAGATAAGCATTAGTAGCAAAAATGTCATTCCTAGGGATACTCTGGCGCCATAAAGGATTCTGGAGTAGATGCATCGGCCTACTTGATCGGTTCCAAAGGGATATTTACTGCTCGGTCCCTTCAGCACATGAGCGAAATCTGTTGCCAGCGGATCCTTCGGTGCAAATGCGGGAGCAACAATAGCCAATAAGATCAATAAGCCCGCCACCGATAGAATAAAGGAGAAAAAAGCTTTTTTTCTTTTCCGATTACTCACCGATTCTCCCCCCTCTTATGACAACCCTTGGATCAAGGGCTTGGGTCATTATGTCTACAATAAAGTTGATACTAACATAGATCCATACCATAAAAATAACGTATGCCTGCAACAACGGATAATCTCTATAGGTGATGGCTTCCAGCGCCATAGATCCTAGTCCTGGCCAAGTAAAAATATTTTCTACAATGACTGTACCCCCTAAGAGCGCTGCAGTGGACAGTCCAATCAGGGTAATGATGCCCAAGAGTGCGTTAGGTAAAATATGATGAATAATGATTTCTCCTTCCCTTATCCCTCTAGCTCTAGCGCCTACTACATAATCTTGAGAATACTGCTCTAATATGGCAGCTCTAATTTGTCTTACGTATCTTCCGATTAATGGGATTGCCAGGGTCATGGCAGGTAAGATTATACTTTTATGCGCATATGGATCCGTTATCCTAAACCAGCGATTCTTTACTACAAAGATATAAATCAGTATAAGACCTAACCAGAAGGACGGAATCGATATGCCCACAAAAGAAAATCCTCTAATGATATAGTCTGCCAGCTTGCTTTTTTGAATAGCTGATAGAATGCCTAGGCCAAGGGAGAAGACCACTAATATCAGTAGTGCAGCAAGGGCTAATCTTGTTGTCATAAAGATCCTTTGAGGCAATACCTCTGCCACTGATTCCCTCTTAGAATAAGAGTATCCTAAGTCACCTCTCAGCAACCTCTTGAGCCAATTCCCATACTGTAGGATAAATGGATCTTTTAAGCCCATTTCCTCCCTCGTTTTCTCCAAAAGTTCTTCTGTTGGAATCACATCACGGGAGGTCAGCATCATCTCAGCAGGGTCACTGGGACTAATATAAGTGAGGCCAAAGGTTAGAAAGGTGGCCAGCAGCATTACAACCATAAGCTGTACAATTCTTTTTAATAAATAGTATTTCATCTCATCACATCCATTTAACTCCTAATGATTTGCAAGTACAAATACTTTATTGAACAATTTTTTTCTGTATAGAAAAAGGACCACACTTCTGGTAAGACTAAATAGTATAAATGCAAGCCAAAGACCGTGGTTTTTATACTGGGGTATCGCTGTAAAATAAACTGCTGCAAATACTGCCAGTGAAATCATCATTGAGTTTCTAATCGGTGCTGTATAGGTACTTCCAGTAAATATTCCATAGTATACCATTCCAATCCCAATAACAAGGGGAAACACTACTAGCCACATAACGTGCTCCTCACATAGAGAAACCACCTCCTCAAGATTGGTAAAGACACTTATCATAGGATCTTTAAAGAACACCACTGCAGCTGCCAACATGATGCTTAGTGCTGCCGTACACAGGTTTGAAATAGATAACACAGCCCTATATTCTTCTATATTGTTCTCCCCAACACATTTACCCGCAAAAATGCTTGAGGCATTGGCCAGGCCTTCAAATATGTAGGAGATAATGTATTGGATCTGATACAACACTGCATTGGCTGCCAGTACAACCGTTCCTAACTCAGTTCCCTTGGCAATAAACATATTGGTCATGGTTAATAGGCAAACCGTCCTAATCATAAGGTCAGCATTTACCCCCATTATTTTTTTCATTGCAGTCTTATCAAATAATCCCTCTTGATAGGCTAATATTTTATGGATACTTATTTTTGTGAATATGATGTAGTTTCCTACTGCAAAACCATAAAGCTGAGAAATCAGTGTAGCATAAGCCACCCCAGCCACACCCATCCTCAAGAATATTACAAACACGATATCAAGGATGATGTTAAGAACATTGGTAGAAACCTGTAAAAACAATGTTTCCTTTACATATTTCCTGCCCATTAGCCATCCTAGATTTACGTATCCTATTAGGACAAAGGGAACACCCCAAATAAGAATTTTAAAATATGTAACGGCATGCATCATCACATCAGGTTCTGGATTATAGATATACATAGCCCCGTTTCTTATGAAACCTTGTAAAGCTATAAATATACTGCTTACAATCAATGCAATCAAAACCGGTCTAAAGTAAGCATAATATCTATCTTCTTCCTGCTGGCTCCCTAGTGACTGGGCAGAAAATCCTGAAGTACTCACTCTCAAAAATCCAAACAGCCAGTACAGAGTGTTGAAAATAACTGCTCCAATCGCAACTCCCCCTATATAGGATGGATGATCTAATCTGCCGATAACAGCAGTATCTACCGCCCCTAAAAGAGGTTGGGTTACCGTGGATATAATAAAGGGTATGGCAAGCGCTAAATATTCTTTATAGTTCATAGATTACCTCACAATTTATTATGATGAATGAATCTTGTTGCATCTACCTATATATTTTCGAGGCGAAACATCGAGATAATTGATAATACTTTTCATTTTTATTTATCTGTAATGTTTTAGTGGATTTCGGCTGATATGTCTAATAAAAAAGCCCCTTAGCAAATACTAAGAGACTCTTTTCCCATCTAAAAAAGTCACGCAACCGAGAACTATAGCGAAATCTATCCCCTTTCGCCTAGACTATTTTCTCCTATCAAGGTAGGTCTCCTGACTTGTAGATCAACCTCCTTCTAGCCTTCCCAAATAATTTATATCTAGTGGCATAATTAGAATTCGTCACTACTTACAGTGGTGGGTCCGTGTCGGATTTTCACCGACTTCCCTATTCTCCTCTTTTTTAGAGGCACCTTGATATATTTAATTTTAATTACTTAACCAGCAATATTTTGAGAACTGGCTACTAATGCAGTAGCACATCTGCTGGAATGATCATTCTGCATCCTTTTCCAGCAATAATTCCGCATCACTATCTGTTCACAAACTTCTTTTTTCATTATACAAATTTCTTATTTTTGAAACAATAGAATTTGCGTATTCTGTCATTCAAGTAGTATATTGTATTACTTTTTATGAATATTCTTGAGAAGTTGGATGTTATTTATGTTTTAGACTATGACAAGGGGACGTTTCGTTTGTTCCCTCCTTCTTAATGAAGTCTTCTTCCTGCTTTATTTTTCACCCTTTTCAATAGCAGTTGCACCTATTCCTAATATGCTGGTCAGTCGTCTTCGTTATCTACGAATATCTTTCTTTTGTCACCGTCTGGCAGCATAATGTGATATTTTCCGATTTTCCCCTTATTTTGTCACCCGTTCCTTCATACCACTTCTACTTAAAACATCATATGAGAAAAACAAGACATTCGAAACGTCCCCTTGTCTTCACAGCCCACGTATGAAAATAGTCCTATCTATGAGATAATTATCATAAATAGGACTGTTACTATTTTTTAGGTTTAAATATTGTCCGGCATTCTTCCGGTAAGGCTTTTGACCAAGGAAGAAGATGGTCCAGGGCATCCGGGCAAGTAAGTTTTGTGTTTGGAAGTTCTTCGAGTAGATACTTCAGGTAGTAGAAGGGATTTAGTCCATTCATTTTGGCTGTCTCTACTATACTATATATCATGGTGCTAGCTTTGGCTCCATGGGGGGATTTGCAGAAGAGGTAGTTTTTGCGGCCAATTACGAAATTTTTAATTAA
>NZ_FQZV01000111.1 GCF_900142145.1 Geosporobacter subterraneus DSM 17957 | reverse complement strand
ATCCCTATCTGCAATATATCATCAAGGGATTAATCATCATCACTGCGGTAGCCATTGATACCCGCAAGTATATCAAGAAAAAATAGCTTGTTTTGCTGGAGATATACTGATATGGGATAAAAAAGATTGTTTCTCCCCTTCTATACTATAAAGCAGAATGAAGCACCCTTGTAGCGGTGTTCATTCTGCTTTATAGCTTCTACTTATATTGTTCAATTTCATTTTTTATAAAAAGCATTTTTTGATCCAGATGGGCAATATCTTCAGCACACTCCTTTAATTGCTGGGTAATTTCTGAGGGAATAGCCTTATTGAACTTGTAAAATATTTTGTGCTCCAGGCTAGCCCAAAAGTCCATGGCGATGGTTCGAATCTGAATTTCTACCTTTACATGCTCTGAGCGGTCCGATAAAAAGACAGGAATTTCTACTATCAGATGAAGACTCTGATAGCCATTAGGTTTTGGATTTTTGATATAATCCTTTACCTCAATGAGTTTTACGTCACTTTGACTTTTAATCAATTCGTAGATTACATAGATATCGGAGGTGAAAGAACAAATAATTCGGATACCTGCGATATCGTGTATATATTCTCTTGCATTTTCTATGGTAACCTCATAACCCTTTCGAATTAACTTATCAATAATACTTTCCTTCGTCTTAACCCTGGATTTAATATGTTCAATAGGATTGCGATAGTGAAAAAATTGAAACTCTTCATTTAATATATTTAGCTTAGTATCCACTTCTTTTAATGCAAATCGATAGATCATGGTCAGATTCTTCCATCCGTTTGCGTCTTTTGTATTTACTGTAGGCTCCAAGATTTTATCACTCCTGTTTATAAGTTAAATGGGGTATTGTTTACTTGTTAAATTCATTATAACATATTTCGACCTGCTGACAGGAATAATAACAAGGCATTGTGATTAGAATTCGAAAAAGAAAACAACAGAAGAAATACTAGAGAATGAGAATAAATTCATAAGGGAATGGTTATTAAAAAGATGAATTTAGAGTACTGAGCAAAAGCTTTGATGCCATGGCTAAGGATCTCAGTATGCTGATAAAAGAAAGATATCAGCGGGAAAAGGAACGGGAACAAAAAAGCATGAAATCATACATCAAAAGAAAGAGATTAATGCACTGTACGAAGAAACCACAACGATGAATAATGAATTGGAGCGATTGCTTTAAGAAAATCATCAGAGCTATTTTACCACTGTACGGGCATTGGCTAATGCCATAGAAGCAACAGTTTGATCCCTTAGTTGTAGATACTTTTGTTCAATGGCTCCAAGGATTCAATTTTATATAAACAAAAATAAAAGCCCTGATTGCTCAGGGATTTTATAGTAGTCTCTATATATATAATATGAATAATATTCTATTATATTCTAGCTACACTAGCAGCTTGAAGGCCTCTGTCACCTTTTACTACCTCGAATTCAACTTTTTGTCCTTCTTCTAAGCTCTTGAAGCCATCTCCTTGGATTGCTGAGAAGTGTACGAATACATCTTCGCCGCCATCAACTGTAATGAATCCAAAACCTTTTTCACTGTTAAACCACTTTACTACACCTGTTTTCATTAAAAAAACCTCCAAAAAATTTAAGTTTTGTAACTTTGTTACTATGTAAGGTTATCACGAATATTCCTTTATGTCAAACAAATTCATAAAAGTAATAAACCTACATGCTCTATTAATATTGCCAAAGCTTGGATTTCTTATGCAAAAAAATATTTTTTCTAATTTATTCCTTATAACAAGTTAATAAATAATTCTTTATCCTGAATTATTCATGAAGATCTAAAAAATGAATTTAGACCCTCAAAATTGAGTTTTATCAGTTTTAAAAATCTATATAAAGGAAAAAGTTC
>NZ_FQZV01000020.1 GCF_900142145.1 Geosporobacter subterraneus DSM 17957 | reverse complement strand
CCCCAGCCATTAGGACCCATTAGCTCAGCAGGTAGAGCACTTGACTTTTAATCAAGGTGTCCCGCGTTCGAGCCGCGGATGGGTCACCAATTACGGAGGGGTGTCCGAGCGGTTTAAGGAGCTGGTCTTGAAAACCAGTGACTCCGAAAGGGGCCGTGGGTTCGAATCCCACCCCCTCCGCCATATGTGGAGAAGTACTCAAGTAGGCTGAAGAGGACGGTTTGCTAAACCGTTAGGCCGGGAAACTGGTGCGAGGGTTCGAATCCCTCCTTCTCCGCCACATATTACAGGGGTATAGTTCAGTTGGTAGAACAGTGGTCTCCAAAACCACGTGTCGTGGGTTCAAGTCCTGCTACCCCTGCCATTTTTATTATGTAATATCGGGGTGTAGCGCAGTTTGGTAGCGCATCTGGTTTGGGACCAGAGGGCCGCGGGTTCAAATCCTGCCACCCCGACCATGATATGGGCTTATAGCTCAGGTGGTTAGAGCGCACGCCTGATAAGCGTGAGGTCGGAGGTTCGAGTCCTCCTAAGCCCACCATAGATTGGGGCCTTTAGCTCAGTTGGTTAGAGCGTCCGGCTCATAACCGGTAGGTCCGGGGTTCGAGTCCCTGAAGGCCCACCATTCTTGCCCAGATAGCTCAGTCGGTAGAGCAGGGGACTGAAAATCCCCGTGTCGGTGGTTCGATTCCGCCTCTGGGCACCATGGAAAAAAGTGTAGCGATTGATATCGCTACACTTTTTTTGTTATTATTTTAGAAAGATATGCTGGAGCAGCTGACTTGTAAAGGCAATGACTTCTGAGGTTTTTAATTCATTAGAAACTTTAACGGGGATAACATGCTCCCTCAGAGAAAGTTCAGATTTTTGAGGAGTGTAAGCAAAGGCAAAATCAAGGGCTTCTAGAAACAAGTATTTTGCACCTGAGACAAGAGACGCAGCATAAAGAGGGATACACAGCTGAAACTGCTGCTTACTTTGCTCATAACTAAAGCTGTAGCCTTTATCATGGATGATAGTATCCCCAAGGGGTGGACCTGTATAGTTTCCTTCTACATATATTGTATTGGCCTTTATATTCAAACTCGCCACGTTCCAAGTTGTATCCTCACGGGACTTTAGTATGATGGGCATCTGTAGAAGGGCTTGGTCAAGGGAAACCTGGTCAATAATCTGGAGGCAGTGTCCTAGATAATATATATCTTCGTAATTATGGAGCAGTATCTTATTCTTCAGCAGGGGGTTTGGATTTTTTTCATAGGCAGTATATAGTGTAACACTTTCCTTCCCTGAAATGGTGTCCTGACGGTGAATTCCAAGGCTTCGTTCAACAGACTTTAGGCTGCAATCAGCCAGATTGAGATGTTGCTGATATTTTCGGGCGAAGCGCAGCAGATCAAGGCTTTTGCATTTATCTATTTGATAGGAAATGCCAGCCTGGCGGAATCTCTGGTTTAGGAAAGGGATATCAAAAGAATTACCATTATAGCTGACAAAAAGATCATATTGGCTGATTTTTTCAGAGAACCTTTTTAATAGTATAGTTTCATCTTTTCGGCTAGTACAGAAGTATTGTTCGATGACTGGCTGTTTGCCTTGAAAATACATTAGTCCAATAAGGATGACTTTTTCATATTTGGCATTTAGTCCTGTCGTCTCTATATCAAAAACGACAAAATCGTGTTTGTTATAAAAGGATAAGAAATGTTTAGAGAGCGGGAATTTAGCTATTTCTTTATATTGTAGTATTTCCAAAGAATCACCTCATCTATTTTTGTAGATAACTGTTCTCATACTATGATATCCTTTATGTCTGAATAAAATCAAGGAGTTTTTGAGTATAAAGTTTATCTGGCAGAAGATATAAAAATGATGCCCTATAAAATCAACGAGCTTTTAACTGTTTTCCCTTTGCCATGACAAAACAGTTTTTTTGGATCGTGTACAATGAATATAGCAGCAAAGTAGCTGCTATAGAGTGGGAAGATACTATCCAAAGCTTAAAAGAGCAGTTTCATTGGAAGGCCTACGAAGGATATGGGGATAGTTTTTCTGTTTTACTTAAAAAAATTGAAGCACTGAATCAGTTAGAATATAGAAAAAGAATGAAGAGCAGACGCACCACGCTGCTAGGGATATACACCAGGTTATGGAGAATATCCTTAGCTTCATCTCTCACTCCAAATGTATGGACAAATCGTCAATAGAATACTGGTATTAAAGGATAAGTTCGTGAATATAAAATATCCCTCTTTGTCTGTTTTGAATACTATAAATAGAAGGAGGGATTTTTAATGGAATTCTTTAATAAGCTGGGTCAGAAGGTTTCCGAAGGAAGCAGGGTATTATCAGATACCACAGATAAGTTATTGGAAATCGCAGATAACAAGCTTGCGATCAACCGCCTTGAGGCAGAAATCGATGAAATTAAGATGCTGATTGGTGAGCTTGTATTTAAAAACTATTTAGGCAAAAGCGTTCCTCCTGCACTTATTCAAGAAAAATGTGAGGAATTGGAGCGGTTATTTCAAGAAGTTGCCCGTATAAGAGGACGTTTGGTTCAAATGAAAGGAGTAACCTATTGCCGTAGATGCGGTAGTCAGGTAAGAGGTGGCGATAGCAGCTGTCAGACCTGTGGTTATCCGATCGTCTAGGTAAAAAAAGAAAAATTATTCCTCTTGTTAAAAAGAGGAAATTGGAGAATCATGTAGAATTAAATAGATCATAATTAACAAATCTCTATTATATGCAGTAAAGATAAGGATAAAGGATGGTGCAGTGAATGAAACGTATTCATATCAATGAATTGTGCGAAGGCATGATCCTTGGAGAAGATATCGTTGGCAAATATGATATTGTGCTGATCACGAGTGGAACGATTTTGACAGATAAGCACATCGACAGTTTAAAAAAGATTCACCTTAGTTATGTATTTGTTATGGAAACTGAGGACTCAAATGTAGGGGATGATATTCAAAATGACAATATATCTCCCTCTGTTATTATTGTAGATCGCAAGTTGAATATCGAATATCATAAATCTATGAAATCTTTCAAAGATATGTATCATGATTTAGGCTTGGGTAAGAAGATTGAAAAGGAAGTGGTGGACAAATCGGTAACACCGCTGATCGATGAAGTGCTTAGTCATAATAATGTTTTAGGCCGATTAAGACAAATTGAAACGGGGGATGCTTATACATTCAATCATTCGATGGACGTATGCATCTTATCCACCATGATTGGAAAGTGGATGAACTATTCAACGAATGACCTGAATCGTTTGGCTACTGCGGCTTTACTGCATGATGTGGGCAAAGGAAAGATTCCCGCTGAAATCCTAAATAAGCCAGGACCATTAACCGCTGAGGAATTTGAAATAATGAAGAAGCACGCCATCCTTGGCTATGAGATAGTAAAAGGAACAGAAGGAATTGATCATGATATCTGTTGTGGTATTCTTCAGCATCATGAACGAATGAACGGAAGCGGGTATCCATTTGGGATAAAAGGAGACCGTATTCATGAGTTCGCAAAGATAATCGCTGTGGCTGATATATTTGACGCAATGACCTCCAACAGAGTTTACAAAACAAAGGAATCTCCTTTTAAAGTAGCTGAAATATTGGCAGAAAGCAGCTTTGCTTCCCTAGATCCTTATATTGCCAATGTGTTTTTGTCTAACATTTCTAAGTTCTATGTGGGTAATATTGTAAAGCTTAGTACGGGGGAAGTAGGAGAAATTGTACTGCTTAATCAGCAAGTGCCTACAAAGCCGCTGGTAAAGACAGATAAAGGCTTTATTGATTTGTTAAAGCAAAGAGAAATCGAGATTATTGATGTGATTGCATAAAAGAGCAAGGCTTACGCCTTGCTTTATTTTTATTTGTTATATAGTCCACACTCAAAGATTTCTTTTATAATTTTTTGATCCCGGGTTACGCTTAAGGCTAGCATAAGCTTGATTCTTGCTTTTTGACCAGGAAAATTACCACCGAAGATTACACCCAGATTTCTTAACGCTCTACCGGCCCCTTCATAGCCGTAGGTATCTAATACCCTGCCCATAGGGCATCTGGATACCATTACAATGATGACGCCTTTTTGAACGGCGTATTCTATTCCTTCCATCATCATAGGCGGTACATTGCCTCGGCCCATGGCTTCTAAAACTAGTCCCTTGGTGCCTGAATCTACACAAAATTTGATGAGCCTGGAATCCATGCCCACTGCACACTTGATAAGATCAACATTGGGTTCGATGGTGTTAGTTTCGATATGGTGGTGCTTTGTCATATCTCTATAAAAAATAACTTCATCGTTGTCCACAATGCCAAGGGGGCCGAATTCCATAGATTTAAAGGTATCAAGACTAAGGGTGTGGGTTTTCGTAACTTCACTGGCTGCATTCACCTCTGTATTCATTACAACCAAAACGCCTCTGTTTTTTGCATGTTCGGAAATAGCAGTACAAATCGCAGCCGATAAGTTGCTGGGACCATCATAACCCAACTCAGAACTGCTGCGCATAGCACCAACTACAATTACTGGTTTTTCGGTATTAATAGTTAGATCAAGCAGGAAAGCGGTTTCCTCAAGAGAATCCGTACCATGGGTAATGACAACACCAGTGATATCTTCACGAGATACTAAGTCCTTTACAACTTTTGCTAGATCCATCATTCGCTTAGGGGTCATATGGGGACCAGGAATTTGATCAAAATTTACAATTTCTATATCAGAAAATTTGTCTATATTTGTGACCATAGACATGATTTCTTCACTGGATAGTGCTGGAATTGCTGCTGCTATTCTAGGATCAATTTTCATAGAGATTGTCCCACCGGTAAAAACAACAGCCACTTTATGGTTATTGGCCATATTAATTCCTCCTGTTATTTTTTTGTACTACATTTAGCATATTAATTTTTCATTGTGTTGTCAACGATGAATATATAGCAGCATGTTCTGTTATAATGATTAAAGCAAAAGTACTCTTAAATCATCCTATGCTTAAATCACTTATAGGTTACAATGATTTCCTTTTTCTCGATTAGATTCTCGTTCAAATAGATCTCTATCATATAACTCCCTATGTACCAGCCCTTAGCAGGTGCCTGAATCCAGAAATGAGCTGTATCGCTTCCTGAAACATCAACAGAGGTTTCATAGAGCAGCTTTTGATTCTGCGAATGATAAAACCATTTTGCTGTTAATACAGATTGTTTTGGTAGATTTTCAAACCGAAGCAAGCTATGGATTGCTGGAGAATCTATATAAAAAATAGCTGTTGATTCAGCCGGTTGGAAGCTTTCACTTACTTCTTTGCAGGTGATAAGAGGATGTACTCGGATTGCTGCTGCACCAGTTTCATGAACAAGCGGGTGAAAGGCGTTGTATAGAAAATAAGAGAGTGTAATAATAAAAAAGATGGATAGGATGAACTGATTTTTTTTAGAATGAAACATAATATTTGCTCCTCCCAAATGATACTGGTTGACAATTTTAAATGGTCTTTTTTATATCATATTCCTGAGCAGGAGTAAATATTATGAAAACCAACAAAAATACCAGTCCTCGGGGACCGGTATTTTTGTTGGTTTACGTTCAAAAGGGGTATTGGGAATAGAGATTATATTATAGAGGTTACCAGGGGGATAACCACTAAACAAATTATAACAAAATACGACATGGTTGACAATATATTTATAAAAAAAATTTATAAAAAAGTTTTTATAAATATATGAATTTAATGGGGTGTGAATTGTCAAATAAGTTGAAATATCTATTTAATTTCGTATCCTTTTTATATTATAATAAAGTAGTAAATGATTTGGATAGGAGTGAGATTATTGAATCGGGAAAGTATTGAAAAAACCTTGAAAAGCCTCCAAAAAAATCGGATCAATGCAGTTTACTATGATACAGTAGATGAGGCAAAAGAATACATACTCAAATCGGTAACAAAAGAGCAATCTATAGGAATCGGAGGTTCAATTACGATTCAGGATATGAATCTACATCAGAGCCTAATGGAGCAGGGAAATAAGGTATCATGGCACTGGTTGGAAACGACACCGGAGGGAAAAAAGGCAGCCTTGGAGAAGGCAGGAAAAGCGGATGTTTATTTGACAAGTGCCAATGCCATTACATTAACAGGGGAAATTATTAATGTAGACGGTGTTGGAAATCGGGTTGCTTCCATGATCTATGGCCCTAAAAAAGTCATAATCCTGTGTGGCATCAATAAAATATGCAATGATATGGTAGATGCATTGGACAGGCTGCGTAAACAAGCATCTCCTCCAAATGCCCAGCGGTTAAACCGTAAAACTCCCTGTGCTGTTACTGGCGAGTGTACCGATTGTGATTCACCGGAAAGAATCTGTAATGTAACAACGATTATTCATAAAAAACCAATGCAGACAGATATGGAAGTCGTTCTAATCGGAGAAAGCCTAGGATATTAGTAAAAATGATGCACCTTTGGTGCATTATTTTTTTTACTTATAGGAAAAGCTACAATTGTAATAGCACTTTATATAAGGAACAGCTTTACAAAAAAAAATAGTTAATATACAATATCTTAGATACAGGAAAAAATTGATGTATTGGAGAGAAGCAGAATGGAAGCATATTTTGATAATAGCGCCACAACAAAGCCAAGTGATGAAGTAGTAAAAGCAATGCTGGAGGCGTTAACGATATATTATGGCAATCCCTCCTCCCTCCACCGAAAGGGCGTAGCTGTAGAGAAACTGATCAAAACTTCTAGAAAACAGTTAGCAAAAGCATTGGGGGTAAAGGACGAAGAAATCATATTTACTTCAGGAGGCACAGAGTCAAACAATGCTGCAATACTTGGGACGGTTGCAGCCAAAAAAAGGAAGGGCAATAAGATCATTACCACCCGTATAGAGCATCCATCGGTACTGAATGTTTTTAAGAGTCTGGAAGCAAAAGAATATGAGGTAGTTTATCTGGATGTAAACAGAGAAGGGAAGATTGATCTGAATCAGCTTGAACAGGAACTAGATGCACAGACGATCTTGCTGAGCATCATGCATGTAAATAATGAAGTAGGAACCCTTCAGCCCATAGGAGAAGTCCGGAAGATGCTGGAACGATCAAACAGCAAGGCAATTTTTCATGTAGATGCAGTACAATCTTTTGGAAAATTGAGATTTAATCCGGCTAAATTAGGAATAGATCTGCTTTCTATCAGTGGTCATAAGGTTCATGGACCAAAGGGGATTGGTGCACTTTACGTTAAAAAAGACTTACAGCTGACACCAATTGCCTACGGAGGAGGGCAGGAGATCGGTATACGGCCGGGCACAGAAAATGTTCCCGGAATTCTGGGACTTGGTGCAGCTGCCTCAACCATAGAAGAGAAAATTGAGGTACATATCTCTAAAATGGATACCTTAAGGAATCGGCTAAAAGAAGGCATATTGAGTGAAATTCAGGATGTAATCATTAATGGCAGTATAAACAATGAAAGTGCTCCTCATATTCTTAATGTAAGTTTCTTTGGGATTAGAGGTGAGGTACTGCTGCATATGCTGGAGCAGGATAATATCTATGTGTCTACAGGTTCTGCCTGCTCCTCAAAGAAGAGCAGCCAAAGTCATGTATTAAAAGCAATGGGTTTAACGGATCAAGAAATTGAGGGTGCTGTCCGTTTCAGCTTCTCTTATGAAAATACAATAGAAGAAGTGGATTATGGGTTGAGTCGATTGAAAAAACATGTACAAGAACTAAGAAAGATTATGAAGAGGTGATGATATGAAAAAGGTACTAATTATAAGATATGGAGAAATTGCTTTGAAAGGTTTAAATAAATCTTATTTTGAAGATAAATTACTGCGTCATATCGAAGCAAACCTTAGAATTTTAGGCAAGGTAAGAGTACGCAAATCAAATGGGATGGTTTTTGCAGACATTGATGGAGTAGATGAGGAAGCGGCCATTGTTCAGGTAACAAAGGTGTTTGGCGTAGTGTCTGTAAGTCCTGCTTATGCCTTCGAGGTAGATATGGATCAAATTTATCGCGTAGCTTTAGAGCACACTCTAGAGCGGCTTCAGGAGGAAAATATTAAAACCTTTAAGGTAGACAGCAGAAGAGGGGATAAGCGATTTCCTTTGAACTCCCTGGAGATTGCCAGAGAAGTAGGAGGGTATATATTATCTAAGGTAAATGGACTAAAAGTAGATGTTCATCAGCCGGATTTGACTATTCACGTTGAGGTAAGGGATCGGGCTTATGTTTTCTCAAAGCGTATACAAGGCTTAGGAGGACTGCCTTTAGGTACTAATGGTAAAGCCATGCTATTGCTTTCCGGTGGTATTGACAGTCCTGTGGCAGGATGGATGGTGGCAAAACGAGGCGTAGTAATCGAAGCGGTTCATTATCATAGCTACCCATTTACCAGCGAGAGGGCGAAGGAAAAGGTTATTGATTTGGCTAGAATCTTGGCCCAATATTGTGGTAAGATTCGAATGCATAATATTAATCTGCTGCCGATCCAGAAAGAGATCAATGAGAAATGTCCGCCTGAAGAAATGACCATACTTTCCAGGAGATTTATGATGAAAATTGCAGAGAGGCTAGCCCAAAAGGAGGGCTGTGATGGACTGATTACGGGGGAAAGCATTGGGCAGGTTGCCAGTCAGACAGTACAAGGGCTGACAGTAACAAATGCCGCAGTTACAATGCCTGTATTTCGCCCTCTGATTGCTACAGATAAGACGGATATTGTAGAATTGGCGAGAAAAATTGGTACCTTTGAAACCTCTATTCTACCTTTTGAGGATTGCTGTACGGTCTTTTTACCAAAACGACCTGTAACCAAACCAAAACTGGAAAGAATTTTGTTATCAGAGAATAAACTGGATGTAGAAGCACTTATTCAAGAAGCTTTAGAAAATGTTGAAGTACTTGAAATAGACCAGGAAAGTTAGAAGATGCATATCATATAAAGGGGGAAAAAGTATGGGTAAGTTTTTGATGCGATGGTTTGTCAGTGCATTATCCATTTATATCACGGCAAAGCTTTTTAGCAATGTCTATGTTGCAGACTTCGGTACAGCTATGATTGCTGCGGTGATTTTAGGCGGCGCCAATATGATTATTAAACCGATCATTTTTCTGCTTACACTGCCGATTACGATACTAACCTTAGGACTATTTACTTTTGTTGTGAATGGTATTGTGTTAAAGCTGACAGCAGCATTTGTTGGAGGATTTGCAGTAAGTGGTTTTTTTGGAGCCATACTGGCTGCTATCGTATTAAGTATTCTGCATATGATTTTGAGCGGTATGTTCGGTATAGAGAAAGATTAGATTGGTGTCATAACCAATCTTTTTTTATATTAGACAAAAGAAGCTAATTTTCATCAAAGGAAAATATTGACTGGTGCAAGAATATATAGAAGGACAAGGAATAGAGGGGGGATTATATTGCATTTAAATTTTGAAGTCATCAACAATACTTTAGTTGTTCGGATTGATGGGGAATTGGATCATCATACAGCAGAAGAAATTCGTGAGGATATCGATAGAAAAATTGATCAACACAGCGTAAAAAATCTGCTGCTTGATTTACAGGGTATGCACTTTATGGATAGTTCAGGAATTGGGTTAGTTATTGGACGCTATAAGCGCCTAAACAAAGTAGGCGGACAAGTTGCCGTAGTCCATATGAATAACCGGATCGAAAGGATTTTTAAAATGTCAGGATTATTAAATATTGTAAAAAAGTATGATACAAAACAGCAGGCAATTGAGAACTTATAAAGGGGTGAGGATATTGACAAATACAAATCACATGAGATTAGAATTTATGAGTAAGTCACAGAATGAAGCATTTGCCAGGGTTGTTGTTGCTTCATTTGCATCTCAGCTGGACCCGACCATTGAAGAACTGGCAGATATTAAGACAGCGGTTTCAGAAGCTGTGACCAATGCGATTATTCATGGCTATGAAGATCAAAAAGGCACTGTATTAATAGAATGCAGCATAAAGGATAATGAAATAGAAATAATAGTGGAGGATCATGGAAAAGGGATAGAAGATATTGAACAGGCTAGATTGCCCCTATATACATCAAAACCTGAATTAGAGCGGTCAGGCATGGGTTTTACCGTTATGGAAACCTTTATGGATACGGTAGAAGTAACCTCCGAGCAGGGCGTAGGTACAAGAGTACGTATGGTTAAGAAGTTTGAAAGTCGATAATACGAGAGGTAGATGATATGAATATGACCGCGTTATCTGATGACAACAATGAAATCTTAACCCATGAGGAAACTATAGCATTGATCAAAAGAGTTCAAGCGGGGGACAGGCATGCCCAGGATATCCTAGTAAGTCATAACTTGGGGCTGGTAAGGAGTGTTTTGAAGCGCTTTGCTAACCGAGGATATGAACGGGATGATTTATATCAGCTGGGATGTATTGGACTTGTGAAGGCCATAGAGAAATTTGATTTATCCTATGATGTGCGATTTTCAACTTACGCTGTGCCAATGATCATCGGAGAGATCAAAAGATTTTTAAGGGATGATGGAATGATTAAAGTCAGCCGATCCCTAAAACAAACAGCTGGAAAAGTTAAATCTGTAAAGGAAACCTTGTTCAAGCAGTTAGGGAGAGAGCCGACCCTACAGGAGATCTCCGATGAGTTGAATATACCAAAGGAAGATATTGTAATGGCCTTAGATTCCAATATCCATCCTGATTATTTATATGATGTAATTCATCAGGATGACGGGTCACCGGTACATCTGATCGATAAAATCAGTGAATCTAATGTAGAAGACGACAGTGAGGTCATTGACCGCTTAGCGCTGAGAGAGGTATTATCGAAGCTGAAACCAAGAGAAAGACAGATTATTGTTCTTCGCTACTTCAAAGATAAGACTCAAAGCGAGATTGCAGAAATACTTGGAATTTCTCAGGTTCAAGTATCTAGAATTGAAAAAAAGCTTCTACAGCAAATGAAAGATTTGCTTGCAAAGACATGACTTTTTGGCATGTCTTTATTTTTTTATCATCTTAGCGGGAGACTTTTGATAGGGAAAAATGAGAATGAAGGACAATAGAATGGAGAATACTAAGATCAAAGAATGAGAGAGGTGATTCAATGCAGATTCAGAATAAAAGTGTCCTTGCCCTAATGACTACACTGGTCTTGATTGCCGTGGCTGCATGGTTTTTTATGAACTACAAATCAAATACCCAAAAATTTACAAGGGCTAAGCTTGTATATGAATCATTTCAGAAGCAGGGGTTACAAAGGATGTGATTTGGGTGGAACAGCGATCAATCTATATCCAGGTAAGAGATGGTTTTACAGCTAAAGAAGGCAATGTCATCCGGATAGGAGATCTTGCGACCCTACTGATGCAGGACAGAGAAGAAATGGAGGCTTTGATAAATCTACCTGTACTGAGAGCAGAAAAAAAGGCACCCAGCTATATTGTTGTCTCTATTCTTACAATCATAGAGAAAATCAAAGAAAAGTATGGCAATGCTGAAGTTTATCCCGTTGGAAATTCGGAAATACTGGTCACTGTTGAAAGGGAAAGAAAGCCAGCCAGTAAGAGCTGGCTGTATACTAAGATCGCAGTTGTAAGCTTTACCCTATTCATTGGGACGGGATTAGCCATTATGAATTTTCATGCGGACGTGAATATGGCGGAAGCTCACCGGCAGATTTACACTATGATCACAGGCATCAAGACCAATAGGCCGCTGATTCTTCAAGTTCCATATTCATTAGGAATCGGAGTCGGAATGGCCCTATTTTTTAACCATATCGTGCCAAAGAAGGTGAGAGATGAGCCAAGTCCAATGGAAATCGAAATGTATTCCTATAAAAAAGGTGTTAATGACTACATTCTAAATAACACAAAAAATACCGAGGAGAATATCCGGTCGTGAGTGAGGAAAATACCTATGTACAAATTGGTTGCAGGATTAATAGGCTTTTCCGAAGGCATCGTTGTAGGAAGTGCCATTGTAGCTTTTATTACCCTATTAGATATAATTCCTAGACTTACTCAGCTAACGGAGACAGAAGGCTGCATAAAGATTTATGAGCGAACAATGATGCTATCTGCCCCCCTGATTTCTTTGGCTGGCTTTTTTGACTTTTATATCCTGGGGCCTAAATTCATGGCTGGATTGGCTGGGTTATTTATGGGAGTATTTGTAGGTCTAACAGCAGCAGCTTTAGCTGAGGTAACTAATGTAATGCCTGTAGCAGCCAGCAGATTTCAACTAGAAGATCATATGGGCTTTATCTTGGCTGCCATTGTTTGCGGCAAGGTTTTCGGATCACTCATTTATTGGATGGTGCTGAATCACTAGAAAGGATGAATCCCATGAAAAAGGAATATTATGAACAAAAACTTCAATCCCCAGTCCTACTGGATACTATAGATGAGAAAAAGAAAATTCATGAATTTGAACCGTTAACGTTTGGAGGTAACGTTGTAGATGGAAATATCCATAAAGGAGCAACCCATATCCGCTAAGCAGAAGAAATTAAAAGCAGATAAAACATATTAAGAGGTGCATTACTTTGCAAAACAAAAAAATACAGCGAATCAATAAGCAAATGGAATATAATGCATATGTGAAACAGAAGATTCCTAAGCCTAATTATATAAAGAATTGCTTTTGGGCTTTTATTGTCGGAGGAGGTATTTCTGCTGTTGGTCAGGGAATTCATAATATTTTCAAAGAAACAGGGTTTAATCGGGAAGATGCAGCCACGATCACAGCAATAATCCTGATTTTTTTTGGTGCATTTCTCACAGGCTTAGGAGTCTATGATCGAATCGGAAAAAGTGCAGGGGCAGGTTCTATTGTCCCGATTACAGGCTTTGCAAATTCTATTGTTTCACCAGCTATGGAATTCAAGCGGGAAGGCTTTATATTTGGTGTAGGAGGAAAGATGTTCGCTTTAGCCGGTCCTGTTTTGGTCTATGGCTTTAGTTCATCTGTAATCGTAGGATTACTTTATTATTTTTTCAGGAGATAAGGAAGTGAAGATGTGGCAAGGAAAAAAATCGGAAAGCAAACTGTAAAGCTTCAACAGCCTCCAAGTATTGTCTCAACGGCTTCGACGGTAGGTCCAAAAGAAGGAAAGGGCCCCCTGAGTCATTATTTTGATATTATTCTAACTGATGACTTGTATGGAGAAAACAGCTGGGAGCTTGCTGAAAGTAAAATGCTTCGGGAGACCATTCGGGCAGCAATACAAAGGGCAGATAAAAATATTGTGGATATAGAGTATTTGCTCTCTGGAGATTTGTTGAATCAACTGATGGCAGCGTCCTTTGCAGCCAGGGATCTGGATATCCCTTTCTTTGGTTTATATGGAGCCTGTTCAACGATGTCCGAATCTTTGAGTCTAGGGGCTATGCTGATTGATGGAGGATATGCAAATCACGTAGCTGCTGCTACCTCCAGTCACTTTAGTTCTGCGGAGCGGCAATTTCGCTTTCCCCTGGAGTTGGGAAATCAGAGGCCTCTTACAGCCCAGTGGACAGTAACAGGGGCAGGAGCGGCGATATTAGCAGCCAGAGGCGATGGACCTTACATTAGTCATGTAACCACAGGCAAAGTCATTGACCTAGGCATCAAAGATGCAAATAATATGGGAGCGGCCATGGCACCTGCAGCTGCAAATACCATGGTTGCACATTTTGAAGATACAGGGTTTATGCCGGAGGATTATGATTTGATAGCCACCGGTGATTTGGGGGCTATTGGCAAAGAGATCGCTGAAGAGATTGTCTTTGACAAGGGATATAATATCTCAAAAGTATTTAATGATTGCGGCTTGTTAATCTTTGACAATAGGGTTCAGGATACCCATGCCGGCGGCAGTGGATGCGGCTGTTCAGCATCTGTCTTTTGCGGATATATTTATAAAGAGATGATGGAAGGACGGCTAAATAAGGTTTTGCTAATCTCTACCGGGGCACTGCTTTCTTCTACCAGCGCATTGCAGGGACAGTCGATTCCTTGTATTGCTCATGCAGTGACGATTACCAATATACTAAAGCATTAGGAGGAATCTTCTATGGACTATTTGAGGGCTTTTCTCGTAGGCGGAATCATATGTGTGATTGGTCAGCTGTTAATGGATGGAACAAAACTGACACCTGCCCATGTTTTGGTATTATTTGTAACCTTAGGAGTTTTTTTAACAGCTATTGGAGTATATGACCCTATTGTAGATTTTGGCGGTGCAGGTGCTACCGTACCGTTGCCTGGTTTTGGGTACGCCCTTGCGAAGGGTGCCATAAAGGGAGTAAAGACATCAGGGCTCTTGGGAGCTTTTACAGGCGGGGTATCAGCAACTTCAGGAGGTGTGGCAGCCGCCATAGTATTTGGATATGCAATGGCAGTACTGTTTACACCAAAATCAAAACAGTAAGCCTTGGGAAAGGAATTAGATTATGACAGAAAAAAGAAAAGTAATTTTAGTAACCGACGGAGACTCTATCGCTCAGAGAGCAGTAGAAACTGCAGTAGCCAATATTGGTGCACGCTGTATATCCCGTTCAGGCGGCAATCCTACACCCATGAGTGGTATTGAAATTGTTGAGCTTATTAAAACAGCCAAATATGATCCTGTAGTAGTAATGGTAGATGATAAGGGATCCTCTAGAACAGCTCAGGGAGAATGGGCCTTATATGAGATTGTCAATCATCCCGATATAGAAATATTAGGTGTTATTGCAGTTGCCTCCAATACACAGGGGGTAAACGGTATAAAAGTGGATTTTTCTGTTACAAAGGATGGAAAACTCATCAGGGGATCAGTAGATAAAGACGGATTGCCGCGCAGCGGGAATGTGATCTATGGGGATACGGTAGATATTATTGAAAAGTGTGATGTTCCGCTAATTGTTGGGATTGGCGATATTGGCAAGATGCAGGGTAATGATAACTGTGAAATGGGGGCACCGATCCTTACAAGAGCTATGGAAGAGATACTAAAAAGAAGCGGATATAAGACAAAACAGGAAACATGATGGGAAGATAGCTCCAATATAAAGGAAAAAGGCCAAAGCTGGCCTTTTTCCTTTATATTTTAAAATATTAATTTGCAGGTTGTGGATCTTCTGTGAGATTATTTAAATCCAAGTTAGGAATCGAATCAATGATTCCCGGTACAGGTACAGTTGGAGAGCCATCTATAGGCGTACCCTGATTAAAGTGGCTATGCACATCACACTCGGCTGTAGGGACTTCATAAGGGAAATCCCTTGGAACAATGCCGTTATTGGCTGAAGGGTTATAGGGAATAGGCCTTCTTACAAATACACGCCTCTCAATAAGTGTGGGCGGACAATAAGGTGTTGCCAGCTTACCTGTAGATGTGTCGATTTCTACCTCCACATGGAGATCGTCAAATTCTTTTGGTTCTGTACCTTTTACAAACAACTCTGTACGAACCTGGCTGCCTCTAGGATCTCGTTGGCTTAATTCTGTAGGGAGCTTTCCAGATATTTTATCTATCTGAACGGATATCACATTCTGCGGCTTTTCAAAGTTTTTCGGAGGAAGTCCCTGATGAACCTGTGCCATCACAGTTTTCCAAAGCTGGGCACTCATGGCACTGCCGCTGGCTAACTCGATTTGCACGTCATTTCCAATCCAAACTGCCCCGACATAATAGGGGGTATAGCCTACAAACCAAGCATCGTAATTATCGGAGGTAGTTCCGGTTTTACCTGCTACAGGAATATTCGCGTTGCCTTGATCCAATTTGGCTCTTTGGCCGGTTCCTGCGGTTACGACGCTGCGCATCATGTCAGTAATGATATAGGCAACCTCAGGGCTTACAACACGGTTTTTATAGCCCCCGTTTTCTAGAATTAGGTTTCCTTCCCGATCTGTAATTTTAATAAAGGACTTTGGCTTCACGTACACGCCCTGATTTGCCAGGGAACCATAGGCTGCTGTCATTTCCAAAGGACTGATTCCTCTCGTCATACCGCCTAAGGCCATGGCTGCAAGGTTTAGATCGTTAGTCCCGCCTTTTTCATCTATTGTGGTAATACCCATTTTCTTCAGATATTCAACGGAGGTATTTACCCCAACCCGCTCTGCAACTTTTACAGCCATAACGTTCATAGACCATTGTACACCTTCACGAAGATTTGAAAGTCCCCAAAAAGCGTTATAGTAGTTCTTAGGCCACATTCGCCCGCTATGATCATAGTTGGGAACGTCATCTACTATATCAGCAGCTGTCCATCCATTGTCCAGAGCCGGAGTATAAACCGATAGAGGTTTGATGGAAGAACCAGGCTGTCTTGGGTTGGTTGCACGGTTGTAAAGCTTTCTGCCCCTAATATCACGACCGCCTACCAGGGCTTTAATTTCGCCTGAGCGATAATCCATAATCACCATGGAGGACTGAGGTTGGATAACACCTCTATCACTCATAGAATAATTGTCTTTTGAAATCAAAAGATTGCCATTGCTGTCTTTTTGAAAAAATTGTGGATTAGCGTCTAAAAACTCCTTGCTTACAACCAGATTCTTTTGCTCATCATATTGCTTGTGCTGGGCAGGAATTCTAACAGCTCCACCCTTAAGCATGAGATACTCTTTTGCTGCATTTTGAATATAGATATCCTTTGCCAGTACTTGAATGCCTTTTACCTCGCCATTTTCGTACAATGGCTCAAAGGACAGCCGTTTTCCTTTTAATAAAACCAGATTGCCTGCAGTATCATATTTATAGTCGTTTTTAGGTATCATAAGTTCTTCTTTATCGTTAATGAGGTTTTCTTTTTTATACATTAGGATGGCTTTGCTGTTATTGTTAATTAGGTTTCCCGCCCCATCCTTTTTAGCAACCAGACTAGGGAAATTTTTACTGTCTTGATATGCATTTTCCAGGGACTTTTGTATTTTTAAATCCATTGTACTATAAATCCTGAGTCCCTGATTGTAAAGCATGTCGAGAGCTTCTTCGTCGGTTTTACCCAATTCCTTTTTTAAGGCCTCTATAACATCCTGCTTTACCAAGTCTACGAAGAATGAAGAAATGCCTTGATTTTGTTGTTTCCCCGGCTTCAATCGGGGCTTCATGTCCTCATTGATCGCCTGATTGTACTCTTCTTCCGTAATCATATTTTTATTTTTCATAATACGCAGTACCAATTGCTGTCGGTCTTTATAGCGATCGTCGTAGACAATCGTGTAAATCTCGTCGCTGTCGTCTACAATATAGTGTTTTTCAGGATCAACATCTTCTTTCCGAAGGGTTTTCAGCGGAGAATATTTAGATGGGTGTTGCGTTAATCCTGCTATCAGTGCACATTCCGCTAAATCTAATTCACTTACATCCTTAGAGAAGAAGGTAAAGGCGGCTGCCTGTACACCATTAGCACCACCGCCAAAATGAGCGGTATTCATGTAAGCTTCAAAAATTTGTTCTTTTCGTAAATGCTTCTCCAGCTGGAAGGCATAATAGGCCTCTTTGATCTTACGTGTATAGGTTTTGTCATGGGTCAGATAAAGGTTTTTCGCCAACTGCTGTGTAATGGTACTACCGCCTGAAACTGGGTTCCCGCCGGCTTTTACAACATCAATAGCAGATTTTATAATTCTTTTCGGATTGATGCCCTTATGGTTAAAAAACTCTTGGTCTTCAATGGCAATGAAAGCATCCTTCAGATTTTGCGGGATGGCATCATATTTTACAATCGTTCTTGTACCGTCACTTCTTTCCACTTTTTCAATTAGATTCCCCTCTTTATCCAGAATAAAGGAGTTCTCATCCAGTATGGTGTAGATTTTTGATGGATCAATGGGTTTTGTTGATTTTAATGTAGCCACTACCAGGCCGCCAACAGCACCTGCACCGATAAAACCAAGCAACAATATAATCAATATGAGTATTTTTATAATACTAAATCTTCGTTTCTTTTTGGTATTTTTCTTTTTTCGTTCTGTATTTTCAGTCAAAATAAATCCCTCCTAATAATATGAAAAAGGAAAAAAGCATGCTTAAGAACACAGCTTTAGACCATTATACCATATTAAAAGAGGGATGTTAATAAATAAGCAGATAATCCCACTGCCAAGTATAGGAGTTTTCCTCACTCGGAAGATTATAACACACATTAAAGGACTAACTCCACACTATTTTAACCATTGGTTTATACGATTTGCTGCTTCCTGAAGGGTGGTGGGCAAGGTAAGAATATCCTTGTTAAGTTTCTGAAACAGTTTGGCCACAATGGGAAGACGCAGCCGCCCTTGGGCAATGAGATCCTCCCGCACCAAAAGCTCAGTACCGCCCTGTGCCAGTACTCGTCCATCCTTCATAAGAATGATATAATCAGCCCATTCACAGGCCAGATTTACATCATGGGTAGCGATCAGTATGCTCATACCCTGCTGATATAATTCATTCAAAAGGGAAAATAGTTGATCCTGGCCTTGAGGATCCAGATAGGCTACCGGTTCATCCAACATCATAATTTCGCAATCCATAGCCAATATGCCTGCAATGGCTGCACGCTTCTTCTGTCCAAAACTAAGATGATAAGGGGGCTTGTGGCGATAATCCCACATATCTACAGCTTTTAGTGCTCTTTCTACCCGGTGTTCAACCTCTTCTTTTGAATACCCCAGGTTTTCAGGGCCAAAGGCTACATCCTCCCACAGGGTGGAAGAGAAAACTTGATCATCGGGATCCTGAAATACCAGACCCACTTTTCTTTTTAGATCCTTTTCTGTCTTTTTGTTGACTGGGATTCCCAGAACCTCAACATTTCCTTCCTGCGGAAGAAAAATACCGTTAAAATGCAGAAAAAGGGTAGACTTTCCAGAACCGTTTGGTCCTAGGATGGCTACCTTGGCATGATTTGGGACTGAGAAGCTAATCCGATCCAATGCTTTTGTTCCATCCCGATAGGTATAAGTTAATTGCTCCACTTTCAGCATCATAAAATACCGCCTTTGTCGATCCAGATCATAAAGCAGGTGAAACAAAAAGACGCCAGAGCTACGCTGCAATCCCGATAACAAAGAGGCCCGGTTTTTTTTATCATGGGGGTTCGGTTATATCCTCGAGCCGCCATCGACCAATAGATTCGTTCACTCCTGTCAAGAGCCCGAAAGAATACATGGCCAATAGACTGTGCGATGATTTTTAAGGTATATGTGTTCATCAGACTTTTACCTTTCTGAAAACCCCGGGCTCTTTGTGCACGGTCAATCCGAAGGAATTCTTGATGAATAATTGTAAAATAGCGAAAAGTAAAAGAGATAATTTGCAAAAGAAGGTCTGGTACGCGCAGGGTGTACAGTGCCTGCTGCAATTCTTTTAGCGGTGTAGTCTCTGTAAGGAGCAGAAGAATCATAATACTGTTCAATGACTTTAACCAAAGCATAAGGCTGAAAAGAACCCCCTGCTCCGTTGCGATAAGTGAAGTAAACCCTATATGGATAGAAAAGAGGGGTTTACCGGGAATTTGAAAGGGAACTATCAAAAGCATAAAGCATAAAAAGGGAAGTGCTGTCCTTAATCTTCTTAGCATGATGCCTATGGGAAGGCCCATAAATAGGATACAGCACAGTACTACGCCGATACAGAGAAATAATAAGGAAAGACGATTGATCAATATAACACCCAAAACAAATATGAGGGAAGCGATTAGCTTCATGGTAGCATCTACCGGTTTGACAGAATCCCTTAATAAGATCATACTTTTGAGCCTTCTTTCACCTTAGATTTCGGCGTTATGAGCTTACCTATGCCGTAAAGAAATATAAAGGTTAACAGAACTCCGATAATACCGGCTAGAGCAGTAGCCACACCTTCGTGAGGGATCCCAGGGACCATATAATCAGGTATCAGGGATGAGATGATGTTATCCTGAGCCCATTCAATAAAGCCCGTATCTTCCCCAACTCTTTCCAAGCCATCAGGAGAAGAAGAAGCAAAGGGCGAAAAAATTCCCGCTACAATAAGCGCCGATGCAAGTCCAATCCAAATAAATTTTTTACTATTTTCCATGATGTCCCTCCTTATTCACTACAGGCTGAAGCAGCAAATCGCTTCGAACCTTTGCGATATAAGATATAAGAAACAAGGTAATTAGACCTTCTCCAATACCGATGATGATATGCCAGAACAACATTGGCGGCAATACAATCATTAATTCAGATCTTCTTGATAAAAAGATCTCCACTGCTGCTGCAAGAGCAGCTGCAACTACCGAAATACACCCTCCGGCTACGATCCCTGATGAGGAGTAACCTCTTTCATTTCGCTTAAAGAGCTGATAAAGATAATAACCTGAAAAGTTAGCAATAACAGCCATATTAAAAATATTGGCACCAAGGGCAAGTACTCCGCCGTCGCCAAAGAAAAAACTTTGAATGATCAATATAGCAGAAAGTACTAGGGCTGAAGCCCAAGGACCTAATAGAATAGATGCAAAAAAAGCACCAATGAGATGACCTGAAGTTCCCATGCCCACTGGGAAATTAATCATCTGTGCTGCAAAGATGAAAGCACCCATTACACCTAATAATGGAATTTTATGATCGTCCAGCTGCTCTTTTGTTTTTTTTACAGCGGTCCCAATTCCTCCTACTGAGGCGGCACCGGTTACTGCCAGCGTCGGCAGACTTAATAACCCGTCTGGAATGTGCATAGTGAACCCTCCTATGTAATATGATCTATAAAGCTAAATAAAAACAAAAAAAGATAACCTAAAGATGAAAGATGTCAATCTTTAAGATTACCTTCGTGGTATTCTTCGGGTATTTAAATTTTATCCTCCAGTAAATATGGAACCGTTAATGAGGCTGAAATTATGTTCGTAGATAAGACCTTCATGATCTTAGATTCAACTTTATTATAATAAAGTTGAGTGGAAAAATCAACCACTGTATTGCAAATAATTAATTAACAAAGTCATAGTTTTGTTCCGTCATAATTATAGGAAATAAGATAAAAAATAGAGGAAAAAATAAAGGAAAATAGAAATATAATGAAATATTGTTAGAAATACGAAAGAGAGGAAAGCACATGGAAAAAGAAAAAAAGGTATACGAAATACTTGAATATTTACAAATACCTTATTTAAGGTATGAACATACACCTGTTTATACAATTGAGGAAGCCAATCAATTAGATCTGGATATGCAGGGGCAGCATTGTAAGAATCTTTTCGTTCGAGATAAAAAGGGAGAAAGGCACTATCTGGTAATCATTGAAGAGTCGAAAAAAGTAGATCTGAAAAGCCTGTCCAAACAAATTGAAAGTACAAACCTCAGCTTTGCCTCAGAAGAACGATTGCTGAGATACTTAGGACTTACCCCTGGGGCAGTAAGTCCCTTTGGGCTTATCAATGACAGAGAAAAGCACGTTGAAGTATTGCTGGATGAGGATATAACCTTATTAAAAGATATAAGCTTTCATCCTAATGTGAATACGGCTACAGTCACACTAAGCTTCCAGGATTTCAGACGGTTTCTTAGCTGGACTGGAAATAAAATGAGATTGATAAAAGTATAAGTTCAGAATAATCCCTTATATTCCTTTCCATATTTTCTGGATATACGATATCATGTTATAAATCAATACTGCAACGCCGGATGCTACTAAGGGACCGACGGGAATCCCCTTAAACAAGATTACACCTAGTATGGTTCCTAATAGGATGGGCACAGCTACAGCGGGAGTTTCTAACAAAAGGACATAGCCTTTTCCTGTCAGCAGTATGATAAGGACACCACCTAGAACTGCAGAGACACCTAAAGGGGTTCTAAAAGACTGATAAATTTCAAGTATTGAGTATTTACCTGCGGCAATAGGGGCTAAAATACCTATGGTAACAATAATAATGCCTACTTTTAATCCATAAGCTTCCAGCTTTGGGAGCAGCAGATTTAAATTTAGAAGCTTTAACAGGATCAAAGCAGCTCCAGCTATTGCTAAAGAATCATTTTTCATAAATAGTCCCATAATCAAAATGGTCAGCAGCATCAAATAACTTTGCTCCATAATGAGCATCCTCCTGTATCAGAGTATGTATCTGAGAAAGCCAGGGATCAAGTTAAGGATTAGATATATTTAATATATTCTTTGTAATAGATTGTGTGAATGAAGGCTGCAGCTAGAAAAGCAGTAGTAATATAGGAAAGGCTATATTTTGTTGCTTTCCATACCTTCTCTCCATTATAATAGTATCGTTAGAGATGCGAAATAAAGCCATTTTATAGATGGTTAGAGGTAGGGGACGGAAGAAATGCAAATAAATCTACGGGATCGGGTATTTTATAAGACAATGATGGGAATCGCATTGCCCATTGCACTGCAAAACTTGATTTCATCCTCACTAAATATGGTAGACACGGTGATGATTGGCAAACTTGGAGAGAAGCAGATTGCTGCTGTGGGGTTGGCAAATCAGGTTTTCTTTTTATTTATTCTTTTGATGTTTGGCATCAACAGTGGATGTGCTATATTTACTGCTCAGTTTTGGGGGAAAGAAGATATCCTTAATATTAGAAGAGTAATGGGAATAGCACTGATTTCGGGTATAGCGGTCAGCTCGCTCTTTGGCATAAGTGCTCACTTTATGCCAGAAAAAATCCTAAGAGCTTTTACTAGGGATACAGCAGTTATTTTTATGGGAAGCCAGTATCTGAAAATCGTATCTGTCAGCTACCTTATTACTGCAGTTAGCTTTGCCTATGCTTTTGCCTCAAGAAGTATAGGCAAGGCAAAGTTGCCAATGGTAGTCAGTGCAGTATCATTATTGGCAAACACAGGATTAAATTATTTGCTAATTTTTGGGAAATTTAATTTTCCCCGAATGGGAATTCAAGGGGCTGCTTTAGCTACTTTGATTGCAAGGACCATTGAAATGATTTTAATGCTGGGGCTCATCTACAGCAATAAAGATGTGTTGGCCGGAACTCTTAAGGAGATGCTAAGTTTTGATTATAGCTTCTTTAAGAAAGTTTATCGAACGGCAATTCCAGTGATTCTAAATGAAGGGTTTTGGTCCTTGGGAATGATTATGTATGCTGCTGCCTACGCAAGAATTAGTACGGAGGCTATTGCATCGGTACAGATTGCCAATACGATACAGGGTGTGTTTATGGTTGTATCCATGGGATTGGGAAATTCCTGTGCCATTATGCTGGGCAATGTAATTGGGGCAAATAGGCAGAAAGAGGCTGTTGTCTATGGCAATACATTTTGCATATTAGGTCTTATAGCCGGTGCACTGCTAGGAATTATGTTGGTTTTGTTATCTCCCATGATATTAGGATTTTTTAATATATCGTCTGTAGTTTATCAAAATACCTCAAAGATTTTATTTATTATGGGCTTGTTTATGGCTTTTAGATTTTTCAATACAGTATTAATCATAGGGATTCTCAGAAGTGGTGGAGATACAAAATTTTCCTTGTTTCTAGAAATGGGAAGTGTGTGGATTCTGGGAGTTCCATTAGCCTTTCTGGGGGCATTGGTATTTAAACTTCCGGTCTATTGGGTATACGGACTAATTTCTTTAGAAGAGCTGGTTAAAGCCTGTATTGGTGTACCGAGGGTGATCTCAAAAAAATGGGTTAAGAATGTAATTGAAAATATGTAGCGGATACATTATGTTTCAGTATTATGGATACTTCTTCTAGGTCTCCAGTAGGAAATTTGATCTTTTGATGAAAAAATGACATAAATCGATAAAATTATCAACAAATTTCAACAATAGTCGCGTTTGCTTCATGATAAGATTGTCCTAAGCAGCGCTCATTTATCAGAATAAAAAGGAAAGGGGGGATCTGCATGAAAAAAATTATGGGATTTGTAAGAAGAAACGGCTTAACCATGTTATCATTTCTTGGACTAGTTGTAGGATCAATGGCGTCAACTACACAAACACTATTCTATACACATCAGGTTAAATGCCCTGAGGAACTACTAAAATAGGATCGAATGAGGGGTGATCGCCCCTCATTCGATTAGGAAAATGAGGAGAATAAAGAATGAACGTTTATACTCTGTTAAATGAGGTTGTTTTTGCTGCTGTAGAAGCACTAATCATTATGCTTTTGGTTTTGGCTATATCAAATAAAGGGCACTATCTTAAAGATGCAAAACACAAAGTTGCCTTTTTCGTAGTTTTCTATACGATTTTTTCTTACTACACTACTTCTTATGTTCCAGTTGGCTATCATACGGTTTTAATTATGATATTTGCAGTTATAAATTTGACATTGACTGCAGAATTAAGCTTCGGCAATGCTATTATGGGTTTTGCCATCGTTATGGCCTTTATGATCGTGACAGAGTTTCCAATTGTATTTATTTTTTCAGCAGTTAGCGGCGTGAATATTTCAGATATCATAACGAACCCACAGTTAAAGCTTCTTCTGACAATAACTGTTAAGGCAGTACAATTTTCCGGAATAGCGCTTCTATTTCGATCCGGTAAATCTCATATAAAGTTCCTATCCTCCAGTAAAGAGAACGTGATTGCTGCATATATTGTTTTTGGGGTTTGTCTGATGGGCATATTTGTTTCTAATATAAACTATGCTGTAAACAGCGGGGAAAGCATGTTTATCTATGAATTGCTACTATTTGCTATTTTCATTCTGTATATTATTCTAGGATTTATTATTATTAAAGAAAAAGAACAACTGCTGAGAATTCAACACAAATATAAATTACAGGAAGCCTATGTGAACAACATTGAAACCCTGTTAAATGTTGTTCGGCGTGAAAAACATGATTTTTCAAACCATATTAATACCATCTCCGCAATGTGTATACTGAATAAGCCTGATGCAGTGGATAGAATCAAAACCTATATTGATCGGTTAACCTGCAACCTACAATCCTCCTATCATTATTACAACACAGGCAATGACTATGTAGATGGGTTATTGGCTGTAAAAAGTAATTTTGCCTTTGACCACAATATTCATCTGGAGGTAGATTTCGAAGCATTGTTGGATCAAGTAACCATCGATTCCTTCGATCTTATCAGTATTATGGGTAATATTATTGATAATGCATTTGAAGCGGTTTTATTAAATCCGGAGCATGAGAAAAAGATTGTATCCATAACTTCTTATATCGAGGAAGGGAACTATTATTTATCCATATCCAATAATGGACCAATGATTCCACAGGATCATTTGGACATGATTTTCTCAAATGGATTTTCAACTAAAGAAAATAATAAGGATGATCATGGCTTAGGATTGTTTATTGTTAAGCAGCTTATTCAAAAGAACCAAGGCGATGTAAGGGTTTCTAGTTCAGAAGAAGAAACTGAGTTTTCTATTAAATTTGATAGGTGGAAAATAAAAGATGGAGAGATTAGCGCAACAAATTACCAACTTAATACAAACCAATAATCCTAAATTAAGTGATTTAGAGATTAAGAAAATAAAATTTGGGTTAGAGTGCTTTTTTGGAGAGGTTACAAAGCTTATCATTTATTTAGTAATATTCTCAACCTTATCTTTAACAAAGCATTTTTTAATAGCAACTTTATTTTTCTGCATTCCCAGAATGCCGGCAGGAGGCTTTCATGAGGATACTTATTGGAGATGCTTTTTTACAAGTTTAATGATATTTTCAGCCATTGCAATTGGTGGGAGCAGGTTTTTTCTGAATTGGCCTATTAGATTTGCGCTCATATTAATTACACTAATACTTATTTGGATCTATGCTCCTGTGGATCACCCGAACAAACCTATCATTAGCTTGGAAAGACGGAAAAGGCTGAAGTATTTTTCTTTAGCTGCAACAGCTGTACTTGTAGGAATCAGCTTTATTATTCCAGAAAAATATGCTGCGACTGCAACCTTTGCATTGCTTTGTGAGGCCTTATCCCTGCCAATAGGTGAACTTTCTAAAAGGAGATTTACAAATGAAGCGATTAATCGGTGAAATTATTCAAGACACACAGACTTTAAAAAGTTCACAAATGGAGTATAGCGCAAATCAAGAATTTTTTGTGGCCCTAGTTAGCATTTGTGAAGATTTATCGGTTGATATCCCCTTCTGGACAATGCGGGAAGATGTAGCCCTGGAGAAGGACAAGCTCGTCCAAATAAAACTGAACGCAAATACGGTGCTAAAGATCACTACAGAAAAGGTTGGATAGAATAGTGCTCATATCATAATATAAAATAATAGAAGATCCCAGTGGATCTTCTATTATTTTATATTGCTTACTATTTGGCTTTTACACTCTTATTAGCTATCCTAATCATAGTGTCGAGACCAACGAAACTAGTAAATATGGATACACCAAAGCCGTATAAGGCTAGAAGAGATATGATTGCAAAGGGTTTGTCCTTCATAAGCAGATATAAAGCCTCTACTATACTGATTACCGTTATGGCTGCAAATACTGCTTTTAGACCAAAAAAATTTTCTATTGTATTATAAATAAAAATTAGCACAACAACAAAGATAAAATCAACGTTTAGCAGTATTTTGACAGCAGGAAGAAGGCTTATGAAGCTGCTGGAAATGCCTAATAAATATCTTATATACACGACAATTGCTGCAACGTTTAGCAGGAGGAAGGCAAAGAGGCTTGCCACGCTTAAGCTAATAACAAAATAATTATCATTTCCTAACATATGAAGGATTCTTTTCATCTTTTGTTACCCCCTCAAAATAAATACTTCGTTTAATATATATTTTATAGAGGGAGAATCTATGACAAGCTGTAGAAATTATTTTTCAACGTAATAAAAAGCAAAAACACTTAGTGAAGGAAACATAATCTAATGGTATTTTTATCTTTTCTGTGTGTCAAACAAATTTATACTTCATTTATAAGGGGAAGTTTGATATGATAGTCTTATTAGATATTTGTAAACATTTTAAAATTTCTAATGATTAGGTTAGGACTTGACCGGGTAATTAATGAGTGTGTTAAGTTATGGTGAATAAGGAGGTTGGAAAATGGGAAAGAAAGCTGTAGAAATAGCAAACTTGGATGTGGAGAAGTTAATCCAGATGTTAAATGAAGCCTTAGCAGAGGAATGGCTTGCATATTATCAATACTGGATTGGGGCCAGGCTCATGGAGGGTCCTATGAGAAGTGAAATAGAGCCGGAACTGTTGATTCATGCCAATGAAGAATTGGTGCATGCTGAGCTGGTAGTCAACAGGATACTGCAATTAGGAGGAACACCTATCCTAAATCCTATGGACTGGAGCAAGTTTGCAAGATGTGAATACGAGGAACCTAATGATCCATACATTGAAGTAATCCTGGAGCAAAATCTCAGGGGCGAAAGATGTGCTATCCAGAGATATGAAGAAATAGCTGCGTACACAAATGGCAAAGATCATGCTACATATCAGATGGCTATAACAATCTTAAATGATGAATTAGAGCATGAACACGATATTGAGGATTGGATTACCGATATCGAAAGACTAAAGGATCAAATCAGACAAATTAGAATGTAAAGGGTAGAATAGATAAAAAACACCTCCTTTGAATATACGAGGTGTTTTTTAATTTGGTAAATATTGTACCTGTTTTACCAAAATATAGCATTCTTCTGGTATAATGAAAAAGTATTGTTGTCTAGTATGTGTTTGCGAAGATGTATTTTTAAACATAAAAGGGGGAATTGTTATGAAGGTTCAGAAGGTTAAAAATCGAGGTTTATTATTTACTTACTCCAATGATTGGGATCTTAACCTGTATTTGATTCGAGGGAATAGATACAATTATATCATTGATACAGGGCTAGGTCCATTGAATGTTGCACCCATTAAAGAGAATATAAAAGATGATAAAAAACAGCTCATTATAATCAATACCCACTTTCATTGGGATCATATATGGGGAAATAGTGCGTTTGATAATAGTGTCATAATCTCCCATAAATTATGCAGAGAAATGATAGCATCCAATTGGGAACAAATGCTGCAAAAGAATGGACGATATGCTCAGGGAGAATTTCAGATGCGGCTTCCGGAGGTCGTATTTGAGGGAGAATTATATTTCCCAGAAGATAAAATAAGGCTAATCTATACCCCTGGACATACGATTGATTCCATCAGCGTGCTGGATGAAGAGGAAAAGGTTCTAAATGCGGGAGATAACATAGGAGATACAATGGAAGAGCTTGTGCCTAGTGTTTATACCGATAAACAGACTTATTTAGAGACGTTGTACAGGTATAATGACTTGGACTTCGACACCTGTGTTTCTGGACATAATGTGATTTTAGAGAAAAAAGTGATTGATAAAATTATAGAAGAAGTACTGACTAGCATGTAACTGATTATTTCACATATTGAAAAAGTTTAAACTTTAAGAGAATCCTTAGCCTTTCTACGTTTATGCGTTAATACATATTTTGTTCAAAGTCTATCAAAACAGTGATAGGCTTTATTTATAATAAAGATAAATCTGTTTTACTAAAAAATTACCTTTACCTAGAATTCTTGACTTTTTATTGACGGTACAGTTATAGAATAAATATAGAACTATGATTAAGATACAGCTAATAAATATAAAGTTTACTGTGTACAAGGGGGAGTAGGTATGGCTTTGGAGTTAAATGTAAATGGAGTAGACTATCATCTGGAAGTAAATCCAAGACTTAGATTGTTGGATGTGTTAAGGGATCATCTAGGTCTAACAGGGACAAAAGAGGGTTGTGGTGAGGGTGAATGTGGTGCCTGTACCATTATCATGGATGGAGTGGCTATCAATTCATGTCTTTTATTAGCTCACCAAGCGAGGGGTAAAAAAATACTAACTGTAGAATCTTTAGCTCAAGATGGAGAGTTAGACAGACTGCAAAAAGCTTTCATAGATAATGGAGCTGTCCAGTGTGGATATTGTACACCGGGAATGCTGATGTCCTGTAAAGCGCTTCTTATGAGAAATCCCAATCCAAGTGAGGAAGAGATCCGTATTGCTATCGAGGGAAACCTGTGCAGATGTACGGGCTATACGAAAATTATAAGAGCCGTAAAGGATGTTGTAAAGAAATAGGGCGAAGGGAGGATATAAACCGTGGAGGAAATGTTATTTAAGGCACCAAATGATATTGAAGAACTGGTGACAGCATTAAAGGATGCGGATGCCAATACCTACTTAATCAGTGGAGGAACGGATTTGATCATTAAACTTCGGAAAAACAGGATCTATTCTGGAACAATCATCGACATGAAAGGAATCAGATCCTTGGAATATATACGAGAAGAATCTGAACACATCAAGCTAGGAGCCAATACTACCTTCACCCAGATCATCAATAGTCCTGTTCTGCAGCAGCACGCTGCATGTTTGGCACAAGCTGCAGGCCAAATAGGATCTACACAGATTCGCAATGTGGCCACTGTAGGAGGGAATATAGGTAATGCCTTTGCAGGAGCAGACTGCATACCTGCGCTTATGGCTATGGATGCACAGGTAAAGGTGATCTGTTCCAAGGGAGAAACCTATGTAAAGAATGTAGCAGATATTATACTTGGTTCAGGAAAGAACAGTCTTAGAAAAGACGAAGCAATCATAGAAATACAATTTCCAATACAAGGTGCAGGGGGTAGAACTGCCTTTGGAAAGATTGGAAGCCGATCGAGAGTAACCATCGCAAAAATAAATATAGCTGCCTTTGTCAGATTAGATGGGTCAAAAAAGAGAATCGAGGAAGCGAGAATCTTTTTAGGAGCATTAGGACCTAGGGCTTTTCGATCAGAGATAGTAGAAGAGGCTATGGTGGGGAGAACTATTTCACCGGAGTTGTTCAATTCCTTTGCAGCCGCTTTGACAGCACAAGTAGATGCTGCTATTGCAGGAAGAAGTTCACAGGAATACAAAAGAGAAGCAATACGTGGTTTAGCCGATGAAGTATTTTGTAAATTATTTGGAGATCTGTCCCAGGAGGTGAAGCAAGATGAAAGATAACTTAAAGTATGTAGGAAAAGATATTCCCATGCATGACATCAGCGAAAAGGTTGCCGGGAAGATAAAATATGCAGGGGATATGCAGCTGCCGGGAATGCTTTATGCAAAGCTTGTACTAAGTGATATCGCTCACGGTCGGATAATAAAAATAGATACCTCCAAAGCAGAGGCTTTAGCGGGCGTCGTAAAGGTCTTTACCTATAAAAATTCACCGGATACCCGATATAATTCACATAAATGGTATGTAGGGTTGGAGGTGCTAGAGGATGAGAAATTGTTTACAGAGCATGTAAGATTTATTGGAGATCGTGTTGCTGCTGTAATAGCAAAGGATAGATATACAGCTGAGCGGGCGGCGGAACTCATTGAGATCGAATATGAGCCTTTGCCGGTTATCACCAATCCAGAGGAAGCGATTAAAGATAAGGGCTACAGTATCTCTAGAAAAGAGATCAAGAGCGGAAATCCGGAGGATATCATCAACCGTGCAGCTTTAGTGTTTGAGGATCGGGTCGAGACCCCTAAAGTGCATCATGCTGCGATGGAAACCCATGTTTGTGTTGCTGCACCAGGCCCGGGAGGAGAAATTACGATTTGGACACCTTGCCAGGTTGTTTTTCAAGTACGTTTAATTGCAGCGGAAGTTTTAAGTATGCCTTTGAATAAGGTTCGTGTAATCAAAACCACCATGGGAGGATCCTTCGGTGGAAAAGGCCAACCGGTACTTGAGCCTGTTTGTGCTTTTCTGGCAAGGGAAGTGGATGCTCCAGTGAAGCTGCAGTTGGACAGAACGGAAAGTATTCTTGCTACTAGAACCAGGACGGCTACGATCGGTACAATTAAAACTGCAGTGGATCAAGAGGGGAACATTCTAGCTAGAGATATTCATATGCTTGTAGATACGGGGGCTTATTTCACCAATGGAGATGCAGTTTCCATGGCCATGGGAAAGAAGGCTTTCCGCTTATATAGGATCAAAGATCAGAAATATGTAGCCGACGTAGTGTATACCAATACCCCTGTAGGGGGAGCCTGCCGTGGTTACGGCTCTCCACAGATTCACGCCCTGTCAGAAATCCACATGGATAATATCGCTCGGGCTTTAAAGATGGACCCGGCAGAGTTGAGGTTGAAAAATCTCGTTCAACCCTATGATTTAGATCCGATTGGAGGTCCTGCACTGGGTAACGCAAGAGTCATCGATTGTGTTACAAAAGGAATGGAAGCATTTCGCTGGAAAGAAAGATGGCAGAAACCTCAAAATCCGGGACGGTATGTCCGCGGTGTGGGGATGGCTTGTGCAACCCATGGAAATGGTTATCACGGAGGGTATCAAGACTTCATTACCATGTCACTAAGAATGACAGAAGATGGAGGGGCTTACCTCAATGCAGGCATCCATGATTTAGGCTGTGGTACAGTTACAACGATGAAACAGATCGTTGCAGAAGTATTAGATATAGATGTAGATAAGATTTTAGCACCAGAAGCAGACACATTAGTCAGTCCCTTTGATATTGCAGGGACACAAGCCAGCAGAGTAACCTTCGTCTGCGGCGGATGCGCTATGAAGGTATCAGAGATGGTTAAAGAGAAATTTATTCACTATGCATCAAAAATATGGGCATGCAAACCGGAAGATATAAAGATGGAAAATGGAACCGTTTATAAGGATAGGGAAAAGGATCAAAAATTAACTTATGGAGAAATGATTATTCTGATACAGAAAAAATTCCAAGATGATATTAGTGAGACCTATACCTATACTTCTCCTGCTAATCCTGCAGTATATGCTGTAAATTTTGCAGAGGTAGAAATAGATACCTATACGGGACTAGTGCGAGTTACAGATGTACTGGCAGTACATGATATTGGCAAGGCGATTAATCCAGGATTTGTGGAAGGTCAGATCCAAGGTGCCATCCAAATGGGCATCGGCTTAGCACTCACTGAAGAAATCAAAGCAGACCGCAATGGAAATATATCTGGAGATCGTTTTAGCAAATATCATGTGATCAATGCACCGGATATGCCCGATGTAAAGGTGCTTTTAGTAGAGGAAGGGGACGAACATGGTCCATTTGGAGCTAAAAGTGTAGGTGAAATCAGTACCTGTGCCATCGCTCCAGCTATTGTAAATGCTATTAATGCTGCTTTAGATATCAATGTAACATCATTGCCTGTAACACCAGAGAAAATCCTAAAGGCATTAAAGAATAAACGGGAGAGACAGCAGACAGAGACCATTTTGGTTTAGTGGATAAAGGGAAAGAGGTGCAAATATGACAGAAGAAAAGGTAATTCTTAAAGGAAGCGGGCTAACTATTGAAGAGGTAGCTAAGGTAGCCCGTGAAAAGGCACAGGTTGAAATTACATCAGAGGCAATGGATCGGATCATAGCGGGCAGAAACCTGGTCTATGAAATGGCAGAAAGTGATGTGCCTGTCTATGGCTTCACCAGAGGGGTTGGGTTGAATAAGGATCGGCAGGTTGTGGCCAGATACTATCAGGATTATAACAGAAATCTGATTCTATCCCACTGTGTAGCTGTAAAACCTGAGGCCAGTGAGGAAAATGTAAGAGCTATTCTGCTAGCTAGGTTAAATACATTACTGGTGGGATGTACAGGGATTCAGCCAGCTATTGTCACCATGTATAAAGATTTTCTAAACCATGAAATTCATCCGGTGATTCCAGAGCGAGGCTCTATCGGTGAGGGGGATATTACTTGTTTGTCCCATATAGGTCTTGCAATGATTGGGGAAGGGGAAGTTTTCTTTAAGGGTGAGAGGATGCATGCCGCCGAAGCCCTAAGACGAGCCGGATTAGAACCTATTGTATTAGGACCAAAGGATGGATTGGCAATTGTTAGCTCCAATGCTCTTGCAGCAGGGGAAGGCGCCTTACTATTAAAGGATATTGCGGACCTAATCGATATTGCAGATGTTTTGTATGCCTTATCACTGGAGGGATTCAAGGGAAATGTAAGCCCCCTCAATGAAGCAGCCTATGAAGTAAGGCCTTTGCCAGGTCAGGCTTATTCTGCTAAAAAAGTGAGAGCCTATCTTGAAGGAAGCTACCTGTGGCTGCCAGGTGTGAATGATACCCTGCAGGATCCCCTTAGCTTTAGGGGGTCCTGTCATGTTCATGGTTCTGTAAGAGATGCATTAGAATTTGTATTGCAATTTATGGATTATCAGCTTAATACCTCTGATGACAATCCTTGCGTGCTGGTAGATGAAAAGGTGATGTTCCCATGTTCTAACTATGAAGTAACCTCCTTAGCTCTTGGGTTTGAAATGCTTGGGTTAGCCTTGAGTCATCTTTCAAGGAATGCCTGCTTTAGAACCATTAAACTCAGTACCCCTAAGTTTACGGGACTTTCTAGATTCCTAACACCAGCGGATACCAGTGTAATAGCCTATGGTACGATTCAAAAAACATTTACAGCTTTAGATGCAGAGGTAAGACACCTGTCTAATCCAGTAACCGTAGATTACTATTCTCTGGCAGGGGAAATTGAAGACCATGCCAGTAATTTGCCGATAGTAGTGCAAAAAACAGCTAAGATCGTTGATAATATCTGCTACATTTTAGGGATGGAAGCCATGCATGCTGCTCAGGCTATTGATTTACGCAAAGCAACAAGATTAGGGAAGGGAACAAAAGCAGCATATGAGGCAATTCGTGAAGAAATTCCCTTCTTAGAAAAAGATAGGAACTTGACGGTAGATATTCAAAAAGCTTATGAAATCATCAAATCTGGCAAGCTGTTAGATGCAGTAAAGAAAGCTATGGCTGAATAATAGATAAAAAAGTTCGCTACTGGTAAAGGTGCGAACTTTTTGAGTAGAAAAGAGAAGGGGGATATAATTTGAGAAAAAAACGGATAACAGTTCTGGGGAGCTGCATGGCGATTATCTTGCTTAACAGTAGCTATTTCTATCAACTGCCACAGAAGATCGGATTGGGGAATGGTACGTCTTTCATTTTAATTCAGGGCTTGTTATGCTCGATAATATATTTTGCCCTCGGAAGAGAAACTGATTCTCATCATACGGAGGCTATAGCAGACAAGCTGGCGCACTTTGATTATTCCGCCGTAATAGACTCCAGTAAAAAGAGGACAAAGACAGATCAGTCTCTTAGTCAGCTGATGGAGGTACTTAGAAAGCTCATTGCAGATATTTATGGCGTAACAAGAACCGTGGAATCTAATGGTTTTGCACTGAACCAGGATATTCAAATAATTGAGGATTCCTCTAGGGATATTGTTAGGGCAGTAGATGAAGTGGCCCAAGGAAATAGCCATGTGGCAGATTTGATTGAGGAGATCACCATAAATACTACAGAGGCCAGTCATTTTATTCAGGATATCAATCAGGATGTAAATGAGATAAAACGCAAAGCCGACAATACGGTTGTACTGATAGAAAAAGGGAAAGCTGCCATGGATTTTCAAAAGCAAACGGTGGAAAATAACGTGAAAAATTTTCAAACGATTTCAGCGGTGGTACATAATCTAGAAAAGGCCGCCAGCGAAATCAATTCCATCGTCAATACCATATCGGGTATCTCGGATCAAACGAATTTATTAGCGTTAAATGCAGCTATTGAGGCAGCTAGAGCCGGGGAAGCCGGCAAGGGCTTTGCTGTTGTAGCTGAGGAAATTAGAAAGCTGGCTAATAATACGGGAGATTCCACCAAGCAGGTAAAATCTCTTATTGATAGGGTAAAACAGGGTGTAGAAGGGATTGTGCATGAGGTTTCAATGGCTGACAATGCGGTGAATGAACAGGCTCAAGCCATTAAAGATACTGACGAGGCTTTCAGTACCATTAGCAATGCTGTAGTAACTATCGATCATCAAATCGCTCAGATACTGGAGAAAACAAAGCGATTATCTGCTGCCAGTGAGGGAATCGGTAAAGCCATAGAAAACATAGCTGCTGTGTCAGAGGAAACTGCTGCAGGGGCACAAGAAGTAACAGCGGTTACACAAAATCAGGCAGCTACGATCGCAGTGATGAACGAGAGAATTTTAGATTATACAAAAAAAATCGGTGTTATCGGTCAAGAATTAGATCGATTCCGATTTATTAAGATCGCTCAAACTGAATATGATGAGCATATGATTCAGGTAGAAATATTTAAGCAGATTGTAAAAAAGAAACTAGGGTTAGCATTAGAGGGGATAAAAGTACCTAGTGCAGAACTTTTTCGCAGTGTAGCGGAGGGAAAAGTGGATGCTACAGTGGCTCCCTGGATGCCTGCTGAAGAAGCGTCTTTTAGAAAGTATGCTAAAAACCTGGAAGATATGGGTGCTAATCTGTATGGCTGCAAAAGCGGACTCGTAGTTCCTGATTATGTACCAATTGACCAAATTGAGGATTTAAAGCATCATGCTGCAAATTTTGAGAATAAAATCTATTCTGTTCAAAGAACAACAGCCATAGGCTCATTGATGCCTCAGGTTGTCGGTAGCTATGGACTCAGTTTTATGATAGAGTATGGAGATGAAAAATCAGTTTTAGATGCACTGGAAAGAAGGATAGAGAAAAAAGAATGGGTTATGATTACAGGATGGCAGCCCCATTGGATGTTTGGAACCTATAAGTTGAAATTTTTAAAAGATAGTAAGCAAATTTTGCCGGAAGATCAGTATTGTATAACCCTTGGCAGAAAGGGATTACAGCAAGACAATCCAGAGTTTTACAGAATTCTTAAGGAATTCAGCCTAGACATTAATGGCATTAACTATGCATTGAATAATATTCACCGAGGAGCAACGGTAGAGGATGCAGCAAAAGAATATATTGAAAAGTATACCAAATAATCAATAATATGTTAATATTAAAGGGACTCTTAGATCAAGCATCTAGGGGTCTTAAAATTTATTCAGAAATCAAAAGGACAGATATAGAACAAAGTAGCAGTTTAATTGCCTGTATCAGCGACATAGGGGGTGAGTGAAATGAGGAGGAAATGGCTTGCCGTCATCGGAAGTCCTAGAAGGGGAAAAAATACTGACTTATTGGTGGATTGGATCATAGAAGGATTAAAGCAGATGAATATCAATGTAGAAAAGTACTACTTGGACAGTTGGTTGATTTCATCCTGCAACGGCTGCGAATACTGCATAGAGACAGGAAAGTGCCATATTCAAGATGGAATCTCTGAAATCATAGAACAGATGAAAATTGCCGATGGATATATATTCTCTTCTCCATCATATAATTACAACATGACTGCCCAAATGAAAGCATTGCTAGATAGGACGTTCTGTTTAAATGATTATCGTGATGGTTGGAAAAGCAGATTATCTCCTAATAAAAAAGCCATCATTGTGGGAATTTGCAAAGGTAAAACACAGGAATCCATGGGTTTTACAGTAGCGGGCATGGAGAAGGCGCTTACAGAGCTGGGTATAGAAATCCTAGATATCATTGAATACTATGATACAAAAAATATTCCTGTTGAAAATAACGTTACTATACAAGAAGATATTATGAACAGAATTAAGCATAGCGTTTATTTCTAGACAGGTATCCAACTAGCAACTTTTGATTCAATAAGGGGTGAGGAATGAGATGATAAATATTCGCCGGGCTGAAATCGCTGATTCTGCAAACCTGTAGGATTTGCGTTATTCTTCCATAATTTTTCTACTTTTTTGGGAAGGCCGGGCCTTTATCTGGAGGATTTATACATAAAGCAGGAAATGAGAGGAAAGGGATTAGGAAAAATAATGCTATCCTTCTTGGCGAAACTAGCCGTAGAAAGAAATTGCGGCAGATTCGAATGGTGGTGCCTGGATTGGAATGAGCCTTCTATAGCCTTTTATAAGCAGTTAGGGGCCATTCCTATGGACGAATGGACAACCTACAGGGTATGTGATCAAGCATTAATCGATATGGCTGGTGAGTTTGATAAGGAGTAAAAGGGGGAAATAAGGGCTTCCTTTTATACTTTAAAGAGAAGCAGTGAAGTTTTCTATGGCTATTTTATTGAAGAAAGATTGGTCGGAATTATTTCATATAAGGTAGAGAATGATGTACTGGATATGCATAGGGTTGCAGTGCATCCTCTTTATTTTAGAAGGGGTATTGCTGAGAAGCTGATTCATTATATAGAGGAAGATAATAATAGGCTTACTAAAGCCATAGTAGCTACCGGTAGGGGAAACAAACCAGCAGAAAATCTCTATTTAAAGAATGGATATCATAAAACAAAAGATCTGGAAATCGCAAAGGGTGTTTATATAACGAAGTTTGAAAAGAATTTGCAGCATAAAGCTTGTGACGAAAAAAGAATATAGGAAAAACAAGGGGGATATAATCGTGAAAAGTAGGAGGCTGGCTTATGAGAGATATTATGATTAGTAGGCCTAGACCTGAAGAGGTTTCATTAATTAATGAATTTTTCGAAATTGTATTAAAGGATACATTTGAAAGAAATGGAATTTCCGATTTAGTAGATACGCTAGATAAGGAGATTGAAAATAAGAGGTGCTTTTTAAATCAGGATATGGAAAGCTGTGGTGAGGATAGATATTTTCTTATAGCAAAACAGGAAGAAAAAATTATAGGGACAATTGAATATGGACCGGCAAATGAAGTGATTATTTCATGTACTAATGGAGAATCAAAAGCATTAATAGAGATCGGAACCGTATTTGTGCATCCGCAGTATCAAAGAAAAGGTGTTGGCAACAGGTTGCTTAGTTCAATATATGCTGAACTAGAAAAAAAAGGTATAGCAGAATTTTATCTTGATAGTGGGTATAAAATTGCGCAGAAGGTATGGGTATACAAGTTTGGCAACCCTGAATATCATTTGAAGGATTATTGGGGTGAAGATGCGGATCATATGGTATGGAGAGTGTGCGTAAAAGATGTATTATTGGCAATATAAGTTGAAGGGGGTTATTGCAATATGCAGAAGAATTTCAGGAAAATACCGTTATACAGATTTCTGATGATATGCAACGAGGAGGGTGTGGAAAAGTCTGTTCTAGATATGGTGAGGTGCCCTGCCTGGGGGACCATGAGTATGAACAGATGGATGATGAGCCGGTGATACACTCATATTTTAGACATATAGAAGCGGATAAATACTTTGGAGATATGCATTTATTGTATAAAGAAGTGGGGGTATTGGAGCGAATATACGAAGGAAAATTAATCAAACAGGGATTTATCGATTATATTTTAAAGAAGTAAGCATATGGCTTTTTATACTTTAGTCAAGAAGTACTGTATAAATGACCGAGTTATCTTTCTTCAAGAATGTGATATCATCTAAAAATTTATGTATGTGGGTTGGAGATAAACTCCAATCCCTTTGCCTTAATTACCAGAAGCCTTTGCCACCAAACATAAATGGGGAACAGAAGATGATTACTAATAACAGGAAGAAGAATAGCAGTTCATCTCCTGTTCCAAATAATCCTCCTAATGGTCCTTGGAATAGCACAATTAGCAGTAAAAAGAAGAACAGCAGTGAGGATCGTTCTCCAGGATCACAGCCGAATAAACCACCAATCAAACCTCCTAAACCCTTAGCTTCAGACATATCGTACACCTCCTATAACAGCAATTAGGTTTTGTTCTTTGTCCTTTTTCTACTTTAAAATATGTATGTAGGGCTTCATGTGTTACTAAGATGAATGAAAAATAATTTCGAGCTTATGGATTTAAGACCATGAATGATCATTGTCTGATCGTTTATAGAAAGAAAGGCTAAACCTATTGTAAAAAAATATACTGAAAAAGGAGCTCCTTAAGCAATTAAGAAGCTTTTTCAAAATAAAACAAGGGGGGATATCATATGGTATATAGAGTAGATGTATTTTTGTTTAATAAATTTGAAACATTGGATGCATTTGGTCCTGTTGAAATATTGGGGAGATTGCCTGATATTTTTAAATTGAATTTCATATCTGCCCATGGAGGACTTGTTGAAAGTGCGCAAAACGTAAGTGTGGATACAAATCTATATGTTGATAAAAATAGTGCTGAGAGAATTTTACTTTTGCCAGGTGGGCTTGGAACAAGAGAAAAAGTACATGATAAAGATTTTATCGATCTCATTAAACGCATTTCTGATCAGTCAAAATACATACTTAGTATATGTACAGGTTCGGCCTTGCTTGCTAAAACGGGAATATTAAATGGGAAGAGAGCAACAACAAATAAAAGAGCGTTTAAGTGGGTTACAGAGCAAGGTAAGGATGTACTGTGGATAAGAGAAGCCAGATGGGTAAAGGAAGATAGGATATACACGTCTTCCGGAGTATCGGCTGGAATGGATATGACATTAGGTTTTATAGAAGATTTAATGGGAAAGGAAAAAGCATTAGAAATCAGCTGCGGCATTGAATATATTTGGAACGAAAATAGCGAATATGATCCATTTTCTAAGTTGTATGGTGATTAGATTAAAAAATACTTATTGTACTCAATTCTTATTAAATGCCGCAACCCTAAAACCGGATAACCAAAAAATATAGTATTATTCCAGACTAACGGCTAGTATTTTACTCTTCCTTCAAATGCTTCATATACTCTTTTTCACTAATCGATGCGATATGCCATACTTTTACTTTTAACTGCTCTGCCAGATCCTTTCTAAACCTTAAAATTGCTTCGTTTATCTCTTTGTTATTCATTTTCTTTTTTGCTTCAAAGCATATTTCCACATACGCAGGTTCCGATGAAGGGATTCCCTCGCTGTTTTTCATTCCGGCTTCTTTTTCAATGCGAAAATGGAACTTATAGGTTTTCATATACCATACCTCCATGCTATAATATATGAATTTTAAGTAGCATATGACGTTTTAATGTTCAAGTAATTTCTTTAGTGTCATATCTCACTTTTTATGTATAGGAGGCAGGAGCTTTCCAGCCTCCCTATTTATTTTAGCATCGGCCTCCAAAACCTAAAACAGGAAAGCAGAATAGTACTACAAGCAGCAAGAAGAAAAATAATAGGCTGCTGTCGCATCCGCCAAAGAAACCGCCTACTCCACATTGCTTATCAGTCATTATATTCACCTCCTTTATCTAGGCGTAGTGTAAACTAAATTACACCCTTTATGTTTTGAAATATGGCTTGTTCTCTTCTCAATACAAAATATGTAACTCAGTGAAATAGGTGCTATATAGTAGAAATACAGTAGTTAAAATTAATAATTTGTTTTATTCAAGGACACTTTTTAATATAGTTATTTCAATACATGTCGTTCATCATATGACAATACCTAGGAAGTTCTCCCAGGTATTGTCAGGAGGTAATGCATTCATGACTGATTTATCCTTTGTTAAAAAAATAGTACAGTCTAAAAAATTTTATGTATATAGGATCGGAGGTAAACTCCAATCCTTGTGCATTTATTAGCAGAAGCCTTTACCACCAAACATAAATGGGGAGCAGAAGATGATTACTAATAACAGGAAGAAGAATAGTAGTTCATCTCCTGTTCCAAATAATCCGCCTAAAGGACCTTTGAATAGAACAACTAATAGTAAAAAGAAGAATAGAAGTGAAGATTGTTCTCCAGGGCCACAGCCGAATAAACCACCAATTAAACCACCTAAACCCTTAGCTTCAGACATGTCTGACACCTCCTATAACAGTAATTGAATTTTGGTTTATGTCCTCTTTCTACTTTAAAATATGTGAGATGTACACTGTATGTGACCAAATTATAGAAATAAGAAACAATAAATTAATGGATGTGGATTTAGAGGGGGGGTTACCATTCTCCGGTACTTATGGTCTAAGTGCTTTATAGTTAAGCCAGTGATTTGTTTGATTTTTGATAAAAAGGAACCCTAAAGGGTGAGTATACTGAACCTCTAAAAACGGACATTGCAAAAGAACACCCCTATTGTAGGGTCAAATCAAAACTACAATAGGGGTGTTCTTTTACAATGGAGGAAAGGAACAAAATACATACTACTCTTAATCCTTAGGGATAGCGGACAGCTTTAAGCTGAGAAAGTCTTATAAAACAGTACAGAAAAGCAGGAAAAGATTAGTTGCATCCAAAAGAGATAAAAACGTTAGAAAATATAATTTTGAGTATAGAATTCAATGTTACTTTTTAACACAATTGTAGGTTGTATTTGAGTTAAATTGCTAGAAGGATATTCCCCTTTTACCAAAAAGTCAAAGAGCATTTTAGTGGCTACATAGCTTTGAGTAGATACTTTTTTGTCAATGAGTGCAGTTAAGATGTTTTTTTGCAGGTAACTTATGCTATCAGAAAAACAGTCGTTTCCTACCAACTTGATTTTTCCCTGTAAACTCAATTCCTCAATCAATTCACAGATTAAAACAGTATGTCGCGCACTTTGGGCGTAAATGGCGTAAACATCTTTAGTGTTTAGGATTGTGTTCCGTAATTGCTCTTTGACAAGATTTACATCGTGTCCGTAAGTGTAGATTAAATTACTCTGAGGGAAATTAGACTCTATATAGTTTTTAAAGCCTAAGAAATTGTAATATTGATCCAGCATGGACAAGTCACCGATTGGGTTACCTGTCAAAATAATATTGGGGGAAAAATCGGTTTGATGAAATGAAGTTAGTAATTCGGCAGCAAGATTACCAACCATCTCGTCATAGCATTTTACGCAGCAAAATCTTAAATCTTTATATAGGTCAGAGCCTATTAATGCGATAGGAACATTTTTTTGAGAAAATTTTTCCAGAAAGTATGAAGTGTTACTGTCGTCCACAGCGATGGTCAATAATCCATCTATGTCATTGGAGTATAGATCATATACTTCTTTTAACTTATCCCCTTGACTGTTCTTTTGTAAAGGATAGTAAAAGTCCAGTGATTTTATATTAAATTCTGAAACTTGATCGAGAAAATGCCTGGCACCAATCCAAAGGTTTAAATAGTAATACCTGTTGTACATTGTTGGTTCAGGAAGAACAATTGCAATTTTAAAATCCTTTCGTTTTAAAGAAGATGCCATATAATTGGTTTTATATCCCTTCTCTGAGGCTAACTGTTTGATTTTTAGCGCAATTTCTTCACTGACACCCTCTTTGCCCTGTAAGGCACGGTGCACGGTAGTAATGCTAACCCCTAAGTCATTGGCAATATCTTTCATTGTCACCTTTTGATACATATCATATAGCTCCTTGTTTAACTATACAAATTGCAAAATATATTACAATGATACAGTGAATTCCAAGTTGTGTCAACGAAGTAAAGCAAATATTTACGCAAACGATTAACTTAAAAGCAATGACAAAGATATGGTCAAATGTATTAAAAGACATAACATAAGTCAGCAATAAACATGAAAAATGTATGATTGTGCAAAAATAGAATTAACACCCTAAGGAAATTGACAATCCTTAATACTATAGCTATAATTAAGTAAACGTTTACTATAAGGAGGTATGCGATTGAAAAAATATGAAAAAAGGATGGTATCAACAGGATTATAGTAATGATCACAGTTACAATGTTGGTTTCCCTGGTCATAATTATTTTTTTATCATATAGTGATACGATATTTTTTCAACCAAGCACTAAATAGAATTGGAGCCGTAAAAATTAATACATTGTACAGTAAAGGAGAAATTATGAATCATAATTTAGAAAATAAGGTATGGGTTTTCAATGACGAAGTTATCGGGGAGCAGCTTGACAGCGGTGTACAAAGAAAGGTACTGGCATATTGTGAGAAGGTAATGTGTGTGGAACACTATTTTGATGAAGGAGATATAGGTGCTCTTCATACTCATCCAAATACACAAATCACATATGTGGTAGATGGAGAGTTTGAATTTACAATTTCAGGTGAGACCAAGATTGTTAAAAAAGGCGATGCAATGCTGAAACAAGATGGTGTGACACATGGATGTAAATGTATCAAAAAAGGAATATTGCTGGATATTTTCGTACCAATGCGTACAGATTTTGTAAAATAACATGAGCCAAATTATTATAACAAAGAGAGTATTCAATAATACATTTGCCACTGTTATCATTGCAATGGTTTGTACAGCGCTGTGGGGAAGTGCTACGCCAGCGACTAAAATCGTTTATAAATTTTTTTAAATATCCAGCACAGATAGTATAACTAAATGCTTATTTGCCGGTATTAGGTTTTTATTGGCAGGACTAATCGTCTTATTGTTGACAATAGTCAGTGAAAAGAAGTTCATTATATCATCAAAGATGGATTATTTTAAATTGTGGGGGCAAGGTATTTTAGAAACAACTCTGCAGATAAAATTTCTATATTTCCCCTGCTGACTCCATTCTTTGGTACTGCTTTTTCAGCAATGATATTAAAGGAAAATATTTTTACAGTTAATAATTTTCTTGCTTTGGCATTGGTAAGTACTGGTATTTGGTAGGTCAATAAATAATAATTATAAAAAGGATAACTTGATAGGAGAGATATTATATGGAAATCAGATATTCAGCCAATCAAAAAGATTTTAAGAGATATACCACACAAGAGATAAGAGATGAGTTTTTGATTACAGATTTATATAAAGCAGATGAAGTGGTAGCAGTATACAGTCATGTGGATAGAATGGTAACTCTAGGATGTATGCCTGTCAATGAGAAAGTTGCTTTGGATAAAGGAATGGATGTTTGGGCGAACTTTGGAACAAGTTATTTTCTGGAAAGACGTGAAATAGGTATATTTAATATTGGTAGTAATGGCAAGATTATTGTTGATGGAACAGTATACTCTTTAGGATATAAAGATTGTCTTTACATAACAAGAGGGGCAAAGGAAGTGCATTTTTCTTCAGATGATGGAAATACGCCTGCGAAATTTTACATGGTAAGTGCGCCAGCCCATTGCAGTTATGAAACAAAGCTGATCAAAATAGAGGAAGCAGCTAAAAAAGCATTAGGAGCACTAGAAACATCAAACAAGCGTATAATTAATCAGTTTATCCATCCTGATGTCCTGAAAACCTGCCAGCTTCTAATGGGTATGACCGTATTGGAGCCGGGCTGTGTGTGGAACACCATGCCGGTACATACACATGAGCGCCGCATGGAAGTTTATATGTATTTTGAGATACCTAAGAATAATGTAGTATTTCATATGATGGGTGAAGGAAACGAAACGCGTCATATTGTCATGAATAATGAGCAAGCAGTAATTAGTCCAAGCTGGAGCATACATGCCGGTGCAGGAACATCAAACTATGCATTTATCTGGGCTATGGGTGGAGAAAACCAAGCTTTTGATGATATGGATACAATACCGACGAAAGAGCTTCGATAGGAGAGTGGATTAAGTGGAAAAATTATTTTCTTTGGAAGGAAAGATTGCACTGGTAACAGGTGCATCCTATGGAATAGGTTTTGCAATTGCAAGTGGCCTTGCAAAGGCAGGAGCAACAATTGTGTTTAACGATATTAAAGAAGATTTTGTAAACAAGGGCGTTGCAGCATACAAAGAAGCTGGCATAGATGCTAAAGGGTATGTCTGCGATGTTACCGATGAAAATGCAGTAAATGCAATGGTTGCACAAATAGAGAAGGAAGTAGGAATCATTGATATTTTGGTAAATAATGCTGGAATTATTAAGAGAATACCAATGTGCGAAATGAGTGCAGCAGAATTTAGACAGGTAATTGATGTAGATCTAAATGCACCATTTATATGTGCAAAGGCGGTCATTCCATCCATGATCAAAAAGGGGCATGGGAAGATTATAAATATCTGCTCCATGATGAGTGAGCTAGGAAGAGAAACGGTATCTGCTTATGCAGCAGCTAAGGGTGGTCTTAAAATGCTTACAAAAAATATTGCAAGTGAGTATGGTGGGCATAATATACAATGCAATGGTATAGGGCCTGGATACATAGCAACCCCTCAGACAGCTCCTTTGAGAGAGAGACAGCCTGATGGAAGCCGTCACCCATTTGACAGCTTTATCATTGCAAAAACACCGGCGGCACGTTGGGGTGAACCCGACGATTTAACAGGTCCGGCTGTATTCTTAGCATCGGACGCTTCTAATTTTGTAAATGGACATATTCTATATGTTGACGGTGGCATATTGGCATATATCGGCAAGCAACCACAATAATTTTTCAAATCAAATAAAAACTTAATTGAATAGAATAGTTGTCTGTCCTATATTTTTACTTGTATTTCATAGGCGTCAACTTAACCCATAATTTGTCATCCTGAGCGGAGTAAAACGGAGTCGAAGGATCTTTAAGCTAGATGATATATTCTGATAATCAAAAGTAATCTTGCTTATGTTCTATAAGATTCTTCGCTAACGCTCAGAATGACATGCTTCTAAGGTTTATTTGGAAATAATTGGATTACGTTGACGCCTATGACTTGTATTTAACAAGACAATATATTATGAGAAGTAAACCATTCTATATCATCTTAATATGTGTATACATTAAAAGTATATACCCTTACCGTTGTTTTAAAAAATTTTTATACGCACTAAATACAAAATCACTCCTCAATAAAATGATAAAAGGGGTGATTTTGACAGTGTATATTGAAAAAACTTTTATACCAATCAATCACAAAATCACCCCTCAAGTCATAAAATAGATAAAGGGGGTGGTTTTTTGATGCGAAGGAAATATAGACGACCCAGGAAAAAAGGAAACCTCAAAGCATTTGTAGCAATTATAGGTATATTTCTATTCCTGATCTACAGCTTCCTCCTTGTGGACAGAAAGGTAAAGCCGTCGGTTCTTGCGATCGCTGAGGTAAAAGCGCGGGAGATTGCAACAAGAGCCATTAATGAGTCTGTTAACTCAAAGGTATCTGACGATATAAAATACCAGGATCTAATCTTTATCCGCACAGATACAGAAGGCAACGTAACATTGATGCAAGCCAATACTGTAATGATGAACCGCCTAGCATCAGAGGTTGCATTGACTGTTCAAGACAATATCAAACAGATCCAGGCGTCCTCTGTTAAAGTGCCCTTAGGAAACGTATTTGGCAGCCAATTGCTTGCACAATATGGGCCTAAAATTGATATTAAGGTTACCCCCATAGGTATGGTAAATGTAGACTTTAAAACTCAGTTTGAGCAATCGGGTATAAATCAGACAAGACATAAAATCTATCTGGTGGTAAACACACAAGTAAGAATCATTGTACCTTTTTCATCCAATACTACTTCTGTAGAAACCTCAGTCCCTATTGCAGAGACTGTCATTGTTGGGAAGGTGCCTCAAAGCTATATCTTTGTACCAGAAAATCAGATGTTAAATATTATGCCAAAACCATCTTCTGAGTAGCTGTCATTTCTAAAATGACAGCTACTTTCACGAAAGAATAGGAAATGCGATATAATGAAAAAATAAAGTGATATAATATAGGTAGAATAAAGTGGAATAAGTGTTTTTATATTGGATAAAAACTGGGAGGGAGAGATAAGGAATGAGGAAATTTATTGTTGAGGATGATTTTTGGAAGTTGTTTCCCAAGGCTCAAATCGGTATCATCATTGCCCGGGACATAAATAACCATAAAAATGCCGTAAACTATGAGCCGTTAATTGAGAAAGCAGGTCAGGAGGCCTTAAAGCAGATCGGAGATATAGAGTTGGCAAAGCACCCCGCCATTGCAGTATGGAGGGAAGCATACAAAAACTTTAGGGCACCGAAGCAAAATAGATCCTCTATCGAGGCCTTAATTCGAAGAGTTTATAACGGAAAAAGCATTGGCTCCATTAATCCACTGGTAGATATTTATAATATTATTTCTCTTCAATATCTATTGCCCTGCGGAGGGGAAGATTTAGAGTCGGTCCAAGGTGATATGAGGCTGACAGCAGCTTCTGGAGATGAACTGTTTGTTCCCTTGGGACAAACAGAAAATGATCCGCCAAATCCAGGAGAAATCATCTATAGGGATGATGCAGGAGGCATATGTCGTTGTTGGAATTGGCGGGAGGCAGATCGAACAAAACTCACAGAGAATACGAGGGAAGCTATTCTTGTAATAGAGTGTATAGATGGCAGCAGAGAAGCCTTATTTAAAGAAGCTGTAACCTCTCTGGCAAAACTGATCCAGGAACATCTGGGGGGAGAACAAAAAATCCGGTTTTTAAATAATGAAATGCGTGAGGCATGTCTATAGAATAGAGTGAATAACTGAAGGAGGACCAATGAAGCTAACGGTTTTTGCTAGATAATAACCCCTTTATTGACCGATACTTTTATGGAGAGCCGGGTGCAGCCTACCTGATTGAGGAGAAAAGGGTGCAAGATTTTATTTGATACCGGTTATTCCCATGCTTTCATTCGAAATGCGCAGAAGATGGGAATTTCTCTCCTAGACCTAGATGCTATCGTCCTTTCTCATGGACATATGGATCATACATGGGGATTGGTACCGCTGATTCAGCATTACATAGAGGCTGCTGTAGAAGGGAGAAATTGTAAAAAACCAAGAATCGTTGCTCACCCTTTTGTATATATGACAAGAAGTGTTAAAGACTACATAGAAATCGGTTCTTTGCTTTCTCAGGGGAAACTAGCAAAGCATTTTAATCTTTCTCTGAGTAAGGAACCTATATGGTTGAGAGAAAACCTCCTGTTCTTAGGAGAAATAGAACGTACCAATGATTTTGAAGCTCAAAAACCGAACGGAAAAATTCTTAGACAGGATTCGGTAGAAGAAGAGGATTTTTTATTGGATGATTCTGCATTGGTTTATCGATCGACAGAAGGGCTGGTGATCATCACAGGATGTTCTCATGCCGGGATTTGTAATATCATGGCCTATGCAAAAAAATCTGCAGAGATGACCGCATTATAGATATTATTGTAGGGCTACACTTATTGAATCCAGAGGAAAAGCAAATGGCAGGGACACTTCAGTATATCCAGAAGCAGGAACTACCCAGCCTTCATGCTTGTCATTGTACAGACATCTATTCTAAGATAGCTTTGTGCCGGATCTCAAATCTAAAAGAGGTAGGTGTAGGTCTGGCCCTTGAATATGAGTAATAATTACAAAAATATGATATGATAGAGATAGAGAGGGGAGGCCAAGGATGAAAAAATTCCTTATATATGTTATTTTTGCTGTAGGATTTTTACTATTAACCTTCTTTGGAATGGGGCCTGTACTGCTGGCAGATGGTGCTGTAGAAGAAAGGGCCTTGACGCTGATTGCAGTGTTATTAGGATATACGCTGTTGTTAGGGATTTTTCGGTGGTGGAGAAATAAAAATAGGAAATAAATAAAGTGATTTAGTGAATAAACTCAACAGGCTGGTAACGACCTATTGAGTTTGTTTGTTTTTATGAAACATATTAACATTTCTTTTAGCATAGGCAGGCAATCATCTGCACCTTTATTATACTGAAAGAGACGTGTAAGAGTAACGTCCATAGGATTGAATTTAGTCTTTCACTTTATTTTTATTATGAAAAATACCTTTACAATCGAACAAGTGTTCGTATATAATTAAATCAAAGCTCATAAAATAATACAGGATTAGTTGAAAAATATAAGTTGGGGGATGGTGGTGGAAGCTTGAAGAAGAATACAAAACGTATCATTTTCCACATAGATGTTAACTCTGCATTTTTATCATGGGAAGCTGTTTATCGGTTGCAGCAGGGAGAGACTTTAGATTTGAGAACCATTCCCTCTGTTGTGGGAGGGGATCCTAAAAGCAGAAGAGGAATAGTATTGGCAAAGTCTATTCCGGCAAAGCATTACAAGATTCAAACGGGGGAAACTCTATATGCTGCACTAGAAAAATGTCCCCATTTAAAAATTGTCTCTCCGTCCTATGGACTTTATGTACGCTGCAGCAATGCAATGGTAGAAATTCTGAAAGAATATTCACCAATTGTTCAGCGGTTTTCCGCTGATGAATGTTTTCTGGATTATACAGGCATGGAGCCGCACTTTGGAGAGCCTGAAGCTGCTGCACGAAGGATTAAGAATCATATTTATCGAGAGCTAGGTTTTACAGTAAACATAGGAATTTCTACCAACAAACTTTTGGCTAAGATGGCTTCTGACTTTAAAAAGCCCGATCAGGTACATACTCTTTTTCCTTGGGAAATCCCTAAAAAAATGTGGCCGCTGCCAGTAGAGGAACTTTTTATGGTAGGACGTGCTACTGTTCCCAAGCTCCACAAGATGAGAATATTTACAATTGGAGATTTAGCTAATTATGATCCGGTACATATTCGCCATCGATTAAAAAGTCATGGAATAATGATTTGGCAGTATGCCAACGGCATAGAGGATTCTGCTGTTAGGGGGGGGAATGCCATTGAAATGAAAGGAATAGGCAACTCCACCACCATTGCCTTCGATGTAGAGGACCGCAAAACAGCCCATAAAATCCTCTTGTCCCTTACAGAGACTGTAGCTATGCGGCTAAGAGATGCAGGATACTGCTGTAGATTAGTAGCTATCAGTATTAAAAACAGTGATTTTTATACCTATTCACATCAGAGAAAATTACTTGCAGCTACCGATGCTACGGGCAGGATTTATCAAACAGTGCGGGAGATTTTTGATGAGGTATGGCAAGGGGAAAAAATCCGACATCTAGGCGTTCGGGTATCAGATTTTTGTTCAAATGAGTTTTTTCAACATTCTTTATTTGATGAAGCAGATTTAGAAAAAACAAGAGCATTGGACCAGACCATAGATCGCATTCGGTTAAAGTATGGGACTAAATCTGTAATGCGGGCAAGTTTTTTATACTCAGATATCAAGCCGCTTTCAGGTGGTGTAGGACAGGATGACTTTCCACCCATGTCAAGTATACTGTAAGAGGATGTGATGCAATGAAAGTAGTTCGAAAGCCCATTGATGTATCGGCCATATTCTATCAGGAAGGGGTCATAGTACCTATAAAATTTCGAATACAAAAAAGTGATGAATCCTGGGTAGTAGTAAAGGTAGATCGGGTAATTGCAAAAGAACTGGAAAAGCTTGCAGGGAATAAAATGTGGGTATTTACCTGTGAAAGTACTATCGGAGATATGCAGCGGCTGTATCAGCTAAAATATGAATTAGATACCTGCCAATGGATGTTGTTTAAAATATAAAAATGGATTTAGACATATGCCTAAATCCATTTTTATATTTTAATATTTTTAGCATGGAGGTTTTGTTCCATCAATCTGATCAGGGAAGAGCTGCGGGAATGTCGTACAGATTGGTGAGACATCTGCTGCAAGCACTGGGAATCCTGTAGAGAGTACACAAAGTTGTACGGGAACAACGATCTTTTTCTCGCAGGTTACGCACAATGCGATGATGAGATCGACGGTTACGGCTCCAGTAGTAGGACAAATGCTGATATCACGGGTAATGCTGTTTGTTGCTAACCTTACTTCACAGTCAATATTGCAAAATTCAGTAAATCGTGGCAGGAAGGCGGTATCGAATACAGATGGCAGACATAGCTCAAAGAAGTTTGTAAGAACTAAAGGCGCAGTAGGGGGAGCAATTGGTGCATTGGCTGATAGGGTAACAGTTTTTTCACACTTGCAATGATCGGACACAACTGCATCAATTTCTACAATTACATTCCCAGAAATTTTAATATTCTGGGTTCCGAAGATCGGTGTTCCTTTACCGACTTCGTCACATTCTTCTGTATTCGCAAAGATAACATTTTCTGATAATGTTCCATCAGGGCCGACTACAGTGATGGGCTTGCCTGCACTGTCTCGAACAAAGTCTGCTCCTGAGAGCATTGTCTGGGGATCGGCTACAAGGTTGCGGGGATCGTTAATATTTTTAGGATTAAAGAATTTATGGCAGCGTATATCTAGTATTCTTATAATCCTTGTTCCAGCACCAAGAGCAGGAGTGAAGGGCTGGTTTTTAATACTTCTTAATCCTTGTAGGTTAAACAGTGCAGCATCATATACCTTTTGCACATAAATAGGTTCCGCAACCACGTTTCTAAGAGAACCATCGAAGGTACATCCCGTTTCTGCCGTACAACATTGTCTGGGCAGGGTGAGATCAAGCTGTGGGGATTGATTAGGCCTTGTCATAAAGTTTCCTCCTCTATATTTTCATAAAGTCTATAGATGTCCATTTCCAATACCAATATATTTTGGAAGAATAGATGTGTGACTGCTTTTCCCAAAAATAAGTATGGAATAACTTCAAAGAGCCAGTTATTGCAAACTGTTGATTATAAACACTTAAAAATCCTTGATGTTTTTGCTCAGATTTAGAGTATAATAAAAGATATATAGAAAAGTAGGGTTGGTGAAGATATGCAATTTAATGAAAACAACGAAATTATTGAACACATAGAGCAGAGAGCCATTTTAGTAGGCGTTAGTACTGGAAGCCGGGATGAGATTACTACGATTGAAAACTCTATGGAGGAGTTAAAGGATCTGGCAAAAGCAGCTGGAGCGGAAGTACTTGAACAGGTAGTACAAAACAAGCAGCGTATCGATGCTGCATACTATATCGGGAAGGGTAAGGCTGAGGAGATCCAAATTTTATGTAATGCCCTGGATGCCAATCTAGTCATTTTTAATGATGAACTGTCCGGTGCTCAAATACGAAATCTGGAAGAACTGATGGAAGTAACAGTGATTGATAGAACTACTTTAGTCTTGGATATTTTCGCACAGCGGGCCAAATCTAAGGAAGGAAAGCTGCAAGTAGAGCTGGCACAGCTGCGCTATCGTCTGCCAAGGCTTGTAGGATTGGGAAGGTCTCTTTCACGGACAGGAGCAGGAATCGGTACCCGAGGACCTGGGGAAAAAAAGCTGGAATTAGATCGAAGACATATATTGGATAGAATCAATGATATTCGACAGCAGCTGGAAGAAATTAAGAAGAATCGGGAGGTCCAAAGAGGTAAAAGAAGAAAGAGTGAAATCCCTGTAGTAGCGCTTGTAGGCTATACTAATGCGGGAAAGTCTACTTTGATGAATCAAATACTAAGCTATGCAGGGTTTCATCAGGAAGACAAGAGCGTTTATGCAGAGGATATGCTCTTTGCTACATTGGATACGGCCCATCGAAAAATCCAGCTGCCAGATAAAGAGGAATTCATTTTAATTGATACCGTAGGCTTTGTCAGCAAGCTGCCTCATGCTTTGATTGATGCCTTTAAGGCGACCCTTGAGGAGATACAGGATGCTCATCTGATTATCCATTTGGTGGATGTGACCAATCGGGACTATGAGATGCAGATAAAGGTTACTGAAAATGTACTGGAAGAGCTGGGTGTAAAGGATAAACCTACAATTCTTGTGTATAATAAGATCGACCGGCTGGAGGAAGAAAATAGGTACGTGCCTAGAGGGGAAAATATACTCCATCTTTCTGCAGCAAAGGGCATTGGTTTAGATGCACTGCTAAAAGCGGTGAAGGAAAAGCTCTTTTATGACCAGAAAAAGGTATCTCTCTTAATACCGTACAATCGAGGGGATATTGTTTCTTATCTCTGCGATAACACCAAGGTTCTTTCTACAGCCTATCAGGAAGAGGGTGTTTTGGTAGAAACATGGCTAAATACTGCAGATTACAATAGATACAGCAGTTTTATCCGATAAGCAGCGGAGGCGGGGTGTGGAAGATACATGAAGTTGCATACATTAAGCTGGCAGGATTTAGGGGAAAAGGATGAACATTTGATGACGTATCTGCTCTATAAAGAGGGAAAAGACGTGGAGCTCATCGCTAAAATCAGAAGATTAAGTGTAGAGGAAGTAAATCATCATCTGATTCGGGCAAAGTGGGAAAGGCTTTCAGCAGACCGGAAAGAAAAAACCTTGCTAGAACGGATGATTGAAATGGATAAGAGAGAAAGAAAAGATATATTAAAAGCCATGACAACAAATGAGAAAACCGTATTAGCTAGAGAAATTTATAAGAAATACTTTGAAATTAATCATTCAGAAGATAAGATGCTGGTTATTTGGTTGATTGGGGAATTAAAGTTAAGGGAGCTTCTAGGATGCATTCATGAGGATATACATCACCCCCATGGCAATGTTAGAAGATTAGCCTGTTCGGCCATAGGAAAAATTGGAGATGTGAGCAGCTTGAACTATCTTCATAAGGCACTAGTAGATACAAAGCCGCAGGTAAGGCAATACGCAGCTAAGGCTTTGGGAAACCTGGGCGATAGGAAAACCGTACAAAAAATCCGGCATTTGCTATACAATCCCAATGAACGGGACTATGTGAGGCGGGCTTTTGAGGAGGCGATCAAAAAGATTGAAATGAGATATTCCATTGATTAGTGAAACTGTTTTTTTGTCTCCTGCACCAACTTGATTAGACAATCATAGGCGGCTAGTGTACCCTTTGCCACAATAGGACGCCCAAGTTTAACCCATTCCAGTCTCCTTGAAGAAAAGCCTCCTATTTTCATCCAAATATTTACACAGGGCATCGTATTCACAAATAGGATGTCCTCTTTGTTTTGTCCTAAAATTTCCCATAGATCTAAGATTGCAGGCAGCATAAGATGGGGAATAAATTGTCTGCTTAAGTTGTATACATAGTTTCCGTACTCATCTATTCCACGTAAAAAAATCCTGCCACGGTCAACCTTCTCCTGTGTATCATAAAAGGGAATATGCAAAAGATCGAAAGTATTGGGAGTGTGATCGATGGGGAGCATATTTAAATGGATAGCGGCAGCGGTAGAGGAGGAATGAGAACCTCCGACGCAATGATAAATAATGTGCAGAAATATCACCTCCAAATACTATTTTAACCACCTGCAAAAAAAATATAAAAATTTATCAAAAACCTATACATGATATTGGAAAATAAAGATATACTATAGAATAGTTAAAATCTGACTAGACAATTTCAATAAATACTTTACTCTATAGAAAGTTTTCTGAATAGTCTTGAAAAAACTTGGGCTTTAAGATATGATATTATTAAATATGTTGGAGGGAGGAATCGTCCAATGCTTTTTAGAAGTTGTGCAGGCGGTGTAGTTTTTTTGGAGGACAAGGTCTTGATTTTAAAAAATGAAAAAGATGAATGGGTACTGCCAAAGGGTGCAATTCGTAATGGGAATCTCGCAAGAGACACAGCGATTAACCGTGTGAAGGAAGAAACCGGTATAGATGCTGAGATTGTCTCTACAATTGGAGAAACTTGTTACGAATTTTATTCTATTTCCAGACAAAAACCTGTGTGCAACGAAATAACCTGGTATTTGATGAGTGCTTCAAATAACCATTGCAACCTGAACAAGGAATTAGGCTTTAAGGATGTAGGATTCTTTTCGATTGATGAAGCATTAGATAGGATTACTTACAGTCAGGATCGTTCTCTGGTAAGTCTCTCCTATAGAAAATTTAAAGAGTTATCAGAAAAAGAATTAATGGTATAATGATAATGAAGAGTAGTGCATTTGACTACTCTTCCAATTTTTTAAGGGGGCTTGAGCATGCTGAAAAGATATAAGACAATCCTTCAATACGGAGAGGCGGAGCATATCGTTGAAAAATCAAGATTTATAGGATATGCAAAACCAGTGGCAAATGAGGAGGAAGCTTTAGCTTTTATAGAAAGCATTAAAACAAAACATAAAAGTGCAACCCACAATGTGCCTGCATATATGATCGGGGAAAAGGATGATATTCAGCGTTATAGTGATGATGGAGAGCCTGCAGGAACAGCAGGAGTACCTATTCTGGATATGTTAAAAAAAGAAGAGATCAAGAATACGGCGATTGTGGTGACAAGATATTTTGGCGGCATTAAATTAGGAACCGGAGGCTTAGTGAGAGCTTATACAGCTGCAGCAAAGCTTGCATTACAGGAAGCAAAAATGATCGAAAAAGCTTTATATGATGTAGTAGGCATAAAAATCGATTATACCCTTTTAGGAAAGGTTCAAAATGAACTAATGGGTAAGGGATACACAATCAAAGACACTATTTTTGAGGATAAGGTTAATTTATCTGTATATGTAGCTGTAGAGCATAGTAAGCAGATGATTCATAACATCACAAATCTAACCAACGGAAAGGCTGATATTCATGTAGTAGATACACTTTATTTGAATGAATATCATGGACGACTGATGAAAGAATAATTGCATTGAATAAGACATTGAATAAGAGAATAAGTTTTCTGGGGATGGGTATATAATAATATGCGTAAAAGATCAAAGGAGGAAGATACTATGGATATGGAGTTATTAAAAAAGGAAATGCTAGAGAAAAAAACATGGGCGGTGATTGGGGCTACACCCAATGTAGAGAAGTTTGGCTATAAAATATATAAGAAGCTAAAAAGCAAAGGATATGAAGTATATGCTGTAAACCCAAACTATAATGAGGTAGATGGAGATGAATGCTATCACGACCTAGCATCACTTCCGGTAAAGCCAGAATGTGTAGATATGGTGGTACCGCCGGCTGTCAGTAAGGGCTTTTTAGAAGAGATAGAGAAGGCAGGCATAGAGTACGTATGGTTTCAGCCTGGAACATTTGATGAAGACACGATCGATTTGGCAGAAAGCAAGGGATTGAAGATTGTTTATTATGATTGTGTTTTAGTAGCGCTGGGATAAAAGCCGTACTATTTCGTACGGCTTTTTTCTTTCCAAAAGAACTCATAAAGACCCATAAAAAAAAGAAAAATGCCAAAAAGTCTGCGCAGTAATTCAGAGGGGAGATTTACAGCCAGAAAAGAACCTCCTATAGCTCCCAGTATACCTAATAGGCTCAATGGAAGGCAGAGTTTGATCTCAATATTTTTATTTTTAAAATGGGTGAAGAGGGCCACAATCGCAACCGGCAGAAATGAGATTAGATTTATGCTTTGTGCCTGCTGTTGGTCTAGGGTCGTAAAAAGGATTAGAGCGGGGATTAAAATCGTTCCTCCTCCAATCCCCATTGCACCAATTATCCCAGAGAATAGACCGATTAGAATGAAAACCATTACAACACCATCCTTATTGCTGCAATAATCATGAAAATACCAAAAGCTTTTCGGAGTAAATGATCGGGGATTCGGGAGAAAAGCCGAGCACCAATATAGCTTCCCACCACACCGCCTAAGATGACTTTTAAGGTTACATCCCAAACAATAATTCCATGCTGTATATAAATGAAGGCACTGACTAAAGTTAATGGAAGGATAATGGCGATGGCTGTAGCATGGGACTTATGCTGGCTTACATTTAAAAGAAAAAACATACCCGGAACTAAAATCGTTCCACCGCCTGCACCAAAAAGTCCATTCATAACTCCAGAAACTAAACCCAATAATAATAATTTAAAGGAAAAAGATTTTTTATTCATAAGAATCTCCTATCGTTTTTAATACATCACTATCCTATAGTTTGAACAATGAAAATATTTTTATTAGTAGGTTGACAGATAAAATAAAATAGCATAAAATAATACCATAAATTCCGATAAGAAAAGTATGAAATGGAGGTTATAAAATGAAAGTTGCAAATAGTATTATAGAGCTAATAGGAAATACACCAATGGTTAAGCTGAATAAATTGGTAGGGCATGAAGATGCAGATGTTTACGCAAAGCTTGAATTTTTTAACCCTGGCAGCAGCGTAAAGGATCGTATTGCCCTGAGCATGATCGAAGCTGCGGAGAAGGAGGGTAAATTAAAGCCAGGTTCTGTAATCATCGAGCCTACCAGTGGAAATACCGGTATTGGTTTGGCTATGATTGCAGCAGCTAAGGGCTATAAAGTCATTTTGGTCATGCCTGAGACAATGAGTATAGAAAGAAGAAAGCTGCTCAAGGCATTTGGTGCAGATTTGGTTTTAACAGAAGGAGTAAAGGGAATGCGGGGGGCAATTGAAAAGGCAGTGGAGATATCTAAGGAAAATCCAGAGTATTTTATGCCTCAGCAGTTTGAAAACCCTTCAAATCCTGAAGTTCATCGAAATACTACCGCTAAAGAGATTTTAGATCAGATGGATGGTCAATTTGATATGCTGGTGGCAGGCGTGGGCACCGGTGGAAGTATCACCGGTATTGGAGAAGTCGTAAAGAATGCAATTGGCGACGTAAAGATTGTTGCGGTAGAACCTAAGAATTCTCCTGTACTTTCCGGCGGTCAGCCAGGGCCTCATAAGATTCAAGGAATTGGTGCAGGTTTTGTTCCTAAAATATTGAATACAGATGTAATTGATGAAATTGTGCAGGTAGAAGATGAAGTGGCTATGGAGTATGCACGAAAAATGGCAAGAGAAGAAGGGATTCTCGTAGGAATTTCTTCAGGAGCTGCAGTTTTTGCTGCAATACAGCAGGCAAAATCCTTAGGAAAAGGAAAAAAGATTGTTGTGATTATTCCAAGCTATGGGGAGAGATACCTCAGTACACCTTTATTTGATATGGAATAAGCATGATAGAGGGCATGGATTGCGTGATGATGATCCATGTCTTTATTTTCGTTGTGCAGCCAGCTTCGAAAGCATAGAGAAAAACTTAGGAAAATTAAACTTATTTCTATGAAAATTTGCTGATTATTTATGTTATAATATGTAAAATGATTGAAATCCATGGCAGCGCTCAGCATTAGAGAAAGGGGTTAAGGTAATGGAAAGAAGCATCGCCGAAAAAATTGATTTAACAGTGGAATGGCTTAGAGAGAAGGTGAAGCAATCTGGAACAAATGGGCTGGTCGTAGGCATATCCGGTGGCATCGATTCTGCATTGGTTGCATTTTTAATTAGAAAAGCCTTTCCAGAGAATTCTATGGGAGTTATCATGCCTTGTAAAAGTAATCCTAAGGATAGAGAAGATGCGCTGAAAGTAGTTGAAGCTTGTGGCATCAAGCATATTGAGGTAGAATTAACACAAATACACGACAATTTGTTTCAAAAGGTTACCAGTGTTTTAGGTGAGGATCTTCTGAGGGATGCAGGGCACAATCTACGTTTAAGTGATGCAAATTTAAGAGCGCGGCTTCGGATGAGTACTTTATATAGTGTTGCAAATGCGTTAAATTATCTAGTAGTAGGAACGGACAATGCCGCAGAGGTGTATACTGGATACTTTACAAAGTATGGTGATGGCGGTGTAGACATTTTACCGATCACTCATTTGAAGAAGAGAGAGGTGTATGCGTGGTCTAGGTATTTAGGTGTACCTCAAAGTGTATTGGATCGCCCTCCCAGCGCTGGACTATGGGAAGGACAAACCGACGAATTGGAAATGGGTACCAGCTACGATATGGTAGATGATTTATTGGAAGGAAAAGAAATTCCACAGCGGGATAGGGAAATCATTGAGAGACTTCATAAGCGGTCTGAACATAAACGAAGGATGCCGGAGGGGCCTCCTGTATTCTAGAAAAGCATATCAACTTTTTATATCAAACACACCATCAAAGTAAAGTTGGTGTGTTTTTGCTTTCCCAGGGCGAAGCAACCCTTTCTTATTGTTTTACTGTGAGATAGGTTCCCAAAAGCAGAAGGATAATACCAAAGCACTTAAACCAATCCAGATGATCCTGTTTAGAAATGACGATGTCAAAAAAGAGACCGCTAATAACTTGAGAGGCGACAATAATTGTCAGGGTAGTAGCTACACCAAGTTTCGGAATGGCTTTTGTAACAAAATACACAATAAAGGTACCGAAGATACCTCCAACAAGCAATTGGGGATTCACATGAATAATCTTGCGATACTGATGAATAGTACCCTTTAAAATATTTGCAACCAATATAACCAGTACCCCTGTTAGCAGGTTATGGAGTGTGGCGATTTTAGGCGTGACAATTTTTCCAAGCTTAGCGTTAATACTTGCCTCTAAGGTGGTAAAAATTCCGGCGAGAATTGCAAATATTAGTGCAAGAGACTCTTTCATTTACCTTGACCCCTTTCCGATTATTCCCCATTTATTATATATTCAGGAAAATGGCAATTAAGGATGAAATTAGGAAAAAATATAGTACTTTTTCAGTGCAGGAAAAATTGATTTCATAGCGTATTGATTATTATAGAAAAAAACTGTTTGTATGGGAGCGGGGGTTATATGAGACTGATCAAGCTAAAAAATGTAGTGTCTGGAATGACCTTAGCAAAGGGCATATACTCCTGCGAAGGAAAGGTGCTGCTGGCAGAAGGGGTAAGACTGACAGGAAGCTATATTGACCGGTTAAAGGAAATAGGCATTTATGAGATTTACATAGAAGACGAGATTTCTAAAGATATACATATACGGGATATCATTGATGATCAGACAAGGATTGCAGCAAAACGTACGATCTGCCAAGCTGTTCGTGATTTAAGGCTAAAGAAGAGTTTCGACGTACCCAGAGTAAGCGAAATTGTTAATCGAATTGTAGATGACTTGCTTTCCAATAAAAATATTATGATTAATTTGGCGGATTTAAGAAGTGTAGATGAATATACTTTTGCCCATTCTGTTAATGTGGCCGTGGTGGCGATCGTTATCGGGAAAGCTCTTGGGTATAACCAGTTGCGGCTGAGAGATTTAGGGATTGGGGCCATATTGCATGATATCGGAAAAACGGAGATTCCTCTGGAAATCCTGAATAAGCCTGGACGGCTTGAAGCTTCTGAGGTAGAAATTATGAAGAAACATCCGGAATACGGGTACGAAATCCTAAAACGTCATAGAGATATCAGTACCCTTTCAAGAGGAATTCCCCTTATGCATCATGAGCGGATAGACGGTTCAGGATACCCTTATGGAAAAAAGGGAGATGAGATCCATGAATTTGCAAAAATCGTTGCGATTGCAGACACCTATGATGCGATGACTTCCAACCGTATATATAAGCAGAAGGTTGCCCCTGACAAAGCCATTGAGTACTTAGTATCTACCGGCAATTATAATTTTGATTATAATATTGTAAAGCTGTTTTTAAATCATGTGACTTTATATCCAGTTGGAACGATTGTACGCTTAAATACAGCACAAAAGGGAATTGTGATAGATAATAACCAGTATTCGCCTACCAGACCCATTGTGAGAATCATAAAGGATGAAAAACTCCATAGCAGTAGTGAATTTGAAGAGATTGATCTGCAAAAACATCTTACTGTATTTATTGAAGAAATTTGTGATGAATAATCTATGAAAGACAGCAAATAATAAAATTGGACAGGATTGTAGAGAGAGCGAAAAGCCAGGATTTAGTCCGAGTTTTTAAGTAGTAGTAGAACTTAAGGACCTTTCTCTATCAATCCTGTTTTTGCTTCCATATAAAAAAGCCCACACAGTGGGCCTTTTTATATGGAACCAGCCAAATCATCACGCATTAAGCCTATGTTTTTCATAACAATACTTGCGTTAATTTTTATGAGGTTTAGGTCCTTCTTCTCCACGGACTTTTGTAGATTGGATACGGAAGCATCAAATTTATCTGCTGTAGTTTTCGCCTTTTTTTCTATCAATTTTGACTTGACGCTTTGAGACTGCTCTTTAATCTTATCTAGGCTTTCCTGAGCACCTTGATAATTTTCCGAAGCTGCAGTGATTACCACGTTCCGAACGAGGAACTTTAATGTAAATACCGTAGGAGGGACATCTTTTTTAAAGTTTCCCATAAATTTAGGTAAATGGGAAGTGAGGAGATTCGCTGTTGACAATGTTTCAAAATATTTATTCTGCATACCGTGGGCTGTAAGTGTGTCTAAGGTATTTTCAAACCCGACAATGGTTTCCGAAGGTACATTCTCTTCCATTAATACAGGCTCCAGGACATTCCACTTATCATGAATTCCTTTGATGGTTGTGTTGATTTCCTTCCAGGTTTCTGTGATATCTTCAGGAGGCTTTTGCATTTGATTATTTTCCCCTCCTGTTTTCTCCCTGAGCAACACTTCTGTTAGGATTACGTCACCCAAGGTTCGTGGTTGAGGCTGTGGGGGTTCCTGTTGGCCGCCACCGGCAGGCTGACTTTGCTGGCCCTGCTGGCCGCCACCTTGATCACCTCCTTGACCTCCGCCACCCTGACCACCATCTTGTGCGCTGCCTTGTGCCATGGTTTGTTGTGCCGCTTCCTGCTTTTGTTGCTCCTCTTTTGCTTTTTTCTCTTCAATGGCTTTTTCAAAATAGGGGACGAGGTCAGCTAGCTGCATGATTTTAATCGCGTCGTTCTCGATCTCTTCAATGGTTTTTGGCATAGGTTTTTGCTGATTTTCAGACTGAGGACTTGGCTTCTTTTGTTTTTGACCGCAGCCAGTGATCATCAGGATCATACTTATCATCAGCAGGAACAGAATTCCTTTTTTATTCATTCTCATACTGTATATCACCTCTAATTTAGTATTTCCTGCACAAGAAGAATCATACTGCAAACCTGGCTGCATACCATAGAAGCAGACGATAAATTTAACCTAAAGCTAACTTTTGCTTTACAAGGGAATAACCTTTGGAAAGGACATTTTGTAATACAATAAAAATGAAAATAAAGGAGGAATGAGATTTTATGAATAAGATCATCAGACTTATCCATGTGGGGGATTTAAAATTATTTTATATGTTCAATGATGGATTTAAGTGTAGCTTATTTGACAGGCTGGTTCCCGTTATAACGGGATTTGGAGGCGCCTTTTTTACAGTAACAACGGCATTAATCCTTATTATTTTCGGAAGCGATGCATTCCAAGCTATGGGATGGCAGTCTATTGCAGCTTTGAGTACCAGTCATATTTTCGTACACTACTTGAAAAAAGTTTTTACAAGACCAAGACCCTTCCTAAATCTCTCAGATATAAATACCTTTAATATGCATTTATATGATTATTCATTTCCATCAGGCCATACGACGGCAGCATTTTCTCTGGCATGCACCCTCTCATTTCACTTTCCCCTTCTTTCATGGATTTTTATAGGCACTGCATTTATTGTAGGATTTTCAAGAGTTTATTTGGGGGTTCATTACCCTTCAGATGTAGTGGTGGGCATGATCATAGGAACGATTTTTGCGGCCATCAATCATATTTTATTTTATCCATGGATTCAACAGATTTTTAATCTATAAGGAGGGGAAGAAAAATGCGGGTTGCTATTTTCACCGATACCTTCTTACCACAGATCAATGGTGTAACCAATACTCTAGATAAGTTAATCAGATACTTTGAAGATAATGGAATTGATTATCGGGTGTTTGCCCCTCTAGAGGGCAACGAAGAATACAATCATAAGATTATCCGATTTTTTAGCTTCAAATTTTTTTTATACCCAGAATGTAGAGTTACGCTGCCTAACTATATTTCGATGATGGAGCAGTTGAATGCTTTTAAGCCGGATTTGGTACATGTAGTAACTCCCTTCAATATAGGGCTTTGCGGTTTAAAGTATGCAAAGGATACGCAAACCCCTTTGGTAGCTTCCTACCATACTAACATTCCTCAATATCTTGAATATTTCAATTTAAAGTTTCTCTTCAATGTATCCTGGAGTTTTTTTAAGTGGTTTCACAGCTTTTGTGCGAAAACCTATTGCCCTTCTCGGATGACTCTAGAGCTTCTTGAGAGTCATGGAATTGAAAATCTTGAGGTTTGGGGAAGAGGGATTCAAACAGAAAAATTTTCCCCTGTATATAGGAGTAAAGCTCTTCGTCAAAGAATGAACCTTGAAGGCAAGACGGTATTCTTATATGTAGGAAGAGTGTCTCCCGAGAAGGATTTAGATATTTTTATGGCCGTTGCCCAGCGGCTTAATGAGAAATATCATGATGATGTACACTTCTTGATGGTAGGAGATGGGCCATTAACAAAAACACTAAAGGAAACAGCACCGGATAATATGACATTTACGGGATTTTTAAAAGGGGAAGAATTGTCTGAAATCTATGCATCCTCCGATATATTCTTATTTCCATCTTCTACTGAAACTTATGGCAATGTGATTCTTGAGGCCATGGCTTCGGAAATCCCTGTCATTGCTTGCAATGCTGGGGGGATATTGGAGAATCTAATAGACGGATATAATGGAATCGGCTGTGCCGAAGGACAGGTAGATGCTTTTTATCATGGGGCAGAGGAACTGTTGCTCAATGTTGAGCTGAGGAAAAAATTAGCCTCTAATGGAAGAAAATATGCCATGGATATGGGATGGGATCGTGTTTTTGAAGATCTGGTAAAGAGCTATCAACAGGTTATAAAAGATGCAAAATATTTATCCAATAGTAAACAGACGGCTTAACAGAGGAGAAATGATGATGAAAGTTATAGTTGTAGGAACTGGCTATGTAGGATTGGTTACAGGAACTTGCCTGGCTGAAATTGGTCACCGGGTCATTTGCATAGACAAAGATGAAATGAAAATTGAAAAGTTAAAGCGAGGAATATCTCCAATTTACGAAGCTCATTTAGAGGATATGATCTGCAGAAATATAAAAGAGCAGAGGTTGAGCTTTTCAACAGATATGAAAGAAGTGGCAGAGGATACACAAGTAATTTTTATAGCCGTAGGAACCCCCTCCTTGGAAGACGGGGATGTAGATTTGTCTCAGGTAGAGGAGGTTGCTAGAGAAATCGGAAAAAGTCTGGTTTCTTATGGCGTTATTGTAAATAAAAGTACTGTTCCGGTTGGTAGCTGCGTAAGAGTCGCACAGATCATCAGACAAAATCTCCGGAAAGATATATCCTTTGACGTAGTATCTAATCCTGAATTTCTAAGGGAAGGTACAGCGGTATATGATACCTTCCATGGAGATCGCATTGTTATCGGCAGCAGATCCAAAAAGGCTGTAGAAGTACTGCGGGAGTTGTATAAACCCTTTCATCAGAAGTTTTTCATTACCAATCCGGAAAGTGCTGAATTGATAAAGTATGCATCCAATGCATTTTTAGCAACAAAGATATCCTTTATTAATGAAATGGCCAATCTTTGCGAAAAGACTGGGGGAGACATCAGAGCGGTCGCTGAGGGAATGGGTATGGATCAGCGTATCGGCAATAAATTCTTACAGGCAGGGGTCGGTTTTGGCGGGGCATGCTTCCCAAAGGATGTGAAAGGACTGCTAAAAACCGGGGAAAAATATGGGTATGACTTTAAGATTATCCGACAAACTTTAGCAGTAAATGAGGGGCAGAAACAAAAACCCTTGAGAATATTAGAAGAAAATATAGCTGATTGGAAAGGAATCAAGGTGGGGATTCTAGGCCTTGCATTCAAACCTGGAACAGATGATGTTCGTGAAGCACCTGCCCTGCAAATCATTAAGGATCTGAGAGGAAAAGGTGCACAGATCAGGGTATATGACCCGGTGGCCAATGCCAGTATGCAGTCTGTCCTCCAGTTTCCTATAACCTACTGCAACAATCCTTATGATGCAGTGACAGACTGTGATGCAGTAATATTATTAACGGAATGGCCGGAGTTTCAGGAATTGAACTTAAGGAAAATACGCAGGCTCATGAAACGCACAATTTTTATCGACGGCAGAAACGTTTTTGCTTCAGAAGCAATGGGAGAGAAGGGATTTGATTATTATCCCATGGGAATTGGCTCAGAAGAGACAGCTCAGAGGAAACTAAAGGAAGGAGTGGTAAAGGTTAATGAGAGTGAAAAAAGCAATTATACCAGCGGCAGGACTTGGAACCAGGTTTCTACCTGCAACTAAGGCGCAACCAAAGGAAATGCTGCCAATTGTCGACAAGCCCACAATACAGTATATTGTTGAAGAGGCATTGGAATCGGGGATAGAAGATATTCTTATAATAACCGGCAGAAATAAGCGTTCCATAGAGGATCATTTTGATAAATCCATAGAGCTGGAAATAGAGCTTCGAAAGAAAAACAAGCTTTCCTTGCTTCAAAACATCCAGAATATTTCCAGCGGTACCAATATTCACTATATCCGGCAGAAGGAGCCTCTTGGGTTAGGACATGCCATCTATTGTGCAAAATCCTTTATTGGAAAAGAACCCTTTGCAGTGCTTTTGGGAGATGATATTGTACAAAGTCAAAAACCCTGCTTAAGACAGCTGCTAGACGTATATGAAAAGTATCAAAGTACGGTGCTGGGGGTTCAGGAAATCGAATATAGGGATGTTACGAAATATGGAATTATTTCATGCGATAGGATGGAGCATGCCCTTTATCAGGTGACGAATCTGATAGAAAAGCCTTGCCTAGAGGAGGCCCCCACAAATATGGCCATTATGGGAAGATATATTATTACACCAGGTATATTTGAAATACTTGAGCATCTAAAGCCCGGTAAGAACAAGGAGATTCAATTGACCGACGCACTAAAACAGCTCAATGAAAAAGAACCGATTTATGCCTATGCCTTCCAGGGAAAGCGATATGATGTAGGGGATAAATTGGGTTATCTTCAAGCTACCATTGAAACAGCCCTTTATAGAGAAGATATAGGCGGAGAACTCTATCGTTATCTGCAGCAGATTGTCGAAGAATATAGACAGGTGGCAAGTGAAATTGCCTAAAAAATGCGGCTCATTTGAGCCGCATTTTTTAATCAAACTTATCATAGTAAATTGATTCCTCGGGAATCCCCTTCTCTTTTAATGCCCCAACAGTAGATTCTATCATGGCTTTACTACCGCAAAGATATGCTTCCATATTGCTGCCGTCTGTAATATAGCGTTGAATCAAATCCGTAACACGGCCAACGTCTCCAGTCCATTGGTCTTCTACCCTTGGCCTGGAAAGGACAGGATAGTATTTGAGATTCTGGAGCCTATTCTCAAAACTCCGCATTTCCTCTGACAGGATCAGATCATCGAGGGTACGGGCACCAAAAAAATAGGAGGTTTTTCGCTGAATAGCTTCCGCTTCTATTTGATATAGGATTGAACGGATCGGAGCCATTCCTGTACCTACAGCAATTAAGACAATTTCCCGGTCTGTATCCCGAAGATAAAAATCACCATAAGGACCGTTAAACAGCACTTCATCCCCCAGTTTTAGATGTTTATGCACATAGGTAGTACAAATACCATTAGAGACATAACCAATAATCAGTTCGATATAATCTTTATCTGCATTACTGGATGCCAAGGAATATGCACGATAGACTTCTTCTTCATTACCCTCATAGAGTGGTGCTTTTAACTGAACATACTGTCCGGCCTTAAAGGTGATTTCCGCAGGATCATTCAGTTTTAAACGGAGCAGCTTGATGGTAGGGGAAAGGTCTTGGATTTTTTCTACACAAGCCTTGTATTCCTTTACGTTAAACAATTCCTCAGGAATTTCAATCTTCATATCTTCTTTAACCTTACACTGACAAGATAATCGAACATGATCTTTTAATTCTTGCTCAGAAAGATAGGGAAGCTCAGTGGGAAGTACAGGACCACCGCCCTCTAAAACCTTTACCTTGCAGTAGGCACAGCTGCCTTTACCGCCACAGGCAGAGGGAATGAAAATTTGGCTGTCGCGAAGGGAAGAAAGTAATGAACTGCCCCCTTCTGTAACACATTCCTTTTCATTGTTGATTAAAATTCTACATTCACCATAATTTGCGATATATGAATTGGCTAAGGTAAGCATGATTGCCAAAACAGCCGCTATGGAGGTGATTACTGCAACGGATATTAAGATTGTCATATTAACACCTCCTATTGAATCTGCACGATGCCGGAAAAGCCAAGAAAAGCTAAGGCCATCAAGCCTATAATAATCAAGGTGATACCGGGGCCTTCCAAGCCTTTTGGAACCTTATTCTTTTTAATCTTTTGCCGGATACCTGCAAGGGCAAGAATTGCTAAAGTCCAGCCTAAACCGGATCCTAAGCCAAAAGCCATAGATTGCATAAGGGTATATTGACGAATAACCATGAATAAGGATACCCCTAAAATCGCACAGTTCACAGTAATCAGCGGAAGAAAGATTCCCAGTGCATAATACAGATTGGGGATATATCTTTCCAGGATCATTTCTACCAACTGTACAAATGCAGCAATTACAATAATGAAGACGATAAACCTTAGGTACTCTAACTCAAAAGGCACCAATACGTAATGATACACAAAATAGTTCAGAATGGTCGTTGCTGTAAGCACAAAGGTAACTGCCTGACCCAAACCGAGGGAGGTATTTAGTTCCTTGGATATGGCTATGAAAGAGCACATGCCAAGGAAATTAGAAAGGATCATATTATTCGTAAAAATAGCAGCAAATAAAATGACAATAGGACTTACTTCGATCATGCAGTCACACCTTCTTTCTCTTTTTCATCCTCTGGAGATAAATTTCTGGCAAGCCATAAGACGATGGCCAGCATAAAGAAGGCACCGGGAGGCATCACCATAATACTCCATTTCATCCACCATGCTCCTAAAACCGGGATGCCAAAAAGGGTGCCGAAGCCTGCCAACTCTCTAAAAAATGCAATAAACAGCAGAATAAAAGCATAGCCGATGCCCGAGGCAATTCCATCTAAAAAGGAAGCAAGAGGTGGATTGTTTTGTGCAAAGGCCTCACATCGCCCCATAATAATACAATTTGTAATAATCAAACCTACATAAGGTCCTAAGGCTTCACTCATAGCAGGATAATAGGCTTTTAAAATAATATCCACGATAATAACATAGGATGAGATAATTAAAGTCTGTACCATCATCCGGATATGCTTAGGGGTAAAGGTTCTAAGGATAGAAACTGTCAAACTGGAAAAGGATGTAACGAAAATTAATCCAATACCCATGACCAAAGAGTTAAGCATGAGATTTGTAACTGCCAGCGCAGAACAGATTCCTAAAATCTGGCGAAAGATTGGATTATCCTTCCATATGCCTTCTATGAATATTTTTTTTGCTTTTGGCATTTCTAAATCCCTCCTTTGGTCTTTTCTTTAAAGCTATGGATATCTTCGTTGATGATATTGAGAACGGCCTTTGAGGTAGCGGTGGCACCTGAGATTGAGTCCACTAGGCCTTCCTGGGCTGGTTTATAAAAAATAAAAGGATAGGTATCTCCTAATGAGATATTACGAAATTGTTCTTTAAACCAAAGCTCGTCAATTCTGCCCCCTAAACCCGGTGTTTCGGAATGGGCAAGAAAGTCCACCCCTATGATTTTATCCAGTTCGGGATTCATAGCAACGATGCCTCTTATGGAGCCCCATAGGCCAGATCCCTCTATCGAAAAGGCATATCCAAGGGGATTGCCATCTTGAAAAGCTTCATATACAGCATAATTGCCTAAAGTACCTTCCTGAATGTGCTGGCGATAAAGCCGATTGATTTCATCAGCAGGCATTCTGCTCTCAGTAGAAATATTAAAAACATATAGAATTGCACGCTGTTGCTTTAGCAGCTGATTTGCTTCGATACGAGTAGAGGTATTTTCATTTAACGCAGCTAATGCAAAAGTGAAAGTAGCAGTAATCAGGATCATGAAAATAATCGCATATAAGCTTCCTTTTTTCATGCCATCACCTTCTTTCGATGATTCTTATAGGCTTTGACGGCTTCATCAATCAGCGGGGCGAAAGTATTACCAATAAGAATAGCAAACATAATTCCCCCGGCGAAAAGGGCATAGCCTCGGATAATCACGGTAGTCATACCAATAAGGATACCATAAATCCACTTTCCCTCTACGGTCATTGGGGACGAAATGGGGTCTGTAGCCATAAATACAGTACCAAAAAGGAGTCCTCCCGAGAGTAGTCCAAATAGAGGATGGGGAACTGTAGCCGAACCCATTAAAAACAGAGAACTGCTCATGGTTAGATATCCTAGCAGTACAGCAGTCATGGTCTGCCAGGAGGCAGATTTGGTATATATTAGATAAATTGCGGATATGAGAATGAGGAGTGCACTGGTTTCACCAAGGGAGCCAGCCACATTCCCGAGAAATAGATTTAGATAAGAGGTCGTTTGTCCAGAATCTCTGAAGATTAACATTGGCGTGGCTTGAGAAAGTACATCAACGGTTTCTGTAAGCCATAGGCCAAAACCTCCGGGAAATTCCGATGCAGGTTTTGACCAATACATGGTCAACGGTGTGGGAAAATTGACATACACAAAGCATCTGGCTACAAGGGCAGGATTAAAAATGTTTTTTCCAAAACCACCGAACACTTCTTTTCCAAAAATAACACCAAATATGATGCCAATACCTGCTACCCAAAAAGGTGTTACAGGGGGCAATGTTAAAGTATAGAGCATGCAAGTTACAATAACAGCTTCTGAGATGGGTTTTTTATTTCTCTTTTCAAAAAACCACTCTGTTAGCGTACCAAGTACCGTAACCCACATCATTAGTGCAAGAGCTCTTAAGCCAAAAAAATAAACTGAAGCAAGGCAGATCGGCAAAAGACTTATGATTACCTTTCTCATCAGTTTTTGCTTCATGAACAGCTGCTTATAATCGATCCCCATGGAGACACTCCTTTCATGTGTTATAGAGTAAAGATACCCACTTCGCAGCACTTTAAAAATTTTTTATGCGGTTAGCCTATCGATTAGTAATAGAAAACAGAAGATTGCAAAAGAACAAGGGCTTAAAATGGATGGATTCACCAACTTCAAATCTTTTACATAGAATACAATTGAGTGGTTCTTTACATATTATTTTTTTACAGCTGCAATATTCTACCTGAATTATTCATGAAGATCTAAAAAATGAATTTAGACCCTCAAAATTGAGTTTTATCAGTTTTAAAAATCTATATAAAGGAAAAAGTTCCTAAAAAAGGGTAGACTTATCCCGTAATAGTTGTTTTTGGGTTGTTTTTGCCGTTTTGAAATTGCCAAGGTTCACTGTTTTTGCTATTCAAACTTTGGGAGTCGCCTTATGTTTTCAAAGGTTTCGTAGAATTCCTCTTTATATGGGCAGCTGCTACAAAGTTTGAATGTAATATATCTTGCTGATCGGATTATCTTTGATGCAATCTTGATCAACTTTAAGCGGATGGTATCGATCTGCATTTT
>NZ_FQZV01000094.1 GCF_900142145.1 Geosporobacter subterraneus DSM 17957 | reverse complement strand
CAACTCTCTTTATGTAGATTCACCACGCCGTGTAGAGGCTATTGGCTATTTGATGATCCTGTTGATGCTCCTGCTCAGTATTGCTGAGTACGTTGTTCGTCGTGAGCTAGCCCAGGAGAAGGCCTTTATCATCGGACCTGGAAAGGTAAAAATGACCAAACCCTCATTGTTGGCGATTTATAGAATCTTCTACTCAGTAGCAACCGTCTCAATAACTATCGACGGTCAGATCCATCGGGGTTTTACCAAGGAGCTGGCTCCTAACGTCAAAACAATTTTGCGCTATTTAGGGATTCCTGAGAACATCTACATCAGAGGTGCATCATAATTTAAAAGTTCTGAATTAAACCTGAATTATTCATACGATGTTAGATTTCATTGAAAACTAATTTGACAATAAAAAATCTCCATATTTCAGACGGTTTTTTAGATGAAATTGCAACAACCATGATGAATTTTCATGTTTCATCAGTGAAGCGTATGGACAAATCCTGAAAATGGGCAGATTACTCCCTTGGTTGTTGCAAATAATTCTAAATTTGAAGCAATTGGCTATGCAAGCCGCAGATTTTCTATGTTGCTCATAATCTGGCAGAATGTCTCTTTAAACGGACTGCTGCTGCAAAGCTTAAACACAATTCTTCTTGCCGAAGTTGCTGTCTTGCAGGCGATCTTTATCAGGTCCGCCCTAATGGAAAGCATACGGCTGGATTTCCTGTCTTTAGGCAGAACTGTTCGCTTCATCATGTTGACAATGCTGTAAGCTAGAGCCTTTATGAGACTCTTTGCAGAATTAGCCATAAATGACGAATGGCTTACTGAATCCATTGAAAAATCTATTTTGGCTTCCTTGATGAAATTTTCCATGTTGCCGCGTTTGTTGTAGGTTTTTACAATCACCTTGGGCTGTGCCTTCAGAGTAGTTGCTATAAAAGTTGCTCTTGGCAAAAGCTCTCCCGCGGCTCTTTCAACACGGCAAATGACTCGCAGCGGTGTTTTCCAGCTTTTTGCCCTGTAATGAAACTCTTCATACATGACATGGCACTTTGTATAGTCTGAGCCGTAAATGTCCATGAAGCTATGTAGGGTTTCATCGGCGTATTTTTTAAGCGTTGCATTTGATTTAAGCCTTATGACAAAGTCAGCGCCATATTCCTCGCATAGTTCATAAAGCTGCGGTGTTGCAAAGCCGCTGTCAGCCCTGACAAGAATCTGAGCTTTGGGATATGTTTTATCAAGCCATTTGAAAATAGGCTCCAGGAATTCCTTGATGTTCTTTGAAATATAGATACTGCCATTTCTAAGCTCCATTTTCATCAAGTCGCCGTTTAAACCGTTAAAGAGCATTAGCGGATGATAACCGCAAGGGCTGTAATGGAAGTTGTAGGCACTTTGCTCTTGTTTGCCGAATGTCTCAAACAGCGTGGAATCAAGATCCAGCACAAGATGTTTTGTCGAGCGTGGAGGGTTCGCTTTTTCAAACAGGATTTCAGGCAATCGGTTGAAATATTCGATAGCCTTCTCATCCAATGCGTTGATAAACCTTGAGATCGTCGGCTGCGACGCCAAGGATTCTTTATCAAGTATCCCGGTAAATACAGGGTCATGCCTGAGATGATCTGATGCATTATCAGACTTGTAGCCTGTAATTGTTGTATAAACAAGTTGTTCTATGATTGATGCATGAGTGTGGCGTCTGTCGATGGAATCCTTGAAAAAATCCTGTAAAAGCGGCCTTAGTCCCAGCTTTTCAACGAATGAACGGACAAGCAAAAGACCTGAATCGGAAGAAAGATTGCCACCTTTAAAATTGAATGAAAAGCTTCTGTTGAAATTTAGTGAACCTTGCTGTAAACTTGACATAGAAAGAACTCCTTTTTGTGAAATAGTTTGGCTTAGACATCTAAACTTTAACACAAATTCGGGTTCTTTTCTATTTTTTTGTTTAACACCCAATGGGTGCAAATTGTACTATCGCAGTAACTAAGCAATATCAATGATTACGGCAGAAATTTGTCGTTGTCATGAATAATTCAGGTTTATTATAGCTTTGAGAAGCTGTCTTCATATTGCATTTTTGCTGAATAAAACCATGCGTTTTATCATCCTATTTTCCTTTCAAAGACCGCTCATCTAAATCCCCGCAAAGCCTTATTTCATGCGGCTTCTGGCACGTTTTATCTGAACTACACACTCAACGTGCCTTGAGGATACAAAAAAGATGCCGCATGAAGCTGTTATCCCCTTGGCGGCAGGGTATATTTCTGAAACAATCGCCTATGGAAGCAATTTTTTCAGAAATTAATAGTCTTTTTTGCTTTGTAAGCGTCAAATACTGTCAGACCCGTTCATTTAAATTATGTCAGGCTTCTTCCTGCCCAACCATTCATCAAGAGCATTGGAGATTTCAACCCTAAACTCTTCATCTGACAGACCAAGAGCAGTTCCGCGTTCATATGCCCGGTCTATAGTATAAGTAAACCTATCTGCTAATCTGCTGTTCTCAAGCTCCATATGGGGAAAATGCTCTATCACATAGGCAGAGTAATCCAAATCAAAAAAATAACGCTCTAATTCGCCATTTACGAAATCCGAGATGAAATTAATCATAAATGTCGTATGCTTTTTGAAATTCATCAATCTTCCTCCCAGGCATATTTTTCAGGCTCTGTTCCTTTCGGCTTCGGTATAAACACCTTCGGTGGTATTTTCGCACTGCCTGGCAAAAAATCTTCGATCACGGATACATAGCCCGGTTTTCCAAGGTTGGGGGCGTGAGTAAAAATCCACGATAAATATTCAAACGGGTTCAGACCGTTTTCTCTTGCGGTTTCAACAAGGCTGTAATACACTGCACTGGCTCTCGCGCCGCTTGGCGTGTTGCTGAAAAGCCAGTTCTTGCGTCCGATAACAAAGGGCTTAATACTGCGCTCTGCACGGTTGTTCTATATTTCCAAACGCCCGTCCAGCAGGTACCCTTCAAGATATTTGCGCTGGGACTGTGCATAATGCGCCGCTTTGCCAAGAAGGGTATTGGGCAGGGCGTTCAAGTGTCTAATCCAGTCGTAAAATTCATCTATCAGAGGTCTGGACAGCCTTTCAAGTTCTTTAAGCCGATTTTCATGGGTCAATAAGGCGAACTGTTTCTCAAAATAGAACAGTTTATCGCAATAAGCAACTCCCTTTGCAGCATTGGAATCCGGTTGCTTATCTTTTGGCAGGGTTTTCAGCGCATCAAAAAATTTCCGCCGCAGGTGGGCCCAGCAGCCGACAACAATGATGTTTTCGGGCAGCTTGTGATACCCGTCATACCCGTCGGCGTGGAGATAACCCGAAAAACCCTTCAGAAATTCTACTGGATGTGTATGCTTCCTGTCGGGTTGATAGTCATAAAGTATAATCTGGTGTTTTGCCTCCCCGCTTGTACGGAACAGCCACATGTAACTCTTTGACTGTGCCGTCTTGCCCGGTTCTTTCAGCACCTGCAAAACTGTCTCGTCCCCGTGGAGTACATCGTGTCCGCATAATCGGAACTTCATTTTCTCGTATATCGGTTCCAGCCAGTCCTCACAGGCTTTAATGAGCCAGTTTGACATGGTCTGTCGTGAAAGTAGGATACCATTCTGTTTCCATTCCTGCTCCTGCCGGTATAATGGCGATGCCATCATAAACTTCTGTGACGCAATATGTGCGATCGTTTCTGGAGAAGCAAATCCGCCTTTTATGACAGGTTCAGGCATGTCCGCCTTCACAATGGGCGTGTGCTCGGAAGTCTCCTGGCAATTCCGGCATGAATAAACGTGCCGCACATGCCGTACAATCACCGCTTTCGCAGGAATAATCTTTAGTTCCTCACGGGTTTCCCTGTCCATTGTATGCAACTCGCCGCCGCAGTCCGGGCAGACACGTTCATTTTCCGGCAACTCGTGCTCAATTACCTCGACAGGCAGGTCCTCTGGCAGCTTGTCCGTTGTCAGGCGGGTCCTTTTGCGATAATGCGTCTTCACTTTTGTCAATAATGGCTCAGGTGCAGTCAAGTCGGCAGTCGCTTCCGCTTCGTTGAAAAGGTTTATTTGTTCAACGCTGGTTTGCTCGCTTGATGCACCAAATTGCCTATGCTTCGCAAGACGGATTTGTGCCATGAACCATTGAACTTGTTGCTCTAATTCAGCAATCCTGCGATCCTTTTCTTCAATTATGCCAAGTAGTTTTTCTACTGAAATTTCTCGCGTCTCCATATGATAATATTACCATAAAACCCGCATAAAATCCAGCTTTTCGACATATTTAGAATAATGTTTTTACGTTGTTTTTCACGAAATTTGCCGCTCGAAAACTTCCTTCCGCCCAAGCTTTTTTTCCAGCCTGGCGCCGTCAATCAGACAGGATAGTTCATTTACGTCAAGAAGCATTGTGCCAGAGTCTCCTTCCGATGGCCAGCGAAAACGCCCGCGTTCCAAACGCTTAAAGTACAGCCAGAACCCGTCTCCGCCCCATTCGAGGATTTTTAGCCTGTTTCGGTTCCGGTTACAGAACACAAACAGTGCGTCCGCAAATGGGTCAAGGGAAAAACTCTCTTGCACAAGCGTCATCAGGCCATTGATAGATTTCCTCATATCCGTGCACCTGCAGCAAAGATACACAGGTTTGTCATTCCATCTTATCATAGCGACATCAACACCCGGCAGACTTCTGGGCTTTAGATAGCAGAATGACTAAACAACTAACGCTTAATGCCTTAGACCAAGCTATTACTCACGAAAGACCAGCTAAAGGACTAATATTTCATTCAGATAGAGGGTCGCAATATGCAGCCTATGATTACCAAGATAAATTAAGAGACAATGGAATAAGGCAAAGTATGAGTGCTAAGGGAGACTGTTATGATAATGCCTGCATGGAATCATTCTTTGCAACACTAAAGAAAGATTTAATTCATAGAAGGCGTTTTAAAACCCGTGAAGAAGCTAAAATAGCCATTATTAATTATATAGAAACCTGGTATAACTG
>NZ_FQZV01000086.1 GCF_900142145.1 Geosporobacter subterraneus DSM 17957 | reverse complement strand
ACAGACTATCTTAAACATACAGAAAAATCAGCATGTTTAGTTCTATTTGCTTTTAGATTCTTGAGCCTGAGGGACATAGCCATCCGTAGGACTTGCCCTTGATGGCATGTAAGGAACAATGCTACAATGCTGTGAATTTGACGGTGAAGTTTATCTGCTTTTGAGTTCTTTCGCCGTCGGTAATAATTTCAGAGCATTGTTTGTCATGCTGTCAAGGGTGGCGCTAACCAGTTTAATCCCTTGACTCGGCATAAATTCACCAACCATTTAATGCTGTTTTGATTTTTTCCGTAGATTACATGTGATTTTATTTGCTTTATTCTTTCATAAACTACTTTACACTACCAGTGCATATTCATGATATAGCTTCATTATATTACATCAGATATATTATGGCAATAAAGTTGTAAAGCTGCAGAAAAAATATTGAAAAAATATGAATAAAAAGTGTAATAATGGGAAAATTAGATAATGAAACAAGTTATGGTTTAAAAGTCTACCAGGACTTTTAAATACACCTTATTCCCACCCACAACTCATCAATAAGAAAAGAGCAGCCATAATGCTGCTCTTTTCTTTTCCCAATAGAAAAGTATAGTTTGTGAAGAACTGTAAACAATAGAAAGCGAAGAGAGGAGGCTGGAAAATGAGACTATGGATGCCGCAACGTGTATATTTTGAACCTTCTGCCCTTAATTATCCAATGGGACAGCAAATTTATGCCTACTGTAAGGAAAATGGAATTCCTATATTGCAGACCACATCTCATAACCAAGTGAGGGGAATTCCTGGAGAAACGGAAAAAGCCAGGTATGCCAACGCGAGAAAAACACTGGTGGTAGGGACGAAAAAATCTATGAAGCTGGATGTATGCAAGCCCTCAGCCCATTATCAGTTTTCCTTAATGACCAATTGTCCCGGAAACTGTGAATACTGTTATCTCTTTACAACTCAAGGAAAGAAGCCCTACGTAAGAGTTTATACAAATTTGGAAGAGATTTTTCAATCCATTGAAAAGCATATCGAAAGCAGACTGCCTCAGACCACACTGTTTGAGGCAGCCAGTACGGGGGATCCGCTGGCTGTAGAACACATAACGGGAGCATTGAGAAAGACCATAGAGTATTTTGGAGGCTTGGAAAAAGGAAGATTAAGAGTTGTAACCAAATTTGCCAATGTGGACAGCTTATTAAATATAAAGCACCAGGGGCATACCCGATTTCGATTTTCTATTAATACAGAGTATGTAATTCGCCAATTTGAACATAATACAGAGGATCTTACAGAGCGGTTAAAAGCGGCAGAAAAGACGGCTAGAGCAGGCTATCCGCTAGGTTTTATTATTGCACCTATTATGCGGCATGAGAATTGGAAAGAAGAATATGCCCGGCTGATTGAAGCCTTAGACCAATACAAAGCCTTTCACAGGAAGAGTCATATTACCTTTGAGCTGATACAGCATCGATTCACTCAGACTGCCAAGGAAATTATTCAGGAACGGTATCCAAACACAAAGCTGAATATGAATGAGGAGGAAAGAGTGCGAAAGTTCGGAAAGTATGGGAGAGTAAAATATATCTATCCGAAGGATGAGGCTATGGAACTTAAAGAATACTTGTCTGGTTTAATCAAGCACCGCTTCCCCAATGCACACATCCACTACTTTACTTGATTGAGAATATTTGTATCATCAAATTTCTTATGTTAAAATGAAAATATCATTTGGAAGAGGAGGAAGGAAGTATGAGTTACATATTTAGCGGGAATAGAAGAGTAACCGATGAGGATATCAAAAAAATTATTCAAGAGACTACAGAATTTGATGTGACTGCTGATATATCCACAAGAACTAAAAGAGAAGACGTTTTAGCCTTTATTTTGCAGTGTGATGCAGAAGCCCTCAGACAGGATTTAGAAGCGGAAGATCTGGAAATCGATATAGAGACCGACGAAGAGGCCTACATTTCAGAATTAATGAACAAGGCTGATGAGTACGCAGTAGAAATAGAAGAAAGTCTTCCTGAGGATCTGCTGGCCTATTACTACGCTTACGAATACGATGAGGATGAAGGGGTAGTAAAGAGTATTTTAGTGGTTGCTTCCGCTGAATTAGGGGAATTAAAGCTCCGTGATGTAGGGAATCGTTTGATTACCGTTGTAGGAGACTAATTTATGTTTCTGTAAAAAATAAAGGCACAGATTCGCCAACAAAAACTATATGAGTGCTGCTGATCAGCATTCTATAGTTTTTTGTTTTTTGGGCAATCTAAAACTAGCAAACTGATTATAGGAAGTGAAGCCTATGAAAAAATTTATTTTAATAATAAGCAGTATAATATTGATGGTTTATATAGGACTGCAGACAGATGTAGAAAAACTGTATCCCGGCAGAGATGAAAAAGCACCCATCTACCTAAAAGTGGCGGAAGATGAGGCTTATTATTTGAAAGTTCGACAACAGATTCAGCATGTACTGGATCAGTATACAGCCAGCATGTTAAAAAAAGATACAGATAAATTAATGGAGCAGATTTCTGAAGAATATAGGGATGACCAGACAAGGGACTACAAACTGTTGGAGGAAGGAATCGAAAATGAGCTAAAGGACCTGGGCTATGTGCATTTGGATTATCAAATTCAATTGATCTATCCTACAGCCCAGGGGATCTGGGTGAGGATGGAGAAAAAATATGGACAAACCCGTGACGGGCAGGAGATTGCAAAAAGACTTATAGAGGATTTCTTATTTGTTCAGGAAAAAGGCAGTTGGAAAATAAGAGGCATTAAAACAGTAAGCAAATTAATTTAGTCTATTTAATAAGAAAACCCATCTTTTTCTGACAGCTAAAGATGAGTTTCAATGAATTCTATAGATCACCTATAAATGATACGAATATCATAATTGGCATTTTCATAATCGGTCTTCACCAAAATAGGAGAGGTTAGAACTTTATGAATACCCCGTTCTTCCGTTTCTCCTTCACGTACTGTGATATTAAAGATAAAGCCATGAGTGTCTTCCTTGATTTCTATTTTTTTTACAGTGCAGTTTTTGTGCTCCCCTAAGCTTATCAGCAAGTAATTGCCCGATGAAAAATTGTTTTTGTAAAGTCCTGTACTAGGCTTGATTTCATCAATCCATTCCAAAACCTCCTGATCTAAGGTTTGTGGGTTTTCAATAATATGAAAACCACTTAGATCACTGGCAATTTTTGTATCTGTACAGCCGATCAAGGATACCATTCCGATAAATCCACTCAAAAAAATAAGAAAAAATTTCTTCATAATAATACCCCCTGAGTCTTGCCCCTATATATAGACGTATCAGAGGGTAAAAAAGTTTCAAAAAATATCTTAAAAATATTTATTTGCTATGCATAGGATCTCCTCAATCTAAATCTGAAGGCAGTTCATCGGTATAAACCATTCCGTTGGAGGCGTTTTGCATAAGCGTATTATTCATTGCATCATCAACTCGACCGTCAGCTAAACCTACTCTTCTAGGACTGGTTGTACCTAGATTGAAGCCAGTCATTGCACTTAATTCTCCTGCAATTTCTTCTCGAAACTGACTCATTGCTATTTTTGCTTCTCTTGCTGCGCCTTGCTTCATCATGATATTACCTCCTTTTACTTTACATATAAGTTTTCTAAGCTTTAGTATTTGCTAAAATCCAATAAATTATATTATTAAATTATTCTGTAATATAGGTGAATATTCTTATGACATAAGAAAATACAAGACACTAGAGAGCGTCTCTTTGATCCTTTTGCAATCGTTCTTAACAACCAAAGACAAAGAAGCCGTATAAAAACTTGCATGTTTGAGCACAGTGAGTTTGCAAGTTTTAGGATTCTTTATCGGAGGGAGTTTTAGAACGACCAAAAGGGCAAAACTAGCGAATCTGTGTCTTTATTTTCTAGAATCACATTTTAGATATAGAACGTTAATGAATAGGTAAATTTGGCTTAAATAGGATAAGCATGCCTTTTTACCTTATAGAGATTGGATGAATTTTGGGGAAAACTAGGATTACAGTATAAAGATTTGAGGTGTAAAAAATGGGAGAAAAAGGATTTGCAACGGCATCATTTTTAGAAGCAAAGAAAAAAGGGCGAAAAATTTCCATGCTTATAGCCTATGATTATTCCATGGCAAGACTGCTGGATGATGCAGGAATTGACAGTTTATTAGTAGGTGATTCACTGGGGATGGTTATTCTTGGATATGAAACCACACTGCAGGTTACCATGGAAGAGATGATCCATCACTGCCGGGCTGTTGCCAGAGGTGCAAAGAGAGCTATGGTTATTGGGGATATGCCCTTTTTATCCTATCATATTAGCATAGAGGAAAGCGTACGAAATGCAGGCAGGCTGATTCAGAATTGTAGTGGAGGGTTTCCATACCCTCCACTACCTATCAATAAAAATCCTCCATAAGCTGATTAAACTGATCAGAGATATCCAGATTCTGATGAACCACTGCAGAACCGCGCTCTCCAGGGAGCTTGCTATAGTAATCAGGATCATCATTTTCATAGAGGATTCCTGTGAATAGCCCATCGGTAGCAAGATATTGATTCATAGCCGACTGAAGGCTATGGGAATCATAGTTATCAATATCATCCAGGTTAAGCAGATGCTCTCGGAACCACTGATAAGTATTGGTTTTGTTAAAGGTAACACAGGGACTGAATACATTTACAAAGGAAAAACCCTTATGCAAAATAGCCTTGGTCAGTATATGGACCAACTGCTCTTGATAGCCGGAAAAGCCCTGGGCTACAAAGGTGGCTCCTGCAGACAACGCCAAAATGCCGGGTTTTATGGGGGACTCTATAGAACCGTGGGGTGTACTTTTTGTAATGAAACCCGTGGTGCTCAAAGGAGAGGTATGGCCCTTTGTTAAACCATAAACCTGATTATTCATTACTACATAGGTTATATCAATATTTCTCCGAATGGCATGAATCGTATGGGCAGTACCAATGGCAAAACCGTCACCGTCACCACCGGCTGCGATAACAGTCAGTTCTGGATTGACCAGCTTGATTCCCTGGGCTACAGGCAAGGCCCGGCCATGGATGCTGTGGAACCCATAAACATTTAAATAACCGGAAATCCTGCCGGAACAGCCGATACCGGAAACTACTGCTAAATTATGGGGTGCAATATCTAGACGGGCTGCAGCCCCCTGAAGGGAACGCAGTACGGAGAAGTCACCACAGCCTAGGCACCAGGTGGGGGTAGTATTATTGCTGTAATCCATTGCTGAAGGCATTTATATCAACTCCTCTATTTTCATTTGAATATCCTGATGAGTAAAAGGTAAACCATTGTATTTCAGGAGGCTGTGAATCTGTTGATGATATCCGGTTTCCTGCTTTAAGATATTGGCCAATTGTCCTGTACAGTTGTTTTCCACAACCAATATCTTATGATACTGCTGGAATAAGCAGGACAATTGGCTTGCCGGCAGAGGCTTAATACGTTTCATCATACCAATGGCAACAGGTGTATCTAGAGAAGCAACAGCATCTTGTATGATCCCAAAGTTTGACCCCATAGATAAAATCAGCAGAGAACTATTAGGATTCCCAAATAGGTCTATGCCGGGCAAATCCTTCAAAGGCTTTAATTTACTCATACGTTTCTCCATCATACGACTGCGGTTTTGATCACTTTCATCAGGGCGTCCTGATTCTTGATGCTCTATTCCCGTAATGGGATGCATATGATCGGGCGTCCCCGGATAGGCTCTTGGGGAGATGCCATCATCAGTAAATAAAAAACGCTTGTAGCTTTTCGAAGATGGAAGATTGTGACTGGAAGCCGATGCTACTTTACCCCGATCAATAGATATTTGATGAATATCCAGAGGATCTATGGTTTGCCTGGAAAGACTGAGATTTAAGTCACTAAGGATAAATACGGGACATTGATATTTTTCGGCTAGATTGAAAGCTTCTATTGTTTGATAAAAGCACTCTTCTACTGAATAGGGGTATAATATGATGGAGGGTATCTCACCATGAGGGCCATAATAGAGGCTGTTAAGGTCGCTTTGCTCATGTTTGGTAGGCAAACCGGTACTAGGCCCACCCCGTTGTGCATCTACGATTACCAGTGGAATTTCTGCCATTCCCGCAAGTCCGATCCCCTCCATCATTAAGGATATGCCCGGACCGGAGGTAGCAGTCATGCTTCTTGTGCCTGCATAGGAAGCACCGATGGTCATAGTAACCGCGGAGATTTCATCCTCTGTCTGCACCATGACGCCATTTACCTGTGGAAATTTCTTTGTCAAGTATTCCATGATTTCTGAAGCAGGGGTGATAGGGTATGCTGCCATAAAGCGGCAGCCTGCTGATAAGGCTCCTAAGGCTATGGCTTCATTTCCAATCATTGCTGCCCTTATGGTTTGATCCGCAGAAGGAGAAAGGGTATACTGCAAATGATCGAAATCCTCTGCAAAAGGAGTCTCATAGCTTTTTTTCAAAACAGACAGGTTTTTAACGAGGATTTCCTCGCTTTTCTTCTGAAAGGACTGATGAATAACTCCTTCCAACTTAGAAAAAGGCAGCTGAAAAAGCTTGCCCAAAATTCCAATTATTGCGGTATTTTTCATTACTGTAGCACCATACTCCTTGGCAGTCCCTGTTAAGGGGACAGAAATCCATTGTATGTTTTTATCCTCAAGTGTATTTTGAAGCTCCTTAACCAGTATAATATCATCGTAAATGAGCAGACCGCCTTTTTTTAGCTTTTTATACTGAAGGGCAATGGTGTCTTGATCAAAGGCTACCAGAATGTCTAGTTTATCACTGCAGCTCAAGACCTTTTTCGTACAGACCTCAATCACATAATTTGTATGGCCTCCCTTGATTCTGGAGGAAAAGGTTCGATAGCCATAGGCAAAATATCCTGACCTCGAAAGGGCTCTGATTAAAGTGTCCCCGGTGCTAACCACTCCCTCACCCTGTATGCCGCCAAACATGACCGTTATTTTTTTCGTCAATATGATCACTCCCTAGTAATATGCTCTGTCTATCCTATATGTACCACTGATGATAAGGAATTAATCAAATTATTCCATAGGATTCATAGCCTTAGTATTTGTAGAATCAATGAATTTATAGAAATCAAAGACAGGATACATAAAATCCCCTTTGCTTGTAAATAATGTAATCATAAGGAAACAGGAGGTGTTAAGAATGGAAGAGAAAAGAAAAACAACGCGGCAGGAGATGGGTTTTGGCGGTATGATCATTCGAATTTTAGTTTCTATGATCGTACTGGCAGTAGCAGCATTTTTCACACCCTATTTCTCTATAACAGGCTTTGTGCCGCTGCTATTCGCTGCAATTGCCATCGGTGTAATTGACTATTTGATTGAGCGCTTCGTTGGGTTTGATGCGTCTCCCTTTGGAAGGGGAATCACAGGTTTTATTGTATCTGCACTGATTATTTATCTAACAGGTGTTCTGGTTCAAGGAGTATTTGTAAACTGGCTGGGAGCAATCCTGGCTGCCCTTGTCATCGGAATCATCAATATGATCATTCCGGGAAGACATGTAATGTAGTAAAGAGATCGGGTTGCTAGCCCGATCTTTTTATATAATAGGAAAGTTCTGCTTTCCTATTATATAAAAAGAGGGGTTGTAGGGGATGAAATCCCCTGCCCGCATTCAGGAAGGTGCTCAGGCTGCCGCTCAGCCGTCGAAGGAAACCTAGGGTTTCCTAGCGAAAGCATCGAAGATGCTTTTTTATTGTTGTATAAGAAAGTATAAATTTTTTTGATATAATAATAGGCATGTAAGAGAGTAAAATCAGGACATAGAAGAATTAACCATTTATTAACAGTAAAAATATGTAAGCGGAGTTTTGATATGGGAAAAGGGATTCTAAGACAAATATTTATTGATCATTGGGATGATTTTGTCAAATTGTATGGTCATAAGATTAGAAAAAATGTGCTAAGTGAAGTCAAAAAGATGATGCATTGTGGGTCGATTGCAAATGGATACATAGAATATAAGTGCCCAGACTGTGAGAATTCAAAGAAGATAGGTTTT
>NZ_FQZV01000017.1 GCF_900142145.1 Geosporobacter subterraneus DSM 17957 | reverse complement strand
TTAATTAGTTTAGGAAAACCAAGCTTATGGGCGAATTCCTTAATCAGAAGTAGGCCAGAATCGGAGGATAAATCCCCTCCTGCGAAATTAATTTTAATTTTACTGTTGCTTTCTGAGTGAAGTGCATTTAGACTAGACATAAGGGTTTCTCCTTTGTGAAATGTTAGTTGCGGTGACTTCATTTTAACAAAGTTGAAACTCTTTTTCTATTGTATTGGTTTCACTTTTTAAGTGAAACCAATAATAATGCAAAACTACTGTAACTATGCGGCACGAAGCAATGCTGGATAAATTATGATGAATAATTCAGGATAAGTATAAGAATCTTTTGGGAAATTTTATAATTATTCTTACTATATAATATTATCTAGTCTGTCGTTAAATGTCAATTGCTTGACTATTTTAGTGGTTCTTATATTCTATAAATAATAAAAGAAAAATGAATTGATATAAATCACATTTTTCATGATTTAATATACAATTCATTCAGCCCCTCTTGTATATGTTCCTTTATCCAGCTTATCACATCAACAGATGTGATAGGTACTTCCCCAAGTATCTGTTTTATTTCTTTTGTATCAAAAATAAAAGTATTACCATTATATACATGTTTATAGAAGTATTCGATTTCTTCATTCCCATGGATGCAGGCAGCAATCGTTTCCGCCATGTTTCCTAAAGGAACCCGGTCAATATGGCTTTTTTGAAATAAAGCTATTACGGTGGTTCCTTTCCCTTTAATAGATTGTATTGTAAAAGACCCCTCACAGCTTTCCGCCGCCGCTTTAAAAAGGGAAATCCCAAGTCCCACTCTGCGGCTTTTTCGTGTAGTAACAAAGGGATCCGCTACTTTTTCCAGCATTTCTTCATCCATCCCTACTCCATTATCGGTTATCTCGATGGATAATCTATCCTTTACATCATCCTCTTCAATAAAAATAGTAATCAAAGAAGCTTTGGCCGAAATGCTATTTTGGATGATGTCCAATATATGAAGAGATAATTCTTTCATCCTCTCGCCCCCAGGGTGTGTTTTTTATGCGTAAGTGCAGAAAAAATTTCCTCCAGTGTCAGTGCTTTTACTTCTATAAAATGTTCCTTTTCAGATATTTCCCATAGGTGATGGGCATCAGAATTATGCAGGACATTATAGTTTCTAAGACTTGGATATTTTTTCTGAATATCTTCTAAATCTGTATTCTTGAATAATTCTACAGTGTTAATTGGAAGATGCTCTGGAATAAAGCCCAGGTTTGCTATGATACTGTAGGCCCCTTTGTTAATATGGGCAGGTATTACAACCCCGGCTAAACTACTGACCTCTTCAATGGCATCTTCGAGAGATATGTTGGCAGAAGTAATTAATAGCCGGGGGTTCTCTCCTACGATACAATCCTCCTCATTCAATATCAATTGGCGTCCAAAGAATTGGGGTATATTTCTTTGAGCCGCTAATTTATCATGAACAGTTTCCTGAAATTTTTCTGCCCGTTTAAGATCCCTAAATAAACATAATAAATGGATTTCTTCTTTTGTTTGCAGTTCCATTCCAGGTATGACGAGTATCCCATTTTTTTGTCCTATCTTCATACAGGCCTTACAGTTATCTATGCTGTTATGATCCGTAATGGCAATGACATTTAACCCTTTAATAACACTCATATTGATAATATTATTGGGAGTCATATCCTCATCCCCGCAAGGCGAAAGTGCCGTATGAATGTGCAGATCATAATATGCTTTTATCATTATTTAATCCCATGTTCATAAAGCAGTTTAAATATTTCAAAGCTATTTAACGGGGTAGACAGAATTGCTATATCCTCCTCTTCTGCTTTGCGAATAGAGGCCCCATCTATTTCTGCATCTTCTGGGATAATAATACAACTAAGGTCTAGTAAGCTGGCTATGGCTACAACATTTATATGGGTTTGAACAGTGATCCACGCATCTCCATGCTTTGCATGAGACATTACCCAACTAAGTAGATCGCAGCAATAAAGACCAGTGATTTTTTTTTCTAAGGCTTTTTCACCAGCGATATGACGGAATCCTATTTTATCAATTAAATCTCTTACGTGCATTTCACTTCTCCTCCTTTATGATCATCCCTTTATATAGATAATCATCGTTACAATTGTTGCTGCTCCCTTTTCAGATTGAATCTCAAATTCGTCACTGCATCTTTTCATATTTGGCAGGCCCATGCCAGCTCCAAAACCAAGCTCTCTCACTCGATTGGGTGCAGTGGAATACCCCTCCTGCATAGCAAGTTCTATATTCTCAATGCCTGGTCCATAATCTTCTGCTATAATTTGTACCTGATCAGGATTGATTAGAACTTTAATTCTACCACCTTCAGAGTGTATTACGATGTTCATTTCCGCTTCATAAGTTACAATTGCTGTTCTTCGAATAATTGAATCCTCAATGCCTAACTGCCTTAAAACCTTTTTTATATTGCTGGAAGCCTCCCCAGCCCTTGAAAAGTCATCTTTAATAATCTCATACTGCAGTTTGATTCCATTAATACCGTTGTCTTTATTCATGTTGCTTACTCAACTCCTCTGATGGGGACTCCTTCTAAGCCATTTTCATATAAAATGCCGCATGCGGTATACATGATGTTTTTTGTGGTTAAAAGAATGATATTATTTTCAACTGCTAAATCCAATACTTCTTTGCCAGGCTTTTTCCCCCTGACAAAGACAATTACACGTATATCTAACATTTCTGCCGTCCGAATCACCTGAGGGTTTGTTAACCCGGTCAGCAATATAGTTCTGCCACTGGTAAATGCCAAAACGTCGCTCATTAGATCACAGCCAAAGGCCATATCTACTTCTTCATCCAGATATTGCTCCCCAATTAAACAATCGGCTTCTAATAACCTTTTTATCTCTTTAACCTTCAATTCAATCCCTCCATCAGTATGCATCACTAGTTGCTAAATCATGGTACCTATAAAGACTGCCTGTAAGTGTATTCTGCAGCTTAGTAACCGACCCTTGGTCTTTTAATGTCAATGTCTCATCTAATCCTTTAATCATTTGATCCAGCATTTCAACATATGCTGCATGAAGCCTGCTTAAATCTGATGTTGGAGCTCCTCTCACCAATTCTTCCCTGATCGATTTCATTTTCTCTAACTGCTCCTTGATTTTCTCCGTATTCTTTAAACTGGGATTGTTATATTCCTCAAAAACCTGCTTTGAGAGTTGTTGAAAAACTTCAATCAGTTTTCTGTTTTCATTGGTAAGCAATAGTGTATATTTAGCATCTTCTTTATTATATTTCACAGCACGCATTGGTATATTTGTTGAGGCAACAAAGGCATTCTCATCGAAAGCTTTGACCTTTGACAATATGCTATCCGCCTCCCTGCGCTCCATAAGTGCTGCTGTAATTACTTTGAAACCATCTTTCTGCCATAAATAGGAGCCAAAATTTTGTTTCTTTAAATTCTCCATTAAGGCTTGTGCATTATCCGCAGTGGAAAAACTCCCCATTTGCACACCGTAAATAGTAAAACCTTGGATCTCAAAAGTACTGGCATAAGCCTCCTGTGTAGATTCAACTGTCTGGTTTGAATTTTCTTGGGAAACAGACGGCTCCGGATGATCCTGCGCTTGTTCCTTTATTGGAGGGGGAGCTTGTTTCGATATTATGTTTGGAATCACAAAATATTTTGTTCCTATGTATCCAAGCGAGATGGCCACAATGGGAAGTATTAGTACGAAAACAATAATAAATCCTATACTTCTTCCCCTGTATTCCCTATTTGTTTTCAATCTGGTTTGTCTCATTTCCCTTCCCCCTTTAAAACATACGATCAAAATTTAGCTGTATTTGCATCGGCTCATTAGGATAAAGTATATTGGAAACTTGTATTCCAATCAAGCGCAATTTTTTATCCCTTGGAATCTTTTCTATCAGTACTTTTTCAGAATACTCATAAAGAGCTTTTAACTCTCTTGTATATCCAGTAAAAGATATGGTCCTTGAAAGCTGGGTAAAATCCTCATATTTTACTTTTACCGTAAGCGTCCTAATAAGTAGATTATCTTTCTTTAACTTCTCAACGATAGCCTCACACTGATGTAAGATCTGCTCCTTTAGCAAATTCAGGTCGTCAGTATCCTTAACAAATGTACACTCTTCTCCCAATGATTTTCTCCTGCTTTTATTTTCTACAGGTCTATCATCTTTTCCTCTTGCATAATTTAATAATTCTATACCTTTTTTTCCAAATCTAGATGTCAGAGTACTTTCATCATAATTTAACAGATCGTGTACTCGATATATTCCGATTCGATTTAATTCTTTTTCGGTTTTTGGTCCAACACCCCACAGCTTGCCAACAGGCAACAAGTCCAAAAATTGGTGAATATCTTTTTGCTCAATGACTGTAAAGCCATCGGGTTTTTGGTATCCTGAGGCTAACTTAGCTAAAAACTTGTTGATAGAAATACCTACTGAGGCAGTTAGGTTTAATTCTTGTTTAATTCTAGTTTTGATCTCTAGTCCAATCCTAATTGAATCACTCCCAGAAACATCTAAGAAAGCTTCATCCAATGAAATGGGTTCTATGAAATCTGTATATTGTTCAAATATTTCTTGGATCTGGTTTGAGATTTCTATATAACGTTCCATTCTAACGGGAATGATTAGCAATTCCGGACAAAGTTTTTTAGCTTTTGTTGTTGGCATGGCTGACCGGATTCCATACTTCCTCGCCTCATAGGATGCTGTACAAACAACCCCACGCTCATAGGGGCTTCCTCCTACTACAATAGGTTTATTCTTTAGATTCGGATCGTCTTTCTGTTCTACCGAAGCATAAAAGGCGTCCATATCAATGTGCACAATGGATCTATGCACATCTCCACCTCCAGTGATATTAATATATTTTGCAAATGAACAATTTTTAAACTTTTCTTTATTATATCATAAAGCTTTTTAGAAATTTGTCCGATATTGTTATAGTAACTGTTTTATTCCTCAATTTTAATTTTCGAAAGGAGTGGATTCCCGTTCATAATAATATTATTCAGTCCATCTTTCAACAAAAACTGCAGGATATACAAAGCCGCTTACCCAACCAAGTAAAAATAATAAATAAGGACCAGACAGCTGACTTTGAAAATATCCTCCAGTCTGCTGTGGAAAATGCCAAGTCAGATATGCATTACTCATCATCAGATTACGATAAAATTATTCAGGCAGCTTCTGATAAATACAAAATCGACTTCAATCTAATCAAAGCTGTCATGAGCACTGAATCCAGCTTTAATCCTAAAGCTCTTTCTACTGCCGGTGCCCAAGGTTTAATGCAGCTGATGCCGCAAACAGCAAAGGGTCTTGGGGTAAAAAATCCGTGGGATCCAAAGCAAAATATAGATGGTGGAGTTCGCTATCTTCGAAATATGCTGGATCGATATAACGGCAATATCCAGCTGGCTTTAGCAGCCTATAATGCTGGTCCTGCTAATGTCGATAAGTACAAAGGCATTCCACCCTTCCAGGAGACAATACGGTATGTTGATAAGGTTCTGTCAAAGAAGTCGTTCTACGATTCAAAGGATCAGGAAGTATAAAACCCTGCTACAGTATATAGCAGGGTTTTATACTTTAGAATATTCTTCTCGCTGTTACAAATCGATCTTTATAGTAACCTTCATTGATCTCTGAGATAACTACCTTTTTTGCCTTACTTCCTGAAGAAGCATGTATAAACTTGCCGTCGCCAATATACATTCCTACATGAGTTATTTTACCGTCAATCTTGCCAACCGTGTCAAAGAATACCAAATCTCCAAGCTTCAAGTCGCTTTTCGAAATCTTTTCTCCTGCAGTAGCTTGATCTTTGGAGCTCCTTGGCAAGACAACCCCGAAGTTTTTGAATACATAAGATGTAAAACCAGAGCAGTCAAAACTCTTAGGGCCGCTGCTTCCATACTTATAAGGAGTCCCTAAAAATCCTTTTGCATATTCACCTAGCTTTGCCAGACCTGCAAATCTGCTAGCCGATCTCGAAACAGGCGTTGAAGTATTGCTGTTATCTAGAACAATTGCTACAAAATCCTGATGAATCCAGCCTTCTCTATCACTACTATCTATAACATTGTACCAGCCCTCTATATATCCCTTAACAGCAACATAGGTATCTAGCTTGAGTTTGGTAAGAATTTGAGCATTCATAGCTGGAGTTGCCCTCAAGTTTACTTGATCACCAGTGATTCTTCCTGTTGAATAATTTGGCATTGTGGAAACATAATCACTGTGCACCCATCCTTTAAGATCATCCTGTAAAAGAATATTAAACCAGCCGTCCGATTCATCTATGATTGTTACTTCTGTACCTTTTCCAATGTTTTTAATAATTTCAGTATTTATATCGGGACCTTTCCTAACGTTTAGATTGTCCCCTGTGATCAGTCCTTTTTTAATCAAATCCTTTTTCTCTTCGACAGGGATAATTAGATCGTTATATACCCATCCGGTGCTACCATCTGCAAGTTCTACCAGATACCAGTCGTCCTCGTTATCTCTAATGTTTACATATTCACCAAGCTTTAGGGTCGTTATTACATCTGATGTCTGTTCAGGCTCTTTTCTTACATTTACCTCGTTGGCTACTGTGATTGCTTTGTTCGCTTCTTCAGCAAAACCAACTACTGCCATGGCAATAATACATAAAAAGCTAACCAAAATAATTCTCCATAAATTAAAGCCTTTTGTCATTTGAAACAACCCCCTAAATAGTCTGCCGTCCTTGATCTATCTCTCTTCAGCAGCTTCCTTGGTGCCTTATAGGCTTCAGTTATAACTATTAATAAAATTGTTTAAATACTTTGTTCCAGTACAGCATATGTATTCTTTGGACAAAGTTCTACTCATTGTCCAACTTTATCCAAAAAATATTATTCTATATAGAACGTCAAATTCCTTCAAAAAAATCTAGAAAATTAACTTTGTACGAATTCAAAATATTTTAATTTTATTCCTAACTCTAAACGGTCATCTTCTCAATTGGGGGATTGCTGTATTCAAACTACTATATTCGAAGCCTCTCAGAAAATTTTGTCTTCAGTAAAATTATCGCTTCTTCTAATCTTTTCTGATTTACCTCATCCAACTGTTGGTAGATATTTTTTAAATCCTCAATTTCTTCATTAATTCTATCTTGTCTCTCTGTCATGGCATTCTCTCCTTTTTCGGGATTTTCTGCATACTATATTCGATATTCTAGGAGGATTTCCTGCTTATTGTGTGTATTTTTTGAAAATTCTTTATTTCTTATGAATTTAACCAAATTTTCCATAAATATACATATCCAGGTTTAGTCCAGCTTTCTCGGGCACAAACAAAACAAGAGCCTAATTTCGGCTCTTGTTCGCAATGGTGCGGATGGCGGGATTCGAACCCGCACAGTCGGTTGACCGCTACCCCCTCAAGATAGTGTGTCTGCCAGTTCCACCACATCCGCATAGAGAATGAAACTACTATTTTGTAACTCTTTGCCCGAAACAACAGTTACTTATATAGTATAAATTCATTCCTCATAAATGTCAACATTCTTTTCGTACAATTAAACTCCATTTTATGGAACCCCATTTTATGGAATTCTATTCTCCTCGCTATTCAAACTCCCAATTCTCAATATTATTAAAAATATTAAATGACTTAGGGTTAATATCTCCACCAACATAATCCCTCATGATAATGGAACTATTCTTAAAAAACAGTCCGAAATATGGTAATTCTTCTACAAGATTTTTTTGTATGTTGCTATAGGCCTCTCTCTTTCTGATCTCGTCCTTTGCCATTGCTGCCGTTATTAATAAATGATCCATTTCAGGACTGTTGTATCCGACAAAATTATTCGTTACGCCGCTGGCAGAGTGTAGTGCAAAGCTTAAATCCGGGACAGTGGACAGTTGCCATCCCCCCAGGACCATATCAAAATTGCCGGAATAGAGTCTGTTTTGGTATTCTTCCCAACTGACTCGATCAATGATAATCTCTATTCCCACTTCCTTCAAATGGTTCTTGATCATCTCTGCTGCTCTTAGTCTTAAATGATTCTCACTATTTACTAAAAGGTGCATGCTTAACTTTTGCCCTTCTGCATTAACCAGGTAGGGGTCAGGGTATTTCGCTTCCCAATGGTTTTTTGCTAGTATATCCTTTGCCCGGCTCACATCATAACCATATTTTTTTTCATTTTCATCATAGAGCCAAGAATCGGGATTGATTGGAACATCTGAGACTGTTGCATGGCCTAGGTAGATATCATTTATCAGAGCTTGTCGGTCAATACCATAGGCAATAGCTTGTCGAAGGTTTTTGTTTTGTAGTAATTCTTTTCTGAAGTTATAGCCCAAAAACTCAAATTCTTGCGTTACATATTCATAAATCTTCAAGGTTGGATCTTCACTGTATTTTTCCCAGTCAAAATCATTGGATTTTGCTAATGCTACTTCATTTGCCTCTAAAGAAGTAAGTGCTGTTTCTTTATCCGGCACGATTTGCGCGATAATTGTCCTAATACTGGGTTGACCTTCCCAATAATCAGGATTTGAAACCAGCTTAAGATATCTCGATCTATTATACTGACTGACTTTATATCGTCCTGTACCGAGGGGAACAAGATTTTTTGCTGTATATACGTCCTGAATTGTTTTAAACTTATGCTTTGGCAAAATTGGAAATGTAAATAATTCAGCATATGCATTTGCTCCGCTATCCAAAACAATAGTCACTTTGTTTCCCTGAACCACTTTGGCCTCTTTTATTCGATCCGTATAAAAAGCATAAATGGAAGTGTCCTTTCCGGATTTTCCCATTTTCAGTGCATCAATGGTAAATTTTACATCTTCAGCTGTAAAAGGCTTACCGTCGTGCCACTTTATATTATTTCTTAAGGTAAAAGTCCAGACAGCGGCATCTGCCGAAATCTCCCAGGCAGTGGCAAGAGCCGGTTGGGGTTGTTGATGACTGTCAAGCTTTAGCAATCCATCGTAAATCAGCATGCTCAAGTGATAAACGCTGTTATCTGTGTTAATGATTGGATTAAGCGTCTCAAACTTTGTCAAGGGTAGCAGCAATTCATTATTGTGATTAATCTTTTTAGGGGTATTCATACTCTCTTCTACATTTTGTATATCTTCTACTTCCTCACAACCAATGAACATCAGGATAATGAGCAACATGTAAATACAGAACATAAATCTTCTTTTTTTCACTGAAATACCTCCGTATAATCACTGCCCTGTAGAGTAATGTGTTATTGTCCTTATCTTACCTTACTTTATTTTCTTTAATTTTGGATTATCTATTAAGCCTGGCAGTCTGCCTCGCTTAGCTACAGCTTTACCACTAACTTCCTTAATATCCATGGTCATATCAATAGCCGATGCACCAGAAATATAACTGCCTACACCAAATGAATCAGCCCCTGCCGCAGAGAGGGATCTAATTTTATCTGGCGTTAATCCTCCCGAAACAAATATTTTCACATGATGAAAGCCCGCGTGATCCAGCTTGCTTCTTAATTCCCTCACTAAGTGAGGCGTAACGCCGCCTCTTTCACTAGGAGTATCCAATCTAATTCCAAATAATCGATCCTTTAGTACACTTGCTATGCGAATGCTTTCTTCAACTTCATCTTTGAAAGTATCAACTAAAACAATTCTTTTATGATTTTCCGGCATTATTTGATCATAAACTTTGGCGATATCCAGTGTATCTCCCGCAATCAACATCGCCGCATGAGGCAGGGTTCCAGAGGCGTCTATATGCATCAGCTTAGCCGCAAGAATACAGCTGGCTCCCGTTGCACCGCCTACTACTGCAGCACGCTCCATTACCGGAGCTACCGCAGGGTGTACATGCCGGGCCCCAAAGCACAGAAAGGTTTTATCTTGGCAGGCTTCCTTAATTTCCTTTGATGCAGATGCCCATCCGCTGGCACTAGCTAAGGAACCTAGAATAATAGTTTCATAGACACCAAAATCTCTATAGGCACCTTTTATTCTGACCAGAGTTTCCTTTTCCTCAAAAGTTTCTCCCTCATCCACTGCCCACATTTCTATATCTTTGTCCTTCAATATATTCTTTACTTCCTCAATGCCGCAAAAAACTCCTGATTTTCTCGCAAAAACTTCTGCTGTTACTACACTATTATCTAGATTCATATTTTTTAACAGATCCATTGTTCTCAAAAAGTAAACATCGGTTGTAGCCGCACTCAGTATTTCTTCATGGGTCGCCGAATGCAGCAGTCTTCCTCCATCTATCTTAAGTGTTTCTATATCCTTTAGACTTGTCATTGGTTTCATTTCATCACATTCCTTTCTAAATATGCATTGCCTGCTTATGTAATACCAAGGAAAGCACCTATTGCCTCATTAAATTATAAAGGACTTTTTTTTATTGTACAACAAAATACTTACATTCCGATATATAAATATATAGATAACAGTCTATAACTGTTATCTATATATCATATTATAAATTTTATAGCTTTTTAACACTTTATCTACATATGCTCTTGTCTCAAAAAAAGGTATATGATCCAAGGTCATCCCATCACTGCTATATCGTGGATCATTCAGCCATTTTCTAACGTTCCCGCTTCCACCGTTATAAGCTGCCAACATAAGCGGAAGATCATTTTGGAATTCTCCTCTTAATCTGTCTAGATACCAACAGCCTATCATGATATTTAAATCCGGAACAAAAAGCATTTCTGCATCGTAGCCTTTTACCCTCAGCTCTTTAGATGCCCATTCCCCAGTAATCGGTGCAATCTGCATCAGTCCCCTTGCATTTTTTCCCGACTGAGCTTTTTCATAGAATTTACTCTCTGTTCGAATAATCGCAGCCACTAGGTAAGGGTCTAAATTATAGTCCTCTGCATATTTAAAAATCAACTCTTTATAATGTAATGGATATACCATTTTGATAACCCAACGGGAACCATTTACTGCCAAACCAAGTGACATTGCAATTAATAGTATAACCAATAAAAATCGATATTTTTTAAGATCAATTAAAATCAATGCTATCCCTCCGAAAAATTGCCGGTTACCCGTGCTAACTGCATCTGAATCTGCATATATAATTCATCCATTCCTTTGTTATTATCTAGTATTACGTCCGCATATTTCTCTTTTTCGTTCATAGACATTTGTGCATTAATTCTTTTTTTCGCCTCTGTAACAGAAAAACCATCTCGATTCATTAGTCTTCTTATCTGAGTTTCTTGATCTACTTTAACCAACCAGACTTCATCAACTAATTTTCTCATATTCATCTCAATTAGTAAAGCCGCATCCAAAAATAGGATAGAGTTTTTCCCCTTAATTCTGTATAACTCTATTCTATTGGTAATTTCATTTATTATTCTCGGATGTGTAATCCTGTTTAGTTTTTTTAGCAGATACTCACTGGAAAATACAATTTCTCCCAAAGCTTTTCGATTTAAGCCTCCATCTTCATTCAGTACCTGCTTCCCAAAAGTTAAGGCTATTTCTTCTAATGCAGGTTGTCCAATTTCTACGATTTCTCTTGCAATCAGGTCTGCGTCAATCACAGGAAATCCTAAAGCCTCTAAATAATTGGAAACTGTACTTTTTCCGGAGGCAATACCGCCCGTAAGTCCTATTATTTTCATGTATGGTCTCCTTACTTTTTTGTATCATACCAACTCTTTCCTAAATGCATTTCTACTTTAAGCGGAACATTCAGTTGTATGGCCTCTTCCATTTCTCTTTTTACGATTTGTTTCACTTCATCGATTTCATCCTTATGGGTTTCTACGATCAATTCGTCGTGTACCTGCAAAATGAGTCTTGATTGTAATTTTCTCTTGTCTAGCTCTTCATGGACGCGAATCATAGCAACTTTTATGATGTCGGCTGCACTTCCCTGAATAGGTGTATTCATTGCTGTTCTTTCTCCAAAGGAACGAATATTAAAATTGCTGGAAGTCAATTCTGGTATATATCTCCTACGATTGAGTATGGTTGTTACATATCCGTTTTTCTTGCCATTTTCTACAGCTTGTTCCATGTAGGTTTTTACACCTTTATACTTATCGAAATACTCATCAATATACTTTTGTGCTTCTTTCTTAGTAATGCCAAGATTTTCAGCCAAACCAAAATCACTAATCCCATAAACGATTCCAAAATTGACGGCTTTGGCACTGCTTCGCTGGTAAGATGTTACCTGATCGACGGGAACATTAAAAACCTTTGATGCGGTTATCGTATGAATATCCTGGTCTGTTTCAAAAGCTTCAATCAGTTCTGGATCCTTAGAAATGTGCGCAAGCACTCTTAGCTCGATTTGCGAATAATCCGCATCCAATAGCAAATAGTTTTCATCAGTGGGAATAAAGACTTTTCTTATTTCTCTTCCCAGTTCTAATCGAATAGGAATATTTTGGAGATTGGGTTCCGTACTGCTGATTCTACCTGTAGCTGTAACGGTCTGGTTGAAGCTGGAATGAATCTTATTTGTACCCTTGTTGATTACGTCAATGAGACCGTCAATATAGGTAGATTTTAATTTTACGTAATGCCTATATTCTATAATTTTATTAATAATTGGATGCTTTTTGCTAAGCTTTTCTAAAACCTCAATATTTGTGGAATACCCGGTTTTTGTTTTCTTTATGGCTGGTAATTTAAGCCTCTCAAATAGTATATCTCCTAACTGCTTTGTGGAATTAATATTAAACTGCTCACCGGCCATGGCGTATATTTCAGCCATCAATTGCTCTATTTTTCCGTTCAACTCTTTACCTAAACTGCTTAACATCTGATGATCTACACGGAATCCCTCGTACTCCATGTCTGCAAGTACTTTAATCAGAGGCATTTCCACCTCGTGAAAGAGCTTTTTTAATTCCAGTTTTTCCAATTCTGCCTCTAATATCTTTTTCAAATCTTTCACTGCATGACAAACTTGGTGTCCATATTTTGAAAGCAAGTCACGATCAATCTGCATAAAGGTGACTCGGTTTTTGCCTTTTCCCAGCAAGGATTCTTCATTACTCATATTTTTTCCTAAATAAGCAGTATATATTTCATCTATTTCATAGGAAGTCCGCGTAGGCTCAAGCAAATATACGGCTATGCTTGTATCAAAATCTGCACCAGCCAATGATATGCCATGCTTACGCAGCATTAAAATTTCGTTTTTGATATTATGGCCAGTCTTTAAGATATTTTCATCTTCGAAAATATCTTTTAGTAGTTCAATAGAACCTTTCAAAACTTTAAAGTCTACATAGTAGCTAAAATCTTCTTCCAGCATGATGCTCATTCCGATTATTTCTCGGTCCCTCACATTTTCACCTACACCAAACAGTCTAAAATAGAGGTGTTTTGACAACATTACTACATTTATCAATTTTTGAACATCTTCATATTTCTCTATCATATGTATTTTTGCCCTATCTATAGCTTTCTCCTGACTATCCTCGCTTTTTATCATTTTTTGGATAAGGCTGTGAAACTCTAGACGGCGAAAAAGCTCCAACAGTTTTTCCTGATTGGGTGCTTCTCTTTGAAGAGCAGTTAATGACAGGTCAATAGGGACATCGGTTTTAATCGTAGCCAATCTTTTACTAAATATCGCCTGCTCTATATTGGATTCTATTTTTTCCCGCAGTTTTTGATTTTGTATCTCCTCAGTATGCCGGATCATTTCTTCAATGCTTCCAAACTGTTTGATTAACTTAATAGCTGTTTTTTCTCCAACCCCAGGTACACCAGGAATATTGTCTGAAGAATCACCCATTAATCCCTTCAAATCAATAAATTGCTGTGGGGTTACTTCATATCTTTCAATAATACTCTCAGGAGTATAGATTTCCAGATCTGTCATACCTTTTTTTGTAATCAATATTTTTGTGTGATCCGACGCCAGCTGCAAGGCATCTCTATCTCCGGTAACGACTAAGGTTTCCAGGTTCTTTTCCTCACAGTATTTTACTAAAGTTCCGATCAAATCATCCGCTTCAAATCCATCTATTTCCATTCGATGGATATGCATCACATCCAGCAATTCTTTTAGAATTGGGAGCTGTTGTCCTAATTCATCAGGCATTCTCTTTCTTCCCGCTTTATAGGCATCATATTCCATATGCCGAAAGGTAGGCGCCTTTCTGTCAAATGCTACACTGATATATTCCGGCTGATAATCTTCATATATTTTATATAACATATTTACAAAGCCATAGACTGCGTTGGTATAAGTACCTTCTTTTGTAGTCAGCGGTGGAAGTCCATAAAAGGCTCTGTTAATCAAGCTATTTCCGTCTATAATGATTATTCTTTCACCCATCTTAATCTACTCCTTTATTCATATCACTTTAAATCTACCTATATACTACCCAAAAAGCAGGCATATATTTAGTATCTGTTTATTCATATATTCTCATAAATTCTTCAAAATCCTTCTATAACTATTATTAGTTACCTTTAAAATCAATATAAGCGTAAAAAATGACCTCCATAAAGAGGTCATTTTAGAATGCTATTTTTTCTTTCCTTTTAGGATTTTGAAAACATACCAAAGGACGGGCAGCATTACCAGTCCAGCCAGCAGCAGCATTGGCAATATGCTAATAAAGCCTACCAGCAATCTTTCTCCGGTTTCTAGGATGTGATTTATACTCTTAATGAAGCCCTTCTTAGCCTTATCCCATACATCTTCACTGGGTGGTTGAATCCTCTGATCCTTAGGCGAAATTTCATTGAGCGAAATCTGGACTGTAGAGAGGCTGACCAGATCATCCCAACGCTTGATATCTCCTGTTAACCGATTAATCTCTCCACGTACTCGACTTAACTCCCGCTCTACTTCTAAAATATCCTTAACATTATTTGCCTTACCCATAATCTCTCGCAAGCGTGCTTCTTGTATTTTTAGGTTTTCTGCCTCATTGACCGTGTCCCGGTATTGCAAGGTGATATCACTGCCGTTGATGCCAAAATTCGTAACAGTGCCTAAAGACTTAATCTGTTCTACGATCGTTTCCATTTGATTCTCAGGTACACGTATTACCATGTTGCCCATCTTTAGGGCTTCTTCCGGATTATTTGCATTATAATACTTGTATTGTGTATTTGAACTCTCTACATAACCGCCATAAGCTGCAGTCGTATTCATGATTAGATTAAACTTTTCATCGTAGTTGACCACATCTATGTTTACGTAGGCACTCTTAATTATTTTTCTACCTTCCCGGGAAACAGATTTCATTAAACCTTCCGGCTCCGTCAAAGCCATATCCATTTGAGCATTTTCCTGTGCCCCACCACCATACTGGCCAGCATTGAATTCGGCTTCCGGAAGGATTCCTCTTGCTGTGCTGCCATCCATAGGAGGCGCCGCTGGAGCACTGCCTGCCTTAAACATCTGTGGTTGTTCTGCGGCATTATCCATAGTCATTTGTTCTCTTTGTGCACTCTTCATCGATGTATTGAGTAAAGGAATTGAAATCACAAAAACAATAAACATCGCTGCAATAGAGGCAAGCATTTTCCAATCGATTGGTCTCTTCTTTTGTTTGATTGACGTTAGCTCTATTATTTCTTCTTTTTCCCCATAGATGTCTAGACTGGCCCCTATCAGTTTTTCATGCAAGGAAGTCTCAAAGTCTTCTGGCAAGTCAACCATAGGCAGCTTACTGCATTGTTCAAGAATCTTTTTCAGTTCCTGATAGGTACTTCTGCAGTCGCTGCATTCCCGAATATGAGTATTTATTATTTCATTTGTATGTTCATCCAACATATTATCTATATAAAGAGAAATTAACTCGTTTAATTCTGTACACTTCATATGATCCCTCCTTTCTATATTTTGACGTAGCGGTTTTTATAAAGTTCCGTATTTTTTTGCATGTTCTCCTTTAAAGCCATTCTTGCTCTGCTAATTCTTGATTTAATCGTTCCTTGGGAGCAATCAAGAATTTCCGCTATTTGTTCATAACTAAAGCCCTTAATATCACGTAAAACAATCACTGTTTTATGCTGCTCCGGCAATCTGTTGATTGCTTCTACCAAATCTTGCAGCTGTTCTTTTCTTTCCACTGCCTCTTCGGGTATATTGCGTGTATCCGGAATTTCACGCTCCAATGTACCCTCTTCTGTTTCAATGCCCCTGTCGTAGGATAAGGTTTTATCCTTCTTCCGCTTTCTTAATTCATCTAAGCATGTGTTTGTAACGATCCTATAAAGCCATGTAGAAAAGCTTGAATTGCCTTTAAAGCTGTTAATCGACTTATATACTTTAATCATTGCATCCTGGGTTGCATCTGCTGCATCTTCTGTATTGCCTAACATCCTGTAGGCAATATTGAAGGCCAGCTTCTGGTACTCCTTAATGAGCAGCTCAAAACTCTCTATATCACCCTGTTGGCTTTTTTCTATCAGTTGTCTTTCCAGGTCAGTCACATTTTTCACTCCCTTCTTAAAAAATCCCCTGTTCAATTGGACGGCAAAAATAGAAAAAGGTTCCCAAATTCCTCCTATTTTTTTCATTTTATAAATATCATATACCTTTCATTGGCCTCCGTAAACAAAAAGAGATAGTCTCCTATGGACTATCCCGGAAAATTATTGGACAATTGTGGTTTTCTCTGTATCCTCAGTGCTTTCTGGTTCTATTTTCTCTTCCGTTCTCTTTACCAGTACAAGATTAAGCTTGTAGTTATCATATTGAATATCATAATCTTTTTTTAGATCATCTAAAGAGACCCATTGATCATTGACCACCAGATTATTAATTTCTAAATCAGCTAAATTTATCAGTGTTTGACCTTTTTCAAATTTTACAGCCAGTGATTTATTTCCATAGAAAAGGTTTGGCTTTTTATAGATTTCCACTTTCTTATTATAGGAATTGAAATTATATTCTACATCAAAGTTTTTTTGCAATTCCTCTAAAGATAAATAGGGTTCCTTATTGATCCATTGTAATTTGCTTAACCTAGATACGTCATATCCAACCACTTGAGACAAGACCTTCACCGGAATGGTTGGATTATGCACGGCAACCGGACTATGATTCACCTCTAAGAAAGTACCATTTAACTTTAAAAAAGATACATCATACCACATATTCTTGAGCATATTGTTTTTTTCAATCCGGCCGCCAATGAGTTTTTTTATATCCTCAAGAGATAGATAAAGCTTTTCTCCTGCTAATTTAGCTTCGATTTCTTTGCCGTATACTTTGGTTTTTCCTTCCAAATCCCGTTCTACCAAAACACCAAAGTAATCATTTAATGCTGATTCACTGATGTAAATTGCTTCATTCTCCATGATGACATCTGAAATTAAATCATATCCATTCACCAGTAGTACCCACTGTTTAGAAAGGGCAACAGGTCTACTCTTTGATATTTTTACTGCCTCTAAGATGCTGTTATCCTCAATACCTTCTCTCATTTTTTCCTCATCCAGCTTTTGCCTGATCGCTTTACCCAAGTCTTTCTCAGATTTATAAACATCGGGATAAACCATCAAGACCTTTGGTTTTTCCTCGTTCTCAGGGTGGACTTGAAAAAGACTGTAGAGGACATCGACTTTTGTGTTTAATAAAACTTTTTCATACAGTTCCTTAACGTCATAGTTGTACATGCGGACACAACCGGCAGAAGCTGTAGTACCAATAGATTTTGGGTCACTATTCCCATGAATTCCATAATTCGTTCTAAAGCCTAACCAACGTATGCCTAAAGGATTTGAAGGGCTGCCGCCGGGTATTTTTAGTTTGCTGTAGTATGGATTTACTATTTTATTAAGGATTTTATAGCTTCCAGTTGGTGTTTGTGTTGTTTTAGATGGTCTTCCTACTGCAACCGGATAAATCTTTTCTACTTGATCTCCAGTGAAGAGTGTAAGTGTCCTTGCGGGGATGTTAATCACTATTCTTTTATCTGCTGTAATCTGCTGCCCGAAGCTCAATGTAAAGCTCTCGGAAACAATCGCTAAAACCAGTAAAATAAACAGATATTTTTTTGCCAATCAATCCCACCCCTCCAATTATTGATACCTTTAATGTTTATGGAAAGGTAAGGACAATTATGCAAACTAAATAAAAAAGAACTACTGGTATCAGTAGTTCTAATCAGCCTCCGTAACAGGAATATTCTTTTTTATTGAATAAGGGTGAAAAAAAGATTCAATAATATTTCTTTCCTTATCATATATAGCCGTTGCATGATGCATAAAATTATTTCTAAGATAATACCGCAGATCTATGGATTTTAGGATAATCTTTCCCATTTCTTCGAAATGCATTACGTAATAAAGTGGTGTGAAATCGCGGAAATATCTGCCGATATTCGTTTCTTCAAAAAGCTCAACAATTTCATTTTCCGGCTTCTTAAACTTTTTCCTTTCTTTTAACCCTTTCGTTACGAGGTTTACCTGACCAACAATATGATGACTATTGCTGTTCACGATATAGTCCCATTTATGAAAGGCCATCAGGGATGGAAGCACGTTAACATCCACCAGCTTGTATCCATGCTGATAATACTGTGTTACAATGAGCTTTGCATAATGCTTCATATACAATCTAAATCCTAAATATACACCAAAGCTGATAATGATGCCCCCATAAAAGAAACTGCTTTTTTGATTTGCAAAAATGAGCAGGAAGCATAGCAAAGTAATCATAGGATCATAAAGCATTAATATTCCAACCATATGCTTTTTTCGGGTAAAGGGCATAAACAGTTTGGCCCCATAGGAGTTGAGAATGTCAAAAAAGGTGTGAGACATACAGCCAATAAAAGTCCAAATAAAAACCTGAAAAAAATTAAATCCCTGAAAAAATGGAGATAATCCTGCTGTAATGACAGCAGCTAACCCTAACAATGCAGGTATAGAATGTGAGGTCCCTCTATGATGCTTTAAATATACATAATCTCCCCAAATCCTTGTTACAATATCAATATCTGGTGACATTGCTCCGATTGCACAGCCTAGACTAACAGGATTGGTCAGGGTAACCGGGTCGCCGCTAAAAGCCGAAATAGCTAAACCGATAACCCCATGGGTAACTGGATCCATGTTTTCACCACCAATGATTATTTTTCACGCAATTTTAGTTTACCATAATCACTACAGGCTTTCAACTTTTTCTATATTTTACATACAAAAAAATACTTGCCACCCTGTTAATTTTATGTTAATATTATATTTGTAACGTGCCGAAGTGGTGGAATGGCAGACGCACCGGACTCAAAATCTACTTCGCATTTTTACCAGTTGGTGTGTGCCAACCTTGATAAATACAGGGTTTTTGAAAACTAAATATCCATTAAGATTTTAATATCCCTCCTAAATATCCCTCCAAATTCTAAGGCGGTTTTTAAGGAGGAGAATTAAAATAAATATGCCGGTGTGATGGAATTGGCAGACGTGCAGCACTCAAAATGCTGTGTCCTTTGGGCGTGTCGGTTCGAGTCCGACCACCGGCACCAGAAACCAATAGCTCTTAAATACGCTAAATGTGGATTTGAGAGTTTTTCTTTTTCTATAACATTATAATTATCTTGGAGTTGATCTCCTTTCATATGATATCCCTCCAAATGTCCCTCCTGCTTAAGAAGGAAATACATCCATAATAGCATTGGCGGAAGCAACCTTTGAACTAAAATCAAGGTGTGTATAGATATTCGATGTAGTAGAAATATCACTATGTCCCAACCATTCCTGTATCTCTTTAAGACTAACTCCGTTGGCATACAATAAACTGGCGCAACTGTGCCCATATAGTATAATAACGACGAAACGGTAAAACCGCATGTATAAAGGGTTTTCGGGGTTCGTCGTTATTCTTTTTCATTCTTTTTCCACATGAAAAGCTAACGAAAAAACCACGCGGAAAAACCGTTTGTTATGTTAGCACCGAAAATATTTGGGAAAGGAAGGTATACTATATGGCAACCATTATAAGCATATCCAATCAAAAAGGCGGAGTCGGAAAGTCAGTCACAACCGTCAGTCTCGGAATCGGGCTTGCCCGGAAGGGCAAAAAGGTCCTGGTACTTGATGTAGACCCGCAGGCGTCGCTCACCATCAGTCTCGGCTATCCAAAGCCGGACGGAATTCCCATCACGCTGGCAACAGTTATGAGCGGAATTATAGAGGATAATCCCCTGCCTTTGAAAGCGGGGATTATCCATCACGCGGAAGGCGTTGACCTTATGCCCGCCAGCATAGAGCTTTCTGGTGTGGAAATCTCCCTGGTAAACGCCATGAGCCGTGAAACCATTTTACGCCAATATCTTGAAACTGTAAAGCACCTATATGACTTTATTCTTCTGGACACATCTCCATCTCTGGGGATGTTGACCGTCAACGCACTGGCAGCGGCGGATTCCGTGCTGATTCCTGTGCAGGCCGAATACCTGCCCGCAAAGGGGCTGGAGCTGCTGCTGAAAACCATCGCAAGAGTACACAGGCAGATCAACCCCCGCCTTGAAATCGGCGGCATTCTGCCTACAATGGTGGATGAACGGACGAATGATGCAAAAGAAATCATGGAATCCCTGAATGAGGCTTACGGAAGCAGGCTTCATATGTTCAGCCATATTCCCCGGTCGGTTCGTGCTTCCGAAATCAGCAAAACTGGAAAAAGCATATACACCTATGACCCGCGCGGAAAGGTAGCGGTGGCATATGAGACCCTGACAAGGGAGGTGCTTTCCGTTGGCTAAAACAAAAGGTGCTCTGGCACTTGCCAGCTATGATGATATTTTCCGTATAAGCGATACCGTAACAGAAGTAAATGCTGAGAAAGTGATAGAAATGCCGCTTGACAAACTATGTCCCCCTGAATTTCACCCGTTTCAGGTGCGAAATGATGAGGCTATGAAGAAAACTGCTGAAAGTGTCAAGAAATACGGCGTCCTTGTCCCCGGTCTTGTCCGTCCCCGTACTGATGGCAATTATGAGCTTGTAGCGGGCAATCGGCGTAAACTTGCCAGTGAATTGGCCGGAAGAACCACCATGCCCGTTATTGTGCGCGAAATGGACGATGATGAAGCGGTTATTATCATGGTGGATACCAATCTGGAACAAAGGGAAAGCCTGCTACCCAGCGAAAAGGCATGGGCCTACCGTATGAAGCTGGAGGCATTAAAGCATCGTGGTATCGTGGTGGACGGTATCGACATCGGTACATTGTCCGTAACGGTTGTCTCCAAGCAGGCCGGGGAAAGTAAAAGTCAAATTTACCGGATGATCCGGCTGACGGAGCTTGTACCCGGACTGATTGACCTGGTGGATGCGAAGAAAATTGCATTTAATCCAGCCGTAGAGCTGTCCTATCTCAGCCGGAAGGAGCAGTCAAGCCTGATGGATGCAATGGCGAAGTATGAAGCCACGCCGTCCCTGCCGCAGGCGCAAAGGCTCAAAAAGCACAGCCAGTCGGGGGAACTGACCCCCGAAATGATCGATTCCATTTTGGCGGAGGAAAAAAAGGAACCTGTTAAGCTCACACTGGCCGGAAGCCGCCTTAAACAATATTTTCCCCAGGACTATACGCCAAAACAGATGGAAAAGGTCATTATGGGACTGTTGGAAAACTGGCATAAAAAACAGGCGGTAAGTTAAATTGAATCAGAGACAAAGTAAAAACCGGGGCGTTCGTCAATGATGGCGAGCGCCCCGTTTTTTGCTTTGTCTCCATAGAAAAACAACACGAAGGGAGGAATTTTCCAATGAACAGAAAGAACGGCAGCCCGCTCTATACCCCGAAGCGGGAGCCGTTAGGATATAACGATGACCGTATATACTGCACGGAACAGGAAACGCTCTGTGAAGGCTGCCCCTATCCAAACCACGGTTTTCTCTGCCGGTTCAGCGACGGCACCTGCCTGAAAACCGAAATGAACCGTATTGCCAGAATGGAGACGCCGCCATGCCGTGGGTGACGGAGGAACAGATTGCGCGGGCTAAGCAGGTGGATCTTCTGGATTACCTGCTTGCCAATGAGCCCCATAACCTAAAAAAAACCGGCCATGAATACCGCCTGCGCGACCATGACAGCCTGACCGTCTCCAACGGCAAATGGCACTGGCACAGCCGTGGCTTTGGGGGCACAACGGCGCTGAATTACCTCGTCAAGGTGCGGGGCATGGAATTTACGGAAGCGGTGCAGACCCTAGCTTATGACGTCCGTGCCGGGCCGCCGCCTCCTATTCCAGCCAGCACGGCGAAGCCACTGCCGCCGAAAAAAGCCAAGCCATTTGCCCTGCCTGCAAAAAACGTCAACAATGACCGCGCCATTGCTTACCTGTTAGGCCGGGGTATTGACCGGGATATTCTTAAACGGTGCGTGGAAGCCGGTACACTGTATGAGGGGCGCAAATATCACAACTGTGTGTTTGTCGGACAGAAAGATAAACACGGCAAGGTGCGCTTCGCCTGTGTGCGCGGGACAACCAGCGGCTTACGGCAGGATATGGAGGGCAGCGACAAGCGGTTTGGCTTTCTGCTTCCGGCCTGCGCTCCACCCGGAGAAATTGTAATGGTGGCCGAGGCTCCCATTGACACCCTCTCTATGGCGACACTGCAAAAGAGAAAGGATGCCGGCTGGGAAGGCCGCCACTACCTTTCATTAGGCGGTGTGTCGCCTCTGGCGCTGCTGCAATTCTTACAGCAGCATCCGCAGGTAAACCATATCGTGTTGGGGCTGGATAATGACAAAGCCGGTCTGGAAGCCATTGAAAAAATCAAGGCGGCGGTCTATGAAGATGAAATGCTCCGTGACCGGACGCTTTGCATCACCGTTTCCCCTCCGCCTGCAGGCAAGGATTACAACGATACGCTGCTGGTAGCAATACGGGAGCAAAAGGAACAGGAGCAAAGAAGCCGTCCGAACAGGGCGGCGCTTTCTATTTAATAAGGAAAGGAGCGCAGAAAAATGGAAAACAAGCTGCAAGTGTTTGAAAACGAAGAATTTGGAAAAGTCCGAGTTCTGGAAATCGACGGTCAGCCGTGGTTCGTGGGCAAGGATGTAGCGGACATTTTGAATTACCAAAATACCCGCGACGCATTAAAGAAGCATGTTGATGAGGAAGATAAAGCTGACGTCGCGATTCACGACGGCAGACAAAACCGCAACATGACCATCATCAACGAATCCGGTCTGTACAGCCTTATCCTCTCCAGCAAGCTTCCCCAGGCAAAAAAGTTCAAACGCTGGGTGACAAGCGAAGTGCTTCCCTCCATCCGCAGGCACGGGGCCTACATCACCGAGGAAATCCTTGGAAAAATGTTCCAGAGCTCCGAGTTTACCTCCGAGCTTTTAGACAGGCTGCTTGCGGAACGGGAGCAAAACACTGTTTTAAGAGAGCATATCGAAGCCCTTGCGCCCAAGGCGCGGTATTACGACCTCATCCTGCAAAGCAAAAATGCCGTGCAGGTCAGCGTCATTGCCAAGGATTACGGCATGACGGCGGTATCCTTCAACCAGCTTCTGCATGAGCTGGGCATCCAGTTCAAGCTGGGCGGCACCTGGCTTTTGTATCAGGGCCTTGTCGGAAAGGGATACACCTGTTCAAGAACCTATCATGTCAACGAAGAAAGAAGCGTCATGCACACCTACTGGACACAGGCAGGACGCCTGTTTTTGTACAAAACACTGAAAGAAAACGGCATTATTCCCCTGATGGAGGATTTTAATGCTGCCGGCCTGTAATGCAGAAATTTTAAAGGAAAGGAGTTTGAGAGATGCAGGAACAAGTCAATGAGAAAACCGTGGCGCTGACAGTAAAAGGCACAAAGCTGACTGGCAGGCTGTTGGCCAGGGCCATGAATGCCGCGCTGCGCAGAATGAAGCAGGCCAGGGACGCACCCCCACAGGGCAAACAAACGCTAAAACAGCTTGCCAAGCAGAATGCGGGGCTATCCAATATCGAGATTACCGATCAGAATATCAAAAGCTTTGAGCCCTACGCCCGCAAATACGGCATTGACTATGCGCTGAAAAGGGACACTGTCTCAACGCCCCCCAAATGGCTGGTATTCTTCAAAGCCCGCGATGCTGACGCCATGACCGCCGCTTTTTCGGAGTTCAGTGCCAAAACGCTGAAACGAAATGCTGCCAAACCCTCCGTGCTGGCACAGCTGAACAGGTTCAAAGAGCTTGTCAAGAACACGGTGATTGACCGTGTGAAAAACAAAGACCGGGGAGGGCCGGAGCGATGAATACCGACAATTTGCGAAAATATGTCCTTCCCAATCTTCCCTATGTGCCGGTATTCTGGTTCGCGGATAAGCTGGGTGAAGCCTGGCGGCTGGCTCCCGACACAAATGTTTTAGATCAACTGGTCGGCAGCATCAGCATACTGGACTCCGTAATGGCAAGACCGCTGCCCTCTCTCCATCCCCATGACCTGCTGGCAGGCGTCATTGGCACCGCTGCTGTCTCTGCCACGGTATATTTTAAAAAGAAAAATGCCAAAAAGTGGCGCAGGGACAGGGAATACGGCTCCGCCCGCTGGGGAACGCCCACCGACATCAAGCCCTACATGGATGAAAAGCCGGAGCAGAACATCATTTTAACAGCCACCGAGGGGCTGACCATGAACAACCGACCGAAAAAGCCCAAGTACGCCCGGAATAAAAACGTGCTGATTGTGGGCGGTTCCGGCTCTGGCAAGACGAGATTCTGGTTGAAGCCGAATCTCATGCAGCTCCACAGTTCCTACGTCATTACCGACCCCAAGGGCACCCTCATTCTGGAGTGTGGGAAGCTCCTGCAAAAAAGCGGCTACCGCATCAAAATCCTCAATACCATCGACTTTAAAAAGTCCATGCACTACAACCCCTTTGCCTACATCCGTTCCGAAAAGGACATTTTGAAGCTGGTCACAGCCCTCATTGCCAACACCAAGGGCGAAGGTAAAGCTGGGGATGATTTCTGGGTGAAAGCCGAAACCTTGCTGTATTGTGCCTTAATCGGCTACATCCACTATGAGGCACCCGACGAGGAACGCAACCTCAATACGCTTGTGGAGATGATCAACGCCATGGAGGTCAGGGAGGATGACGAATCGTTTAAAAATGCCGTGGATTTCATATTTGACGCGCTGGAGGAACGGGAGCCCCAGCATTTCGCCGTAAGGCAATATAAAAAGTATAAATTGGCGGCGGGAAAGACGGCAAAATCCATTCTCATTTCCTGCGGTGCACGCCTTGCTCCCTTCGACATCAAGGAAATGCGGGAGCTGATTGCCTATGATGAAATGGAACTGGACACCCTGGGCGACCGCAAGACCGCACTGTTCGTCATTATTTCCGACACCGACGACAGCTTTTCCTTTATCGCCGCCCTCCTGTACAGCCAGATGTTCAATCTCCTGTGCGACAAGGCGGATAACGAATACGGCGGGCGCTTGCCGGTGCATGTACGCTGCCTCCTGGATGAGTTTGCCAACATCGGCCAAATTCCAAAGTTTGAAAAGCTCATTGCCACCATCCGAAGCCGGGAGATTTCCGCCTGCGTCATTTTACAGGCGCAGAGCCAGCTAAAAGCCATCTATAAGGACAATGCCGAAACCATTATCGGCAACATGGATACCCGGATTTTCCTCGGCGGCTCGGAAAAAACCACTCTGAAAGACCTCACCGAAAGTCTTGGGAAAGAGACTATCGACATGCTCAACAGCAGCATTACCAAAGGGAACTCGCCCTCCTACGGCCAGAACTACCAGAAGCTGGGCCGGGAGCTTATGGCCATGGATGAGCTGGCGGTGATGGACGGTTCCAAATGTATCCTGCAATTGCGCGGTGTCCGGCCCTTTTTCTCGGACAAATACGACATCACTCAGCACAGGAACTATAAATACCTGTCTGACGCCAATCCCAAAAACACCTTTTCCATCGAACGCTTTCTGTCCACCAGGCTAAAAGTTAAACCCGACGAGGAATACGAGGTTTACGAGTTTGAGCCGGATAAGGATGCAGAAGCCGTACTGTAGCCCTCTCTGTTCTGTGATTTTCATGCGCAGGGAGGGCTTTTTCGTTTCACAGCCTGTCAAGGTATTCCTCCCAGGCTACCCCTTTGTCCAGCCGGAGCTTTTGGCTCCGTTTCATATTGTTATCTTTTTCAATAAATTCAAACCAAAATAAAGGAGGCATACAATCTATGGAATTTTTCACAGAAGCCATCAATGTCTTGAAAGTCCTCGTTATCGCGCTTGGCGCAGGCCTTGCCGTGTGGGGCGTCATCAATCTTTTGGAGGGGTACGGCAACGATAATCCGGGTGCGAAATCCCAGGGCATGAAGCAGCTCATGGCGGGCGGCGGCGTGGTGCTCATCGGACTGAAGCTCATTCCCCTGCTGTCTGGCCTGTTTAGTTAAGGAGCCTGCCTATGAGCTTCCTTTTTGACAAAATTACCGAATGGATGAAGGAGGCTTTAATCGGCGGTATCACCGGCAACTATCAGGGTATGTTCAACGAAGTGAACACCCGGGTCGGTGAAATCGCAAGCCAGGTGGGGCAAACGCCGGAGGGCTGGAACTCCGGCATTTTCTCCATGATTAAGTCTCTTTCGGACACCGTAATCCTCCCCGTCGCCGGGATGATATTGACCTTTGTGCTGTGCTATGAGCTGATCCAGCTCATCATTGAGAAAAACAACATGCACGACTTTGACACCTGGATTTTCTTCAAATGGATTTTCAAGACCTTTGCAGCCACCTACATCCTCACCCATACCTTTGATATTGTCATGGGTGTATTCGATCTGGCCCAGCGGGCAGTGAACGGCAGTGCCGGAATCATATCCGGCAGCCTGAACATCAACCTTGCCATGGACAGCCTGCAGACCCAATTGGAGGCCATGGAATGGTATACGCTGATGGGGCTGTATATGGAATCCGCTATTCTCAGCCTGTGCATGAAAGCCCTGTCCATCTGCATCTTCCTGATCATCTACGGACGTATGCTGGAAATCTATCTTACCACCTCAGTGGCGGCCATTCCCTTTGCTACTATGGTCAACCGGGAATGGGGCAGCATGGGACAGAACTATTTAAAATCCCTGTTTGCCGTGGCATTCCAGGGCTTTCTCATCATGGTCTGTATTGCCATTTACGCAGTTTTATTAAACAGCACGGTCTTTTCCAGCAACATCCACACAGCGATTTGGGGTGTTGTGGGTTACACGGTGCTCTTATGCTTTTCCCTGTTTAAGACCGGGAGCCTGTCGAAGACCATTTTCGGCGCGCACTAAGGAGGGGGCCAATGAGTGCAATAAAGCCTATATCCCCAATATATTTATGGAGATGATGCTCATGAGCGAAGAAAAGAATACATCCCAGGACACTGATCAAGTTTATTATCCCCGGTCTTCCAGTAAGCAGCTGCCAAAAAACTATATAACGCGTGACGGATTTCTAATCAAAGGAAATACGCATGTATCCCTTGCAGCTTCAGGAATCATTGAAGCCGCCGTCCAGGGATTTCTCCATGTGGAAGAAACAGAGGAATACAGGACCGGATAAAATCTTGCAGGAAATACCCAAACACCGGAAAACCGCCGGTGTTTTTTACTGTCTGTACCGGAGGTGGTCATTACGGAAGAATTAAAGCTTGACCTGATCAGAGTTGACTGTCACCCGAATTCTCTTTTTAAGTATGAACTGATTTACAAGGCCGGAAACGCCACAGGCATGGTGGGAGTGTACAGCTTTGATGAGGATTGGTATTACCTGTATAAAGAGGACACGGAACGATACAGAGTAAAGCGGCGCAAGGAGCTTGAAGGCATTGCGCCAGCCTTTACCTACAAGCAGCGGAGAAACAGGCAGGCAGATAAACATGACAACCAGTCCAAGCATCTTAACACTGCCGATGAAGTACCGCATGAAGTTGCTGAAAAGCTGTCCATACGTTCCCAACTGCGCAGAGCGGCGAAGAAAACGAAAAGTGATATATCCTCTCCGACAAAGAAATCCGGCTTTGAGCGTTAGCTTTTTACCACCTCATATCAATGTGAAGAAAAGTAGGTGAATCCATGCCATTTGTACCTGTACCCAAAGACCTTTCCAAGGTCAAAACCAAGGTTGCGCTAAACCTTACCAAGCGCCAGCTCATCTGTTTCGGCGCGGCTGGGGCTATCGGCGTTCCTGCCTATCTTCTGACGCGCGGGACGCTGGGCAGTGAGGGCGCGATGCTTCTGATGATCGGGCTGATGCTGCCGTTGTTCTTTCTCGCCATGTACGAAAAGGATGGACAGCCCGCCGAAAAAATACTGCGCAACCTTCTCCGCACCCGGCTCTGGCCGGGCAGGCGTCCATATGTAACAGAAAACCTGTATGAAATCATCGAAAAGGAGGGAAAAGCCTTTGCCAACCAAGAAAAAACAGCCGACAAGGCAAAAAAAGCGCCTGCCGGGAAACGTCCGTCAAACCAAAAACAGAAAAGCCTTGCAGGGAAAAAAGACAGCGCCAAAGCCGTCCGGTAACACGGGCGGCTTTGCTGCTTCTGTAAGGATGAAGCTGTTTGGCCGCGCCGACGCACCGCAAACCGCCCAGCAGTCCATACCTTACAGGGAAATGTACCGGGACGGCGTCTGCCGCGTCACCGACCGGCTGTATACCAAGACCATTGTCTTTCAGGACATCACTTACCAGCTGGCCCAAAACGAGGATAAGACGCAGATATTCGAGAACTACTGCAATTTCCTCAGCTATTTTGATTCCTCGGTCAGCGTCCAACTTTCCTTTATCAACCAGTACGGTAACCTGAAAGAATTTCAGCAGTCCATCGACATTCCCGAGCAGGAGGACGAGTACAACTCCATCCGCCGCGAGTATGCCGATATGCTAAAAAACCAGCTTGCCAAGGGCAATAACGGGCTGGTCAAAACTAAATTCATCACCTTCGGAATCGAAGCGGATTCCCTCAAAGCCGCCAAGCCCCGCATGGAACGGGTGGAAGCGGATATTCTCGCCAATTTCAAAACCATGGGCGTCAAAGCCCGTACCTTGAGCGGCCTTGAGCGGCTGGAGGTGCTTCACGGCCAGTTCCACCCCGACGGTCAGGAAAAGCTGCGGTTTTCGTGGGAGGATATCCCCAAAACCGGACTTTCCACCAGGGACTATATCGCCCCCACCAGCTTTGATTTCCGGGACGGCAAGACCTTCCGCATGGGGGAACACTACGGCGCGGTCAGCTTTTTATCCATCCTGGCCCCGGAGCTTACCGACCGAATGCTGGTGGATTTTCTGGATTTGGATACGGCTGTCACCGTAAATCTGCACATCCGCAGCATTGACCAGGCGGAAGCCATCAAGACCGTCAAGCGCAAGCTGTCCGACCTCGATAAAATGAAAATTGAGGAACAGAAAAAAGCCGTAAGAAGCGGCTATGATATGGACATCATTCCTACTGACCTTGCCACCTACGGCAATGAAGCCAAAACACTTTTAGAGGATTTGCAGAACCGCAATGAACGTATGTTCCTTGTTACTGTCCTTGTACTCAACACGGCAAAAAAGAGACAGCAGTTGGAAAACGACATCTTTCAGGCGGCAGGCGTCGCACAGAAATACAACTGTGCCCTGAAACGCCTTGACTACCAGCAGGAGCAGGGACTGATGAGCAGTCTCCCAGTAGGACTGAACCAGATCGAGATCAAACGTGGACTCACCACCTCGTCGGTGGCGATTTTTGTACCCTTTACCACCCAGGAGCTGTTCCAGCAGGGAGAAGCCCTGTACTACGGTCTGAACGCCCTCTCCAATAACCTCATTATGGCCAGCCGCAAACGCCTGAAAAACCCCAACGGCTTGTTTTTAGGCACTCCCGGCTCCGGCAAGTCCTTTGCCGCCAAACGGGAAATTGTCAATGTGTTCCTCTTAACCAATGACGACATCATCATATCTGACCCGGAAGCCGAATATTTCCCTCTTGTCAACCGGCTGGGGGGCCAGGTGGTCAAGTTGTCGCCGGTATCGGCACAGTACATCAACCCCATGGATATCAACCCGGATTACAGTGATGATGAAGACCCTTTGACCCTGAAAAGTGACTTTATCCTCAGCCTGTGCGAACTGATTGTGGGCGGCAAGGAGGGCCTGCAGCCGGTGGAAAAAACCATCATTGACCGGTGTGTCCGCCTGGTCTACCGGGAATACCTTGCAGCCCCATCCCCGGAGAAAATGCCCATCTTGCAGGATTTGTACAACCTGCTCCGCAAGCAGACCGAACCGGAAGCCCAGCACATCGCCACTGCGCTGGAAATCTATGTTACAGGCTCTTTAAATGTGTTCAACCACCGTACCAACGTGGACATCACAAACCGGTTGGTGTGCTATGACATCAAGGAGCTGGGCAAGCAGCTGAAAAAGCTGGGAATGCTGATTTTGCAGGATCAGGTGTGGGGCCGTGTGACCGCCAACCGTGCCACTCACCGCACCACCTGGTTCTACCAGGACGAATTCCACCTGCTTTTGAAGGAAGAACAGACCGCCGCCTATTCGCTGGAAATCTGGAAGCGGTTCAGAAAATGGGGGGGCATCCCCTCGGCGCTCACGCAGAACGTCAAGGATTTACTGGCTTCCCGTGAAATCGAAAACATTCTGGAAAACTCCGACTTCATCTATATGCTGAACCAGGCAGGCGGCGACCGGCAGATACTCGCAAAGCAGCTGGGCATCTCCAACCACCAGCTGTCCTATGTGACCCATTCAGGAGCCGGTGAAGGCCTGCTGTTCTACGGCAATACCATCATACCCTTCATTGACCGCTTCCCCAAGGATACGGAGCTGTACCGCATCATGACCACAAAGCCGGATGAAGTGAAGGGCGCATGAGTCTGATCCTTCAAATATAAGCAACAGGAGGTGTTTTAATCTATGAACGATACTACAACCCAAAGCGCGCCGCTTTTGGAAAATGAGCATGTAAAGGAGCTTTTAGCCATCCTGAAAGAAAACAGCGTAAGCGCTAAGGATTTTCTGGACGTCATCGGTTATGTGGGCGCAATGGAACGTCAGCTTGACGCGGCAGTGGGCGAGCTTTCAGCCATGCGCCGGGAGCTTGCCGACATGCGGGAAGAAAAAAATCATCCGGTCAGGACTTCCCTGCAAAAGGCAATCCAGGCGCTGGAAAACAAAATTACCGAAACAAGGGAACGGCTGGAAGCAGTAAAAGCCGGCATCATTGAGGGCTGTAAAAATGCCGTGGCTGCTTTTAAGGAAAAAGGCATAGCGGCGCTGGACGGCCTTGCGTCCCTCTTTCACATCCGGCAAGGGCTGGAGAAGGTGCAGGAAAGCATGGACCGTAATATCCGTTATGATGAACAGTCCATGAAAAAGATTGCGGCTGTCAGCGCCGAGTACCATGAGATCGGCAGGCATGTGAAAAATATGGGCCGTGCGGTTCAGGGAAAAGAGGCGATCCAGGAAGCAAAGCCCATGGGCAAGCTGGCAAAGCTCATACAGGCTCCCTACCGGCTGGATCAAGCCTGCTCAACTGCTATCAAACGACAGGCAGCTTCGGCCCTTGACAGTCTCGGAAAGCTGGAACAACGCTCTGTCATGCATCGTGAAAACCAAAAAGAGACGGGAAAGAATGAGAAGAAGCCGTCCATCCTGAAAAATCTGCAAGCGCTCAAGGAGCAGGCGGCACAAACGGCGCAGAACACTCCTGCCCCCCAGCGGAAAAAGGCGGAGGTCAGCCTGTAAATCTGCATCAGGGCGTACCTGCCGCCCGGTGCCTTGCAACGGAGGTGAGAAAGCAAAGTGTCACGCAAAGACAGATTTCAGGCAAAGGATAAGATTACCCACAAAATGACCCGCGACGGGCTGGTGGAGGTCAACGCCGCCACTGGCGAAAAAAACCGCATTAGCCGGCGAGGGCAGGATTTTAATTTGCAAAAGGGCAAAGCACCGCAGCAGGAAGCACTTGCCCATGAGTCCGGCAGACCGGACATTGCGCGCCTCCGTCATTCCTCACAGCACAAAAATGTAGAGCAAATCAGACGTATGGAACCGACACCCGGTGCAGAGCATCCGGCAGGTACAGTCGGTCAGTCCAACACTTCCCTATATGCAGTTCAAGGAATACCGGGTGAGCGGATGCCCGACCGGACAGGGAAAAGTGGGTTGCATCCAAAAACTCAGGCTAAAGCGAACGGGAAGCAGCAGTCGCAGAATATTTACCAGACAGATACATTTTCTGAAAATCCGGCTGATGCTTCCCTTCATGGCCGGCTGCATTTTGAAAAGGAACAGACCGCTGCGACCGATAAGCCCGCACTGCAACAAGGAACGGCATATTACCAAAGGTTTAGCCAGGATGCGGCCCGTCCACCAGACGGACAGCCTGTGTCCCAAACAGGCGGCATCGGCGTGAAGGAGACTCCGCCGCCCATGCCGTCCCCACAGGACGTTCCGACTTCGCATCAGACAACCCCATCCGCTAAATCCTCCAGTAGAGCTCCAAAACCGGGCAAGCTCCAATTTTCCCCAGAGGAACAGTCCGCTTCCGGGAAAAAGCTCGCTAAGGCACTGCGAAAAGCTGAAAAAATCGACAAAAAAATGGAACAGGCGCGGTACAGGCTCCCAGAAAGGAAAAAAATCAGGGCAGAACGTGTTTTTGATGAAAAGCAGAAGAAGCACGGTCACAAAATCCGCTTTGAAGCTGAGGTCAAAGCCCGACAGTCCAATTTCAAAGGCGTGCTTCCGCTCCGCCCTGTAAGGGCCGGCGCGAATTTATCCATGAGTTATGCCCACAGCAAGCTGTTTCAGTCCGAACAGGAAAATACGGGCACAGAGGCCGCCCACAAGGGGGAACTGCTTGCCGAAGGCGGACTGCGCACAGCCTACCGCCTGCATAAGACCGCGCCCTATCGCCGTGTGGCGAAGCTGGAGCGGCTTTCGGCAAAACACAATGCCAAACTAGCCTATCAGAAGCTGCTGCATGAAAATCCCCGGCTTAGAACCAATCTGCTGTCCCGGTTTATACAGAAACAAAAAATCAAGCGCCGGTACGCAAAAGCGGCGCGAGAATCCAAACAAGCGGCACAGTTGATGAAACAAGCCGGTGCAGCGGGCGGTAAAATTATTAAACTTGCGTCGGGCTTTGTACGCAGTCATCCGATGGTGATCGGCGGGATCGCGCTGCTGCTCCTGATGGTATTTTCTTTTTCAACGCTCCTTACCTCCTGTACCAACATGGCAATGGGAGGGTTTTCGTCCGTCCTGATGTCCAGCTACACCGCCGAGGATGAGGATATCGACGATGCGGAGCTGACTTATACGGAATGGGAAACCAACCTGCTAATGCGGATTCAGAACGCGCAGGCGGAACACCCCGGCTATGACGAGTACCGGTACAATGTAGACGATATCAGCCACAATCTATTTGAACTGATGGCCTACCTCTCCGCGAAATACCAGGACTTCACTTTTGCCACCATAAAAACTGAGCTTCAGCGGATTTTCAACGAACAGTACCGGCTTGAATTTGTGGCGCAAACAGAAATCCGCTACCGCACCGAAACCCGAACCGACCCGGAAACCGGAGAGAGCTATACAGTGGAAGTGCCCTATGAATGGCATATCCTTAATATCAACCTTACCTCCAAATCCTTCACCGATGTGCTTCAGCCGAATATGAACGCCGACGAGCGGGAAATGTACGGCCTGAATATGCAGACAAAGGGCAACCGGCAGTATATTGCAAGTCCCTTTGACTTTGACTGGATACCCCATGTTACCTGTTATTACGGCTGGCGAATCCATCCTGTCACAGGCGCAAAGGATTATCACAAGGGCATCGACATCGGCGTTCCCGTAGGCACGGACATTTTGGCAGGGCATGACGGGAAGGTAATCCAGGCGGCCTTTGACGCAGGCGGCTACGGCTACTATATCGCCATCGAAGGCAAGGACGGGCTGGTTTCAAAGTATGCCCACTGTGACCGGCTGCTTGCAAGCGTCGGACAACAGGTAAAAAAAGGCGACGTAATTGCCAAGTCCGGCAACACCGGGCGCTCCACAGGGCCGCACCTGCACCTGGAGGTACTGAAAAACGGACGGTATCTCAATCCGCTGTTCTTTGCCGAAACTCCGGACAGCGCAAATGACCGTCAATAACCGATAAAAGGAGGAATTTTAGACTATGAACCCCAGAATACAAAAAGTGATGGGAGAAATCGAGAAAACGAAAACAAAAATCGCGGAATTCCAGGCCCGTTTACGGGAACTGGAGCGGCAGAAAACCGAGTTGGAAAACGCCGAAATCGTTGCCATATTCAGAAAGGAAAAAATGACGGAGGATGAGTTCGCGCGGTTTGTCAGCGCCATGAGTGCAAAATCCGTTCCCAACAAGGAGGACAACCATGAAGAATAAAATGCTTACCGTTTTAGCGCTCATGCTTTTTATGAGCGCATTTTTACTGCACATGACAGCATATGCCTCCGGCTCTGCCGATACTAAGGCCCCGACACTCACCGCCAGACTTTCCGGTGAAACCCTCCATATCGAAGCAAAAGATGAGGATTCCGGTGTAGAGGCAGTCTACATTGACGGCCACAAGGTCAGCTACCCCGCAAAGGGAGTGCTGGATACCCCTCTTTGGACCTATTCCGGAACCGGACAGTATGTTTCGGTCTATGCGGTGGACCTTGCGGGAAACCGGTCGGGAACCGTGCAGGTAGAGAACCCGTATTACAAGGCTTCGTCAGCTGCCACGAATACATCGGCGGCATCTACCCCGAAAACCACGGAATCCGCTGTTCCGGCACAGACTCATCCCTTTACGCCGGAGGGCACCGGTACGACGGTCGATAATGCCACGGATGGCGATGGCAAGGAGTTTTTCACCATCACTACACAAGACAAGAATGTCTTTTATCTCATCATAGACCGCCAGAGGCAAAGTGAAAATGTCTACTTTTTAAATGCTGTCACAGAGGATGATTTGCGCTCCCTTGCCAAAAAAGGGAACAGCAATAGTGGTGTGAGTGCCGTGCCTACGCCTCAGACCACCCCCAAACCGGAAACAACGTCCAAAACCGAACCCAAATCTCAGCCGGAAAAGGGCGGCGACAGTACGCTGATCTTTGTACTGCTGGCAGTTATAGCCGCAGGCGGCGCAGGATATTACTTCAAAATATATAAGCCGAAACACCAGGCTGTGGATACGGACGAAGATGAACCCGAATATGAGGAGGAAGATACGCCCTTGTCCGGCGAGACAGAGCCAGGGGACGATTTTCTGCTTTCTGATGATGATTTAGGAGAATTTTCAGGGGACGATCCGACCGCACCAGAAGAAGAATAACCCTACGGCGATACGCGAAGCTGCGGGCTGGAACTATTATCCTGAGTATGCTACAATATTTTAACAAGCAGGTGATGAAAATGAACAATGGAGATATTGTCGGCAAGATACATGATTCCATGTATAGTCAGCTTCAAAAGGACGGCGTGGCTTCGCCCGTTCAGGTGCTGATGGATTTAGGCGTATTATCCGCTGGAGATTATGAAAGCTGGCGTTTCGGACGTGTGGATTATCTGGAACGGGTATGCCGCGTGAACCTTCATAAGCTGACTTTCATTATGAAGGAAATCCGCGCCTATGCCCGAAAAAACAACCTGAAAGCGTCGTGGACTTTTTACAAGCAGTGGGGACGCAAGGGGAAAAAGCTGTTGGCCAAACTGCGTTTTTCCAAATCCGGTGACGAAAACATCGAGAAAATGTACGCCACCCATTATATTTCCCCAAAACGCATATCGGAGTGTCAGAGGAATGGCGCCAACGCCTGTGACATCACAACACTCCCCGATACCCAGACCGAATAGCGTATACCATAGGCGAAAGCGCCGGTAATTTGCAAAACAGGCAGATTACCGGCGCTTTTCTCATGCACAGAAAGAAACGGAGGGATTACATTTTGAAACTGATTATCGCGGAAAAAAGCAGCGTAGGTCAGGCCATCGCTTCCGTCCTTGGCGCAACGGAGCGCGGGGACGGTTATCTGGAGGGCGGCGGCTATCTTGTGTCCTGGTGCGCGGGCCATCTAGTGGAGCTTGCACAGGCAGAGACTTACGATGAAAAGTATGGCAAATGGCGCTATGAGGACTTGCCCATCCTGCCGGAACACTGGAAATATGCCGTGTCCCGTGAAAAGGCAAAGCAACTGAAAGTCCTGCGGGAACTGATGAAGCGTCCAGATGTGGACTGCATTGTCAATGCCTGCGACGCCGGACGGGAGGGTGAACTGATCTTCCGGCTGGTATACGAATACTGCGGCTGCAAAAAGCCCATACAAAGGCTCTGGATATCCTCCATGGAGGAAAGCGCCATTACCGGGGGCTTTCGCAACCTTCGTCCCGGCACGGATTACGACCGGCTCTACCGGGCTGCCCTGTGCCGCTTACAGGCCGACTGGCTGGTGGGCATCAATGCCACAAGGCTGTTTTCGGTGCTGTACCGCCAGACACTCAATGTGGGACGCGTCATGACGCCAACCCTGGCTCTGCTCGTACAGAGGGAACAGGAAATTGCCGCCTTTGTCAGGGAGCCCTTTTATACACCGGAATTAAATTGCGGTACATTTATTGTTTTGGGCGAAAAGTACAAGGACAGGAAGGCCGCTGAAAGCATCCATAGCGCCTGCAACGTCAAAACCGCCGTTGTAAAATCCGTGGAGCGGCAGGAAAAAACCGTTGTGCCGCCCAGGCTCTACGACCTCACCACACTCCAGCGGGAGGCAAACCGCCTGTTCGGATTCACCGCCCAGCAGACGCTGGACTATATGCAATCGCTCTATGAAAAGAAGCTGGCCACCTATCCCCGTACCGACAGCAGATATCTAACCGAGGATATGGCGGCGGGACTTCCCGCCCTTGTGGAAACTGCGGCGGCTGTACTGCCTTTTATGAAGGGTATCGTTCCTAACGTTGACGCCCGGCGTGTGGTGGACAACAGCAAAGTCACCGACCATCATGCCATTCTTCCCACCGGGCAGATCAAGGACAGCGATCTTGCCGCTCTCCCTGCTGGTGAACGGAACATCCTGTTCCTTCTGGCCGTCCGGCTGGTCTGCGCCGTAGGTGAACCTCATCTCTATGCCGAAACTGTTGTAACGGTGGACTGTGAGGGCCATTCCTTTACGGCAAAGGGCAAAACCGTCCTGCAAGACGGATGGAAGGCCATTGAATCGGCTTACCGGGCTACGCTGAAAAACAAACCTGATAAGGACGGCGAGGACAAGGCGCTGCCTGAGCTTTCCAAGGGGCAGGTGTTTGAGAATGTTCGTACTGCTGTAAAAGAGGGCTTTACCTCACCGCCCAAGTCCTACTCTGAGGATACGCTGCTCAAAGCAATGGAAACAGCCGGATCAGAAGATATGCCGGAGGATGCCGAGCGCAAGGGCCTGGGCACTCCCGCCACTCGCGCCAGTATTATTGAAAAGCTGGTCAAGACCGGCCTGGCGGAACGGAAAAATAAACAACTGCTGCCCGCAAAAAAAGGCGTCAGCCTGATTGCCGTGCTGCCCGAGATCATCAAGTCCCCAGCCCTCACCGCCAAATGGGAGCACCGGCTGAAGCAGGTGGAGCGCGGAGGGCTTTCCGACGCGGAATTTATGGCAGGGATTGCAGAGCTGACGGTTAGCCTTGTGAAAAGCAACAGCGCGCTGAATCCAGACTTCATGAGATTGTTTCCTGCACCGGTGGGAAGCCGCAGTGAAGCGGTGGGCATCTGCCCACGCTGCGGCGGCAAGGTGTTGGAGGGCAAAAAAGGCTTCCTCTGCGAGAACCGGGACTGCGGCTTTGCCCTGTGGCGGGATAACCGTTTCTTTGCCTCTAAGAAAAAAGACCTCACAAGAGCTATTGCCGCCGCACTTCTTGAAAAGGGACTCGTTTCCCTGTCCGGGCTTTACAGCGAAAAGACCGGCAAAACCTATAACGCCGTGGTTATCATGGAGGACACTGGCAAATACGTCAACTTCAAACTGGAGTTTGAGAAGGGAGCTAAAAAATGAGTAAGCGTAGAAGAAATCAGGGGCGCGTATACCCTTTGCTGAAAGACAACAACCTCAAGAACGCAGAAATGAGCTTGGAGGGCAACTACAATCAAATCGACGGTATCCTGGAAAACGCCCCCTCCCGCGATGCAGATTTAACGGACGGCCAGACCTATGACGATTTGCGGGAGCTGGCCCCGGAAACCTTGCCGGAGGAAAAGCGTTCGGTGCTGGAGCGGCTGGAGCAGGCACGGGAACGTCAAAGGGCTGCCGCCGAACCGGAGGATGGTTGCCGGTCGATGGAACGATGACAGTTGCCCTGCCGGAACGTGTCGTTTATATACTCTTGGTAAACGGCATGTTCCGCGATCATTTGGAAGGAGGAAGCATACAGCTTGAAACTATTAAAAAACCGAATCTTTTTAAGCGCCCTCTGCCTTGTACTGGCGGCGGGCATTTCTTTTTTTCTCCTGCCGCGCTTATATGGGGATAAAAGCGCGACGGTAACGGTGCTGCGGGCGGCCCAGGACATTCCTGCCGGAACGGAGCTTACCAAGCAGCACCTTGTATCCGTGGAAGTGGGCAGCTTCGGCCTGCTGGAGGGCATACTGAACGACCCGGCGCAGATTGTGGGCAAGGTGGCGCAGACCGCCATTGCCAAGGGGGACTATTTCTTCCCGCAGAAGCTGGGCAGCTATCTTGCCAACGAACAGCTTGACCGCATCGCAAAAAACAACCAGCGCCTTGTTACCGTCAGTGTTTCGAGCATCGCGGCGGGGCTTTCCTCTCATCTTCGGGCCGGCGACATTGTGACGGTAGCTGTGTTTATGGAAAAAGCGTCCGATGGGAAGGCTTCCGCACCCCAGGTCATTGTTTACCCTGAGCTGAAAGGGCTGGAAACCTACAGTGTCGAGAACGCCAGGACACAGGACACCGCAAAGATGCGGGAGCAGCAAAAGGACAGCCAATCGGCAAACAGCGATCCGGTGGCCAGGGCCGTGACCCTCATTGTCACCGAAGCCCAGGCGGAAAAGCTCATTCAGGCGGAATACACCGGCAAGCTGCATTTAATCTTTGAGAAACGGGGTGTGAGCCATGGGCAGTAAAACCATTGCCGTTTGGGGAGGCAAGCACAGCGGGAAAACCACCTTTGCCGTGAACCTGGCCTGCGCCCTGTCAAAACGGGACGTGCTGGTGGGGCTCATTTCCTCCAATCTCACCTATGGAGAGCTTCAGACCTTTTTCGGTCAGACGGTTCCACCGAAGAAAGGCCTGTTTGAAGCGCTGGGCGCGGAGAATCCTAACATCGGGGAAATGTTCACCGCCTGTGGAGAAAGCAAAAATCTGTTTTTCCTGTCCGTACCCACCCGGTATTCCGGCCTGCTTTGCGACACCGTGACTCTGGAGGATGCAGAGAGAATGCTTGATGCCGCTTCCCTTGTGTTTGATGCCCTGATCGTGGACACAAGCGCGGAAGTCAACAATCCGGTTTCCGGTGTGGGCTTGTGGCTTGCCGACACCGTTTTTACCCTGCACAGGCCGTCCATTGCTGCACAGATGTGGTATATAGCCGTCTCTGATTTTATACGGGAGCTGCACCTTGGAGAAAAGCAGACCCATATCCTGCTATCCCCCAACGGTGAATTTGACGAAAAGACCTACCGCCATATGACGGGGCTGGCCTTTGCTTACGAGCTGCCCCATATCCGGCGGGCCGCGGAGCTGGAGAACGCTGGGACGCCCCTGTATTTCTTCCGTGACCGTTCCTGCAAGCGTTACGGAAAGGTGCTGGAACAAATTGCAGGCAGGATTGGAGGCGGGAAGCCATGAACGGCAGATTTTCAGTTAATGACCTGATTTACCGGGCCAACAAGCGGCGCTCCGACACAGGGGAAAGCGTCCCGGCCAGGGATTACGGCGAAATCCTCGACAGGCTCCAGCGGCTGATTGCTAAAAACCACTCTGCGGAGCTGGCGGAGGTGCTGTATTCGGAGGAGGCTGAAGGAAAGCTGAAAGACCTTATCATGCGCTATCTCAACAGCGAACAGCTGGTAGCTCGGGATGTGCGCAATATCTCCGAGTTGACAGACGCCATCTATTTTGATATGGCTGGTATGGGCCTGTTGTCCCCGTACTTGCAGGACAGCGAGACGGAGGAAATCAATGTCAACGGCTCCGGAGGCGTATGGGTGCTGTATAAGGATAGAAAGGTGCGCCTGAACGAAACCTTTGAAAACCCGGAAGCCTGCGCCAATATCGTGCGGAAAATGAGCCGGTTCGGGAATGTCATTCTGGACGGCTCCAAGCCCATCGGGGACAGCTTCATTGCCAAAGGCATCCGCATGTCCGGGGCAATCATGCCCTGCGTTGACCCCGACGCCGGGGCCATTGCCTCCGTCCGAAAGCAAAAGCCATCCTATATTACGCGGGAAAACCTTATCGGCTGGGATACGGCCACCGCCGAGGAACTGGACTTTCTGACCCTGTGCGTCAACAACGGCGTTTCCGTTGCCATTGCCGGAGCCACCGGCAGCGGCAAGACTGCGGACATGGGCTATATTCTGAGCTGTGTACCCTATGAAAGGCGCATTGTCACCATTGAGGATACCCGTGAGCTGTCTTTAGCCCAATATGATGAAAACGGCGTGATGCTAAACGATGTGATTCACCTGCTCACCAAGGAGGAACCCAATCCCGTCACCATGCTGGACTTGTTAAAGCTGTCCCTGCGGCTGCATCCCCAAGTCCTCGTCCCTGCCGAAATGCGCGGCAAGGAAGCCCTCACGGTACAGGAGGCCGGACGTACCGGACATATCATTGTCAGCACCCTCCACGCCAACGGTGCACGGGCGGCATATGACCGTATCCTGACCATGTGCTTGGAGGCCGGGACTTCACTTTCCGAAGAACGTCTCCTGAAAAACATTGTGGAAGCCTTTCCGATCATGCTGTTTAAGATGCAGCTTCCCGACAAGTCCAGAAAATACATGGAGATATTTGAAGCCACCGGCGTCAAAAACGGCGAAGTCACAGGCAACACCCTATACAAATATGTAGTTGACCACTACGAGAGAGACAAGGAAGGCAGGATTACAAAGGTTATCGGCAGCCACCGGCGCGTGGGCAATCTCTCCCCGGCCCTTGCCGAACGTCTTTTGGTGGGCGGCGTACCGCAAAGTGAAATCCGCCGTTTTTCAGAAGGAGGCGTAGCATGAACCCGATTCCTATCACCCTTATGGCTGTGTTTGCCCTCATCAGCCTTGCCTTGTTTCTCCTGCTGAAGCTGAATCCCTTTATCATGGAGCAGAACCCTTTGAAAAAGCGCCGCATGGTTTTGACAGGGACAAAACTGAAATTCACCGAACGGATAGGCCTTCACTTTTCGACGCTGTTCCGGCAGACCCGTTGTACGGCAAAGAAATTCCTTGCCATGGTGTTTGCCTCCATGGCTGGGGGCTTCCTGACAGGAGTGCTGCTGTTTGGCAGCGCGGGGCTTGCGGGGGTGATGGCTGTCTGTGTGCTGCCGGCCCCGTACTTTTACCTGACGGTGAAAAGCTCGGCGGCGGCCAGGGAGGAAATCGAAGGGTTAGAGAACACCATGAGCATCATTACCAACGCCTACGCAGGCTGTGACGACATCATCAAGGCGGTGGAAGCCTATGTGGAGGAAAAGAACCGGTATGTGCCGGTGCATTTGAGGGTTCCCACACCCTTTGATGAATTCATTACGGAGATCAGGCTGGTCAATCCCAACGTGGAGCATGGCCTGTACCGGCTGGCGGCAAAAATCAAGAACCGCTACTTTAGCGAATGGGTAAAGACCCTGATTCTCTGCTATCATGACCGCCGCTTGAAATTCGCCCTGTTTCCTATCATCCGGGCCATGAATGATGCAAAATCCATGCAGGTCGAGAGCGACGGCATGATGGTTCGAGTATGGCGGGACTACCTGATGACGGTGGGCCTGATGATCTCTATTATCCCTATGATGAAATTCGCCAACGCCGAGTGGTTTTACCTGCTGACCCAAACCATGGTGGGCCGGCTGCTGATTGTCCTCATGCTGCTGACCGCCCTCGCCACCGCCTTCTATGTCATGAAGGCCACATTACCGAACAACCGATAAGGAGGGATGCCGTTGTTTTACCAAATCATTGTATTTATTCTACTGACTGCGGCAGGAATTCTGATTTGCAGGCAGCTTTTAAAAATCCCGAAACTGAGCATGAAAAAGAACATCAAAAATGTACAGGCCGAAAAGGAAGCGATGGGCAATCGGCTGTTAAACCGCTTCATCATGCCCCTTGCAAGACCGGTTTCCCGGTTTGTTCCTCTCAATCCCGTCAAAGAAGCGAGGATGGCCTCCATACTGCGGCGGGGCGGTCTGGAGCTGACTCCGAAAGAATATTATGCCAGAGCCATTGTATGCGCGTCTTTCACCCTGCCCCTTGCGCTGCTGTTTATATTCCTCAGAGCGGTTAAGCTGGCACCCCTCATCCTGCTCCTTGCGCTGCTTGTCTACCGCCATTTTATGACCGACCTCAAAGACCGGATGAAAGAGAAAAAGAAGCGCATTGAAATGGAACTGCCGGGCTTTGTGCGCTCCATCCTGTACCGGCTGGAGGACAACCGGCACGACGGCAGCCGCCTGGTGGTGCAGGTGGATTTAATCCAGATTTTCGAGGATTATCTCAAGGTGGCAAGCGACGCTTTCCAGGAGGACGTGGCGATCCTTGTCATGGAAATGAAGGCAAAGGACATTGAAACCGCCCTGCGCAGCTTCAACGAACGCCTTGGCATCACCGACGTTTCTTTTCTGGTCAACGCCCTGATCGGCCTGTACCGGGGGGAACATCAGGGGGAGGCGCTTTCCTACCTGGCACGGGATATGGACATCAAGGCCAAAGAAGCAATGAAAAAGAAACTGGATACCCTGCCCCGCAGAGTGAAAATTGCCAGTATCCCCCTTGTAGCTATCACCATTGTAAGCCTGCTTTATGTCATTGGCTCCCACCTGATCCGTTCCATGGGGGGCCTTTTCTAATCCGTGAAAACGGGGCAATGCCCCTTTTCAAATACAATCTTAGGAGGTATGACCCATGCAAAGCATCAAAACTGTAATGAAAAATCCAGCAGAAAGGAGGACGATTTCCATGAGAAAATACATGTCAAACGCTCTTTGGAGAGCGAAAACCGCACTGATGAATCCCAGCGGCGATCAGATGACCGGCTGGCTCATCGTGGTACTGGTTGTCGTGGTAGTAGGTGCGGTGTTCATGACCCTGTACCAGGGTTCAATCACCACAATCTGGAACAGCATTGTTTCCAAAATCACCGGCTTGTTAGGCTAAGCCTGGCTTAACGGCACAATGTCATGGGAAGCAGCAGCTTCCCTTTTTCTTTTATTCAAAATCAAATTTACGGAGGTATGTACTATGTTTAAGACAATGAAAAACAAAATCCAGATGGCGGCCATGAAGGCCCAGAATGCATTGATGAACCAGAACGGCGATCAGATGACCGGCTGGCTCATCGTTGTACTGATTGTTGTAGTTGTGGGTGCGGTGTTTATGACGCTCTACCAAAGCTCCATCACACAGATTTGGAACAGTATTGTTTCCAAAATCACCGGCTTGCTGAACTAGCAGACGGCTTAATCCTTGTTCGGGAGGGAGCACACAGTTCCCTCCTTTTCCTTACTCAAAATCAAAAAACAAATTAAATGGAGGTATGTACTATGTTCAAGACTATGAAAAACAAAATCCAGACGGTGGCTGTGAAGGCCAGGAACACACTGATGAATCCGAGCGGTGACCAGATGACCGGTTGGCTCATTGTAGTGCCGTTGTAGTGGTGGGTGCGGTGTTCATGACGCTTTATCAGAGCTCTATCACCACAATCTGGAATAATATCGTTGCCAAGATCACCAATCTGCTGAAATAGCGGACGGCTTAATACTTGCCGGTTCGGGAGGGGGCACACAGTTCTCTCCACTTCTTTAATCAAAAATATATATTTACGGAGGTATGTACTATGTTTAAGACAATGAAAAACAAAATCCAGATGATGGCTGTGAAGGCTGGGAACACACTAATGAACCCCAGCGGCGACCAGATGACCGGCTGGCTCATTGTGGTGCTGGTTGTTGTAGTGGTAGGCGCTGTATTCATGACCCTGTATCAAAGCTCTATCACCACAATCTGGAACAATATCGTAACCAAAATCACCGGTCTGCTCAGCTGATGAGCGTTTCAAAGGCAAATTTACAGAAACAGGAGGTGCAAGGCCAATGAACAGCAGGCACCGGGGCATACGGGGGAGATTTTCTCCCCCGTTGTCCTTTCAAAAGCTGCTTTCCGATAAGAAAGGCAGCAGCTACTTCGATTTAATCATAAAAACTCTTGTAGTGCTATCGCTCATGGTTACGGTCATGAGCTTTTTAAGCGTTTTTACCACATATCTAAACCTGAACCATGTCTGCCGCCGCGTTGTCCGTGTGGTAGAACTGGAGGGGCAGGTTTCCGACCGGGCCTATGACGTGTTTTACAGGCTCAAGCAGCAGACCGACCTATCGCCGGAAATGACCGTTGAAAATGTATCATATTGTGAGGATCAGAAAATCCAGCTGCGGGATACCTTTACCGTCACCATGACCTACAGCTATCCCTTTACCATTTTCACGCCAAGCTTTGCACCACCCGTAGAAATACGGATTCCCATGAAAGTCAGTATTACCGGAATGTCGGAAAAATATTGGAAGCTCGCAGAGTGAGCACACCGGAAAGGAGGTTAATGCCATGGGAAAAATCAAAGGGATACTGAAAAACTGCAGGGGTGACGCCTTTGTGTTCATTCTTATTCTCGTCTTTTTTATTCTTACGTTATCGGCCATTTTAATCGAATATTTCCGCATGGAAAGCCTGTACCAGCAGGTGGAATATGTGCTCCAGCGGGGTGTAAACAGCTCCGTGGAGTACGCCATGCGCGACGAATACCGCAGGGACGGCTATGCCCTGCTGGATACGGAGGCCGCAGAAGAAAAGCTGTATGAGTACCTGCATGAAAGCATGGGGCTGGATTCGGAGATGAACAAATATGCCGGTGAGGAATGGAACTACCGGCTTGAAATTCAAAGCATCCATGCGACGGAAAGCCCGCCCCGGCTGACGCTGGACGGGGAGCTTAGAACCCGCAGCATTTTCAGCTTCCTGACCGGAGAAGTGCGGTTTCCCTTTAGCATATCCAGCGTCAACACGCGAATTACGGAAGGAGGTTCCGAATGAAACGAAAATATTTGTTAGTCCTGCCGCTGATGTTTGTCTGCTGCCTGCTCTTTTCCACCAAGGCGTTTGCCGCGTCAGACAGCGATATACAAATCCATGTGGCTTCCCCCATAGACAGCCTGACCAATGAAAGCGGTGTGGTGGCCGTGGAGCAGTTCCCGGCTGAAATCCCCATCAGCGTCACGGCGTCCACCGGAGCGCTGACGGAAATAAAACTGGAATACGGCGGCGGGGGCCGGATGATACCGCCCGATTATACCCTGGCGGTGGAAAGCAAGGAAAAATGCGGCCCCTATACCATTACGGCAAAAACCGACCAGGGGGCTATCATGACGGTTACGGTCAACGTGGTGTTTCAGGTTCGGGCAACCTACGACACCCGATACCGCACCATCGGCATGAACGTGACCAGGATTTATGAAGGCGATACGCTTTTAAAGTCCTTCCCGGAGCCCCAGCGCATCGACCTTGTAAACGCCAATACCGTAGCCGATTATGAGCAGGAACGCATTGCCGCCTGGATCGGCAGACAGGACGGCGGCACCTATACCTTAAAAGGAAGCCTCGTGGTGAAAATTCACAATATCTCAACAGGCGAAGTTTACGGTATCTATGATACAAACACGGATTTTGAAGCACTGACCACCCATTACGGATGGACGAAAAAAGCACTGGTTGCCTTTGAAACCATGCGGAATACAGCGCTGTCCTATCAAGCCCCGGTAAAAATAGATATAGACGCGACCTGGTGCGACGAGAGCAAGAAAGAGGTTTACGGTACGCTCACCGCTCAGGACAAAGGAGTACCGATACTGCTCTATCCCTATCAAACCACATCCGTTACTTTTGCGAAAGATGATATTCCCTTGTCCCGAAACTTCATCTATTGCGGCCTTGAATGGAATTACACGCCGGAAAGCACCGAATATACCGATGGAGAAAGCAAAACCCAGACCAGTATTATACAAAAAATCAATTACAAAATTCCGATGACAAACTTCTATTTCAAGTTCAAGGCCTGTGACGGAAACGACCTGTCGGTTGCCATCCGCGCCCCTGCTACGGTATACCGGGGGGATAGCTATTCCTTTACCGTGATTTACATGAACAGCGGGAAAAGTCCGGCCTATGACGTATCCCTCAAAGGCACGGTAGACAGCGTTTTGATCAAGGAAATCCCTGCTATACAGGATTTTTCACCCAATGAGAGCAAGACCTACACCATAAAGCGCACAGCCGACACTAAAGCCGATGTGATACACTTGTGGGCAAATATCGGCGTACCGGATGGTTTTATCGACGCCAACCTTTCCAACAATACAGCCATGGCAGACATCAGAGTGATTGACAAGCCTGCTCCGAAGCCGACGAATCCACCGGGACCGAAGGACAATCCGGATAATCCTGTCCCTCCTGATGACAAACCTGAGCCGAAAAAGATGTGTAACCTGTCTGCAAGCATTCTTGCACCACCGACTGTATATGAGCATGAGACTTACAGCTTTACAGTCAGCTTCACGAACAGTTCCGATAAGGAGCTTACAAACGTGATGTTACAGGGGACGAATAACGATTCTGCTTTGGAACAAATTCCGAAGACCTGCAGCTTCAAACCCCAGGAAACAAAATCATTTACAATCACAGACAAGGCAGGGAACAAGGGCGAAGTGTACAGGCTTTGGGCAAATATCGGTGTCCCGGAGGGCTTTATAGATGAGAATCCAAGCAATAACACCGCAACTTCAAAGATCACCGTTATTGAGAGAACACCTAACAAGCCGACAAATCCTGATAATCCACCGGATAAACCGGATAAACCGCCCAAAGAGCCTGATAAGCCCCCGGTGAACCCCGACAAACCGCCGGTAAATCCGGACAAACCTCCTGTAAACCCGGATAAGCCACCGGTTAATCCTGATGTACCAAAAGGAAAGCTGTGCGATTTATGGGTTAACATATCTTCTCCACCAACGATCTACGAACAGGAGGAATACAGCTTTACAGTTTACTTTACCAATGATACCGACAAAGCGGTGACAGGAGCAAACCTAAGTACTACGGTTGATAATACGGCAGTTAAGGAAGTAACCTCAACAGCAAGCTTTGAAGCACATGAAACAAAGACTTTTGTTGTCAAAGGAAAAGCCGGAGAGAAGGGAACAACCATCAAACTCAGGTCAGCTATTTCACCACCGCAGGAATATACGGATACAACCTTAAGCAACAACACGTCCGATGCTGAAATTCCGGTGATGGAACGTCCCTATGACCTGGATGTGCAACGGATAACACCCGACCAATACAAGAAAAACCAGACAGTCATCAGCACCATCAAGGTGTCCAACAAAGGAAGCAAGGACTTTACGCCCGGACAAAAGGTTTCCGTCCTGTTTGAAATCCCGGAGCTTTCACTTAAAAAGCGTGTCGATGCCATGGTTATGGAGCAAAACACCTGGAACGTCGTCTCGGTCAGATGGGATACGCCCAATGTCCAGGCCGATAAGTACATCACCCTGATTGCCACCATCAATCCTGACCGGAATTTAAATAATGAAACATCTTTTGCCAATAATACCTACACCCAAAAGGCCGTCATCAAAAATGTCACCTATGACGAGCCGGAGGAAAGCCGGACGCTGCCCGACCCGCCGCAGAGGAAGGAACAGCCCAGGGTGACATGGTGGGAACAGCGGTATGAAAACGGCAAATTTGTATGGCATGAGTATTATGCCGAGCTAAAGGTAAGCGCAGAACTGGATTATGCCACAAAAGGCAAAGGATATCTCAAGTCCGGCTATGGCTATTCCATCAAGGTCATCGCCTCCGTCAGCACCAACTACGACAGGCCGGAGCTGATTACTGCCCCGCAGACGGCAGAGGTATATCTGCCGGAATACCGCTATAATACCGCCATTCCTTTAGTAAAAGAAGACGGCCTGTTTGTTTTCAAGGAGAATCCCGCATCTCCCTTTAAGTACCGGAAGCAGTATGTCCCCATCTGGTTCCCCGACGACAAGGACTACACCGTACAACTTCTTGTCACCGATGTACATACGCCGGGCGGCACCCTGTCCCGGTGGATTACGGGCGGACAGCTTGCCATTCCTGTAATGGACAGCATGTATTCCGACGACGTGACGGGAGGTGACTGGTAATGGTGCTGCTGTTTTGCGCCATCCCCCTCCTGTGGGCGGCGGTTACGGACTTGAAAAAGCGGATCATTCCCGACTGGACATGGATTGCCATTCTCCTGACCGGGCTTGCATCCGATTTTTTGCTGCCTGCCCCGGTCCTGTATGAACGAATCGCGGGATGCCTTCTGCCAGGGCTCTGCCTTTTATTCCTTGCCATGAAATACAGCGGCGTGGGCGGCGGCGACATCAAGCTGACGGCAGCCATGGGTTTTGCTTTCGGGCTGAATACCCTTGCGGCCATCCTCCTGCTTGCCTTGCTTCCTGCCTGCATTTACGCAAAAGCGACAAAGCAACGGAGTGTGCCCCTGGCCGTCTTTTTATGTGTCGGCGCTTTCAGCTTTGCCGTTGTCGTATTTGTTTTCAGCCGGATTTGAGGATGAAATGGAGGTGCTTTTTATATGGCTGATGAAAAACGGATGATTGAAAATTATGAAGTGAAACATGCCATCCACCTTTCAGGCGGCGAGGTGGTGCTGGCTGAGGATGCTTCTGCCGCCGAGCCGTTCATGGTGTGTGACTGCTCCTGGGATAACCCGTTCAGTGTGGATGTATATTCCAATATTGCGGTCAGCGCCGATTATCTGGAAGTCATGAAAGAATTTTTAAACCGGACAGCAAAGCGTGTTGAGCTTATTGAAAAGGAACGTGCCCTGCGCGGTGTTTCCAATATTCCCTTGACCGCCGATGATTGCATATCGGGCAGCCGGGGATGGAATTACGAAAACCGGCTTATCGTCATTGCCCCGGGAAAACTCACACCCGCAGCGCGCACTGCCGACCATCAACTGCTGCTTGCCACGGGCGGCAACGGCTGCGATCCGGATGCACGGGGCACTGCTGTTTTCTGCACGAACCTGTTCACCGGCAAAGCGATGCGTTGGGAACGGTATTACATAGCCGGCGTGATCCGGCCCGACCGTATGCCGGAGTGGGCGGCGGAAAAGCTGTCGGCGCTTCAAAAGGCGGAGGGAAAGCAATCCGTGCTTGGGAAACTGGATGCCGCAAAGAAAACCGCCGCGCGGGTCAATCCCACACCGAAAGAACCTAAACACAGAAAGCCGGAGCGTTAATCCGGTTCTTTTCCATGTGAGAAAGGAGGCACACAATGGCTGATAAGGCCAACAGCACAAAAAATCAGGTGAAGGAAATCACCGACCGACTAGAACAGGGCGTTAAAGACCTGTTTATCGGTGAAAAATATTTGTCCTACCTGCAAACCATGTCCCGGTTCCACCGCTACAGCACCCGGAACACCCTGCTCATTTATATGCAGAAGCCCGACGCCACGCTGGTGGCAGGATACCAGGCATGGCAATCCAAATTCGGCAGGTATGTCAAACGCGGCGAAACGGGCATCAAAATCCTTGCTCCCACGCCCTTTACCGTTACAAAAGAACAGCAGAAGCTTGACCCGGATACCCGCCGTCCCATACTCGGCGCAGACGGATTGCCCGTCACGGAGGAAGTGGAGGTGCGCATTGCGCGCTTTAAGGTCATTCCCGTATTCGACGTATCACAGACAGACGGAAAACCTCTGCCAAGCCTGGTGGAGGATTTGACCGGCGACGTGAAGCACTATGCGCTTTTTCTGGACGCTCTTAGGGCCGTATCTCCGCTGCCCATCCGGTTTGAACCACTGGAACCCGGCACGGACGGCATCTGCCGCATGGGAGACAGTATCGCCATCCGTACCGGAATGAGTGAAATCCAGACCGTTTCGGCAATAATCCACGAGATCGCCCATGCCAGGCTCCACGATTTGGAGCGTTTGCAGCAGGAGGACGAGACAGCAAAGCCAAAAGACCGGCGCACCGAGGAAGTAGAGGCCGAAAGCGTTTCCTATGCCGTGTGCCAGTATTACGGCATTGAAACCGCCGCCAACAGCTTCGGGTATCTAGCCGAATGGAGTAAAACCCGTGAATTAAAGGAATTGAACGCTTCGCTGGACATTATCCGCAAAACGGCGGCGGAGCTTATTGACAGCATTGATGAAAATTTCCGTATGCTTGCCAAGGAGCGAGGGATTGATCTTACACCCAAAGAGCAGGACGAGACCGCGCCGGAGCCGTTGCCTGTGCCGGATGCTCCTGTTTCAGGCCAGGAGCCTTCACCCGCGGTAGAGCCCGAATTAAAGCCCAACCAGCATATTGAGGAAATCAGCGGCGTGGAGTATATCGTCACCGGCCCCGCACCGTCATACACACCAAAGCCTGAAAAGCAGTATGAATTGGGCTACGGTCATATGGGGAACGGCCTGACCGTCTGGAACCGTTTGGAGGAAAAGGACGGCGATTACGTCACCGTGGCGCATATTGCCACTGACCGCAGTGTGACGTTCTATGACAAGGATATGCCGGATGATGTGAAGGCTCAAATCGAGGAAACCGCTCGTACCACCGAAATGAGTGTGTCTGCTACGCAGGATGCACCGGTTTTCTCCGTACCGCCCGTTGCCGGCACACCAGAACAGGCAGCACCGCATCAGGAGCAGGATGCGCCCGTCGAACCGGAAACAGACGATTTCTTGCCCGACCCCGCTATCGAGCTGTCCGAGCGCGACCTGTACGGCTACACCGACCCCTCCATGCTTCCGCTGCTGAAAGACCGGGCGTTGGCGCTGTATGACGCCGACCATACCGTTTACATGCTGTACCCGGACAACACCGAGGCCATGGTTTTTGAACGGGACGAAATCGTCGGACATGACGGGATTTTCGGCATTGAGGCCGGGGAATGGCAGGCATCGCGGGAGTACGCTATGTTAAAAGACGCCTCCAGAAACAGTGAAGCATCGCGGGAAGCAGGGCTGCTGTACGGTGACAGGGACTGCTTTGGTATCTTTCAGTTAAAGGGCGGCGAGGAACTGCATTTCCACCGTTTTACACCGCTGGAACAGCTGAAAAAAGACGGCCTGACCGTAGACCGGGCCAATTACGAGCTGGTCTATGTCGCGCCCCTGTCGCCTGACGATACGCTGGAAGGCATCTTTGAGAAATTCAACCTGCACCATCCCGCTGACTTTCGGGGACACAGCCTATCGGTCAGCGATGTGGTTTGCCTGCAACGAAACGGCGGGAGCACTTCCCATTATGTGGATAGCTTCGGCTTTAAGGAACTGCCCGCTTTTTTGGGAAATGAGAAGCAGCCGGAACTTGACCCTGTAATGGAGCTTGCTACCCGTCTTGATAAATTTGCCGAGAATTTTGACACTTACGGCTACCGCGATGATGTGGAAGACAAAGAGGAAAATATCCGCTCCATAGCGCGGGATATTGAAAACGGCGAGCTTTCCGGCATGAAAGAAATGCTGCAATATGCCATCGAGGAAGAAACCGATGTGCCCGAAGCTACAGCCCTGTTACAGCAGCTTGCAACCTATGAAAAGCCAAAGGAACCGGAACCCGCTGCTCCCACCGTCTCCGAACTGGAGGAACAGGCTAAGCCCGGGAAGCAGATTTCTCTCCTTGACCTTGCAAGAGCGGTCAAAAACGAACAAAAACAGCCCGGACGCACGGAAAAGCCCTCCATCCTTGCGAAATTGCAGGAAGGTAAAAAAGCAGTTTCCCAGGGAACCGACACACAGAAAACCGCGCCAAAGCGCGACGGAGAACGGGAGGTATGAGAATGGAAAATCAACCAGTTTATAAACAGGATGCAGATTATGCAAGACAACAGGATGAGCTTGCCCTTTACCGGGACAGCAACCGTATAAATGGAGCCTGTGCCCAGGCAATCGAACAAGCCATAAAAGACAGCAACTATGCTCTCTACCGGTATGATTTAGATAGCGCTGCACAGAAGGTTATTGCGGAATACGGCGCGGAGCGTGTAGCCTGGGTATTGGCTGCCACCTTGCAGAATCTGGAGCATGACGGGCGTTTTTCCCGTTACAACAAGGATTGGGGTAAAGGCTTTTCCATACCCAAAGAAAGAAGCATTTATTATACGATAAATACCCACCCCACCGTACTGGACGGATTTATTGACGTGGCGCGGAAAGAGTTTGCTGCACTGGAAAAATCCGCTCCGAAAGCTGAAAAAAAGACCTCCGTTCTAAATCGGCTGGAAGAAGGCAAAAAGGCTGCCGTACAGGAGACAAGCAACCGAAAGGCACTTCGAAACGCGACAGCGGACGGGAGGTGTAATAATGGGCTTTACCGTAGAAGAAATCAATCTCATGTGTGTCTATGACACAAGCGACAGAGGCAGACTGCTTACCGGGATAGGGGAGAGCCTGCCTCATCTGTTGGAACCGGAACTGAAAGAACTGGCGCAGGGCATAATCGGCAGGTTGGAAGCCATGACTGACCGGGAATTCGCCGCCCTTGTCCTTGCTCCGGACTATGAATGATAGAAGAAACGGAGGTGTAGCACGATTTGGCTACGAAATTTCAGATGTATTCCCAGCTGGCGGAGCAGCAGGCCCGGCAGATTACGCAGGGGCGCAGGAATTGGACGCGCTTTCTGGACACGGCGGCAAGGCTGTACCGGTATTCCTTTGCCGACCAGCTGATGATTTACGCCCAGCGCCCCGACGCCACGGCCTGCGCGCCTATCGAAACCTGGAACAGCCCCATGAACCGCTGGGTGCGGCGCGGCGCAAAGGGGATTGCCCTTATGGATGACAGCGGCGACCGCCCGGCACTGCGGTATGTCTTTGACATATCGGATACCGAGCCCGCACGGGAGGATGCACGCGTCCCCTTTTTATGGGAGCTTCGAGAGGAACATCATGCGCCCGTCATGGAATACCTTGCAAAAACCTATGACAATGTGGAGAACGATTTGGGTACTTCCCTTTACAACATTGCATCTCAGCTTGCAAGGGAGTATTATGACGATAACGCCCGTGAAATCGGGTACATTGCGGAAGGCAGTTTTTTGGAAGACTATGACGAGCTTAATCTTGAAGTGGCTTTCCGGGAAGCGCTGACCGTCAGCATTGCCTACAGCCTGATATCCCGCTGTGGCCTGAACACGGAGGAATATTTTGAGGACGGGGATTTTCAAAAGGTTTTTGAATTTAATACTCCTGCCGCCGTTTACGCGCTGGGCACGGCGGTCAGCGACCTGTCCGAACAGGTTTTAAAGGATATCGGGGCTGTTATTAAAAAATATGAAAGGCAGAAAGCCGCCGAAAGGAGCGCCCAATATGAGCAAAGAGATAGAAACGGACAACAGCCGTCCGCTGACCTACAGCCAGGCAGGAGATTATCTGCTTCCCGATCTGATTCTGGAAGAACAGGCTTCACCGGTGACGGAGGAGACAATCGGCAAATACGGACGGATGCGGAAAAACTTCCTGAAACAGCACCGGGCCATGTCGTACAATTCCCTGCTTCTCGGAGAGAAGCTGTATCACCACCTGCGGGAGATCGACCGGACAGCGAACGAGAGAATGGAACAACTGATGAAGGAGCTAACCGGGAAGAACCCGCCCCCGGACAAAACGACAGATCAGATGGGCTGGGTGAGCCACATGAACAGTCTGAAAGCCCAGGCCGAGGAAACCATTTTGAACGAACTGATTTACAATTAAACGAAACATCGGAAGAAATACCGCCCGAGCAGGAACCACCTGTACCGGGCGGTATTTCTTTGCCCAAAAAGGAGCCGGAAGCCGCTGCGGAAACATATTCCCAGGTTGGGAATACGTCCAGTGAACCGAGGCCATCTGCTTCCATTGCCATCCCCCCACTGACCGATACACTGATGGGCTCCTTCCTCTCAACCGTTGAGCTGGACGCAATTCTGCGGGACGGCGGCAACGAGAGAAACAGTATCTTGCATATAGCCGCCTACTTTATGAAGGATAAAACGCCCGCCGAGAACGCGGAATTCCTGGCGCGGGAGTATCGTAAGGGCAGCAAGGGCTTTCAGTTTGGCGATAAGCAGATAGCCGTCTGGTTTGATGAAACCGGCCTGACCCTGGGGCGCGGCAAGTCTGCTCTTCAGGCCCGCGACAGCGTGCATATCACCTGGGAACAGGCCGCTGTCCGTATTCGAGAGCTGCTTGACGCGGGTCAATATGTTGCCCATGACGTATTTGACGAGGCCGTGGACAACGAGCATCATGAGCTTGCCGAACGGCTGCTGTTCTTTTACCGCGACGATCTGCGGGATTTCCGCGAAATGCCGGAAGCCTGGCGTTCCAAAACAGGCGGCTTTCCCGCCGACGCCGCACAAGTGAAGGAACTGCTTCTCGACAAGGGAGAGCTTGGGGAATACAGTCTGATACTGGAACGGCTGGAGGAAGATATTGCGGCCCTCTCTACTGACCAGGACGCGCCCAAACGCCTGTGGCACAGTCCGTCGCGCCTGTTGCAGGATGTACGGGATTTAGGCATTCCACCCCTTTCTTTTCCGGCAGGCGAACCGCCGTCCATAGGCTTCATGCCCTTTATCACCGAGGACGAGGTGGACGCTTATCTTTTACGGGGAGGCTCCTACCAATCGGGAAAATACCGGATATTATCCTACTTCCTGCACAATCACACCCCGAAGGAACGGGCGGATTTCCTGAAAACCGAGTATGGGCAGGGCGGCCAATCCCATGCCCTATCCGGTGCGGACAACAGCTGGGCCGACAGTGAACCGGGAAAAGGCATTATTTTAAAGCGCGGCGGCTTTTCCAATCCCTATGATATCGTCAAGCTTTCCTGGAGCGCCGCGGAGAAGCGGATCGGCAAGCTGATTCAGGACGGGCGGTATATGACCCGCGCCGAGCTTGACCGTATTCCCGAATATGAGAAGGATATGCTGGCCCGGAATGTGACCAATTTCTATTATAACCTGCCCGAGGATATCAAACGGCCATACCCTTCCTCTAATGACATTTGGGACGACGAAGGCAGGCGCGCCGTCCGCGCCATGCTGGACGATCCGGCAAAGGTGGCGGAGCTCCTTACCGCCATGAAGCCCATTCTGGACGGCACCCATCCGGATGACCGGTACTATGCCACAAGACGGACAGGTTTTGAAAACCTCACCGCTTACCAAAACGGAACCTACACCCTGTTTCCCGGCTTGGACGGCCTGACAGCGCCGGAAGCCGCCGCACAACGGCGGACTTCCGAGCCGGTATCCCAGCCCTATGCCCAGCTGTCTCTGTTCGACCTGCCGCAGCCCATTCTGCCAGGCGTGGAGGAACAGCGGGCGGTTATCGAAGAAAACCAGCGGAGCACGGAGCCGTCTGCTCCCTCCAGCACCGAGAGCATTTCACAGGAGGAAATCGACACCCTTTTGCTGGGAGCCGTGGAGACGCCAGAGCAGTATGACCGCATCATCAGGCAGTTCACGGAAAATCCCCGCTCAAAGGAAGCCGCACAGCTTGTCAAAGACATCTATGGCGACGGAGTGTACCTTATGCCTCGCACGGATGGGGCCGAAGGCTATTTAGGTCTGCTGGGAAGCGATACCGGCATCACGCTTTCCAAGGGCGACCCAAAAACCGTCCCCCTGGCCCAGCGGAGGCCCGTCGTATCCCTTGATTTGCCCTGGGTGAAAGTCCACCGGCGTGTCTCCGAGCTTGTGCAGGCGGGGCGCTTTCTGGAAGCCAGAGAGCAGCCCCATGTTTTTTATAGCCCCAAACAGCATATTCCCTACCGTGCGGGAGACGCCATTGACGCGCTTTCCGCCGACAACATCCATGTCCGGCTGGTAATCGACCGGGTAGATAAAGACTATGTGTATTACACTCTGCCCAGCGAACCCGAACAGGAGCCTGTGGAAATGTTCCGCTCCCGGTTTGATGGATATCTGGACGATGGGCGGTACACCGTTTTGCAACCGGATACAACGCTGTCAGAACAGGAAGCAGACCTCACCAAACCAACACCGGGAGAACAAGCTATCTCTATGGAGCCATCACCACCGCATAAGGAGCCGGATGCTGCGGGTGTTCTGTCCCAACCGCAATCGGAGCAGGCACAGGAATCATCGGAGGCCACCGCTCCTGGACGCGTGTATGCCGTGGGGGACACGGTGTATCTGGAAAGCGACAAGCCCTACATCATTGACCGCATCGGAGATTATGATGTCAGCCTGCAAGACCCGTCCTTGCTGTATCCCATCTTCCGTGCGGAAAGCCGGGAAAGATTTGAACAGCTCCTTGCCCGCAATCCGAAGAATAAACCATTTACCGACTATCTGACCGCCGACCTAGACAATGCACACGAAGATTTACGGGATGTGCTGGAGAACGGCCTGCTGGCTGGACCTGACGGGGATGCGCTGGCAAGGCTGTTTCAGGACGGTGCGTCCAATTCCGATATTGTGGACTACCTTTCGCGCACCCTTTCCGGGGAAGCAGAGACAATGACGCTGAATACCGGAGAAACCGCAGACTACTTTGCCCAGGCCGCCGGACTTGTCATTGATGTGCAGAGCAGATTTATTTCCCGGTACAGCTTTGCCTGGGGAGAGATTGCGCCCGTCCTGCGGGGGATTTATGAGCGGGAACCGGAGCTTTTTGGGCGTTCCGGGCAGGAAAAGGAAACTACCCCGCAACAGGTGGAAGCTCAACAACAGCCGGAACCCCAACAGCAAACCAAAGCCCTGCCGGAAACCGGGCCTTCTGCTGCTCCCTCCGATACCCGCAAGCCTGAAAAAGATTTTTTACTGACCCGTGAGGAAATTGCCTATATCCGGGAGCGCTTGCAAAACCCCACCCCCGAGGACATCGCCCGCATTGATGCGATACTGGCGGCTGCGCAGAAAGCTGCCGAACGTGCGGAAAAAGAAGCGGACACACACAGAACGGAGCCGCACGCACCGGCTGAAAACGAACTACCGGAGCATGACCGCCCTTCCCGTGACACTACGGATGAATATATTTCGGCGGAGCCGTCAACTGAATCAAAAGGTGCAACAGTGCTGCCGGACGAGCCGCCCGAGCCCGAAATCATCCAGGCCGATATTGATGCAGCCCTGATCCGGTGGAACGGCAGCCTGGACAGCAAAATACTTGTCTACCAGTATATGCAGGCCAGCCCCCGCGCGCGGGGAACCGCCGCCTTTTTAAGGGAGGAATACGGCGGCGATTTGCCTGCTTTCCTTGTCACCAAGGAGGGCGCGGAGCCGGTAAACCTTTCATGGCCCGTGGTACAGCGCAGTATTGCGCGGCTGATGGAGGAAGAACGCTTTCTGACGCCGGAGGAAGCTGCCTACGCCCAGCGGGAGTATACAGACTTTGCGAACGAGGAGCTGCCGGACATCGACGAGCCGGAACCGGAGCAGAGCCTGCAGCCCATACTGCCGCCGAAAAACTTCCGCATTACCGACGACCATCTTGGCGAAGGCGGCCAGAAAACAAAGTTTGGCTATAACCTTGCAGCCATCCGCACCCTGAAACAGATCGAAGCCGAAGGTCGCCATGCAACTCCCGAGGAACAGGAAACCCTATCCCGCTATGTGGGCTGGGGCGGTATCCCCCAGGCATTCGACGCCGACCGGGACGGCTGGCAGAAGGAGTACGCCGAACTCAAAGAGTTGCTTACGCCCGAAGAATACGACATGGCAAGAGCCTCCACCTTAAACGCCCACTACACTTCTCCAACGGTCATCAAAGCCATCTATGACACGGTGGAACGCCTTGGCTTCAAAACCGGCAACCTGCTGGAGCCGGCCTGCGGTGTGGGCAACTTCTTCGGACTTCTGCCGGAGAGCATGAAAAACGCCCGGCTGTACGGCGTGGAGCTGGACAGCATTACGGGCCGGATCGCAAAGCAGCTTTACCCGAATGCCGATATCCGGGTGACGGGCTATGAACAGACCAACATGCCCGACGCCTTTTTTGACGTATCCGTAAGCAATGTACCCTTTGGCAACTATCCTGTCATGGATAAAAGGTACAAGCAGAACTTCCATGTCCATGACTATTTTTTTGCAAAAACCTTAGACCAGGTGCGCCCGGGAGGTATCGTGGCCTTTGTCACCAGCCGGTACACCATGGACAAGAAAAACCCGGAAGTACGCAAGTATATCGCACAGCGCGCCGAGCTTTTGGGTGCCGTCAGGCTTCCTAACAATGCGTTCGAGGCCAACGCCGGCACCGAAGTCACCACCGACATCCTGTTTTTGCAGCGTCGTGACCGGCTCATGGATATAGAACCTGACTGGGTGCATTTGGGCGTGACGGAGGACGGCATCCCCGTCAACCGCTATTTTGCCGAGCATCCAGAAATGGTGCTGGGTACGATGGAATACGACGATATGATGTACGGCGACCGCAGGGAAACCACCTGCCGCCCCGTTCCCGGAGCCGACCTTGCTCAGCAGCTCCGGGAGGCCCTGTCGAATATCCGGGGGCAGATCACCGAGGCGGAGCTGGACGACATTGAGGGTACTCTGGACGAATCCATCCCGGCAGATCCCAATGTGCGCAATTTCAGCTACACCGTTGTGGATGACCGGGTGTACTACCGCGAAAACTCCGGCATGTACCCCGTGGACCTTCCCGCTGCGACACTTGACCGCATCCGGGGCATGGTGGAACTGAGAAATTGCGTCCATGAGCTGATCGACCTGCAATTGGAGGAGTTTGGCGATAGTGAGATCAAAGCGAAGCAGGCAGAACTGAACCGCCTGTACGACGCCTTTACCGCCGAGTATGGACTGATTAACGCCACAGCCAACAGCCGGGCCTTTTCCGCGGATTCGGCCTACTTTCTCCTTTGTTCCCTTGAAATACTGGACGAGGACGGAAACCTTGCGTGCAAGGCCGATATGTTCACCAAGCGCACCATCAAGCAGAAAACCGTCATCACGTCGGTGGATACGGCAAGCGAGGCGCTGGCGGTATCCATCGGGGAGCGCGCCTGTGTGGATATGGACTTTATGCAGCAGCTGACCGGGTTCTCCAAAGAAAGGCTGATATCCGACCTGGAGGGCATCATATTCCGTGATTTAGGAGAGCAGCCGCCCGAGAGCGTACCGAAAGCCTTTTATGATCTGGATAAGCTGCCCTTTGTCACCGCCGATGAGTATCTTTCCGGCGATGTGCGGAGCAAGCTGCGTCTTGCCAGAGCTTTAGCCGAAATGCGCCCCGACCTTGCACCACAGCTTGCCCCCAATATTGAAGCGCTGGAAAAAGCCCAGCCCAAAGACCTGGATGCTTCCGAAATTTCCGTCCGTCTCGGTTCCACCTGGGTGGATAAGGAATACGTCCAGCAGTTCATGTTTGAGCTGTTGCAGCCCTCCTACAACCTACGCAATAATCTGAAAGTCAACTATTTTGAATACACCGGCGAATGGCAGGTGGCGGGCAAAAACCGCATCCCCTACAACAACATCCTGGCCACTGTCACCTACGGCACCGAGCGCATGAACGCTTACCAGATCATTGACGACACGCTGAACCTGCGCGATGTGCGGGTATATGACATCAAGTATGAGGACGGCAAGGAAAAGCGCGTCCTGAACAAAAAGGAAACCACCCTCGCCCAGCAGAAGCAGGAAGCCATCAAGCAGGCGTTCAAGGAGTGGATATGGAAAGACCCGAAGCGCAGACAGACCCTTGTAAGACTGTACAACGACCGGTTCAACTCCACAAGGCTCCGGGAATATGACGGCAGCCATATCAATTTTTCCGGCATTTCTCCCGACATTACCCTGCGGACACACCAGATGAATGCCATCGCCCATATCCTCTACGGCGGGAACACCCTGCTGGCCCATGAGGTTGGCGCGGGCAAGACCTATGAGATGGTGGCCGCCGCTATGGAATCCAAGCGGCTGGGGCTCTGCCAGAAGAGCCTGTTTGCCGTACCCAATCACCTCACAGAGCAGTGGGCGTCGGAATTTCTGCGGCTGTACCCTTCGGCCAACATCCTTGTGGCAACGAAAAAAGATTTTGAAATGCGAAACCGCAAGAAATTCTGCGCAAAAATCTCCACCGGCGATTATGACGCGGTAATCATAGGCCACAGCCAGCTTGAGAAAATCCCCATGTCCGTAGAGCGGCAGGAACGTCTTCTTAGGGAACAGATTTGGGAGGTCATGGAGGGCATTGATGAGTTAAAGCGCTCCCGTGGTGAGAACTTCTCCATCAAGCAGCTGGAAAAGACCCGCAAATCCCTGGAAGCACGGCTGAAAAACCTGCTGGAGGGGAAGCGCCGGGACGATGTGGTCACCTTTGAGCAGCTGGGTGTTGACCGGCTGTTCATAGATGAAAGCCATTTTTTCAAAAACCTCTTTTTATACACCAAAATGCGCAACGTGGCGGGACTATCCACCTCCGACGCGCAGAAATCCTCCGACCTGTTTATGAAGTGCCGGTACATGGACGAGTTGACGGGCGGCAAGGGCATCATTTTCGCCACAGGTACGCCCATCAGCAACTCTATGGTCGAAATGTATACCATCCAACGGTATCTGCAATATGACCTGCTGGTAAAAAAGAACCTGACCCATTTTGATGCCTGGGCGTCCACCTTCGGGGAAACAGTGACGGCCATTGAACTGGCCCCGGAGGGCACCGGCTACCGGGCGCGGACGCGGTTTTCCAAGTTCCACAACCTGCCTGAGCTTATGGCCATGTTCAAGGAAGTGGCGGATGTCAAAACTGCCGATACGCTGGACCTGCCAAGGCCAAAGGCCAACTATGAAACCGTGGTGGTCAAGCCCACTGAATTGCAGAAGGAAATGGTCAAGGAGCTTTCCGACCGGGCCGCTGCTGTCCATGCCAACCTGGTTGACCCTACCGTGGACAACATGCTGAAAATAACGTCGGACGGGCGTAAAATCGGCCTTGACCAGCGGTTGATGAACCCCATGCTGCCCGACGATGAAAGCAGCAAGGTCAATGCCTGCGCGGAAAACATATACCGGATATGGCAGGAAACCAAAGCCGACCGTCTGGCCCAGCTTGCCTTCTGCGACTTCTCTACCCCCAACAAGGACGGGCGTTTCAATGTCTATGACGATATCCGCGACAAGCTGATCGCCAAAGGCATACCGGAGGATGAAATCGCCTTTATCCACGACGCCAACACCGAGGACCGCAAAAAGGAGCTGTTCGCCAAGGTACGGCAGGGTAAGGTGCGCATCCTGTTCGGTTCCACCTTCAAAATGGGGGCCGGAACCAATGTGCAGGACCTCTTAATCGCCCTCCACGACCTCGATTGCCCCTGGAGGCCCTCTGATCTGGAGCAGCGCGCCGGTCGTATCGTCCGGCAGGGCAACTCAAACCCCGAAGTCTATATTTACCGCTATGCTACCGAAGGGACATTCGACGCCTACCTCTGGCAGACAGTGGAAAACAAGCAGAAGTTTATCTCGCAGATCATGACTAGCAAATCTCCTGTCCGTGCCTGTGAGGACGTGGACGAAACCGCACTGTCTTATGCGGAAATCAAGGCGCTTTGTGCCGGAAACCCACTCATCAAAGAGAAAATCGACCTGGACATTGAAGTGGCGCGTCTGCGCCTGCTCCGGGCTGACCATCAAAGCCAGCATTACCGGCTGGAGGACAATTTACTGAAATACTACCCCGAAAACATCGAAGCCGCCAAGAGCCGGATTGCAGGCGCGGAAAAGGACATGTCACGGTATATGGAAAACCTGCCGAAAGCCCCTGACGCACAGACAGAAGCCTCAGATGCTCCCGAAACAGGTGCATCCGAGGTCGGTTCCCATGCAGCACCGTCCTTTCCTACCATGACAGTGCTGGGTGTAGAGTATACGGAAAAGGAGCCTGCGGCAAAGGCTTTGCTGGAAGCCTGTAAGACGGTTGTAGGAAAAGAACCGGCGAAGATCGGCTCCTACCTGGGCTTTGACATGAGCCTTTCCTTTGACAGCTTCTACAAAAAGTTCAATCTGACCCTCAAGGGAGATTTGAGCTATTCCGTGGAGTTGGGTATGGACACCTTCGGCAACATGACCCGTATCAACAATGCCCTGCGGGTAGATATTCCGGAAAGGCTGGAGACCTCTAAAAACCAGCTTGAAAACCTCTACCAGCAGGTGGAGGATGCAAAAAGAGAGCTGAAAAAACCCTTCGCACAGGAACGGGAACTGGCCGAAAAAGAAGCGCGCCTGGCCTTCCTCAATGCTCAGCTGAACATCGACAGCGGGCCGGAGCGCGTTATGGAAATGACGGAATCTGACCTGCCCCATCTGGCCTATGCCAAAAGCGCAAAGCCGTCCATTCTGGAAAATCTGCGTTCCGGTACATCTGGCGGCAAGTTAAAGGTTTTGTCTGATAAACTAAAAAACCATGACGTTACCCTATAGGAGGGATGCTGATCTGACTATATAAAATGGTTCTCCATCGTCAAAATAGCCGCCTGTGCGCTTTCTTGCGCCGGGCGGCAATCTCTTTTTATATCCAAAAACAAAAATACATTCACGAAAAGAATAGAAAGGCGGTGTTCTACCCATGCCGGAGAGAAGCAAAAACATCAACTTGCATTTTATGGTCAATGAGCAGGAACGCGACATGATTAAGAGAAAAATGGAACTGGCAGGTATCCGCAATATGAGAGCCTATCTTTTAAAAATGGCCGTGGATGGTTACGTGGTGCAGCTTGATCTGTCAGAGGTGCAGGAAATGGTGACCCTGCTGCGAACCGCGACCAACAACATGAACCAGATTGCCCGCCGTACTAATGAAACAGGAAACTTGTACGCTGCTGATATTGAAGATTTGCGCGGACATTATAACCGGCTTTGGGAACAGACAAACGGGATTCTCAGAAAGTTATCCGAGCTATAGCATATAAAATGAGGGAAAATGGCATATTTCCAACATGGGAATATGTCGCTTTCTCCGTGTTTCATTCTTCTGTATTCTCACATAATTCATTTGTTTATTTATTATCTATCAACCTTCCCATTATTTCTTTCATTGGAGCTCCGTCAAATTGCAATAGTAAAAATACAGATTTTGGTGTATAATATAATGAAAAGGGATTGCAATTTCGGCCATTGATAGCATAAAGGTTGTTCCAGACATCCAGTGTGAGATACCGCAAACAAGCATTAAAACATATATCGCAGCGCGTAGCATGGAGAAAGTGAGGTGAGGCGCATGATTTATTCCATAGACGAATTGAGAAAGAGGATAGCGCCGGTGGCGGAGAAATACAACCTGCGCGCCGTGTACCTCTTTGGTTCCTATGCCCGGAACGAAGCGACGGAAAGCAGTGATGTAGACGTGCTGGTTGATCGGATGGGTTCCAAAGTGAAAAGCCTGTTTGACATGGGCGGTTTGTACAACGACTTGTGCGACAGCATCGGAAAGGAAGTTGATTTAATTACAACACAGACTTTAGAGCAGGAAAGTACCCAGCAGCGGACGCCATGGTTCGTTGAAAATGTACGAACGGAGATGATAAAGATTTATGAATAGCGGAGACCGACAGAGGATATTGCATATCCAAAACTATTGCCGGGACATCGCGGGCTTTATCCAGAGATTTGGAAAGGACTATCAGTTGTTTATACAGGATAGGGCGTATTTCAATGCAGTATCCATGTGCATTTTGCAGATTGGGGAATTGGCAAACGGCCTTTCGGTTGAGTTTCGCGAGGAAACCAAAGAGCAGATGCAATGGGGTCTGATACGCGGAATGCGGAACTGGCTGGCGCACGCTTACACCGAGATGGATGAAAACGTCATTTGGGAAACAGCGACAAACAGCATACCGGGGCTTTTACACTTTTGTGAGAGGGTGATTGCACAGGAACACGGAAAAGATATGCCGCCTGTGGAAAAACCATCTATCCTTCAGCAGCTTGCCGAGGGCAAAAAGGCGGTCGAAACTCCTGGCTCTGAATCCCAAAATAAGAAAAGCATCGACCCGGAACGTTAGCGAACTAAATAACTGCAGACCGGAAAAGGCGGCTCATGAGAAATCGTGAGCCGCCTTTTCCGGTCAGTTTTCCATTACTCAGAGGGCACAATGTACTCCCAAGTAAAATATTCAATCGTTCAAGCTTCTTATCCAACCCTTTATTTCTTTCCTTGAAGCTCCCGTACAAAGTTCAGCAGATTTTCAAGCGCTTTGTTGTTCAGCGGTTTCAGCTCCGTGATCAGTTCATTGAGCAGTGCGGGATTTGTAGTGCCTTCGTCAAAAAAATCCTTTGGTGTCACCTTCAGGTACTCGCAGATGCACAAAAAATTCTGTATGGACGGCATGGCTTTTCTGTTTTCAATATTGTTAATATAGTTGTCGGCCTGTCCCATCGACAGGCTCATGTCCCGCGCCGATACACCCATCTGTGTCCGCAGCTGCGCCAGCCTTTCCGGTATATAACTTTCATCCATTGGTATCAACCTCCTTGCAATAGATTTTACTCTATAAAAGGAGCGATTTTGCCAATTGTGAGAGAGTATTATAATTGACATAATAGATATAAGCTACTATATTTGTAAATGTACGAAATCATATTTAGTACGGAAAGGATGAAGGACATGAAAACAGTATGTGTTACAGGGCCTCGGGAGATACCCAAAAATAAAATCGAGTACGTCAGGCAGGAGCTTCAACGTGAAATCGAGAAGGCCATTGCGGACGGATTTACCAGATTCCTCAGCAGTATGTCAAATAACGTGGATTTGGACTTTGCCGCTATTGTTGCGGAAAAAAAGAAACAATATCCCGATCTGTATGTGGAGGCGGTTATCCCTTACTCCGATCGGATAAAATCCAAAGATAGGCGGTTCCAAGAGTTGATGCCTCAGTGCAGCGGTGTCAAAGTAATCAGCCACGAACGAGACCGGGATTGCTACTTCGCCAGAAATCGTTATTTAGTCGAGAAATCGGAAAGAGTCATTGCGGTTTCAGACGGAAAACAAAAAAGCGATGCTGCACAGACCCTCCGGATGGCGGCGGCAAAGGGACTGGAACTGCGCATCATTGATATCTCGGACGAGCAGATTGAATAAAAAATTAAAAAATCAGAAAGCAATTTTTCTGCAGAACTGCCATCTTCCTTTTTATTGTGGAAACAGATCGACCTTGATGGTATAATAATCCAAAAGGAGGGGTGTTATGGGAATTTTAGCGGCGGCGGGCTTTGAACTGCTGATCGGCGCAGCGGTTGGCATTGTAATCTTTATCATTGGCCTTTTTCTCAAACAGATTATTGTTTTTGACAGTATTGCACTCGGCGTTATTGCAGGCTTCGCAGCACATGGTGTGCTGCACGTTCACATGGTGCTGGCGATTGTAATCGGAATTGCGGTTTTTGGAATTCTGCTCGGGCTGCAAATGACAAAGCCGGGCTTTTGGATTATTGGCATCCTGCTATCCATCCTTTGGGGTTTTATTTTTGGGGCTGTGGCATGGAGCATCACAGAACGCAACCTCTTTTGGACATACTGCATCTGGATAGTCGGTGCGTTGGTTATCCTGCTGCTGCACCTATGGTCAAGGAAGAACATGGACATATAACCGTAAAAAAATCATATGAAAAAAGAGGCGCTTGTTTCCGATTTGATCGGTATCGAGCGCTTCTTTTTTTAGAAAGGAGGGCTCCTATGGCAACCACCTATTTCAGACCCCGGCATATCGACAAAGGCAGGAGTATATTGGCGACATTGAAGAAAAGTCTCGACTATGGAAAGAACCCAAAAAAGACGCGGGACGGCTTGCTGATTTCCACGTATATGTGCGATCCTGCAACGGCTGACGCCGAGTTTCTGCTTGCCAAACGCCAGTATTATTATATTACCGGACGGGAACAGAAACGGGACAGAAATATTCTTCTTTACCAGATCAGACAGGCTTTCAAGCCGGGGGAAATTTCACCCGAAGAAGCGAACCGGATCGGCTATGAGCTTGCCATGCGTTTTACCAAAGGCCGCCATGCCTTTATCGTAACAACCCATGAGGATAAACACCATATCCATTCGCATATTTACTTCAATTCCACCACCCTGGACTGCACGGGAAAGTTTGATGATTTTCTTCATTCCGGTCGGGCCATTCGCAGGTTAAGCGATACAATCTGCATTGAGAACGGACTGTCTATTGTTGAAAATCCGAAGCCGAGTAAGGGAAATTACGGAACGTGGCTGGGTGATGAAAAGCCTCCTTCCTTTCAGGAAAAATTGCGCCGGGCCATCGACGCCGCACTGGAGAAAAAGCCCTCCGATTTTGAAGCGTTTCTTTCTCTCATGGAAGCATCGGGATATGCGGTCAAGCGTGGTAAGCACATTAAGTTTACCGGCCCCGGGCAGAAACGTGGAACCCGGTGTGATACCTTAAAAGGTGACTACACCGAGCAAGCAATCCGGGAACGGATCGAAGGTATCCGCATGGTGGTTTCCGGCGGCGGCAGCGCCTTTGAGCCAGCTACGGCAAAGGTTAATCTGCTGATTGATATTCAAGCAAAAATCCAGGCAGGAAAAGGCTACGGCTACGAACGTTGGGCAAAGATTTTCAACCTGAAACAGGCAGCGCAGACGTTAATCTTTTTACAGGAAAACGGCCTAACCGAATATGCCGCTCTGGAGAAAAAAGCGGCAGAAACGACCGCAGCTTTTAACGCTCTTTCCGAAAAAATTAAACAGGTAGAAACCCGCATGAAGGAAATTTCTGAGCTGCAAAAACATATCTCAAATTACAGCCGGACACGGGAAGTTTATGTTCAATACCGCAAGGCTGGCTATAGCAAAAAATTCCTTGCTGAACATGAGGGAGAAATCATTTTACATCAGTCGGCAAAGAAAGCATTTGATGCTTTGGGGCTTAAAAAACTTCCCTCCATCAATACGCTCAAACAGGAATACGCCGCGCTCCTTGCCGAGAAGAAAAAGCTCTATCAGGGCTACCGTCAGGCCAGGGAAAATATGAAAAATCTGCTGACGGTGAAAGAAAATACAGACCGGCTTTTACGCTATTCTCCATCCGCGCCGGAGCAAGAAAATTTGCGGTGATAGGCTTCCCCTCATCTTCCCTTTTCCAGCATGTAAAAAGCGTCCAGGTCGGGACGCGCAGCAGCGCCGCAGGCGCTTAACAGACGACGCGAAAGCGGAGGTCTGACGGGGATTGGGGCAGCGCACCAACAAGCAGAGCGGAGCCAGTCCGACCGGAGGGAGGAATGAGTGCAGCGTGCCTTTGTGGACACAAAGGCCCTGCTTGCCGTTTTGTGTAGCCCTGTAAACCGTTTTGTGTAGACGTGTAGCCCTGTAAATTGACTTTTACACCATATTCATATAAAGTATAATCAAAAGAATTAAGGGGGTGTTGACAATAACTCTACAACAACTAAAATACGTTTTATCCGTGGCTGAAAAAGGTTCTATCTGTGAAGCCGCCAAAGCTCTTTTTATTTCACAACCTAGCCTCTCTAATGCCATAAAAGATTTGGAAAATGAACTAAAGCTTTCTCTTTTTGTAAGAACTAATCGAGGTATTACGCTAACAAACGACGGTGCAGAGTTTTTAGGATATGCCAGGCAGGTTATCCAACAGACAGACATGTTAGAAGAAAAATATCTGACAGGCACTCCTGCAAAACAGCGATTCTGCATTTCAACGCAACATTATACATTTGCTGCAAATGCTTTTGTTGAACTAGTTAGATTGACCTGACAAAACCGGTTTTTATGAAGCTACACGCTTCTAAAACATAGAATTGACGAACTTTGATACTTGAATATGTGAGATACCAGGCCACTTTTACCCCTTTAGGCCATCAATTTGGCTGCTTGCCTCAGATTATGGGCGAGAATACCCAACCCGGTCCATGTTTGCGTTTTCCGGTATCCACTTAGCATGCTGCGGTTTAGACCGAACCGGCGTTTTAAACAACTGATACGGCCTTCAATTCCTGAACGCCACCGCTTCAACCGTCGGAATGTCGGTGTGTTTTCAAACTCGGTTCGCTCCTTTGACTTTCTGCCGATCTTGGGAATGCAAACATGCTTGACTCCTGCACCGTAGGCTAATTTCTCGTTATCGGAATCGTAATATCCGCGATCAAGTGCCATTTCTACAGGAGCTTTGCCAAATAAGTCCTTGTGCTTTTGCAAGGCATCATCGACCAGGATTCTGTCGCAAGGATTGCCTTTATACAGTTGGTAGCCTGTTACGATACCACCTTCTGTTTCTTGTATTTGAAGCTTGTATCCGAATTCAACCCGCTTTCCAAGCTTCCCTTTTACAATGGGGCGGGCATCAGGATCATTAAGACTTACGAGCCGGTCGGCAAGCTTTGTATTCCCAGCATTGACAGCTTCACTTTGTTCGATGATCTTGCAAACCTTTTTGGCGGTATCAAGTAAATTCCCCCGGAGCTTACGATCTTTCTCCGTCTCGGGAATGAGCTTCTTTGCCAAACGGTCTGCCTGAGCCAGGACTTTTCGAGCTTCTATTGCCATTTGACCGGTAATTTTTCGGACTTCCTTTCGTGTATCGTCTGTACGACGGCGTAGAACCTTGTTGATCGATAATATATGATCCTTCATCTTACGGATCGACTTCGTACTTTGTCGGGAAGCCTTCCCATAAGCTTGCTTTATGCGGGTGACTGCTTTTGTTAACTTTTTTACGCCTTCGTACAGCAGGCCCGCATCCGTAGGGTGGACGATATTGGCCTCCACCACTGTTGTATCAATACGAGTCTTGCGGCCTTTGAACAGTTTCTTTTGTACCAGGGACTTCAGCAGTCGTTGATTCATCTCATTGATGACTTCCTCACTATACTTTGTAGTAATCTTCATTAAGGCGGTAGCATCGGGTACTTTCTGTTCGATCGGTATACGGCAAAAGAACCGATACATGAGGTTGTGCGTAACTTCCGGGACAAGATCTTCGTAACTTAATCCGGCGTAATACTTAAGAAACATCATTCTGATATATACTCTGACCGGAACGGTCGGACGCCCACGCTGTGTATTGAACTGTTTGACAATCGGTTCTTCAAATGATTCGTCCTGTAGTAGCTTATCAATCTTTTCGAGTTCAGGAGTTAACTGGTATGCAGCTTTGGGTATAAGCACTTGTGCAACGGTTGGTTGATTCCATTCTGGATAATCAAGTATCAGCATATCTATCACCTTTTGTAAATTTTGTATTATGCTGTATAATTCGACATCCAGAGTCGAAATCCCTGCCTCAAACTCACTATATTCAAGGTTTTCAAGGATCATTTATCAGGTGAAACTAGTTAAAGAGTTTGGTGGAGCGGAATATGAGTTTACTATCCGAGAAACAAAAACCTTTGAAATAATTGAAGATGTTAAATTGTTACACAGCGAGCTTGGCATTATTTATCTGAGTGAATATAACGAAACCGTTATACGCAAGATACTTGACGAGTCTTCCATTGAATTTTATCCGCTATTCACCGTAAAACCACATGTATTTCTTTACAAAGCTCATCCACTTGCAGGCTTAGGTTTAATCAATTTAGAAGATTTAGACGAATATCCCTGTCTATCTTTTGAGCAAGGTGCATATAGTTCATTCTACTTTTCGGAAGAAATATTAAGCACCCGTAACGTAAAAAAGAGTATTCGGGTAAGCGACCGAGCAGCAATCGTGAATTTTTTGATCGGATTAAACGCCTATACTATATCAACGGGAATATTTCCCAAATATCTACATGGTGAAGACATCGTTTCTATTCCTTTAAACATTAATGAACAGATTAGGGTCGGCGTACTAAAACATAAGGATTTGACGTTAACCCATTTAGGCGAAATCTACTGGGATGCCCTTAAAAATATTGCCAAGCAAATATAATATGAGATTTTTGCAAATATGGCCTTATATAGCTTTTAGCTATGTCAGGCCATATTTTATTGGTATTATTTATGGCGAGAAAATTGTGTTATGATTAAATAAAACAAAAGGAAGATGAATTTATGAGAGACGAAACCAAATGTTTACATGCAGGATATACGCCGCAAAACGCGGAACCACGCGTTTTGCCAATTATTCAAAGTACAACTTATGTATATGATTCCACAGAAGAAGTCGCCGCAGTTTTTGATGACCCAATGAAAAGTCTGATTTACTCCCGGTTTGGAAATCCGACTGTAATGGCGGTAGAACGTAAAATTGCTGATTTAGAGGGCGGTATTGGAGCTTTATGTACAACATCAGGGCAAGCGGCACTCTTATTATCTATTCTGAATATCTGTTCTGCCGGGGATAGTATTATCAGTGTTCCTGAAATTTATGGCGGAAGCATAAACCTGTTTTCTTTCACACTCAAACGGTTAGGCATTGAGTGTATTTACGTCAAACAGGACGCAAGTGATGAAGAATTTCATGCGGCTTTTTGCCCAAATACTAAGGCAGTTTTTGGAGAAACACTGGCAAATCCTGCATTAACTGTACTGGACATTGAGAGACTTGCTCAGATTGCTCATGCACATCATGTGCCGCTTATTGTGGATAATACTTTTGCAACTCCTATTTTGTGCAAGCCGTTTGAGTTTGGTGCGGATATTGTCGTGCATTCCACAAGTAAATATATGGACGGTCACGCGGTACAAGTCGGGGGCGCTATTGTAGACAGTGGAAATTTTGACTGGAACTCTGGAAACTTCCCTGACTTAACCGGGCCTGACGAATCCTATCACGGAATTTCCTATACAGAAACCTATGGAAAAAGCGCCTATATCATAAAAGCAAGAATGCAGCTTATGAGAGATTTCGGCGTATACCCTGCCGCCCATTCTGCCTTTCTGCTCAACATGGGTCTGGAAACCCTTGCAATTCGTATGAAACAATACTGTGAAAATGCAATGAAGGTTGCTCACTATCTGGAAAGCTCCGATTATGTGGAAAAGGTAATATATCCGGGTTTGGAAAGCAATGCTTCCTATACTTTGGCTCAAAAATATCTAAAAGGTGCAAGTGGTGTCATCTCTTTTGTGATTAAAGGCGGTAAAGAAAAAGCAATTCGATTTATGAATTCTTTACTTTTGGCATCAAATGAAGTACATGTTGCCGATATTCGCACCTGTGTTTTGCATCCGGCAAGTGAAACACACAGGCAATTAACTGATGAACAGCTACAGGATGCGGGTATCCATCCGGGAATGGTACGGCTTTCTGTTGGGCTGGAAAATGTAGACGATATTATTGAGGATTTAAATACTGGCTTTATATCTATACAGTGAGAATTGACTATTATAGAAGAGTATATAACTTTGCGACAGCGCTTTTATAAAAGAAACAGAGGCGTCTGAATAATACTATGCCAACCAAAGGTGTGAAAAAAATAGTTGGTTTATGCGTGTTTTTGAAAGACTATTGAACCATACCACTTAAAATAAGGCGCAAAAAGAAAGGATATTTATGGTATGGATATACAAACAATCTCTAGTTTTATTATTTATGCAATTATAAATGCTTTCACACCAGGTCCCGGCAACTTGCTCGCCCTTAATACTATAGTGCGTGTAGGTTGGAAAAAAGGAAAAAACTTATTGTTGGGTATTTTTACGGGATATTACGCTGTACAAGTTTTGTGTGCCATATTAGTGTATGGGATGCAAAGATTTTTAAATCCTGTTATAGCCATAATGAAATATGTTGGCGCCGCCTACATCTTATGGCTTGCAATACATATTTTGTTAAGCAAACCAGACTTAAACGGAATGAGCAGCAAGCCGTCCTTTTGGACTGGGTTCGTTCTGCAATTTGTCAATGTGAAAATTTATTTATTTGGAATTACAGCATTAACAGGATATGTATTGCCTTTCTATTCGCTTTTTGGTGCGTTACTGTTATTTGAAATAGTTATTGCGACAATTGGTACTATTGCGACTTTGACTTGGGCCACTTTAGGCGGCGTATTTCAAAGAACATATATAAAACATTACCGTATTATCAATATTATTCTGGCTCTGGCTTTATTGGAATGTGTTGTTAGTTTGCTATTACTGTAACCAACTTTACTATAACAAAAGCAAAGTGTTCATATCAACAATATAAACGATCTTTCTAACACGTTTTAGTACAAAATAGTGCACTAATATTTTAAAGGGTATTCTATTGGCCGATAGATTGAAATTTTAAAATTACTGCCAATCTAAAATTGGTAGGAATTAAATGCGCGCTTTTAAGGGCCTTCCAATGCCAGTTATGCGATTGGAGGGCTTTTATGCGCGCAAAAACCTTGCTCTGGCTAACGGAGGGGCCGCCAAGTAAACATGGCGGCTGGATGTAGCCGCAGTTCCCTTCTTTAAAAAATTAAAAAAAGCAATAAAAATTTCACGTGCGCTTTGCACACATTTTTCATTCGACACCTTTCGGGCTTATCCCCGTAAAGGTGTTTTTTGCGCCCTTTTTTGACCGTTTCTTTGTCGGACAAGCTCCGATACCACTTCGGGCCACCTTGGCCCGAAGTCCAGTTTCGATGCCGCTCCCCGCCGCCTCCATTTAGATTCGCCATCACCAAAAATCGAAATGGAGGAAAGCCATATGGCAAAGATCAATCTGCGGGATTATTACCCGTTTTACAATGCTGACCTTTTTATTGATATACCCGATGAAGTGGCGGCTACCTTAACAGAAGCCAAACGACTAGAGCGAAACTATATCCGCCGTATGTTCTGGAACAAAGCTCAATATTCGCTTGATGCGGGCGACGGTATTGAGCATGACGCGCTTTTTGTTTCTCTCTCCCCCTGCGAGGTTTATGAGCGCAAGGTAACGGCGCAGGAACTCCATGCCGCTCTCGATGCGCTCCCCAACAAACAGGGCCGGAGGGTTTATGCCCATTACATACTTGGCATGAGCAAAACCGAAATTGCGCGTACCGAGGGTGTGAGTGAAAAGAATGTGCGTCAATCCATAAACCGCGCTCTTCGCAGCATGGAAATATTCTTGAAAAACCGTTTGTGATACGGGTCGATTTTGCATCAAAAATCTCATGGTTATTGAGAGAGGAATTTACTTCGGGCTACGTTGGCCCAAAGTCGGGACTTCTCCCGTGCTGTTTGAAAACTGAATAAAAAGATACCCGGATACGAAGGGTGTGTGTGCCAAGTGACAGGCCCGCCATGACCTCCATTGCCAGAGAATGGGGAGAGCGACAAGGCCCATGCCACAGGCGGGTCGAAACTGGCCCCGCCAAATAAAGCACACAAGCCTTGACACTTGCGTTCAGTCACAGTCCGAGCGTTGAAGCGGCCATTAGGCCGTGAGCCGTCGCAGGCAATGAGGACGCCTCGCCATCAGAATGGGGAGAGGTGAAAATCCTATGGGGTGGATAAGCCGCCGCCCGTCTGGGTTATCTGTTTTGAAGAATATCATCAGGAGGAGGCCGCGCCGGGCCTTACTGTCTTACGACAGGCCGACGCTTTCCGGCGCGGCGCTCCGCCTATTTTACAATAGGAGAATCGAAATGGAAAAAGACATGATTTTAGATATGATGCTGACCGAGCGATGGAGCAACAACGCTTGCCGAGGCTATGTCATATGGACTATGGAAAACTGCGGCTTCAAACCTGATGATATTCAGCGCGTAGTGATGGAGTTGTATGAGGTTTTTGATTTCAAGTCCATCGAAGAAGCCGACGAGCATTACCGTAACAGTCCCTATTGACTTCGGGCCGACTTGGACTGAAGTGTGAGGCAAGATCAAAGGCCAGCATTTGCAATTTGCAAAGTGCTGGCTTTTCGTGTTTCCTCACAGGACAATCAGGAAACTAAACATATATTTTATGGCTTTGAAAAGGAGGCGCAGAGTGATGTTGAATCAAGAAGAAATCAACATAATGCAAAGCGTAGATATTGCCACAGTAGATAAAGCGCAGTTAGCAGATGTTAGCGGCATAACATTTGACAACAGCCTGTCAAAAGGAGAACGCGCCGCTCGGATTTTGGCACAGGTGAAAAATCCTTATTGCTTCCGTCTTGGGGATACAGCGGTAAAAATTGAGTTTTCAGATGATGGGCCACCCCTGCAAGATATGATTGCCAATTTTCTGATACGGCAAAAAAGTGGTCTATAACAGGCCGCCCCCACTTCGGGCCAACATGGCCCAAAGTAGCATAAACACGCTGTTTTAGCGGCTCGACTACATTGTTCGCATTATGCCCAAATGGTATAATATAGGTGTAATGTGATAGGAAGGAGGATACATGGCACGCACAAAAAACAGGGGAACAAATATCGCCGTTTCCCTATTCTCAAAACAAACTCCCAAATGGCGGTTAGGAAAATATCTAAGGCTTTCCAAAGACGATTTCAAGCGTGGCAATGCTAAGGACAAAGATAAGGAAGTTAGCGACAGCATAGAAAATCAACGGAAAATACTCAACGAGTTTGAGCAGATGAACGTGGATGAATTTGAATGGTCGGAAGAATACAAAGACGATGGCTTTACCGGAACAGACGCCGACCGCGATGATTTTCAAAGACTATTGTCCGACATTCGCACTGGGAAAATCAACTGCGTGATTATCAAAGACCTTTCGCGCCTTTCCCGCGACTATGTTGAAGCGGGCATCCTGATTGACAGGCTGTTTGTGCAGATGAATGTACGGTTTATCAGCCTGCATGAACGGATAGACAGCTACAATGACCCGGAGAGCGTTTCCAGTATGGTTGTTCCGATAACAAACGTGATGAACGACCAATACTGCTATCAGACCTCAAAGAAAATCCGGCAGGTGTTTGACTACAAAAAGCGTAACGGTGAGTTTATCGGCTCCTACGCTCCCTATGGCTACATCAAAGATCCCAACGACAAACACGCCTTGCTTGTAGACCGTGAAGCCGCCGAAGTGGTAAAACAGATTTTTGCCATGTTTCTAAACGGTATGGCGGTTAGGGCAATCGTAAACCATCTGAACGACCACGGCGCTATGTGTCCGTCCCTTTACAAGCAGAGCCAGGGCCTAAAGTACAGTTGCCCCAACGGACAGGCAAAGCCGATGTGGAGTACCATAACAGTCACCAACATGCTGAAAAATCCTGTTTATGTCGGGGATATGGCGCAAGGCCGAAACCGTGTCAAAAGCTACAAGATACACAAAATCGAGGCCGTACCCGAAGAAGATTGGATTGTCGTTCAGAATACCCATGAGCCGCTTGTTGACCGGGAAGCCTTTGAAAAGGTTAAGCAACTGTTAAAGCGCGATACCCGTACCGCGCCAAAGCAAAAGCAACTATACTTGTTCAGCGGCTTTCTCCGCTGTGCGGATTGCGGCAGGGCAATGTCACGGATAGCAAGTAAAGAACTGTATGTTTACTATCAATGCGGCACATACAAGAGCCTTTCAAAAAAAGCCTGCACCATGCACTCGATTAAAAGTACAAGGCTTGAAGCGGCTACGTTGTACGCCATTCAGCAACAGGTACACCTTGCGGTCAGCTACTCCGCTATCGTTTCCCAAATCAATATGGCCCCGCTTAAAAAAAGCCAGTCTGTGCGGCTTGAACAGCTGATTTCCGCAAAAGAAAAGGAGCTTGCCAAAATCATGCGATACAAGCAAGGGCTTTATCAGGACTGGAAAGACGGTGTCATTACGCACAATGATTACCGCCACATGAGCGAAGATTACGAGCGGCAAAATGAGGCCATCAGTGAGGTCATTGCCAATCTGAAAAAAGAGCGGGACGAACTGGAAAACGGCATAGACGTTGAAAATCCGTTTTTGACTACTTTCCGAAAATATGAGAACATCGACAAGTTGACAAGGGAAATACTGATTGAACTGGTTGACCATATCAAGGTATACGAGGGCGGCGACATTAGCATACGGTTTAAGTTTGCCGACGAGCTACGCCGCATTATCGAATACATTGAAGTCAACTCGCATTTGCAGGTGGTATAACCCCACCGCTTCAACAGTTTGTTGGTTTTCCTAATATATAACGCTCATATTGTAATCAGTTGGAGAAAATATACATTTTGGAAAACAGCCGTGCGAAATGCTTAAAATGTGATAATGAATTTAATATTTCTTTCAGGATGCACATTGATTAAATTGAACAAGGTTCTTTAGCATTGAAAACTAATGAATATCACTAATTGACAAAGTAGAAAAAGTGTAACCTGAATTATTCATCATAATTTATCCAGCATTGCTTCGTGCCGCATAGTTACAGTAGTTTTGCATTATTATTGGTTTCACTTAAAAAGTGAAACCAATACAATAGAAAAAGAGTTTCAACTTTGTTAAAATGAAGTCACCACAACTAACATTTCACAAAGGAGAAACCCTTATGTCTAGTCTAAGTGCACTTCACTCAGAAAGCAACAGTAAAATTAAAATTAATTTCGCAGGAGGGGATTTATCCTCTGATTCTGGCCTACTTCTGATTAAGGAATTCGCCCATAAGCTTGGTTTTCCTAAACTAATTAAAAAGCTGTTTAAAACCAAT